>JAFTIH010000007.1 GCA_017456985.1 Clostridia bacterium | reverse complement strand
TTTTGATTTTTACTATGAGTTGTTTTTTGATTTGAGAAATCCATCGGCACATAGTCGCGGTGATGTACATTATGATTTGTTGAAAAAGAGTACAGTAGCAGCTCAATGTTTTGCTTCAAAGATTTTATTTGAATATATCAATACACATGTGCTTGATAATTCCGTTGCTAAAGAAAAACTACTATTTAACAATGAATTGCTATCTCGTGTGTCTGAAAAAATGATTACTAAACTTACTGGTAGAAATTGATGAAAAGCAACAAAAAATCATCCCAAAATCTCCGTAAGTGGTCAAACATGTGGTCAAAGGCGAAAAATGGGCTTGTTCAACCCCGAAAGCAGGGAAGAACAAGCCCATTGATTATATTGCGAAAGCGCGAGATTTCGTGAGGATTTGCGAGATAAATAAAGAAAAATCGGGAATCTTACGACTCCCGATTTTTGGTCTGAGTGACAAGACTTGAACTTGCGGCCTCTACCACCCCAAGGTAGCGCGCTACCAGCTGCGCCACACCCAGATCTTTGTTGCTTTTTCCAAAGCTTGATTATTATAGCACAAAGAAAGGGAAATGTCAAGCCCTAAAATGAAATTTTTTCAGGTTTTTTCGGGATTTTGGGGAGCTTGGCGGCAGGTGGCTTTTTGTCGGCGGCGGGGGAGGGGGCGTGGTTGGGGCGTTTTTGTGGAAAGAGTGGTGCTTTTGATAAAATATATGTTATTTTAGACAAAAAAATAAATATTTTTTTCTTTTTACTATTTACAATAAACAAATTTTGTGTTAGAATAGAAGTGCAAGGGAAAGAACCCTTGCAAATCCAAGGAAAGAAGGTACCCGTATGAAGATCATTATGACCGGCAGACAGATGAGTGTGTATGAGAGCACGAAGGAAATGGCTGAGAAAAAGCTTGCCAAGTTTGACAAGTTTTTTGACGAGAACGCGGAGATGACCGTTTCGTTCAGCCGCCGTCACGAGCAGGAGATGGTGGAGATCACCATCCGCACGGGGGGACTTCTTTTCCGCGCCGAGGCAGGCGCTGAGAGCTTCGCGAACGCGATCGACGTCGCGGTCGAGGCTCTGGAACGCCAGATCCGCAAGAACAAGACCCGTCTTGAAAAGCAGTCCAAGGGCAGCGGGCTGAAGCTCGCCGTCTTTGACGACTTCGACGATGACGACGCCGAATTCCGCATCCGCACCAAGACCTTTTCCGTCAAGCCGATGGCGGTCGAGGAAGCCATCTTGCAGATGAATCTGCTCGGACACAGCTTCTTCGTCTTCGCCGATGACATCACGGGCGAGACCTGCGTCGTTTACAAGCGCAAGGATGATGACTATGGTCTAATCGTGCCGACGAAGTAATTCCCAATCGCATAAATTACCGTATGCTTCGTTGTCGAGCGACGCGAACGGCTCGGAGTAGGGAACTACACCGTCGCCGCTCTTGCGCCCTTACGCCTCGCCTACGATAATTTCTGCTGATCGGCTTGACGCTCGCATAAATTACCGTATGCTTCGTTCTCGAGCGACGCGAACGGCTCGGAGTAGGGAACTACACCGTCGCCGCTCTTGCGCTCTTACGCCTCGCCTACGATAATTTTTGCTGATCGGCTTGACGGTTGCATAAATTACCGTATGCTTCGTTGTCGAGCGACGCGAAGTGCTAGATCAAACAAAGCCGTTAGGAAGCCCCCTAACGGCTTTGTTTTTCCACTCTTAGGATTGCCTGTTTTTTTCATCTTCGATAAACTTTATGACACGAATCTTAATAGATAAAAACAGCATGAGATATTTCATCCCATGCTGTTTTTATTTAGTCTAACGCATTCATCTTGTTGAGCAAGTCTTGATAATTCGTGACGTTCTCATATCTAACCTTGCTCGTGGACATCTTGTTAAAGAGTCTCTTTGCACAGTCTATCTTTGCCTTTTCTACCCCACGGAGTTGGAGAGATTCCAAAGAGCCCTTGGTTTCGGCTACAAAGTAGATGTGCTTCACCGTCCCCTCGTGGAAAGCAATGGCCCAGTCGGGAGAGTAATTACCCACGGGAGTGGGAATATAAAACCCTCTCGGAAGTTTGGCATAGACACACACCTCGTCGGCATTGTCAAGAGCCATAGCAAATTCATGCTCGATAGACCCCGTTTTGCTGATGCCATCCACAAAGACGTAATCACGGATATGCTTCTCGGCACGGTAGGCAAGCTTGTATTCGGTGACCGCCTTGCTCTCGGCAAAGATGTCGGAATCGAAATTGCCGTCCACCAAGTTATAGGTGATATGCTCTACGATAAGGCTTGCCTTTTGCTCATTGATAAGCCTTGACACCTTGTTGATAAACTCCTCGGGATTTTTGCCGTACATGGCAAACTTTTGAGGGTCTATGCCTTGTAAAATCTTTGCCACCGTCTTTCTTGTGAGAAGAGTGTTTGCCACAATCTTACCAAGCAAGTCGTACTTTATGGTGTCGGAAGCAGCTGTTCGGAGAGTGCTTGTTCTCGTTTTTGCCGTCTTAAAGGAAACACCGTTCTTTATCTCCTCGGCATCAATCTCACTCTTCTGCTCTCCAGTGGAAACCGTGTAAGTGAGTTCGGTGACATATAGCTCACTGTCAATGGCCTTTATGGCATTGGCAATCAATTCATCGGAATCAAATTCCACCGTATAGGCATACTTGTGGTTGATAAGATTCCAAAGAGCTTGGAATTCCTTCTTTTTGAAGTTTTCGTTGATTCTGTTGTCTTGCACCTTAGACTGATTGCCGTTGGAAATCATATCCTTCAAAGCATCGGCATCGTAGGTGGAACGAACAAGATTGTGAATAGGCTCTCTTAGGTGTGCTATATCGTCGGGAAGAAGGGCAAGAGTGCCGTTTGCCACGGCATTCTTATACGTGTCTGTGGGCTTGTCGTTGTCGTCAATATAGTCGTTTTTCAAAAGATATCGGTAAATAGCCGTTGCTTGGGCAGGGGTGATGACACACTCGGTGCCACCCACCATAACCTTTTTCCCAGCAAAGAACTCCTTGGAGGCCTTTGTGGGTCTTTCGTAAAGATTCTCTTTCAGTTCGGTTTGCAGTCCCTTGACAAAATCCTCATACGAGTCATTGGCAATAACGGTCAGCACATTGAGGGAATGCACGTTAAAGTTCGGAATGGTAGCATCCATTCTCTCACCACTGCTGTTGACACACAAACGAAGACCACGACCGACCTCTTGTCTTCTCTGCACGTTAGAATCGGAATGCTTGAGAGTACAGATTTGGAACACGTTGGGGTTGTCCCATCCTTCTCTGAGTGCCGAATGGGAGAAGATAAACCTCGTAGGCTCATCGAAAGAAAGGAGTCTTTCTTTGTCCTTCAAGATAAGGTCATAGGCAAAAATATCATCGGAAATATCCGAGCCTTTTGCAAGAGAGGAGTCCACCTTTCTGCCCTTCTTGTCGATGGAGAAATATCCTTTATGCACCTCGGAAGCCGTCGTACTTTGCAAATACTTCACATAGGGAGTATCAAAGAGGGTGATATACTCATTAACGATGCTATTGTACTCTTCCTCAAAAATTTTGCCGTAGAGACCATTGATTTCGGCACCGTCTTCATCATACTGACGGTACTTGGCAACCTCATCAATGAAGAACAAAGAGAGCACCTTGATACCACGGTTAAAGAGCTCTTCCTCTTTCTCAAAGTGAGAACGAATGGTTTCTCTTATCTGTATTCTTCGAATATCGGTTTCCGCAACATCACCATAAGCATTGCCCAACTCAATCACTTCTCCATTGAGGAAGGTTACAGTATTTTTGAACGGGTCAATCTCACTGATAACAAAGCCACGGTACTGCTCCATCTCATTCGAGGTCTGATAAAGATTGTCCCTTACCTTGAGAATTCTTGTTTCTCTTGCAAGTTTTCCGCTAGGATACTTGATTTCAAGCTCAATCTTGGCTTGTGGAGGCTTGCTTGGAGTGAGAACAATGTCTTGCAGATATAGATACCCATTGGTGCCTCGGAGATTCTTGATGGTAAAGCCCTTGACTTGAATCTTTTTGACGAGCTTCTTATTGAAGGCATCAAGAGCATCCAGCACATAGACCGTGTTGTGAACAACTCTATGGGTTGCCGAGAAGTTCAGGGAAAATAGAGGGTTAAAACTCTGCAAAGATTCTTGTGTGGCAGTACCGCCCATTTTTTGTGGCTCGTCCAAGATGAGGATAGGTCTGTTCTTGGCAATCACATCGATGGGTCTTCTTGACTGAAATTCGTCAAGCTCCTCATAGATTCTTCTTGCATCTGCTCCTCTTGCATTGAATGCTTGGATATTGATTATCATCACATTGATGGCAGAGGACGAGGAGAACTGCTCGATTTCATCCAACTTCTTGGAATTGTAGATAAAGAACCTTGCCTTCTTCCCATAGGTATCCATAAAATGCTCGGAAGTCATCTCAAAAGACTTCTTCACACCCTCTCGGATAGCAATGGAAGGCACGACCACGATGAACTTAGAGAAGCCGTATCTCTTGTTCAGCTCAAACATAGTCTTGATGTAAACATAAGTCTTACCCGTTCCCGTTTCCATCTCCACGTCGAGGTCAACCGCACCGAGGGTATGAGACAACGTGTCCGATTCTCGGATATTGGCAAGAGACTGTATGTTTCGGATGTTTTCAAGCAACATGCTCGGGGAAAGCTCGATACGGTTGTTGGCAAAGCCTACGTCGTAATCCTCGACCAAAATAGTCTTTGTCTCAGGGGCATCAAATAAGCCCATCTGAACCGCGTTATCCGTATATACTATTTCCGGTTTCTGGACGCCCATATCCATTGTGTACTTGGTTCTTTCCACGTATGGCTGACCACGGAACACATCGGCTACGGCATTTACCGCATCGGTTTGGTATTGTTGTATTTTAAAACGAAATTTCATGGAGTAATCCTTTCAAAATTGAAAAGGTTTCAACGCAGTCGTTATTTTGGTATATCAGGATAGTTTTTTCCTTCCAAAGCAGAAACGGCATTATTTCTATCTTCTTCGGAACAGTAAAATTCTTTTGATGCCTTCTTCTTGCTCGATATGCAATCTACTTTTCTGTCCTTATAGTAGAAAACCATCGTCTTTAGATATTCAAACTCTTTAATTTCCGTGAGACAGTCAAAAATTTGTTTTAATCCATTTTCATCTAAACCATCTTCGTTTTGGTAAACGTACTGAATTATCCATTTCACACTTCTTAACGAAGAAATTTCACTGTCATTAAAATATCCAGCTGCCTCAAACGTAATAAATTCAGCTATATTGGAATCAAGATACTTGGAAAATGATTCGCAAATTTTGCAAATTTCTTTGTCTGTTGCTTGCAGAGAGTCGGGCAAGGAAGTATCTTCTGTCATACGCAACAAATTTAAATAATACTCTTGCTCGTGCAGTTCCTTCCAAAGCTCATCGAAAGTGATTCTATAGCAAGTTGTCTTATCTCTTGCATTAAAAATTTTCTCTCTTTTTCTGAAATATCCAAAAACAAGCCTATCAAGCAATCTTGTTGCAAAAAAATCCACCAAATAAAGTTTCGACAGCCTAATTGCTTTTCTGCTCTCTCTCCTTGTTTTCTCATTCGACCATTCAATGAGCCAAGCCAAAATGACTGCACCAATGCCACTTGCACCAACACTAACGGAAATGGTGCACCATGGGTTTTGTGGGTTGATGAAATACAAGCCAAGCAACACAAGGGAGAGGACAAGACCAATGGCATAAATCCAAAGATTTCTTTTGTTTATCTGCATCTTACAATACCTTAACTACCGTACTCGGAGAATACGTCTTGAACAACTGCTCGTTGTTGATGCCAACGCTATCCGTAGCAAAGGACTTGTCCTTAAATACGGCATAGAGGGGATTCTGCTTGGCAATGGCAGTAATCACGTCGTTGTCGATGTCATCATCAAAGCAAGCAATGATATCGTTGCCGTTGACAGTGTAATAGGTTTTGCGATTCACTGTATGTTCCTCAATCTTAGCCGAAAGCTCCACACCGAGGTCGAGCATCACTTGGAAGAGAAGGTCAAGGGGCGTTCTATCGGGCTTCACATTATCCACCGTAGAACCAAGCAAGTCTTGGGTCATAGCAGAGGGATTGTAGTACACCTCTTGCATATTGGAAGAATCGAGCTTGAGAACACGGAAGCCGACGTCAAGTTTAGGGGTCAGGGGATAGGAGGTAGCGGTTAGGGTGGAGGCTTCTTCTAACTCCTTGCCCCTATCTCCTAATCCCTCTAAAATCTTCTTTCCAGCTCTTCTGATTCTCTCCTCACCGATATCACAAATTGTCTTGTAGCCAGCCTTGTATGCCTCGGACTTTTCATCACACTTTTCGGGCAACTGAACCATAATAAACTTACGGTTACCGCCGTCCTCGGCATTCAACTGCATCACAGCATGGGCAGTGGTGGCAGAACCACTGAAGAAGTCGAGAATGATATCATTACTTGAGGGACGAGAAACAAGTTTGAGGATTTGATGTAACAATTTTAAAGGTTTGGGGGTATCAAACGGGGAAAAACCGTCAAACAATTGCATTTGCTCTTTAGTACCTTGTGTAGCCGTACCGCACTTGTCACTTGTCCACCAAGTAGTATCTACTGAACCGAAATCTTTTTTCTCTTCATAAAAAACTTTCAATTGAGGACGACCATCTCCGTTTTTTCCAAAAACAATTCGTCCATCTTCGAGCCATTTTTTATAATTTTTTTCTTCTGTTCTCCAGTGCCTACCTTGAGGAGGCCAATGTTCTTCACCCGTTTTGGGATTGAATATTGCATACGTTAAATTCGGGCGGACATTCGGCGCATCAAAAGGGTCAGCCTTCCACGGTCCACGAGGGTCGTCATCTGGATTTTCAAAATTTTCAGGATTTAAAGGAAGAGGCAAGCAGGCAAAGGAAGACGAATTGTACCAAGAAGAAGCATTGCTTTCTTTCAATCTTCTATTCTCTTGCCTTCTAATTTTGGCAAAAGCAACTACATACTCGTGATTGCAACTTATATCGGTATCGTTTTGCATGGATGCCCTTGCTTGCCAAGGGAAAACTGCTACAAGATTTCGTTCTCCAAACAATTCATTGCATACACGAAGCAAATTGTCCAGCTCATTATCATCAATGCTAATGAAAACAACACCATCATCCGTCAGCAAATCTCTTGCCACTTTTAGGCGAGGATATATCATATTCAACCAATTTGTATGAAATCTTCCTTTGCTTTCAGGATTAGGAATGAGACGGTTGCCTTGGTCGTCGTACTGTCCGCTGACTTCGGCATAGTCCTCGGCAGACATAGCAAAATCATCCTCATACACAAAGTCATTACCCGTGTTGTATGGGGGGTCGATATATATCATTTTCACCTTGCCGAGATAGGTCTCACGGAGAAGTTTAAGAACATCGAGGTTGTCACCCTCAATATAAAGGTTCTCGGTGGTATCAAAGTCAACACTCTTTTCCTTGTCGGGACGGAGAGTCGCCGTGATACGAGAGCTTGCAAGCACCTTAGCCTTGGACTTGTCGGGCCAAGTCATTTGATATCTCTCGGCTTTATCGGAAATCAAATCTTCGGAGAGCTCTTGCTTGAGGGCATCAAAGTCAATGGCAAGTCTAACTTTGCCGTCCTCCCCCTTTACCTCGGTCACAGCAGAGGGAAAAAGAGCCCTAATCTTTGCAATATTCTCACTTGTAATATCCATGGATTTCATATCGAGTTTTTCAGCCATTGGTAGCATCTCCTATGATTTTCTCTTTTAATTCTTTCACTTTTTTCGTTCTATCTTCGTTGTCCAAAAGCAAAATGGCTAACAGCATCATTTGATACAATTCATCGTACCATTCCTCAAGTTGGTCACTTGTCATTTGAGCAACTGTTTCTTTGTACTTTGAAGCATCACTCTCGTTACAATTGTTGTGTCGCAAATTAACATTGTTGAGCATAAAGAAAACATCTTCGGACAACTGTTTGTTCAACGCTTGCAGTTCTCTTCTACGAGGCTCCAATTCCGTTCCCAAAGCAAGAAGAATCGATTTTTTGGCATCAAGTTCTCCTTTGAGAGAATGATGATTGTATCGAATAACATCTATCGCCAAAGAGTGTTCTACAATTTCAGCAACAGCTGTTACTTCTGGTTTATCTTCTATCACAAGAATTCTATCATCACACTCATAGGCTTTGTGATTGTACTTTTGAAGGCAATCTTCCATAACATCTTGCAGATGATAAAAATGTCCATCCCACGTTAGGTTGGTTCCTTCTCTTGTCAATTCCTTATAAGCCAATGACCAAAAATTATACACCAATTCTATCAGGGTCAAAAAGCCTTCAGTTACATGATGCTCTGCCAATCTTACAATGTCATCAAAGTCTATTGATTCTAAATAGTCATCTACATCCAAGAAATGCCCTCTCCATTTCCAATCATCAAAGAGAAAACCATCGACATAATCGGCAATGGTAAATCCATTGGTGGAAGATAAATACAAAGTATCATCTTCCTTAAACATTCTAACAATTCGTGTCGTCTCGTTGGACATATTGATTGAGTCCGATGCTATCTCAAAAATGTTCTTTCTCGCCATTTTATTCTCCTAAAAGTCTATCTCTTTCCTCTTTGTACTCTTTCAGCCTTGCATTATACTCAAATCTCTTTTTAGATTGAGTTTCGTGAGCAATGGCAGACGTGGTTTTTCCTATTTAATAAATTCCAAGTTTTCAATCGCAGAGAGTTTTTCTTTTAAGGCTTCGAAGGCATAGATGGAAAAATAGGATGCAACCATACGCAGTTTTGCACCCCTCGTGATTTCCTTCTTCAAATCATCGCCCAAGAGGTTGGCTTTGTTGTCGATTAGCTCCATAGCCTTCTCCTCCTTAAATGTCGTGATGTGTCGTTTTCCATTATATTATAATATCTCATCTTATATCTTAGCATATTTTCGACATAAGTACAAGATTTTTACGAAAAAAACTTTTTTGCCTGCTACGCACCGGCGTTTACGTTGCTCTGATAATGTTACAAGCATTAACCTTCTTTCAAGCTTGAAGATATGTACGAATCTCCGCACGATCAGCCGCATACTTCGTTGCTGTTTGCCACGATAAAACAGCCCTCGCAATCGCAAGGGCTGTTGTTTTTATCAATACAACTTCGCGCCGGCGGGGATGTGAGGATCGACCATCAGCAGATGGAGCTTTTCCTCGCCCTCCTCGGTGTGGACGGCGGAGAGGAGCATACCGTTGGACTCGATGCCCATCATCGCTCTGGGGGGCAGGTTCGTGATGGCGATGAGCGTTTTGCCGACCAGCTCTTCGGGCTCGTAGAAGGCGTGGATGCCGCTGAGGATGGTGCGGTCGGTGCCCGTGCCGTCGTCCAGCGTGAACCTAAGAAGCTTCTTGCTCTTGGGAACGGCAACGCACTCCTTGACCTTCACAGCGCGGAAGTCGGACTTGCTGAAGGTCTCGAAATCGACGAAGTCGGCAAAGAGGGGCTCGATCTCGACCTTGGAGAAGTCGATGACCTCGGGCGCAGCTTCTGCTGCGGGAGCGAGTTCTGCCGCCTTGGGAGCGGGCTTTGCGCTCTTGCCGTCGTCGATGGGCTTCATCGTGGGGAAGAGCAGAACGTCGCGGATGGATGCCGAGTCGGTGAGCAGCATCACAAGACGGTCAATACCGAAGCCAAGACCGCCCGTGGGGGGCATACCGTACTCAAGCGCCGTCACGAAGTCGTAATCCACCTCGCTCTTGGAGCTGGGGTCCTCGGCGTGCTTTGCGGCGACCTGGCGCTCAAAGCGCTCCTTCTGGTCGATCGGGTCGTTGAGCTCCGAGAAGGCGTTACCGTACTCGGTCGCGTTGATGAAGTACTCAAAGCGCTCGGTGAACGCGGGATCCTCGGGCTTTCTCTTGGCGAGAGGGCTGTTTTCCACGGGGTAATCGTAAATAAAGGTCGGCTGAATGAGGTGCTCCTCGACGAATGCGTCAAAGAACTCGGCAAGCACGGTACCCTTGGTTGCGTTCTCGGGAACCTCGACGCCCTTTTCCTTGGCGCAAGCGCGTGCGTCCTCGTCCGTCTTCCAATCGTGATAGTCGCAGCCCGAATACTTCTTGACTGCCTCGATCATCGTGAGTCGCTCCCACTTGCCCATATCGATTTCGGTGCCCTGATACGTGATCTTGGTGGTGCCGCAGATCTTCTTGGTAAGGTTGATATACATATCCTCAACAAGATCCATCATACCGCGGAAGTCGGTATATGCCTGATACAGCTCGATGGTGGTGAACTCGGGGTTGTGCTTGGGGTCCATACCCTCGTTGCGGAAGATACGGCCAACCTCATACACGCGGTTCATACCGCCCACGATGAGGCGCTTAAGGTACAGCTCGGTCTCGATACGCAAATACATATCGATGTCAAGCGTGTTGTGATGCGTTGCAAAGGAGCGCGCCGAGGCGCCGATCTCAAGCGGAACGAGAATAGGGGTATCCACCTCGAGGAAGCCGCGCGAATCCAGATACGAGCGAAGCTCCTTGAGGATCTGCGAGCGCTTGATGAAGGTGTCCTTGACCTCGGGGTTGACGATGAGGTCCACGTATCTCTGGCGGTAGCGCGTTTCCTGGTCCTTGAGGCCGTGGAACTTCTCGGGGAGGGGAAGGAGGGACTTCGCAAGCAGGGTGATGTTCTGCGCGTGAACGGAAACCTCGCCCGTCTGCGTGCGGAAGACAAAGCCCTCGACGCCGATGACGTCGCCGATATCCCACTTCTTGAAATCTGCGTAATTTTCCTCGCCCACGTCCTCGCGGCGGACGTAGAGCTGGATCTGTCCCTCGCCGTCGTACAGATGGACGAAGGATGCTTTACCCATCACGCGGCGGCTCATCATTCTGCCTGCCAGACGGACGGTCTTTTCTTCATAAGAGTCAAAGTCAGCAAGGATGGCGGGTGCCGATGCCGTCACGTCGAACTTGGTGACGGTGAAGGGGTCCTTGCCGTTTTCTACGAGAGCGGCAAGCTTGTCTCTGCGGACCTGTAGCTCGCTCGTCGCGTTGAGCTTCATTTCTTCTGCCATGTCGGGGATGTCCTTTCTTTTTATACGGCTGCGCGGCGTACGTCCAGCACGGTGAGATGTACCGTCTTGCCGTTGGGAAGCTCAACGTCGATCTTCTCGCCCTTGGATGCGCCCATCAGCGCACCGCCGATGGCAGACTGATCGGAGATCTTGCCCGCAAGGGGATCGGTCTCGTAGGAGCCGACGATGTGATACGTCTTCTTGATCTTGGTTTCTACGTTTTCGACCTCAACGACGGAGCCGACCGAAACCTTGGTGTGGTCGATCTCGGACTCGTCCTGTACGCGGGCAACGGAGAGCATTTCCTCGAGCTCGTGGATACGCATCTCGATCTTTGCTTCCTCGTTCTTTGCCTCGTCGTATTCGCTGTTCTCGGAAAGGTCGCCGTAGCTTCTTGCCTTGGCTACCTCTGCCTTGATCTCAACGCGGCGCACGTTCTTTAAATAATTTAATTCCTCTACAAGGGCGTCATAACCCGCTTGGGTATAGATCTTTACTTCTGCCATGACCGAATCTCCTTTTTATTGTTAACTTTCATTGTGATCGTTGTTATCGCCGGGGTTGCTTTGACGGAAAAAGTTTTCGCTTTTCTCCTTATCCTCCTTGCGACGGCGAACGCTTTCCCAGATAAAATATGCCGAGATCGCGGCGCCGATGCCAACGAGGACACCGAGAAGCACGAAGAACACCACGACGCTGCTACCCCCGTCCTGCTCGCCCCCATTTTCATTGGGGAGCGCGCCGTTTTGCGCGGGCGGCTCGGTACCCTGCTCTCCGCCGTCGGGCGTTTCTGCGGGCGGTGTCGGTGAGGGCGCGGGGGACAGCGGCGCGTCGCTCTTGACAAACGCAAGCGCGGCGGCAAGCTGGTTATCCACACTCTCGGGAATGTTGGTGACGTGGTATTCCTTCGCCTCGTCGGTCAGCTCGACGACGTGATGGGGAAGAACGCCGATGCTGTTGTAGTTGTCCGAGACGGGGGGAGAGTAGTAAAATGCGGAAATACGGAAGTAGCCGGGGGCATCTACCGTATAGTAATACCGACCGCTTTCCAAATACGCGTAAAAGTCCGTCACGGCAAAGCCGCTCTGTCCCACGCCCTTGCCGTAGGTGGTCACACCAAAGACCTCGGCAACGCCGAAATCCTTCAAGCAAGAGGTAAACAGCTCGCCCGCCGACGCGGTGTATGCGTTGCAAAGCACGCTCATACGTGCACTGATACTGTGGTTCTTTGCACTTGCATAACGCGCAAGCAGTTCCTCGTCCGCACCGCTTTCGGTGAGGTACGACTCCACACTGTCGTAGGAAACAGTTTCTCCCGCGTATTCCATACGGATCAGGGGGAGATCTTTATCATCGGGAACGATGTAGTCGAGAATGCCCAGCACCGACTCTAACCGTCCGCCGGGGTTGTTGCGCACGTCAAAGACGAACTCCGTCACGCCCTGCGCTTCCAGCGCCTCCACCGCGGCAACGAATTGCGTAAAGGTGGTCGCTTCAAACTGATTGATGCGGATATAGCCCGTCGTGCCGCCCGAGTTTGCGAGGATCTTGTAGCTGACGGTCAGATTGACGAGCTTTTTGCGGCTCACGCTGACGGTGTATTCCGTGTCGCCGCGTAAGAAGGTCAGCGAAACGCTCGTGCCCTCCACACCGCGCACACGGTCCACCGTTTTGTCGTAGCCCAGCGAAAGCACGCTTTCGCCCTCGACGGCGATCAGCACGTCACCCTCCGCGATGCCCGCCGCCTTTGCGGGGGAGTCGGGCGTTACGGCGATGACCTCAACGTAGCCGTTTGCAAGCTGTGTGACGGTCACGCCGATGCCGACGTAGCTGTCGTCGCCCGCCTGCTCCTGCTTGGCGTCCTCCTCACTGACGTAGGCGCCGTACACGTCGCCCACCGCAAACATATAGCAGGCGTAAAGGATCTCGGTCGCCGTTTCCTTGTCGGTGATCTCGGCAAGCTTAAAGTTGTAAGCGAGCAGCGCAGCCATATCCGCGCAAAGCTCGGTCATCGGCTCGTAGGAGCCAACGTAGCTGCGGCGGTAAACGTCGTCAAGGATCGCGAGGTTGTACGCATCGTAGGGAAGCGCGCGGAGTGCCGCCGCGCCCTCGCGTAAGAAGGTGAGGTACGCCGCCGTATCCGTGATGGGGTTGCCCTCCTCGTCGGTGGGCGTCTCGGTCCCCGCTTCGATCGCGTCCGCCCTTTGGGTGAACGTGTCTGCAAGAGAGGAAAGCGCCGCGCGCATCGCGCTGTCGATCGCATCCGCCTTTTCCTTTAAGATGCCGTCCGTGCTGGCAAAGGCACAGCTCGAAAGAAGCACCGAGAAAAGCAAAAAGCAAACGATGAGAAGTGAAAAACGGGAAAAATTACGTTGTTTCGACATAAAGAAACCTTTCTACGAGGTTTAGAACTTCGTAGGCTTGTTGGTTAAGTACTTCTTGACCATCAAGGCAACCTTGAAGGTGATCGCCTGGTCAAAGTTGCGCAAATCAAGACCCGTAATCTTGCGGATCTTTTCCAGACGGTACACCAGCGTGTTGCGGTGTACGAACAAATTGCGCGAGGTCTCGGAAACGTTCAGATTGTACTCGAAGAAGCGCTGAACGGTGTCAAGGGTGTCGCGGTCGAGCGATTCGAGCGAGCCCTTCTTGAAGACCTCCTGCAAGAACGCCTCGCAAAGCGTGGTGGGAAGCTGATAGATCAGTCTGCCGATGCCGAGGTTGTCGTAGCTGATGATGTTCTTCTCGGTGTCGAACACCTTGCCGACCTCAAGGGCAACGCGCGCTTCCTTGTAAGCGCGGGCGAGGTCACGCAGTCCCACGACGATGGAGGAAATACCGATGGAGACCTTGGAATAGAAATCGGTGCTGAGCGTCTGCGCGATGGCGTGTGCCAGCTCCTCGATCTCTGCGGGCTCCTCGTGACCGCCGACCTCCTTGACGAGAACGACGTCCTGCTCACCGATGTTGATCACGTAATCCACGTTCTTATCGGGGAACATATTCTGCACGATCTCGAAGGGAAGCATATCGGTGTGGCTGTAGAACTTGATCAAAAAGACCACGCGGCTGGTCTCGCCCTCGAAGTGGAGCTCCTTGCTCTTGATGTAAATATCGCTTTGCAGGATGTTATCGAGCATTACGTTTTTGATAAAGGAGCCCTTGTCGTACTTTTCGTCGTACAGATTCTTGACGTTGCCCAGCGAGATGGCAAGCACGGAGGAAAGCTCGTCTGCCTTCTTGTCCTCACCCTCGACGAATACGGCGCAGTCGCTCTTGCCTGCGCTCGAATGAAGATAACGATACGTATAGCCGTTTTGCTGAAGGACCGTGTTCGAGAAAGCCATTTCCTCACGAAGTCCGGGAATCGGCTCGCCCATCCGCTTCATATCGCTGCACGCAACGATCACGCCGCCTTCATCGACGACACCGATCACGCGGCTGACAGCATCCTTCATCTGGTGGATCACACTCTGAAACAAACGGTTTGGCATAGGGATACTCCTTTAGCTTAATAATATTTGTCTAACCTGCACTATATTGTACCTTATTCTTTGTGATTTTTCAATAGGAAATCGAAAATTAATTGTAAAAATTGACTAATTTTCTTATTTTTTTTTGTAGAAAACCTAAAAAATGCCGATTTTGGGAAAAATCGGCAGATTTTTTTACAGCTCGTAGGCGTAGCTGATGGCGGAAAGCGCGCAAAGCGGCGCCGTCTCGCAACGCAAAATGCGCTTGCCAAGACCCGTCAAAACGAGCCCCGCCGTGCGTGCAGCCTCTGCTTCCTTTTCGGAGAAGCCGCCCTCGCTTCCCACGACCACGGCGATCTCCTTTGCATCGGGATGCGCCGAGAGCACGTCCTTTAAGCTCACCGTTCCCTCGCCCTCGTAGCAAAAGAGCGCGAGCGGATAGCGCGCGGCAGCCTTCACCATCGCGTCAAAGGAAAGGGGCGCCCCCACGGCGGGCAGGATGCCCCTGCCGCACTGCTTTGCCGCCTCCGTCGCGATGCGCTCGTGGCGCTCGCGCTTCGCGTCGATCTTGTCGCTCTTGGGGCGTTTGACGCAAAAGGCGCTTTCAAAGGGGGTGATGGCAGAGGCGCCCAGCTCCACCGCCTTTTGTATGATGAATTCCAATTTATCCGACTTGGGATACCCCTGAAACAAATGAATAAAAACGGGGCTCTCACCAAGAGCGGGGCGCTTTTCGAGGATCTCTGCCTCGGCGCGCTTGCCGTCGGTGAAGGAAAGACGGCAAAGATATTCCCATCCCTCGCCGTCAAGGACGGAAAGCTCGTCACCCACCGCCATCCGTAACGAATAGGATAAGTGATGCGCATCCGCCCCCGTGATGGCGACGGTGCCGTCCGAAATATCGCTCTTGCTCACGAAAAAACGCGGCATCTTAATTCTCCTTTTTGATGAAAAGTGCGTACCAGTCCCGCTCCGACGCCTCGCGCACGAGGGTGAAGCCGTAGGACGCGACTGCCGCGCGGATCTCCTCCACGCGCTCGCCGATGATGCCCGAAAGAATGGCGTGCGCCCCCGTCTTCATCACCGCGCCAAGGTCGGGGAGCAGACGCAAAATGATGTCGGAAACGATGTTCGCCACGATAAGATCGTAGGGCTCGCTGCGGTCGATGCCCGCAAGCAGGTCCGCAACGCCGCACGTCACGTTGGTCGCGCCGTCCTTTGCCACGTTCTCCTCTGCCACGCGCACGGCTACGGGGTCAATATCGTAGGCGTAGCACGCTTTCGCGCCGAGCTTCGAGGCACAAAGCGCCAGAATGCCGCTTCCCGTACCCACGTCAAGCACGCGCTCGCCGCCCTGCATCTCGTCCGAGAGCATCTGCATCACGAGGCGCGTCGTTTCGTGCGTGCCCGTGCCAAACGCCATCCCGGGGTCCATACGGAGAATGCGCTCGCCCTCCTTCGGGGTATATTCCTCCCAAGCGGGAACGACGGTGATGCGACCCACCGTGACGGGGTGGTAATACTTTTTCCAGGTTTCTGCCCAGTCCTCCTCCTTCATCCCCTCGGTCTTCACCTCGGCGTCAAGGGCGAGCGCCCCGATGCGCTCCGCAAGAAACGCCTTTGCCTCGGCAAGCGAGCGGTCAGCGGAAAGAAAGACAGAAACGGTCACGTGCTCGCGGTCGGCGTTTAAAATGCTCTCGTCGATGAGCGCACCGTAAAGCCCGTCCGTCGTAATATCGCTGTAATCCTCGATCATAATGCCCGAGTCGATCATACTGATGATGGCACAAAGCACCTCAAGGTCCTCACGCCGTCCGTAAAGGGACAGCTTGATCCATTCGTTTTCCATAAGCCTCTCCTGATTATTTTTCGATTGCGGCAAGATCGCGCGCGATCTGCGCGGCGAGTGCCTCGGCGTTTTCAAATTGCTTTTCCTCTCTTAAAAACGAAAGGAAGGATACGGCAATCTCCTTGCCGTATAGGTCGCCCGAAAAGTGGGGCAAAAAGGTTTCGATGCGCGCTTCTCCCTTACCCTCTACGGTGGGGCGCACGCCGACGTCGGAAAGTCCCGTATAGTGGGTGCCGTCAATCAGCACGTCCGTTTTGTAGACCCCGAAGCGGGGAAGGGCGGTTTCGGGCTTGATATTCGCAGTCGGGAAGCCGAGCGAGCGCCCAAGCGCCTTGCCGCGCACGACGGCGCCTTTTACCGTATAAGGACGACCGAGCATTGCGGTTGCCGAGCGTAGATCCCCCGCGCCCAGCGCCTCGCGAATGCGCGTGGTGGAGACGGGTGCGTCTGCGTAAAGTAGCGGGGGCAAGATGACGCTTCCCGGCAAAAGCGCACCAAGGAGCGACGCGTCGCCCGCGGCACCAAAGCCGAAGCGGTAATTAAAGCCGCACACCGCAAAGAGCGTGCCAAGGCGCTCTTTTAACACCGTGGCGACGAATTCCTCCGCCCCCAGCCGTTGTACGGACGAAAAAGGAACGAGCACGGCGCGCTCGATCCCCGCCGCCGCAAAAAAGGCAAGACGGTCGGCGGTGCGGGAGAGCGGTGCTCCGCGCTTGGTGGGAAGCTCCTCAAAAGAAAAAACGGTGCTTTTACAGCCGAGTGCCTTCGCCTTTGCCACCGTTTCCTTTAACAGTGCAAGGTGACCGAGGTGTCCGCCGTCAAAATAGCCGAGCGCCGTGACGCATTTTGCATCCTGCCTTGCGCTCGGAAGCCCTAAGATCTCCATAAGCCCTCCTTGCCGTTTTGTTTCATTATACCGAAAAAAGGAGCAAAAGTCAAGAGAAAAAGGGGGAGCTTTGACGGGATAAATGAGAAAAGGGAAGAAAAAATAAAAAAGGTCTTTCTTTTTTTTAAAAAAAATGTATAATAAAAGAGAAGAACGAAATGAAAAGGAAAATTCTTATGCTATTTTTATGGATCGCGCTCGGCACGCTTGCCGCCTTGCTTTTGCTTTATCTCATTCTTTTGGCTCCGCGTACGCGCCGACGGGCGGTGGAGCCCTTTCTCCGCGTCCCCTACGCCCATCGCGGCTTGCACGGCGGGGGCGTTCCCGAAAACTCGCTGGAAGCCTTTCGTCTTGCTGTCGAAAACGGCTACGGCATCGAGCTTGACGTGCAGCTCTCCGCCGACGGCGTCGTGATGGTCTTTCACGACGAAAGCCTTCTCCGTATGACGGGCGTCGACGCGCCGCTCTGGTCGAAAAGTGCGGCAGAGCTTGCCGCTCTTCGCCTTGCCGGGAGCGATGCGCATATCCCCACCCTTACCGAGGTGCTTGCTTTGGTGGATGGCAGGGTGCCGCTTCTCGTGGAGATCAAATCCGATCACACCCCCATCGCCGTGTGTGAGAAAACGGCGGCGCTTCTTGACGCGTACGCGGGTCCCTATATGATGGAGTCCTTCCATCCGCTTTGCGTCAACTGGTTCCGTAAAAACCGCGAGGGCGTCGTGCGCGGACAGCTCTCCTCTCACCTGTTTGCAAAGGGGCACCGTACCCCCGCCCGCTTTGTCGCGCAAAACCTGCTTCTTAATATCCTTGCCCGCCCCGATTTTATCGCCTTTTGCTACAAGGATAAAAAGCTGCTTTCCTTCTCGCTTTGCCGCGCGCTGTACCATCCCTATACGGTCGCGTGGACGCTGCGCGAGGAAGAAGCCCTTGCCGCATCCAAGGAGTTCGATGCGGTCATCTTTGAGAATATCGACAAGGAGGCGCTTTGCAAGACTGGGCGCTTCAAAACTGACGAAAAGGAAGAAAAGCAATGACCCTGACGCTTGCCGCTACCTGTCTTTTTGGACTTGAGCATCTGCTTGGCGAGGAGATCGACGCGCTCGGCTTCGACCGCATCGAAACGATCGACGGCAGAGTCTATTTCCGCACCGACGAGAGCGGGATCGCCCGCGCCAATATCGCGCTTCGCTTTGCTGAGCGGGTCTATATCGTGCTGGGGCGCTTTCGTGCAGAAAGCTTCGATATGCTCTTTGAGGGTTGTCGCGCCCTTCCGTGGGAGGCGTGGGTTGGCAAGCGCGACGCCTTTCCCGTCAAGGGACACGCCGTGCGCTCCACCCTCTTTTCCGTGCCCGACTGTCAGAAGATCGTCAAAAAAGCCATCGCGCGCCGTCTTGAGGGCGCGTACGGCATTTCCTGGTTTCCCGAGGACGGGGTCAAATATCAGGTGGAATTCTTCATTCTTAAGGACGAGGCGGCGCTGATGATCGACACGAGCGGTACCCCGCTCCACAAGCGCGGTTATCGCCCCGTCGCCAACGAGGCGCCTATCCGTGAAACGCTTGCCGCCGCTTGTGCCGCCATCTCCCGCCCGCGCGATAACGTGCTTCTTTGGGACCCGATGTGCGGCTCGGGAACCATCGCCATCGAGGGCGCCTTGCTTGCCAAGAATATCGCCCCGGGCAAAAACCGCAGCTTTGCCGCCGAGGCGTATCCCGCTATCCCGAAGGGCGTGTGGCAAAACGAGCGCGAGCAGGCAGTCGCCGCCGAGCGTATCTCGGAATTTGAAGCCTACGCCAGCGATATTGACGAGGCGACCGTCGAGATCGCGCGTGAGAACGTCCGCCGTGCGGGACTTACGGACACCGTGCGCGTCTTTTCGGCGGATGCCCGCACCATTTCTGCCGAGGGGCGGCGCGGCACCATCGTCACCAATCCCCCCTACGGGGAGCGCCTTGGCACGCGCGAGGAGGCGGAAGCCCTCTATCGCGAGATGGGCGTGCATTTCCGCTCGCTCTCTCCGTGGCAGGTCTACGTGATCACCTCGCACCCCGCCTTCGAGCGCTTCTACGGCAAGCGTGCCAACAAGGTGCGCAAGCTCTATAACGGTATGATCCCCTGCTTCCTCTACCAGTTTTTTAAATAAGAGCATAGTTTTCTCCCTTTCGCCGCATACTTTCCTTTGAAAAGTATGCGGCTTTTTTGCCGCCGAGGGAGGACGAATGAAACACCTTTCCACCGTTTACGAAGAAAACTTATCCTATTTTAAGACCCGCTTGCGCCCGGGTGAGAACTTTGACGTCATCTGCCGTGAGATCAAGGTCGCGGGGGAGGACGCCGCCTTTTTCTATATCGACGGCTTCACCAAGGACGACACGATGCAAAAGCTCTTACAGTATTTTATTGGAATGAAGAGCATCGGTAAGGATCCCACCCCCGCCGCTGCCTTTGCCGCCGTGCTCCCTTACGTTGAGGTGGACGTCGTAACGGACGTCGAGCAGATGATCACCCTCATTCTTTCGGGCGCTTCGGTGATGCTCGCGCGCTCCTTCGGTAGCGAAGCGGTGGTCATCGACAGCCGTACCTACCCCGCAAGACAGACCGAGGAGCCCGACGACGACCGCGTGATGCAGGGCGCGCACGACGGCTTCGTCGAAACGCTGATCTTCAATACCGCGCTCATCCGCCGCCGCATCCGTGACCCTCGCCTTTCGATGCACTACGTCAACCTCGGCGGCTCCTCGCGCACCGACGTGGTGCTTTGCTATCTGGATGGGCGCGCCGATCCCAAATACGTCGCGTGGCTTGAGGGAAAGCTCCGCTCGGTGCATCCCGATTCTCTGACGCTCGGGATGCAAAGTCTTGCCGAATGCCTGATCCCGCGCCGCTGGTTCAATCCCTTTCCCAAGGCACGCTACCTCGGCAGACCCGATGCCGCCGCCGCGGAGCTCTGCGAGGGGCGCGTGCTTCTTTTGTGCGATACCTCGCCGCAGGTGATGGTGCTCCCCGTTTCCATTTTCGACTTTATGCAGGAAACGGACGATTTTTATCTGCCCCCCGTCACGGGCTGCTATATGCGCCTTTTGCGGCACGGCATTATGCTGCTTGCCCTCTTTTTTATCCCCACGTGGTATTTGCTCCTCGACTACGCAGCCTATCTCCCCGCGTGGGCGCAGGTGCTCGTCCCCAAGAATGCGGGTGCGCTCCCCCTGCTCCTTCAAATCTACCTTGCCGAGCTTGCGGTAGATGGGTTAAAGCTCGCCTCGATGAATACCCCGAATATCCTCACGAATTCTTTAAGTGTGATCGGGGGACTTATCCTCGGTGAGTTTGCCGTGAGCATCGGATGGCTGTCCTCGGACGTCATCTTTTATATCGCGCTCGTCGCGATCGCGGGCTTCTCTCAGCAAAACCACGAGCTCGGCTACGCCTTCAAATTTATGCGGATGATCTGGCTGGCCCTCGCCGCCCTCTTCGGTGTGTGGGGATATTTCGCCTTTCTCCCCGTCTTGCCCATTCTCCTTCTCACCAATCGCACCATCAACGGCGGACAGAGCTACCTGTACCCCCTCATCCCCTTCAACGGCAAAGCCCTCGTGCGCCTCTTTCTGCGCCTGCCCAAACGCGACGTTTCGCGCGATGACTATCCCAAAACCTATCGCCAAAAATAAAAAGAACCCGAGTCGTAACAGGCTCGGGTTCTCCGTTTTATAAGGATTCGCTGACCTCTTGCGCATAGCGCACCGCGCCCATCGCGTCGCGCGCGTAGGCGTCGGCACCGATCGCGTCCGCATATTCGGGGGTGAGCACCGCACCGCCCACCATCACGCGGCAGAAGGGGGCGCGCTCTCGCAAAAGGCAAATGGTCTTCTCCATCGCTCCCACCGTCGTCGTCATCAAGGCGCTTAACCCGACGAGGGGCGCCCCAAGACGAAGCACCTCTTCGACGACCCGCTCGGGCGCAACGTCCTTGCCGAGATCCGCAACGGTGAAGCCATAGTTTTCAAGCAAGAGCTTGACGATGTTTTTTCCGATGTCGTGAATGTCACCCTTGACGGTGGCAAGCACGACGGTCAAGCCCCCACCCTCGCTCTTGTTCACCGCGCGCGCCTTAATGACCTCAAAGGCGGACTTCGCCGCCTCGGCGCAGATGAGCAGCTGGGGAAGAAAGACCGTCTTCTTTTCAAAGCCCTCGCCCACCTCGTTGAGCGCGGGGATGATCTCCTCTTGCACGATGGCGAGTCCCTCGCGCTCCTTTAAGAGATCCGCCGTCAGTGCGGCGGCGCGGGCGCCAAGACCCTTTGCGATCGCCTCGCGCAACGATGCGGCGCTCTCTTCCTTTTTCGCAGGAGCGGCGGCGGGGACGCTTGCCGCCTTGCCGAGCGTGCTTGCAAAGGCAATATAATCCAAAAAGTTTTCGTCCTGTCCCGAGAGGGCGCGGAAGGTGTAATACGCCTTCATCATCTCGGCGGCGTGGGGATTCATAATTGCCGCAGAGAGCCCGCTTTGCATTGCCATCGTAAAGAAGGCGGCGCCGATATGCTCTCTTGCGGGAAGCCCGAAGGACACGTTAGAAACGCCGAGTGAGGTATGCACTCCCAGCTCCTCGCGGATCATTTTCACCGCGCGAAGCGTTTCAAGCGCCGCGCGCTTATCCGCGCTGACAGCCATCGTTAAGGGGTCGAAAATGATGTTTTTCTTCTCGATCCCGTACTTTTCCGCCGCGTCTAAGATGCGTCGTGCGATCAAAAGGCGTCCCTCCGCCTTCTCGGGAATGCCGTCCTCGTCTAGCGTTAGGGCGACCACAAGACCGCCGTATTTTTTGGCAAGAGGCAGGATGGCGTCAAGGCTCTCGCGCTTGCCGTTTACCGAGTTGATCATCGGCTTACCGTTGTAGATGCGAAGCGCACGCGCCATCGCCTCAGGGCTTGCGGTATCAATTTGAAGGGGAAGTGCGCAAACCGCCTGCAACGCCGCGGTGAGCTCGCACAAAACGCCCCCCTCGTCGATCTCGGGAAGCCCCACGTTCACGTCAAGCACCTGGGCGCCCGCCTCCTCCTCGGATAGCCCCTCGCGTAAAATATAGTCGATATCTCCCGCACGGAGCGCCTCCTTGAAGCGCGGCTTGCCCGTCGGGTTGATGCGCTCACCGATGAGGACGGGGGACTCTCCGAAAAATACGGCGTGCGTATAGGATGAGATCACGGTGTCCGTCTTTTTCGTCAGGGGAGCGGGGGGGATCTCATGGCAAGCGTCAAAAAGCGCCGCAATATGAGCGGGCGTCGTGCCGCAGCAGCCGCCCACCGCACGCACGCCTGCCTTGACGAAGGGCGCGATCTCGTTTGCAAAATCGTCGGGCGTCACGTCAAAAACCGTCTTGTCCCCCTCTACGCGCGGAAGCCCCGCGTTGGGCTTGAAGAGCACGGGCACCGACGCATAGCGCAAATATTCCTCGACCACGGGACGAAGAGCGCGGGGACCCTGCGAGCAGTTGACGCCGATGGCGTCCGCACCAAGTCCTTCAAGCATCGCCACCATCGCGGCGGGCGAGGCGCCCGTAAGCAGCTTGCCGTCCTCCCCAAAGGCGCAGGACACGAACACGGGAAGCGTGCTGTTTTCCTTCGCCGCGAGAAGCGCCGCCTTGCACTCGTAGGAGTCGTTCATCGTTTCAATGAAAATAAGATCAGCGCCGTACTTGACGCCAAGGCGCACCGTCTTGGCAAAGATCTCCACCGCGTCCTCAAAGGCAAGGTCACCGTAGGGCGCGAGCATCCGTCCCGAAGGCCCCACGTCAAGCGCGACGTAGCGCTCTCCCGCAAGTCCCTCTGCGGCGCGGCGCGCGTTTTCGATGGCGGCGCACACGACGGCGTCCAGCTCCTCTTCGTCAAAATGCAAGACGTTTGCCCCGAAGGTGTTGGTGTTTACCACGTTGGCACCCGCGAGAAAGTACGCCCGATGGACGTCCGTCACAACGTCGGGATGGGAGAGGTTCCACGCTTCGGGAAGCTCCCCGGGCAAGAGTCCCTTCGCCTGCAAAAGTGTTCCCATACCGCCGTCAAGAAAGAGGGTATGGTCCTTGATATATTCGAGAATGTTCATAAAAGCTCTCCTTTGACGCCCACGAGGGCGGTCACGGATTTTTTAGGGGTCATCAAAAGGCTCTCCCCAAGCGAGATCCCCAGCCGTCGCTCACAGTCGAGCACGCGGAAAATATCCTTTTGCAGGGCAAGCGGCAGATCCCCGTACCCGGGGCTGAAGCGGGGACGCACGGCGGCGCCGTGCTCCGCATAGTCCGCCTTGACGTCCGCACAAAACGCGTCGCAAAGCGCTTCCACGCGCTCGGAGCCGAGCGCCTCTAAAAGAAGTGCCTTGGCAGGGGAAAGGAGCGCGTATTTTTTAATGGCGCGATCCACCTCGCCCCCCACCGTCGCGGCAAAGACCAAAACGCCGTCGCATCCCGCAAGCGCACGCGAGAGGTCGCACGAGGTGACCTCGGCAAAGCCGAGCGAGAGGGTGTCCCCGCACACCGAGATGGGGAAAGCGCGGTGTGCCACACGGAAGGAAAAGAGTTCTTCGGTTTCTCTAAGCACCTCGTCAAGCAGCGCGTCGATCTCGGCGCTCGGCACCCGCATTCCCGCATAGCGCAAGACCTCGCGTCGGTCAATCGGCGGGGCGAGATACCGCCTCACGGTAAGCGCCGTCATCGTTCCGTCAGCACGTCCGAGAGATTGTGCATGATCGCGGCGGCAACCTCGGGCTTGTTCATCGAATACACGTGTACGTTCTTAATGCCGTTGGCGAACAGGTCGATGATCTGATCCGTGGCATACGCGATGCCCGCTTGCTTCATCGCCGCGGGACACGCGCCGAACTTATCCACGAGCGCCTTGAAGCGCTGGGGCATAAACGAGCCCGAGAGCTTGATCGCGCGCTCTACCTGCCCCGCCACCGTAATAGGCATAATGCCCGGAATGACGGGAACGGTGATACCCGCCTCACGGATCTTATAAAGAAAATTATAAAGAAGATTGTTGTCGAAAAACATCTGCGTGGTCAGGAAGGAGCATCCCGCATCCACCTTTTCCTTTAAGTAACGGATGTCCTCCTTCTGGTTCTCGCTCTCGGGATGCACCTCGGGATAGCAAGCGCCGCCGATGCAAAATCCCTCCTCGCGCAGCTCTCGCACGAGGTCGATCGCGTGGCGGTACGCCCATCCCGTGCGGTCGCTTTTTTCAAGCTCGGGTGTTAGGTCGCCGCGAAGCGCCATCACGTTCTCGATCCCCGCCTCGCGCAGTGCCGCGATCCGTGCGCGCACCGTTTCCTTCGTCGAGGATACGCAGGTCAAGTGCGCAAGCGAGGGAACCCCGTAGCGCTCCTTGATGCGCTTCGCGATCGCGAGGGTGTATTCACTCGTGCCGCCGCCTGCACCGTAGGTTACGCTCATAAAGGCGGGGCAAAGCGCGGCGATCTCCTCCGTCGCTCTTTCCACGCTCTCAAACGCAGAGTCGGTTTTTGGGGGAAACACCTCAAAGGACAGGGAAAGACCGTCACGGGCAAGAAGTTCGGAAAGCTTCATACTGCCGTCTCCTTTTAAAAAATAAATTTACATCTTAAATTATAGCACAAAGAAAAAAGCAAATCAAGAGTTCTGCCGAGGTTCAAGCAAAAAAATCCCTCGCGAATGCTCGCGAGGGATGAAAAATTAACGAATACCGTACTTCTCGATGACGAAGTCCATATCCTTGTCACCTCTGCCCGAGAGGTTGATCAGCACGCTTCCGTGGTCCATACGCTGGGCAAGCTTCATACCGTAAGCCACCGCGTGCGAGCTCTCGATCGCGGGGATGATGCCCTCAAGGCGCGAGAGCTTGAAGAAGGCGTCGATGGTCTCCTCGTCGTCGATCACGTCGTACTTGACGCGTCCGATCTCCTGCAAAAAGGCGTGCTCGGGACCCGAAGAGGGGTAGTCAAGACCGCTTGCCACCGAGTAAACGGGAGCAGGCTCGCCGTTTTCGTCCTTGAGCATAATGCTGTTGAAGCCGTGCATAATGCCCTCGGAGCCGTATTTCAGACTTGCCGCGTGATCGCCGAGCTTCTCGCCTCTGCCGAGCGGCTCAATGCCGTAAATATCAACGGGGTCGTTAAGGAAGCCCGCAAACAGACCCGCCGCGTTAGAGCCGCCGCCCACGCAAGCCACGATCGCAGAGGGCAGATGCCCCGTCATCTCGATAAACTGCTCTCTTGCCTCTTCGCCCACGACGCTTTGGAAGTCGCGCACCATCCTCGGGAAGGGATGAGGACCAAGCACCGAGCCAATGCAGTAGATCGCGTCGTCATACTCCTTGGTATATGCCTCAAACGCCGCGTCGACCGCCTCCTTCAAGGTCTGCAAGCCGTGCGTGACCTCGATGACGTTGGCGCCGAGGATCTTCATTCTTGCCACGTTGGGCGCCTGCTTCTTAATATCTACGCTGCCCATGTAAATATCGCACTTTAAGCCAAAATACGCCGCCGCCGTCGCGAGTGCTACGCCGTGCTGACCTGCACCCGTCTCGGCAATCACCTTCTTCTTGCCCATATATTTTGCGAGAAGCGCCTCGCCCATACAGTGGTTGAGCTTGTGCGCGCCCGAGTGGTTGAGGTCCTCGCGCTTTGCGTACAGCTGAACGCGTCCGCCCAGCGCGTCCGAAAGACGCTCTAAATGCGTCACGGGCGTGGGTCTGCCTTGGAATTCCTTGCGGATGCGGCGATGCTCTGCGATAAACTTTCTCGACTGGCAGATGGAGTAGTACGCCTCGGTGATCTCGCGCATCGCGCGCTTTAACTCATCCGATACGAACGCACCGCCGTATTTGCCGAAGAAGCCGTCCTTCGAGGGGTAGTTTTGAAAGTAAGTATCAAAATCAACGTTTCCGATCTTCATAACCGTTTTCTCCTTTGTTATCGATAAATTGATGAAGGTTTTTTTCAAATATGCGAATGAGCAGTACGCCCAAAAGAATACCGACTGCGCCTTGTACCGCGTTTGCGGGGACGTTGATGAGGGCGGGCATAAAGCCGTATATCACGCTCTCAAAGGCAAGATATCCGCCCACCATAAGAAGCTCTGCAAGCACGCCGCCGCATAGATGAGAGGGAAGGGGACGCCATCGCCTCTTTAAAAGGCGGAACACTGCGTAAGCAACGAGTGCCATCGCGCCCTTGATGAAAAAGGTCGCGGGTGCGTAAAGCGCGTAGCCCGAAAGCAGATCCGCCAGCGCAGATCCTACACCCGACGCGATAAAGCCGTACAGGGGACCGAGAAGCCACCCCGAAAGCAGCACGATGCCGTCGCCGAGGTTGATATAGCCGCCAAGCGGTGAGGGTAGGCGGATCACCATCGTCGCCACACAGCAAAGGGCGGCAAGCAGGGCGGTAAAAATAATTTTTTGAATTCGTTTCGTTTGCATCCGTTTCACCTCGTAAAAAGAAACAAAAAAGCCCCCGACAGAAAAATCTGCCAAGGACGAATAATCACTTATCCGCGGTGCCACCTTGCTTCGTACCTTTGAAGTACGCCCTTTAGGATACCCATATATCCCGAACAGCTCACGCCTGTCCCTGCGTCGCAGAATACTCGGCAAGAGTCTTGCCTTTGACTGCGCCCTCCGCGGTCCATTTGCCGAAGGGTGTCACGCCCGCATCCCAGCATCACGGGCTCTCTGTGGTGTCCTTTTTCGACGTTATCTCCGCATCAACGGTTTATTTCTGCCATAAGTATAGCACCGCCCGCGTGCTTTGTCAACCCTTTTTTGAAACTTTTTCGCAAAAAACCTATACAAACGACACGTTTTGTGATACAATAAAAGCATCCTAGGAAAGGACTTGCTATTATGGAAACGCAAACCTTCAGCAAACGCAATTGGCTCATTCTTCTTTTGTTCGGTCTTATCGGGCAGATCGCCTGGTCGGTCGAAAATATGTACTTTAATCTTTTCGTCTTTGACACCGTTGCCCCCGATCTGCACGCCATCACCTTGATGGTACAGCTCTCGGGCATCACCGCGACCGTGACGACGCTTTTAGCGGGCACGCTCTCGGATAAGCTCGGCAACCGCCGCACCTTTCTTGCGGTCGGCTACCTCGTCTGGGGCGTAACGGTGGCACTCTTCGGCTTTCTGTCGCCCGAGCTGACGGCAAGTCTTCTCGGTGTTGACGCTCAAAGCGCGGTGCGCATCACCCTTGTGGCGGTCATCGTCGGGGACTGCGTGATGACCTTTTTCGGCTCCTCCGCCAACGACGCGGGCTTCAACGCGTGGGTGACGGATAACACCCGCCCCGCCTTCCGCGGTACCGTCGAGGGCGTGCTCTCCATTTTGCCGCTCATCGCGATGCTCGTCGTCGCCGGCGGCTTCGGCATCCTCGTGGAAGCGCTCGGTTATTCCACCATCTTCCTTTTGCTCGGTATCCTTATCTCCCTTTGCGGCATTCTTGGCGCCTTCTTCGTCAAGGACGCCCCCGACTTAAAAAAGCAGGGCAGTATGCGCGACATCCTCTACGGCTTCCGTCCCTCGGTCGTCAAGGGGAACGCGCCGCTATATCTGTCGCTCATCCTCGTGCTCATCTACGGCATCGCTTGCCAGATCTTTATGCCGTACCTTATTATTTATATGAGCACCTATCTCGGCTTTTCCGTGCTGGAATACAGCGCCGTCTTTGCCATCGCTATCCTCGCGGGCGCGGGTGTTAACCTCTATCTTACCCGCCTTTCCGACAAAAAGGACAAAAGCACCCTTCTTTATTTCGGGGCAGGCGTCTTTGCGCTGGGGCTCTTCGCGATGTATCTTGCCAAGGGGCTCTCGCACGGCGCGACGCTCGTCCTCTTCGGCATCGCGGGCTTCGTGATGATCACGGGCTACATCTTCGTGCTCGCCCTCACGGGCGCGCTCGTGCGCGACTACACCCCCGAGGGGGCTGTCGGGAAGCTCCAGGGCGTGCGTATGGTGTTCAGCGTCCTCATTCCGATGCTCGCGGGTCCCGCCGTCGGCAACGCCATCAACCGCGCGCGCAATATTCCGCTCCCCAACCCCGACTCGCCCGACGCGATGACCACCGCCTACATTCCCGCCCCCGAGATCTTCCTCGCGGCGGCGCTCACCGCGCTTCTTCTCTTCGCCTTTATCCCTCTTCTGCGCCGCGCAGTCAAAAAGCAAAAATAAAAAACGAAAACGGACACGGCGAAAGCCGTGTCCGAAAATTTTATGCAAGAAGAAAATCAAATACCAGCATAAAGAGGAATCCAAGAAGCAGCGAATACGTCGCACCCCGCTCCGCGCCGTGGGCGTGGGTCTCGGGGATCATCTCGTCCGAAATGACGTACAGCATCGTACCGCCCGCAAAGGCGAGTGCGAAAGGAAGGATAGCGGAGGAAAACTGCACGGCAAAGTAGCCGATGAAGGTTCCCACCACCTCGACGACACCCGTGAGCGCCGCGTAAAGGAAGGTGCGGCGGGGCGGGATGCCCGACGCAAGCATCGGCGCGATGATCACCATACCCTCGGGGATGTTTTGCAGTGCGATACCGCCTGCGATCAAAAATGCCTCGGCGTTATTGCCCGTACCGAAGCCCACGCCCGCCGCAATGCCCTCGGGCAGGTTGTGAATGGCGATGGCAAGCACGAACAGGAGCACCTTGTTTGCCTTGGCACGCGCGGCGGCGTCGCCGTCGTTGTGCAGATCGGGCTCGGATCCCATCAGCTTGTGCAAATGCGGCACGAGCTTATCGATCAGATCCAGCACGACGGCGCCCACGATCACGCCCGCCGAAACGGTAATAATGCCGTATTTTCCACCGTAATCCAGCGCGGGCAAAATGAGTCCGATCATTGCCGCCGCAAGCATGATGCCTGCCGCAAACGAAAGCACGATATCGCTGAACTTGTGTGAAATCTTCTTAAATAAAAAACCAAGGATCGCACCCACGAGCGTGGCACCGCCAACGCCGAGCGCGGTCAAAAGAACGACGGTCATAGCTAAACTCCAAACAGTTTCTTTTTTTAGTATATGGCGCGCACGGGCGCGCCGTTCTATTTCTATTGTAGCGAAAAAAAGAACGCTCGTCAAGAGTTTTTTTAAAAAAGCGGGAGAGCCGTGGCTCTCCCGCTTTGGGGTTATTTCAGTTTCGCAAGCTCGGCAAGAAGCGACTCACGCGTCGCCTCGTACTTCGCAAGCTTTTCCTTTTCGGCGGCAACGACTGCCTCGGGAGCCTTCGCAAGGAAGCCCTCGTTCGAGAGCTTGCCCGCAAGGCGGCGGATCTCGCCTTCTACCTTTTCAAGCTCCTTCGAAAGGCGTGCCTTTTCCTTCTCAAAGTCGATCATATCCGCAAGCGGGATATAGATGGTCACCGCATCCGTAACGATGGAAACGGCACCCTCGTCCTCGTAGCTCTCGCAAAGCACCACCTCGGACGCGCCCGCGAGCTTACGGAAGAAGCTCTCGGCGGCAAGGAAGATCTCCTTGTCCTTCGCAACGAGGAAGAGCTTGGTCTTGCGGGAGGGAAGCACGTTCATCTCCGCACGGCGCGCACGGATGGCGCGGATGGCGTCGATGACCTTTTCCATCGCCGCTTCCTCGGAGGGGAAGCAAAGCGCCTCGTCAAAGGCGGGATAATCGCTGATCATAATGCTCTCACACTCGTGGGGAAGTGCCTGATAGATCTCCTCCGTGATAAAGGGCATATAAGGATGCAAAAGCTTCAAGATGCCCGTCAGCACGTAGCCGAGCACCGAGATGGCGACCTTCGCGCCCTCGGAATCCTTTTCATACAGACGGCTCTTGGTAAGCTCGATATACCAGTCGCAGAAGACGTCCCAAGCAAAGTCGTAAATGAGCGCAAGCGCAACGCCAAGCTCGTAACGGTCAAGGTTCTCGCGCACTTCCTTGGCAAGACGGTTGAAGCGTGAGAGGATCCACTTGTCCTCGGTCGCAAGGAGCGAGGCATCGGGAAGCGTGCAGGTGCTCTCGTCGTCCATATTCATCAGAACGAAGCGGGACGCGTTCCACAGCTTGTTGGCAAAGTTTCTTGCCGACTCGATCTTCTCATCCGAGAAGCGCATATCGTTACCGGGCGCGTTGCTGCTGGCAAGTGCGAAGCGGAGCGCGTCGGCGCCGTACTTTTCGATGATCTCCAGCGGGTCAATGCCGTTGCCGAGGGATTTGGACATCTTGCGTCCCTTGGCGTCGCGCACAAGACCGTGAATGAAGACGGTGTCAAAGGGCTTCTCACCCATATGCTCCATACCCGAGAAGATCATACGGGCAACCCAGAAGAAGATGATATCGTAGCCCGTCACGAGAACGCTCGTGGGGTAGTAGCGCGCAAGGTCTGCGGTCTTGTCGGGCCAGCCCATCGTGGAGAAGGGCCAGAGTGCCGAGGAGAACCACGTGTCAAGCACGTCCTCCTCCTGACGCACGGGCGCACCGCACTTGGGGCAGACGGTGATATCCGTCTTGGAAACCGTCATCTCGCCGCACCCATCGCAATAGAACGCGGGGATACGGTGACCCCACCAAAGCTGACGGGAGATACACCAGTCGTGTACGTTCTCCATCCAGTTGACGTAGGTCTTGGTAAAGCGCTCGGGCTCGAACCTCACGTCGCCACGAAGCACCACGTCGAGCGCGGGTTTAGCAAGGGGCTCCATCTTGACGAACCACTGGTCGGAGGTCAGGGGCTCCACCGTCGTCGAGCAACGGTAGCAGCTGCCCACGTTGTGCGAGTAGTCCTCCACCTTCACGAGGAAGCCGCCCTCTTCGAGATCACGGACGATCGCCTCGCGTGCGGCGTAGCGGTCAAGACCCGCATATTTGCCGCCCTCGGCGTTGATGGTCGCGTCGTCGTTCATCACGCGGATGACGGGAAGGTCGTGACGCTTACCTACCTCAAAGTCGTTGGGGTCGTGTGCGGGGGTGATCTTTACGCAGCCCGTACCGAAGTCCTTTTCGACGTGCTCGTCTGCAACGATGGGGATTTCTCTGTTCACAAGAGGAAGAATGAGCATCTTGCCTACGAGATGCGTATAGCGCTCGTACTCGGGGTTGACTGCAACGGCGGTATCGCCGAGCAGCGTTTCGGGACGGGTGGTCGCGATGGTCAGATACTCGTCCGTACCCTTGATGGGGTAGCGGATGTGCCAGAAATGACCCGCCTGCTCGTTGTATTCGACCTCAGCGTCCGAGAGGGCGGTCTGGCAGTTCGGGCACCAGTTGATGATGCGGAAGCCGCGATAAATGAGCCCCTTCTCGTACAGGTTCACGAACACCTCGCGCACGGCGCGGGAGCAGCCCTCGTCCATCGTAAAGCGCTCACGGCTGAAATCGCAAGAGGAGCCTAGCTTTTTGAGCTGGTTGATGATGCGGGAGCCAAACTTGTTCTTCCAATCCCAAACGCGCTCAAGGAACTTCTCTCTGCCCAGATCGTAACGGGTCAGACCCTCGTTGACGCGAAGGCTCTCTTCCACCTTGATCTGCGTGGCAATGCCCGCGTGGTCGGTTCCGGGGACCCAAAGGGTGCTGTATCCCTGCATACGCTTTGCGCGCACGAGAATATCCTGAAGGGTTTCGTCAAGGGCGTGTCCCATATGAAGCTGACCCGTAACGTTCGGGGGCGGGATGACCACCGAAAAGGCGGGCTTCTTCGGGTCGGTGTCGGGCTTGAAGTAGCCCGAGGAAAGCCAATGCTCGTAGAGTCTGTCCTCAAACTCCGCAGGCGCATAGGTCTTTGCGAGTTCTTTTTTCATAATATGTGTTGTCCTTTCGGAATAATGATCTGGTTATATGCCGAGAAAAGCGCTTGCCACGCCAAAGTAAACGAGCAGCGAAACGACGTCCACGATGGTCGTGATAAAGGGGCTCGCCATCACCGCAGGGTCAAGTCCGATGCGGTCGGCAAGAATGGGAAGCGCGGCGCCGATGAGCTTCGCGCAAATGACGGTCACGAGGAGCGTCAGCGCCACCACGAGTGCCACGGTAACGGTCACCTCGGGATTGCCCATCAGCATACGGTCCACAAGGATGACTTTGAGGAAGGTCGCCACCGCAAGACACACGCCGCAAAGCACGGACACGCGTAGCTCCTTGAAAAGCACGCGCAGGGTGTCGCGGAAGCCGATCTCGCCAAGAGAAAGACCGCGAATGATGGTCGCGGATGCTTGGCTACCCGAGTTACCGCCCGTACCCATCAGCATCGGGATAAAGGCGGTCAGCGCCATACACGCGGCAAGCGCCGACTCAAAGCCCGAGATGATAATGCTCGTAAAGGTTGCCGAGAGCATCAGGATGATCAGCCAGGGAACGCGGGAGAGAAACACGGAGAACACCCCCGTGCGCAGATAGGGGTCCTCGCTCGGCGTGACTGCCGCCATGACCGCGAAGTCCTCCTCTGCCTCCTCTTGCAGGACCTCGATCGCGTCGTCGACCGTGATGATGCCCACGAGTCGGCTCTCCGCATCCGTAACGGGAAGAGCGAGAAAGCCGTATTTGTTAAAGCAAAGCGCGACCGCCTCTTTGTCAGCAAGCGTATCGACGGAAACGACGTTGTCCTCCATTACCTCCGAAAGAAGCGCCTCGGGGTCTGCCAGAAGCAGCGTCTTGACCGTCACGACGCCCTCAAGATGGCGTCCCGCGTCGGTCACGTAGCAGGTGTAGACGGTCTCCTTGTCGATCGCGCCGCGGCGGATCGCCACGAACGCTTCCTCCACCGTCATCGTCTTTTTGAGCGCAACGAACTCGGTGGTCATCACGCTTCCCGCACTATCGCTGGGATACTTTAACAGCTCGTTGATCTGTCGGCGGTTTTCGGGCGAGGAGTTTTTGAGAATACGCGCCACCACGTTGGCGGGCATCTCCTCGATAATATCGACCGTATCGTCAAGATACAGCTCGGAAAGCACCTCTCCGAGCTCTCGGTCGGAGAAGGCGAAGAGCAAGCGCTCTTGGGCGTCGGTGTCCATATCCACGAACACCTCTGCGGCGAATTCCTTGGGAAGAATACGGAACAAAAGGGGTTCCTTTTCTTCGGGAACGTCCAAAAACAGCTCTGCAATATCCGCCGCAGGAAATTCACAAAGCCAGTCGCGGAGCGCGGCAAACTGCTTTTGCTCCATCATAGCAAGGACGGTATCCGCCGTAGGGCGGAGCTCCTCACCGGTAAATTCAATCATTTCTTCCATATGCGTTTCTCCTTCGTTCAGGATGGGGAGCATTACACGCGGAAGACGGGAAAACGAGAGTTAGCAAACGGAAAGCGATCCCGCTTGCTTTGTTCGTATGTGCCCGCCGTCCGCGGGTCTACTGCCGGAATCACTCATCGCTTGATCTCCTTTTTCGTATTTGCAAGCGTACCCGTTAAGAACAAGCATACGCCTACATCTTAATATTATAACACCTTTTTTTGCTTTCGTCAATTCCCAAAAGCCGAAAAGTTGGATTTTTTTGAACTTTTTTCAGAAAAAGAGAAGCGAAACGCCTCCTACGGTGTGGCGTTTCGCTTCAAAATAAGGCTTTGCTCTGCTGAAAAGGCGACCCCCTCCCACTCGAAAAAGGGAAAATAGGCGGCGTCGGCGCAAAGAACGCGGGCGCCGTGCGGGAAATCCTCCGTATAGTAGCGCAAAAACGGCTCTCCGCCGAAGGCACCCGCACAAAGGACCTCGGCAAGTGCCAGCTCTTCCCGCAGGGAAGGCTTCATGCTGCCGCCCGATGTGTAAAGCAAGCGTGTATCGCCCACCGTCAGGCGAAAGACTGCGCCTTGGGTCTCGCCCGTCACGGCGGCGTGCCGTTCAAGAAGAAAAAACGAGATGCCCTCGCAAAGGGGAAGTGCCTCCTCGGGCGCAAAGGTATGGATGGCTGTGCCGCATAAGTGCGCCGCTTCTTTAACGGTGCGCAAGGAAAGCTCCTCCTGCGTGTTCGCGGGTGCGGGCAGGTAGAGTGCACGGACGGTCCGCTCCTCCAAAAGCGCGCAAAGCGCTGCTGTGGCAAGCTCGCCGTAGCTTAGGAAAACGACCCCGTCAAGCTCGGTAACGGATGCAAGCGCTTCGTTTTGCACCTTTGCGGAGCGCGGCGCGCCCGCGCTCATCACGAAGAAAAGGTCTGCCTCCTTTGCTCGCAACAGAAGAAAATCCGCCTCTCCCTCCGCGTCCGCAGAGTAGAAGAGCTTCACGTCCTCGCCAAGCGCGACCCGCTTCGTAAGGAGCGTACCCGAAAGGAGAAGGGAAAAGCAAAGAAAGAAGGCAAGCGGTACCCGCCAAAGAAAGCTCTTTTTCGAGCAAAAGCAAAAATAAAGAGCAAGCCCTCCAAAAAGGGTAAGCGTCAGCAAAAGCTCTACGCCCTCCCCGATAAAGATCACGCTGTCGGGGACCGCGCTAAGCGCCTCCGTCAAGAAGAAAATGGGCGAGCAGGCGATGCGCGACAGGGCAGAAAGCGGAGCAAACGGCCCGATGAGCGCCACGAGTGCCGCAAGGTAGAGAGCGATCTGAAAAAGGGGCATCAAAAGAAAATTCGCAAGAGGAGAAAGCAGGGGGAGCGTGCCGAAATAAAGTGCCGTCAAAGGAAGGGTCGCGGCACTCGCAGAGAGGGTGATGGCGAGCGACGTAAGGCAAAAGTGTCCCACCCTTGCCCCGATGGAGCGCGGCTTCTCGGTGCGGCGCATACGGTCAAAGGCGAGCAAAATGCCAAGCGTTGCGAGCGCCGAGAGCCAAAGCGAGAGGGAAGTGGCGGCGTACGGCTCGATCAGGCAGATCGTCCCGACGGCGGCAAAAAGCGCGGTAAGGCTGTCCTGCTCCACGCGCAAAAGCTTGCCCGCCACCGCGAAGAAAAACATAAAGCAAGCGCGAAGCACGGAGGGGGCGAATCCCGTTAGGACGATAAAAAGCAGGAAAAACGCGCAGATCAAAAGATTTCGCAAATGGCGTCCAAAATACGCACGGCGTAAAAGACGATCAAGTGCGGTGGACAGAAGCACGACGTGCGTTCCGCTGAGCGCCAGAATGTGAACGGTGCCAAGGCGGGTCATATCGCGGGAAAAGGCGGCGGGCAGGGTGTCGCGCTCTCCGAGCAACAGCGCACAAAAGAGTCCGCTCTCGCGTTCGGGAAGCGCCGCGCGGATGCGGGACAAAAGAAAGGCGCGTAGGTGCGAGATGCGCAAGGATAGGTCGTCAAAGCTTGCCGTTTTCGTCGCCCTATGCAGCGTCACGATGGCAAGAAGCCCCTCGCATTTTTCGGCGTCGGACACCGCCGTCAAGGACACCTGCCCCGTGCCGCGAACCACGCTTCCCGCTTGAAATCCCGTAGGGAGTGTGACCGTAACGCGCACGCCCACCTGCTCTCCCTCGACCGAAACGAGCTCTGCCCGCATCGTTGCCCATTCATCGTCCTCCGCTAAAAGCTCCCGCAACTTGAGGGTCAGCTCGTACGAGGCGTCCTCGTCAAGGGGACTTAAAACGGAAAGGGGCTTTTCGTGCCAAAAGGAGGACAAAAATGCACAGGCGCAAAGAAGAAGACAAACGGCAAGAGAAAGTGCCCTCCTTATGCGGCGGCAAGCGCAAAGACAGCAAATAGCAGCGAAGCCAAGAACAAAAACGAAAGCAAGCCTTGCCGACTGCGGCAAGGCTTGCGCAAGAAAAACGGATGCGACCGCAACGAGAGAAAACACGAGAAGGCGTCTGTGCTTGAAGATCATCCCGTCCACTCCCTTGCTGTGTGCGATGCTGTAATATGGGATATTATACCATACGCATCTTTAAAATGCAAGTAGGGAAGCGTGCTTTTTTACTCCTCGATGCAATTCGTACGGTTGTAGGTGGGGAACAGCTCGCGCCACACGTCGGTGTGTGCCTCGCAATCAAGATAATGTGCAAACAGCGCGTTGTCGTATTCCGTCGATTCGGGACGGGCGGCGTTTGCGATGGCGCCAAGGTAAAGCTCCTTCTTGCTCTCGCAGAAGGCGTGCCACTCCTCGCGCCAAGAGCCGTCGGCAAGAGCGCGGGAATACCCTGCCAGCGTTTCGAGGATGGCGTCCCGCTCCTCGCCCTTGGCAAGACGGATGCCCGTATCTCCCTCCGCGATGGGGGTGAAGGCGATCTCCCCGCTCTCGGTATCGTAGCTGACGGCGAGTGCCGATTTCCAACAGGGAATATCAAGGAGCTTAACGAAGTGGAAATTGCCCTGTCCGTAGAGAATATGACCGCCCTCGTACTTCTCGTACGAGCCGATGGTGTGGCTATGCTGGAAAAGCACGACGTCCGCGCCTCTTCTCACAAGCGCTTGACCGATGCGGCGAAGGCGGGGCGAGGGATAGGGGCAGAACTCCTTGCCGCCGTGGTAGAGGACGATCACGCGATCACAGCTCGCCTTTGCCTTGCGTACTGCCTCGGGGATCTCGTATTCATCGTATGCCCGCGCACCCATACGGTTTGGTAAGGCGTAGGAATACTCGTGCTCGCAGGCGGCGATCACGCAAATGCGCTCGCCGTTCTTCTCAAAAAAGAAATCCTTTTTCGACTCCTCCTCGTTCTCGCCAAAGCCCGTATAGGCGACGCCGTTTGCGTTCAAGGCGGCAAGCGTGTCACGCATACCGCGAACGCCGAAATCAAAAACGTGGTTGTTGCTGATGGCGCACACATCCACCCCGATCTCGCGCAAAACCTCTGCCGTCTCGACGGGTGCCTTGAGCGCGGGACCGAACTTTTTGATCTCTCCGTCCGTATCCGTCAGGGCGCATTCGAGATTGGCAACGACGAGGTCCTTGCCTTCAAAAAGCGACAGCGTGTCGGTAAAAAGCGTGTCGATCTCCTTGGCTTTAAACAGGGGGGCGGACACCGCGGTGGGACAAACGTCACCAAGAAGTAAAAGCTTCATAAAAATATCCTCCGAAAATCATTATCCTTGCGTGCGGCGGTACGCGAGGGGCGACACGCCGTACGTCTGCTTGAAGCGGTTAGAAAAATAGTTCGAGTCGTTAAAGCCGCAAAGAGCGGCGATCGCGGTCACGGAGAGCGCGGGCGAGGAGCGCAAAAGAAGCTGCGCCCGTTGCAGGCGGATCATCGTGATGTATTCCGAAACGCCAAAGCCCGTTTCTCTTTTGAAAATGCGCGAAAGATGCTCGGGGCGCACCGCGCATCTGGCGGCAAGCGCGTCAAGCGAAAGCTCCTCGGCGTAGTTTTCCTTTATGTATGAAACGGTAGCGGCGGCGTAAGCGTTGGTGCTGTTTTTGGGATGCTCCGTATCGGGGTGCCGCGCGAGCAGGAAAAAGAGCAAGCGCACCTGATCCATAATGATCTCTTGGGAAAACTCGTCGGGCGCGGCGCTCTCCCGCTCGATCACCTCGAAGATCTCGCGGATCTTGGGTGTGAGCTTTTTGTTGCGGTAAACGTAAAGAAGCTCGTCAAGGCGGTGCAAGACCCCCGTCGGAATATACGAGGTGTCACAATAGAACAGGCGGCGGAAATGCTCCGCATCCCCGTACATCGTGTTATGGATGGTCCCCTCGGGGATGAGCACGAGATCCCCCGGCTTTACCTCGTAGGTGCCGCTGCCGATAAAAAAGTGGCACTCGCCTTCCTCTAAAAAATATACCTCGAAGAAATTGTGATAATGCTGCTTGAAGACGGTGTTTTTTCCGAGTGAGCTGTTTTCGTATTCAAATTTCCGAATCATCTGACGGCTGGCTTCCAAACGAACACCCCCTCGGTTGTTTTTCTTCATCATAACACTATACATCAAAAAAGTCAAGAAAAATAAGGAAATTCGTCAAAATATTCAAGGTTTCATTTGTTTTTTTGATATATAATGAAAATATCAAACAAAATGAATTTCCGAAAGGATGGAAAACAGAATGAAATTTACGGAAAAGGGCGCCGAGGGCGTCAAGATCGCATACGTAGGCGGCGGCTCGCGCGGATGGGCGTGGGGACTGATGAGCGACCTCGTGTCCTGCACGGATATGAGCGGCGAGGTGCGTCTTTACGATATTGACCTTGCGGCGGCAAAATGCAACGAAACGATCGGTAACCGCTTCAACGAGGTGGAGGGCGCCGTTTCCCATTGGGATTACCGTGCCACCGAAACGCTGGGCGAGGCACTGGACGGTGCAGACTTCGTGGTCATCTCCATTCTTCCCGGCACCTTCGACGAGATGGAGAGCGACGTCCATACCCCCGAAAAATACGGTATCTATCAGTCGGTTGGCGACACGAGCGGTCCCGGTGGCGTCGTGCGTGCGCTCCGTTTGCTTCCTATGATCGAGGAGATCGCGCTCGGCGTCAAGGAGCATTGCCCGAATGCGTGGGTCATCAACTATACCAACCCTATGACTATGACGGTCAAGATGCTTTATAAGGCATTCCCCGAAATCAAGGCGTTCGGCTGCTGCCACGAGGTGTTCGGCACCCAGCGCGGCATCTCCAAGATGATCGAGGAAAAGTACGGCATCGCGGGCGTAGCACGTGAGGAGATCAAGGTCAACGTCATCGGCGTCAACCACTTCACCTGGCTGACCGAGGCAAAGTACAAGAACATCGACCTTTTCCCGCTTTATAAGGAAATGTCCGAGAAATATTACGAGTCGGGCTACGTCAAAGGTAAGGACGATAACTGGATGAACAACGTCTTCGATTGCTCCTGCCGCGTCGCCTTTGACTTGTTCCGCCGCTACGGCTACATCGCCGCCGCAGGCGACCGCCATCTGGCAGAATTCTGCCCGGGCGCTTGGTATCTGTCTTCCCCCGAAGCCGTTAAGAAGTGGGGCTTCTCGCTGACGTCCGTGTCTTGGCGCAAGGGTGACCTTGTGGAGCGCCTTGCCAAGGGGCGCCGTCGCGCATCGGGTGAAGAGGCGCTTGCCATCGTCCCCACGGGCGAGGAGGGCGTAGAGCAGATGCGTGCGCTTCTCGGTCTTCGTACCCTCGTGACCAACGTCAACATCCCCAACGTCGGACAGATCCCCAATCTGCCGATGGGCGCGGTGGTGGAAACCAACGCCGTATTCAGCCCCGACAGCGTCAAGCCCGTCGTGGCAGGGGAGATCCCGATGAATCTTTACCCCCTGATCGCCCGCATCGTGGGTGCGCAGGAGCTCGTGGTAGAGGCGGTTTGCCGGCGTGACGCGATGATGGCGTTCCCCGCCTTCGCAAACGATCCTCTCGTACCGCTTCGCACCGAGGACGCCAAGGCGCTCTATCTTGAAATGATCGAAAACACCAAGGCATATCTCGCGGATTACAAAATCTAAAACAGAGGTTTTACTTATGCGATACGTTTCTCCCGAGCAGGTGGGCGTCACCTCTGAAAACGTGATGCGCTTTTATCGGCGCATTGAGGAGCAGGGCATTTCGATGCACAGCGTCATTTTAGCGAAGGGCGACGCCGTTTTCAGCGAATGCTACTACGCCCCCTTCCACAAGGACTTTTTGCATCGTATGTATTCGGTGTCCAAAACCTTCGTGGCAACGGCGATCGGATGCTGTCTTGACGAGGGGCTTCTCGCTCTTTCGGACACGCTCGAACAGCATTTTCCCGAATATATGAGCGACGGGGTGTCGCCCTCGCTTCGCAAAACCACCGTCGAAGAGCTTCTTAAAATGGAAACGGCGGTGACGGGCGAGGATCCCCACGCGTATTGGTTCGCCCACGTCAAGGACGACCGCGCGGCAGTCTATTTTAAGGACAAGGGACAAAAAAACGCAAATACGCTCTTCCTTTACGATTCCTCGGGCTCGTATTTGCTCGGGGCGATCGTGGAAAAGCTGACGGGCAAGCCCTTTCTTACTTATTTAAAGGATAAAATCTTGCGCAACATCGGCTTTAGCGAGGACGCCTTCTGTCTTGACGCCGCAGGAAAATACAGCTGGGGCGACTCGGGCGTGATGTGTCGCGCGTACGACCTGCTTCTGTTTGCCCGCTTCTGGCTAAACGGCGGCACTTGGGAGGGGAAGCGATACCTTTCCGAGGACTTCGTCACGCGTGCCGTGTCCCCCGCCGTTTGCACGAGTGACTTCGGCTTTTCGGGTCAGGACGGCACCTACGGCTACGGCTACCAGATCTGGGGTGCACGCGGCGGCGGCTTCGCGATGCGCGGTATGGGCGGTCAGGTCGCTCTGTGCCTGCCGAAGGAGGACCTGATCCTCGTCACCAACGCCGACACCCAGGGGCATCCGCTCGGCTACTATCCCATTCTTGACGCGTTCTATACCGAGATCGTCGAAAAGATGCACGCCGAGCCGCTTCCCGAGAACGCGGCGGCAGAGCGCGCCTTGCGGGTAGAGGAGAAGGGCAAAAAGCTCTTCTTCTTACAGGGTGCCGCAAACGCCGCCTTCGCCGAAAAAATTAACGGCAAGCACTTCGTTTGCGAAGAAAACCCGATGGGCATCCGCTCCTTTACGCTCCGCTTTGACGGGGAGGGGGGAACGCTTTCCTACGAGAACGCCACGGGCGAAAAGTCCTTCCCCTTCGGTCTTGGTCACAACGAGATCGCACCCTTTCCCGAGGAGGGCTATTCGGCGCGCGTGGGCGGTCTTGCTGCCGCGGGACACAAATACACCGCCGCATTCAGTGCGGATTTCCCCGAGGAAAAGAAGCTGCGTATCCGCGTGCAGATCATAGACGAGTATTTCGGCAATCTTGCAATGGTCTTCGGCTTCCGTGACGAAAACACGGTGTCGGTGCGCATGCAAAAGGTTGCGGAGAACTTCTTGAACGAATACGTGGGTACGATGAACGCCACCGCCAAATAACGGCAATAAGGAGAAAAAACGATGATTTCCATAAAAGAATATTATCAAAGCAAGCAGCAAAAGCCCGCGCGCCCCGAGCGCGTGATCCAATTCGGTGAGGGCGGCTTTTTGCGCGGATTCGTGGACTGGATGATCCAAAAAATGAACGATGCGGGCGCCTTTGACGGCTCGGTCGTGGTGGTACAGCCCATCGAAAAGGGTATGTGCGACCTGCTCACGGAGCAGGATTGCCTTTATACGCATCTTATCCGCGGCAAGGACGGGGTGGAGCAGACGCTCGTCGATAGCATTTCGCGCTGTGTCAAGCCCTACGAGGATTTTGAAGGCTTTCTTAGGCTTGCCGAGCAGCCCGAGATGCGCTTTATCGTTTCCAATACCACGGAGGCGGGCATCGTGTTTGATCCCGCGGATCAGCCCACCGACACGCCCCCCGCATCCTTTCCCGCAAAGCTGACGCTTCTTCTCAAGCGCCGCTTTGAAAAGGGACTCGGCGGCTTCGTTCTTTTGCCCTGTGAGTTGATCGACCGCAACGGCGACAACCTCAAAAAATGCGTCTTAAAGTACGCTGAGGCTTGGGGTCTTTCCGCCGATTTCATCGCGTGGGTAGAAACGGAGAACGTGTTCACGAACACCCTCGTTGACCGCATCAATACGGGCTACCCCAAGGGTGAGGACTTGAATCTCGGCTACGAGGACAACATGGTCAATACCTCGGAGTATTTCCATCTGTGGGTCATCGAAACCGATT
>JAFTIH010000033.1 GCA_017456985.1 Clostridia bacterium | reverse complement strand
CGCTCCCAGCGCAGGTGCTTCGCTGTTCTACCTCGACGAGAACTATCAGCCCAAGGTCATCGAGGATATCGGTACCTTCCAGCGCATCGCCAACAAGTACAAGGATATGGTGGGCGAAAAGGATAACCCCCGTACGGGCGTGTTCTTCGAGAGCGATCCTATCGATAACCTCGCAACCTTCGTACAGGGCAACGTGCTCTTTGCTTCCTCCCGCCTTGGTGAGATGGAGTCGCAGGCACTGCGCAGCGTTGATTTTGCAAAGGGCGTTGCTCCTCTCCCGAAGTGGAGCAAGACGGAGCAGGATGCCTATCATACCACTGTACACGACCAGACTGAGATCGGTTGTATTTTAAAGAGCGCACACGCATATTCTGCGGCTTCCGCTCTGATGCAGTACCTCAACGAGGAGTCTGACCTCGTGGTCAACGCATACTACGAAAAGGGTATGAAGTATAAGTACAACGACGATGCCAATAGCCGTAAGATGATGGATATCGTCCGCGCCTCTACCGACGACCCCTTCCGTTCTATCATCGGTCTTCTTTGCCTGCAGCTCTACTCCTCCATCGGCGGTGTAGGCGGACTTGAAGGCAACAACGTACACCTGATGGTGGATAAGACCTCAACGCTCTCGGGTATTTTCGCTTCCGAGAAGCGCTCGTATCAGGCTTGCCTTGACGCGATGATCGAAAAATTCCAGAGCTTTGAATAATGTGACGAAGTCACGGAATAAAACTCGTTGGCAGAGTATAATCATATCAGAAAGAGCGAAAGCTTAAAAAAATAAATCAAAACCAAAAGGAGAATACAAATATGAAAAAGTACGTTTGCGATGCTTGCGGCTGGGAATACGACGAGGAGAAGGGTGCACCCGATCTGGGAATCGCTCCCGGCACGAAGTTTGAGGACCTTCCCGATGACTTCGAATGCCCTCTGTGCGGCGTCGGCAAGGATATGTTCAGCGAAGCGTAAATCAAAATAAAAAACGGGGCAAAGCCGAAGTGCTTTGCCCCGTTTTTCTATGTCCCGAAGGACTTTTTGCGGTCAGGCACCCTCGCTTCTTTTAAAAATGCAAGATTTTGGCGCTTCGCTTGCATTCACCTTTTCAAAAGACGTCCCATAAAATGAAAAAAATGCAAAATTTGCAAGAAAAGACTTGTATTTCTTGCGCAAGTGTAGTATAATCATCTTTGATATTTGCGAAAAAATGAATTTCAGCAAGTCAAAACTTGCAAAAAAGAGGTAAATATGAACTACTTGAACGAATCGCGGGCGTCGCTCCTTGCTGAGCTTGCAAAGCTGCGCGCCGCTTATGAAAATATCGTAGCCCAGGGGCTCTCGCTCGATCTTTCGCGCGGCAAGCCCTCGGCAGAGCAGCTCGACCTTTCGATGCCGATGCTCTCCCTGCCCGCAGAGGATGTGATCCGTGCGCGCGACGGCTTTGATTGCCGTAACTACGGCGTCCTTCTCGGACTTCCCGAAATGCGTGAATTCTGGTCGAGCCTTACGGGCATCCCCGCCAAGAATATTATGGTGGGCGGCAACTCCAGCCTGAATATGATGTACGACGCCATCGCACGCGCGATGCTCTTCGGTGTTGCGGACTCCGTCCGCCCTTGGGGAAAAGAGGAAACGGTAAAATTCCTTTGCCCCGTCCCCGGCTACGACCGCCACTTCGCCATTTGCGAAACGATGGGCATCGAAATGATCCCCGTCCCGATGACGCCAAACGGTCCCGATATGGATGAGGTGGAGCGCCTCGTTGCCGACCCCGCCGTGCGCGGCATCTGGTGCGTTCCCAAATACGCAAACCCCACGGGCATTACCTATTCGGACGAGGTGGTGCGCCGCCTCGCTTCGATGCCTACCGCCGCGCCCGATTTCCGCATCTTCTGGGACAACGCCTATATGATCCACGACATCGCCGACGAGGGCGACGTGCTGCTTGATATCTTTGCTGAAGCAAAGCGCGCAGGCAACGAAAACCGCGTCTTCTTCTTCGCCTCTACCTCCAAGGTCACTTTTCCCGGTGCGGGCGTTGCGATGATGGCGATGAGCGACGCGGACCTTGCCCTCGCTGCTCCCATCGCAGGTGCGCAGACCATCGGTCCCGATAAGCTCAATCAGCTTCGTCACCTCGCCTTCCTGCCCGACGCCGCGGCAGTCAAGAATTTAATGAAAAAGCACGCCGTATTTCTCGGCAGACGCTTTGAGATCGTTCTTGACGCCCTGCGGGAAGACCTCGCGCAAACGGGGGTCGCAAGCTGGACCGAGCCGAAGGGCGGTTACTTCATCTCCCTCGACGTGCTCGAAGGTACCGCAAAGCGCGTCTATGAGCTTTGCACCGAGGCGGGCGTCGTGCTGACCAAGGTCGGCGCCACCTTCCCCTACGGCAAGGACCCCGAAAACAAAAATCTCCGTCTTGCCCCCTCCTATCCGTCCGAAGCAGACCTTGCCAAGGCGGTTCGGGTGCTGACGGTGGCAGTGCGGGTTGCCGCCCTCGAAAAACTGACGGCATAAATCGTCCGATGCTTCGTTGTCGGGCGACGCGGTCAGCTCGGAGTAGGGAACTACGCCGTCGCCTCCCTTGCGCCCTTACGCCTCGCCTCGAACTATTTCTGCTCGTCAGG
>JAFTIH010000032.1 GCA_017456985.1 Clostridia bacterium | reverse complement strand
TTTCACTTTTCACTCGTCACTCTTCACTCTTCACTCTAAAAAGGGGGGCGCATCCGATGATCCGTCTTGGAAATTTAATACTCGATCACGGGCTCATCCTTGCGCCGCTTGCGGGATACACCGACTACGCGATGCGCTATCTGTGCCGCCGCGAGGGGGCGGAGCTGACCGTGTCCGAAATGGTGTCCTCCCGCGCCCTTTGCTACGGGGATAAAAAGACCCCCTCGCTTGCCTGCATCCGCCCCGAGGAGGCGCCCTGCGCCGTGCAGATCTTTGGCAGTGAGCCGCATTTTATGGCAGAGGCGGCGAAGATCGTGGCGTGCGGGATGGCGGGCGGTGTTGCGCCCGCGGCGATCGACATCAATATGGGATGCCCCGTCAAAAAGATCGTTTCGGCGGGTGACGGCTGTGCGCTGATGAAGGACCCTTCGCTCGTGTTCGATATCGTCAAGGCGGTCGTGGGTGCCACCTCGCTCCCCGTCACCGTCAAGATCCGCGCGGGCTGGGACGAGGCGCACAAAAACGCGGTCGAGGTCGCAAAAGCCGCCGAGGCGGCGGGCGCTTCGCTCGTGGCAGTCCACGGCAGAACGCGCACCCAGATGTATAGCGGTAAGGCGGACTACGCCGTGATCGCCGCCGTTAAGGACGCCCTTTCGGTCCCCGTCGTGGGCAACGGCGACGTTTGCTCTGCCGCCGACGCCCTGCACTTAAAAAGGGAAACGGGATGCGACGGCGTGATGATCGGCAGAGGCGCGGTGGGGAACCCCTTCCTGTTTGCCGAGATCCGCGCCGCACTTGCGGGCGAGGATTACGTCCCGCCCTCCCCTCGCGAGCGGATGGAAACGGCGCTTCTTCAAGTGCGCCTTGCCATCGAGGTGCAGGGTGAGGAGTGCGCCGTGCTTGCCTCGCGCAAGCAGTTTGCCGACTACGCGGGTGGGCTTCGCGGTGCCGCCGCACTCCGTGCCGCCGCACACCGTGCGACGTGCTACGAGGAGCTATCCCTTGCCGCCGAGGCGTTTTTAAGCGCCCTTGCGGAGTAAAAAGCAAAAGCGTTTTTCGCGAGCATAACACTCGTGCGAAAAACGCTTTTTTTGATAAATTTTGTAGAAAATGACAACCAAACTTTACTTTGAAGCGATTTGGTGGCTTCTTTTATACTGCGTTGGCGTGCGCCCCGTGATCTTCTTGAACGCCTTGGAAAAATAGTTGGGCGTATCGAAGGCGAGCGAGGCGGCGATCTCGGAAACGGGCATCTTGCCCTCGCGAAGCAGCTTTTTTGCGTGGTCGATTTTGAGCTTTAAGAAGTACGCCATAATGGTGTCGCCCGTCGTCTTTTTGAACTGACGGAAGAGGTACGATTTGGTATAGGAGAGCGTTTTGGCAAGCTCGTCGATGGATACGCTTTTGTGGATGTTTGCCTTTAAGTAGGCGATGATGCGGTTGGTGATGTGCTCCTCGAAATCCTCTTTGAGCAAAAAGTGGGTGGTCGCACCCTCCTTGCCCGTTTCCTTGCGTAAGAGGGAAATGAGAAACGCCTCACAAAGGTTTTTGAGCATCTGGAGTCCGCCGAGCGGGGGATTTTTCGCAAGCGGCATTTTCTTGATGAAGGGATTGTTGGTCGCTTCAAAGGTGCGCCGCCCCTCCTCAATGATCATACGGAGCAGTCCCGTGCCCTCGCGGTCGGGCGTGAAATGCTTGCCGATAAAGAAGCTGATCGCCTCGCTCTTGCAGTCAAAGCAGAGGATAAACACGTCGGGGGCGCTTTTGGTGTCGGCTGCGAGTGAATGAAATTCGTTCGGCTGATGAAACAGCACGTCCCCCTCCTTCAAGACGAGCTGCTTGCCGTCCGCCGTGCAGACCACAGAGTTCTTTACGGCGTACACCATTTCCCAGAAATCGTGCGCTTCGCCCGAGAAAGAGAAGTTGGATTCAAACTCAAAATAGTGGGCGGTGGCGATCCTTGAAATGTTGATTAAGTTTTCGACCTTGTACTTGTAAAAATGTTGTTTCATAGACTTATCATACCAAAAAAAGGCGAAAAAGTCAACAAAAATGCAGAGAAAATATTTTTAGGGTATTTTTTTACACCTTTATTTCATTCCCGTCCCTTTCTATTTTGGGCGGCAGTTGGTAGAATAAGATTAGTATAATATATATCGTCGCGCGCCCCTACGCGCGTGAAATGGGAGGATAAGCATATGAAAAAAGTAACACTTTGCGGAACCATTCTGCTTGACGTCGTCAAGAAGATCGACAGATGGCCCGAGAAGGGCAATCTCGTCAGCATTCTCAGCCAGTCCCGCGCCGTTGGCGGTGCGGTGTGCAACAGCGGCGTGGACCTCAAGGTCTTAGATCCCTCCGTCACCGTTTGCGCGATCGGCCGCGTCGGTAACGACGAGTATGGCAAATGGGTAGTAAATTACTTAAACGAGCGCGGTCTTGATACGACGGGCGTGGTATACTCGGATACGGCTCCCACCTCCTTCACCGACGTGATGACGGTGGAAAGCACGGGCGAGCGCACCTTCTTCACGATGCGCGGCGCGGGCTCGGAGTTTTCTCCCGCAGACGTTGACGTCGAGGGGTTAGACTGTGATATTTTCCACCTCGGCTATCTGCTTTTGATGGATGAGATGGACAAGGACGACCCCGAGTACGGCACGGTGGCGGCAAGACTGCTGGCACAGGTACAGGCAAAGGGCATCAAGACCTCCATTGACGTGATCAGCGAGCAGTCCGACCGCTTCGAGCGCATCGTGCGCCCCGCGCTCAAATATTGCGACTACGTGGTCATCAACGAGATCGAGGGCGGTCGCGTGGCGAATATCGATCCCCACGACGAAAACGGTAAGCTCTCGGTTGCAAATCTTGAAAAGATCTGCCGCCGCCTCAAGGAGATGGGCGTGCGTGACACGGTGGTCATCCACTGTCCCCGTCTTTCCTGCTCGGTGGATGCCGAGGGCAAGTTTGATCTGCTCACCTCCGTTGACGTACCGAAGGGCTACATCGTGGGCGCCGTCGGCGCGGGTGACGCCTTCTGTGCGGGTATGCTGTACGGCTTTGCGATGGGAATGAGCGCCCTTGAAGCCCAGCGCGTTGCCTCCTGCGCCTCCGCCTGCAACCTTGCAGTTGCCGACTCGGTGAGCGGTGCGCGCTCTTTGGAAGAGACCTTGAAGATGGAAGCCATCTACGGCAGAGAAGTGGGTAAAATCTAAAAAACCGTCGTATGCTTCGTTCTCTTGCTCGGGGCAAAGCCTTCGGCAATGAAATTCTCGCTGCGCGAGAATGAAATCCAAACTGCGTTTGGATGAAATCGCTCCGCGATGAAATCCGCCTTGCGGCGGATGACGCCCTTGGGGCAAAGCCTGCGGCAATGAAATTCTCGCTATGCGAGAATGAAATCCAAACTGCGTTTGGATGAAATCGCTCCGCGATGAAATCCGCCTTGCGGCGGGTGACGCTTGTGGGGCAAAGCCTGCGGCAATGAAATTCTCGCTGCGCGAGAATGAAATCCAAACTGCGTTTGGATG
>JAFTIH010000031.1 GCA_017456985.1 Clostridia bacterium | reverse complement strand
CGTGGGCGCACCCGAAAGAGCGCTGGCAAGCGCACACGTCATTGCCACACCCGCGCTCGGTCCGTCCTTGGGAACGGCACCCTCGGGAAAGTGAATATGAAGATCCTTCGTTTTGTAAAAGTCTGTGGGGATACCGAGCTTATCGGCAACCGTACGGATGTAGCTGACGGCAAGGGAAGCGGATTCCTTCATCACGTCACCGAGCTGACCCGTCAGCGTGATCTTGCCCGTGCCCTCCATAACGAGAGCCTCCACCTTGAGCAAGTCGCCGCCGCTTTGCGTATAAGCAAGTCCGTTGACAACGCCCACGGGATTGGTTGCTTCCAGATCCTCGCGCAAAAATTTGCGCTTGCCGAGAAGCTCGCCCACGGTTGCGGGCGTGATCTTCACGCTCTTTGCCTCACCCTCGGCGATGCGCATTGCCGCTTTGCGGCAGATGGACGCAATCTCGCGCTCGAGCGTGCGGACGCCTGCCTCGCGTGTGTAGTAGTCGATCAATTCGTCAACAGCCTCGTCCGTAAAGCGGAGCGTGCGACGGGTAAGACCGTGGCGTGTGAGCTGCTTGGGGATGAGGTGACGCGTGGCGATAACGTGTTTTTCTGTACGGGTATAGGCAGAAAGACGGATGATCTCCATACGGTCAAGAAGCGGTACGGGAATATCGTCGTAATTGTTTGCCGTTGCAATAAATACGGTGTCCGAAAGATCAAGCGGCAGCTCCAAGAAGTGGTCGCGGAAATAGCGGTTTTGCTCGGGGTCCAACACCTCAAGAAGTGCGGATGCGGGGTCGCCGTGCATACTGGAAGAGAGCTTGTCGATCTCGTCAAGCACGAGAACGGGGTTGCAAACGCCTGCCGAAGTGATAGCTTCCGCGATGCGTCCCGGCATCGCGCCCACGTAAGTCTTGCGATGACCGCGGATATCGGCTTCGTCGCGAATGCCGCCCAAAGAAATGCGGGCGTATTTGCGCTTCATCGCACGGGCAATAGAAGCCGCGATGGAGGTTTTACCGACACCGGGAGGTCCGACGAGGCAGATGATCTGGTTTTTCACGTCGGGAGCGATCTGCTTGACGGCGATGTATTCGAGAATACGGATTTTGATCTTTTCCAGTCCTGCGTGTTCGCGGTCGAGCACCTCACGAGCCGCCTTGACGGTCGTGCTTTGCGTGGTCTTCTTGCTCCAAGGTAGCTCAAGACAGGTATCAAGATAACTGCGAAGAACGGCACTTTCTGCGGCGCCAAAGGGTGTTTTTGCAAGGCGGGAAAGTTCTTTGAAGAGCTTTTCGCGCACCTCATCGGGCAGATCTGCCTTTTCAATGCGTGCGTGATATTCGGCGATCTCGTCGTCGTCCTCGCCAAGCTCCTGCTGAATCACTTTTGCCTGCTCGCGCAGAAAATATTCTCTTTGATGGTTGTCAATGCGCTCCTTGACCCGTCTGTGGATGTCAAACTCAAGACGGATCAGCTCCATCTCCTCTTCGACGACCAGCAGAAGCCTGTCAAGACGCGTCAGCGGATGAAAGACTTCAAGAATGCGTTGCTTGCTCTTGTAATTTAGAAGCACGGATGCCGCCATAAAGTCGCTGAAGGTACCGGGAGCCTTCAGGGCAGATGCCGCTTTGAGGATCTCGTCCGTCAGAATGGGGTGGATGTTCTTAATACCGTTTGCAAGATCATATACGGCGCGCATCTTTTCCTCGGAGTCGCCGCTGGCGTCCTCCTCGACGTGGAAGCTTTTACAGATGACCTTGGCAAAGAAAGCGTCGTCCTCAAAACGGATCTCGGATACCTTCGCGCGGCAGATGCCCTCGAAGACGACGTTCAGTGCGCCGTCCTCAAGACGGGTAACGCGCTTGATGTGGCATACGGTGCCGACGTGATAAAAGTCCTTGGCGGTGGGCTCGTCGATCTCAGCATCCTTTTGGGTCAGAAGAAAGATCAAGCCCTCGCGCTCGTTGGCGATGGAGAACGCCGCGATCGACGCCTCACGCATCAGCTCAAGACTGAGCTGTACGCCCGGGAACGCGACCGTGCCGCGGACGGCGATCATCGGTATGTTTAATTCTTTTGCTCGTTCAATGGTTTTAGGCATGTTTTTGGGTTTCCTTAGGATTTTATTTTTGTCGCCTCTGGGGCGGGATAATGTGCGTTGACATTATTTCAAAATATTATACCATATATATAAAATAAAATCAAGGTTTTTGGCGAACAAAAAATCAAAAAAGAAACGAGAATTTCAGGCAAGATAAAAAAATTGAAAAAATTTGAAAAAGGGGTTGACAAAGTAAGGGCGGCGTGCTATAATACTTGAGTAAAAGCAGTTGCCTCACGCACTCACCGTACCGCAGAAGGCGCGTACGGTCACTATATTTCCTTTCTTCAAGCGATGGAAAGGTGATTTGTGCATGCGGGTAATCTGCATGCTTTTATTTTTTAAACGGAGGTGCGGAAAGATTAGCACGAAGGAATTAATCATCAATGACGATATCAAAGCGAAAGAGGTTCGCTTGGTAGGAGAGGACGGACAGCAGCTCGGCATTATGCCGCTTGACGAAGCAAAAGAGTATGCGTATTCCAGAAATCTCGATCTTGTGTTGATGTCTGCTACGGCAACCCCTCCCGCTTGTCGCGCGATGAATTACGGTAAGTACCGTTTTGAGCGTGACAAAAAGGAAAAGGAAGCCAAGAAGAAGCAGCAGATCACCAAGCTCAAGGAGGTTCAGCTTTCCTGTCGCATTGACGTTCATGACTTTCAGACTCGTGTCAATCACGCAAAGAACTTCTTAAAGGAAGGCAACAAGGTCAAGGCGGTCGTCCGCTTCAAGGGACGCGAAATGTCGCATATGGACCTTGGTCGCGAGGTTTTGCAGAAGTTCCAGGATGCCTGCGCCGAGTTTGGTGCCGCAGAGAAGGGTGCAGTGCTTGAGGGCCGTTATATGTCGGTCATCATCTCTCCTCTGAAGGCTTCTTCGAAGTCGGGAAATTAAATCATTTAAAATCGGCAATGCCGTAAACAATTTAAAAGGAGAATAAAACAATGGGAAAAGTAAAGACGCATAAAGCATCGGCGAAGAGATTTTCTCTTACTGCCGGCGGTAAGGTCAAGATGAATCACTGCAACCGTCGCCACAAGCTCGGTATCAAGACGGCTAAGCGCAAGAGACAGCTTCGCGGTAAGGCAACGCTCAGCGAGAGCATGGCACCCGTTTACAGAACGCTTATCATTAAGTAAGCGACCGAAAGAGAAAGATTAGGAGGAAGACATACAATGGCAAGAGTAAAAGGCGCAATGATGACGCGCAAGAGAAGAAAGAGTGTTCTGAAGGCCGCTAAGGGCTATTGGGGTGCAAAGAGCAAGCACTTTAAGATGGCAAAGCAGGCTGTTGCAAAGAGCGGCAACTACGCATTTGCAGGCCGCAAAATGAAGAAGAGAGAGTTCCGTTCTCTCTGGATCGCACGTATCTCCGCGCAGGCGAAGGTATGCGGCATCAACTATTCCAAGCTGGTACACGGCCTTAAGAAGGCAGGCATCGACCTCAACCGCAAGATGCTTGCAGAGATCGCCGTTTCCGATAAGGAAGCATTCGCAGCACTTGTTGAGAAGGCAAAGGCTGCTCTTTGATCCAAAAAGGGATTGTTGCGCACACGCGTGACAATCCTTTTTCGGGTTTTATAGGGGAATTCAAGAAGGACAAAAACGCCTTCTTGAATTTTGCTTTACCCGTAACTCTTTCCAAAAATAGGAAAAAGAGGTGGTTTTTTTTGAAGATGAAGGAGATATCGTCGCGCCAAAATCCGACGGTTCTTTGGGCGGCTTCTCTTGCGGAAAAAAAGTATCGTGAGCGGCACGAAGCCTTCCTCGTTGAGGGCGTCAAGCTCGTCTGCGAGGCGCTTTCGCTTGGACTTCCCGTTACGCATGTTTTCGTAAGCGAAAGCAAAAAAAGCGCGGTTTTTTCTGCACTTGAGGAGCGCGGTTGCCTTGCTTGTCTTGAGAGCGAAGCGCTTGAGGTATATACGCTTTCCGACGCCTGCTTTGAAAAAATTTCCACCGAAAAGGCACCCCAAGGCATCATTGCCGGGGTAAAATATCTTGACTTTTTCGTGAGAACTGATAAAATAAATAAGGACGACGTTGGTGCGCGTGCGCTCTTTCTTTCGTCTGTCCGCGATCCCGGAAACCTGGGTGCGATCGTGCGAAGTGCCGTCGCGTTCGGGGTGGATACGCTGATTTTGTCCGAGGATTCCGCCGATCTTTACCATCCGCGTGTACTTCGTGCCGCGATGGGATCGCTGTTCCGCGTCCGTGCGATCACGGTGCAAAACGAGCGGGGCGCCGTAGAGCAGCTTCGTGCCCTTGGGCGTCGGGTGTTTGCGGCAGAGCTTCGCGAGCACGCACTGCCGATCCACGCGATCGGGGTGCAAGGGTCGGACGTTTTCGTTATCGGAAACGAGGGACACGGTCTTTCTGCCGCGCTTTCCGCCGCTTGCGACGGATCGGTCTATTTGCCCATCGTCAACGGCGTAGAATCGCTCAACGCATCCGTTGCGGCGTCGGTTCTTTTATGGGAACAGTTTCGGTGTGACTAAAAAAAGGGAGGGGCTCTCATGGCGTCGGAATCGCTTTATTTCATATGGCTTTCTTGCGCGCTTGGATACGCTTCTGCCGCAGTCAAGCCGCTTTTTGATCGCTTTGGGGATGCTTTGAGCATCTACGAGGCATCCGAGGAGGACTACGCGGAGATTTCCGAGCTTTGCGCCGCAGAGCGCAGAAATCTGGCGAACAAGGACCTTGAGCGCGCCGAGGAGATCGCAGGATATTGCTTGCACGGCGGGATCCGTCTTTTGAAGCTGACGGATGAAGACTACCCCGCCGCCTTGCGTGAGATCAAAAATCCGCCCGTGCTTTTGTACTGTCGCGGACGGCTGCCCGATTGGAATCGGTTGCCCTGTATCGGCGTGGTCGGTGCGCGGGCGATGAGCTATTACGGTGCGGATGCGGCTTGTGAGATCGCTTATGACCTGGGTCGTATGGGGTGCATCACGGTCAGCGGAATGGCACTTGGCATCGACGGTGTTGCCGCGGCGGCTACGCTGGAAGCGGGAGCGCCTACGGTTGCCGTACTTGGTAGCGGTATTGACCGCATTTATCCTGCCGCGCACAAAACGCTTTACAAGGCGATCCTTGAAAAGGGCGGTGCCGTAATCACGGAGTTCGCACCCTATGAGGGTGCTGACGGATTTCATTTTCCCTTGCGCAACCGCGTGATCAGCGGTATTGCCAAAGCGATCATCCTCGTTGAAGGCGATGCTTCGAGCGGTGCTTTGATCACGGCGCGTTATGCGAAGCGTCAGGGCAAGGGCGTGTTTGCCGTTCCCGGCAAGATCGGTGACCTGAACAGCGAGGCGCCTCATCTTCTCTTGAAGGGAGAAGGGAAGCTTTTGACCTGTGCGGACGATATTTACGACACGTATAAGGAAGAGTATTTTTCAACCATCAATCCCTTTAATTTGCTACCCCGCGCCGAGATCAGCGTGGATGACGTGATCCGTCGCTATGCGATCGCCAAGGGGGATGCAAAGAAGAAGGAGAAAAAGCTCCTCAATCAAAGAAAAGGAGCGAAAAAAGAGGGCGTCTTCGGAAAGATCCGTTCCCTTGTAGGGGGAGAAAAGAAAGAAGATGTCGAGAAAATAAAGCAAAAACAAGAAGAAAATGCTCGGCAGAAAGACGCCGATCGGCGTGAACGCTTGGATGAGGAGAGAAAACGATCCTTGTCCCCCAAAACGTATCGCGTTTATGAAAAATTAAACTACGAAACGGCTTTGCACCCCGACGAGATCACGGTAACGGGGCTTTCGGTCGGTGAGGTGGTTTCGGAGCTGATCTCAATGGAGATCTCAGGTGCGGCGACGCTCTTACCCGGCGGACGCTATTTGAAAAGTGAACTTTGATGAAAGGACGTTGCCCGCAAGGGCATCGGTGTGAGATATATGGCTACTGCAAAAACTACGGAAACGAAGAAGAAACCCATCCTTGTAATCGTTGAGTCGCCTACCAAGGCGGGAAGCATTAAGGGGTACCTTGGCGCGAATTACCAGCTCGAGGCATCCGAGGGACACATCCGCGACCTGCCTAAAAGCACGCTCGGCGTGGATATTGAGAACGGCTTTGCGCCGCACTATATCAACATCCGCAACAAGGGTGATCTGATCAAGCGCTTGAAGAAGCAGGCAAAGGCGGCGTCGCGCGTGCTCATCGCGACGGACTCGGACCGTGAGGGTGAGGCGATCGCTTGGCATATTGCCGAGGTGCTTGGTATTGATAAGAGCAGTGCGTGCCGTGTGACCTTCAACGAGGTCACCAAGGCTACCATCAAGGCGGCGGTCAAGAGCCCGCGTGCAATTGATGAAAATCTTGTGGATGCCCAGCAAGCACGCCGCATTTTAGACCGTATTATGGGCTATAAGCTGAGCCCTCTGCTTTGGCGCTCGGTCCGTAGCGGTCTTTCCGCAGGGCGCGTGCAGTCGGTTGCCACCAGAATTATTACCGACCGCGAAGAGGAGATCCGCAACTTTGTTCCGCAAGAGTATTGGACCATCAGCGCGCTGCTCGTACAACAGAGCGGAGAAACGCTGGAGGCGAAGTTCTTTGGCGATGAGAGCGGAAAGATCCGCCTCGAAAGCGAAGCACAGGCGCTTGCTGTAAAGTCGGCTGTGGAGAGTGGCACGTTCGTTGCTAAGACGGTGCGTCGTACGCAAAAGCTCAGACAGCCCGCCGCTCCCTTTACCACCTCGACCCTTCAGCAAGAGGCTTATCATAAGCTCAATTTCCGTTCGCAGGATACGATGAAGGTTGCACAAGAGCTTTACGAGGGTATCAACCTCGGCTCCGAATTTGGGGGCACGCAGGGTCTTATCACTTATATGCGTACCGACTCGCTGCGCGTATCCGAAACGGCAACGACTGCGGCACGCGAGCTGATCGGCGCAATGTACGGTGCGGAGTTCGTTCCCACGACCCCCAACGTATATAAGAGCAAGAAAGCAATTCAGGACGCGCACGAGGCGATCCGCCCTGCAAACGTTGCGTTTGTTCCTTCCAAGATCAGAAGCCATCTGACCCCCAAGCAGTACCGCCTTTATAAGCTTATCTGGGAGCGCTTTATTGCCAGCCAGATGGCGCCTGCGGTTTATGACTCGCTGTCTATCGATTTTGAAAACGGTGGCTATCTCTTTAAGGCGAGCGGAAACCTGCTCAAATTCCGCGGTTATACCGCCGTTTATTACGAGGAGCAGGAGGATAAGGACGAGGAGGCTGTGCTTTCTCACCTTCCCAGCGTTGCCGAGGGAGAAACGTTCCAAACGGGCTCCGTCAATGCAGCACAGCACTTTACCGAGGCGCCCTTGCGCTACACCGAGGGCTCGCTCGTTAAGTTCTTAGAGGAAAATGGAATCGGACGTCCCAGCACCTATACGACGATCATCACGACGATCTTGAAGCGAAATTACGTCAAGCGCGACGGTAAGTCGTTGGTTCCCACGCCGCTCGGCGAGATCACGAACAAGCTGATGAAGGAAAATTTCCCCGATATCGTGGATTACGAGTTTACGGCGGGAATGGAAAGCAGCTTAGATGAGATCGAGCAGGGAAGCGCAAGGCTCGACGACGTGCTGACGAGCTTCTACGCACCCTTTGAGAGAGCGCTGGTAACGGCACAGGATAAGCTCGGCAAGGAAACGGTCGAGGTTCCCGACGACGTTTCGGATTATACTTGTGAGATCTGCGGCAAGCCGATGGTCTATAAAAACGGCAGGTACGGCAGATTTCTTGCTTGCTCGGCGTATCCCGAGTGTAAGAATACCAAGGCAATCGATAAAAACGGTGCGCCCATTGAGAAGAAAGAAAAAACGGAGGAGCTTGCGGGCTTCAAGTGCGAGCTTTGCGGCGCCGATGCGGTGTTAAGAAACGGAAAGCACGGTCAATTCTATGCCTGCTCCCGCTATCCGGCTTGTCGCTTTACCAAGCCCAAGACCAACCCCATTAAGGCGCTTTGTCCCGATTGCGGTGCGCAGATCCTCGTGCGCAGAACGCACGGCAAGAGCCTCTTTTACAGCTGTGAGCGCTATCCCGAGTGTAAATTCTCCGTTTGGGATATGCCCACCGAGCAGACCTGTCCCGATTGCGGACAGATGCTCTTACAAAGAAAGAGCAAAAAGCTTTTGATCTGCCGCAATAAGGATTGTGGATATAAGATCGAATATACACAAGATGAGGACGGAAGAAACGATGCCGACAATTAAGGTGATCGGTGCGGGACTTGCGGGCTGTGAGGCGGCGTATGCCGCCGCACGTCTTGGCGTGTCGGTGGAGCTTTACGAGATGAAGCCGAATAAGAAGACACCTGCCCACCGTTACGACGGTCTTGCGGAGCTTGTTTGCTCCAATTCCTTGCGCTCGATGCAGGTCTATAACGCCGTAGGGCTTTTAAAGGAAGAGCTTGTCCGCTTTGGCTCGCTTATTATGGAAGCGGCAAGGGCAACGGCTGTACCTGCGGGAACGGCACTTGCCGTGGACCGCAAGCGCTTCTCTGACTACGTCACGGACAAGATCAAAAGGCATCCTCTGATCACCTTGCACGAGGGAGTGGAGATCACGGAGATCCCGACGGACGGTGTTACCGTCGTCGCAAGCGGTCCTTTGACCTCGGACGCTCTTGCGGAGGCTATTTTACGCACCATAGGCAAAGAAACGCTGTATTTTTACGACGCGGCGGCGCCCATCGTCGATGCGTCCGGAATTGATTTTGAAGTTGCATATTACGCTTCCCGATACGGTAAGGGCGAGGGGGAGGATTACGTTAACTGTCCGATGACCAAGGAGCAGTATGACGCCTTCTATGATGCACTGATCCACGCAGAGGAAGCAAAGCTTCACGAGTTTGATACCGATCAGGGTGGCAAGGAGCCTCGCGTTTTTGAGGGATGTATGCCCGTCGAGGTGATGGCGCGCCGTGGCTACGACACGCTTCTTTTCGGTCCCTTGAAGCCCGTTGGCTTGCCCGACCCCAAGACGGGGAAGGAGCCCTATGCGGTCGTGCAGCTGCGCGCCGAAAATGCCGAGCGCACGATGTATAACCTCGTTGGGTTCCAAACGCACCTGACCTTTCCCGAGCAAAGACGCGTTTTCAGAATGATTCCGGGACTGGCAGAGGCAGAATTTCTGCGCTACGGTGTGATGCACCGCAATACGTATTTGTCTTCACCTGGGCTTTTAACCGAAAGTTATTCTTTGGCAGAAAACGAAAACGTGTTTTTTGCAGGACAAATGACGGGCGTAGAAGGATACGTGGAGTCTGCGGGCTCTGGTCTTGTTGCAGGGGTTTGTGCCGCGCGTCGAGCGCTGGGTGAAGAGAAGTTATCTTTTCCTCACGAAACGATGCTCGGTGCAATGGCGCATTACGTCAGTCACGGTACTGCGACTGCGTTTCAACCGATGAATGCCAATTTCGGCATCATCCCACCGCTTGAAAAAAAGGTCAAGGGTGGAAAGGCGGCAAGAAACGACGCCTATGCGGCGCGTGCCTTGGCGGCGGCGGAGAGCTTTGCTGAAATTATTTTTGAGAAAAAGCAAGATATTTGAAAGGAGAAGCGCATTTGAAGATCATTTTGGACGCTATGAGCGGCGACAACGCCCCTCTTGAAATTTTACGCGGTGCTATTATGGCAAAGCGGGAGCAGCCCGAAAATGAAATCGTTCTCGTTGGTGACGAGGCGCTTTTAAAAAAGGTTGCCGATGGAAACAACCTATCGCTTTCAGAATTTGAAATCATTCCATCAAAATATACGGTCTCGATGGAGGATCCCCCTCTTTCCGTGATCCACGAGAAAAAGGATTCCTCTATGGGAATCGGACTTAAAATGCTTTCGCAAAACGAGGGCGATGCCTTCGTCAGTGCAGGCAATACGGGTGCCTTGCTTGCGGGCGCCATGCTGATCGTTCGCCGACTCAAGGGCGTGGGACGGCCCGCTATCGGCGCGATCCTGCCCCTTGCTAACCCCGTGCTTTTGCTTGATTCGGGTGCGAATATCACCGTAAGCGAGCAAAACCTTGAGGAATTTGCCCTGATGGGGACCGTATATATGAATAAGATCTACGGTGTGGAAAGCCCGCGCGTCGGTCAAGCGAATAACGGTACCGAGGCAACCAAGGGACTCCCCCTTCAGATCGCCGCATTTGAACGGCTCTCGGCAAACGAAAAGATCAACTTCGTCGGCAATATCGAGGGAAAGGACATTCCCTTTGATGCGTGCGACGTTCTGGTCACGGATGGCTTTACGGGTAATATGATCTTAAAGCTCGCCGAGGGAATGGGTAAAATGATGCTTCACACGATGAAGGATCTCTTTTACACCAATGCTCTGACCAAATTCACGGCGGGGTTAATGAAAACAAAAATTGACGACTTAAAGCTTCGCTTTGATTCCTCCGAGCACGGCGGTGCGCCCATTCTCGGCGTGCGGAAGCCTGTGATCAAGGCACACGGAAGCTCGGACGCCAAGGCAATCAAAAATGCGATCTATCAGGCATCGTGCTTCGTGGAAAGCAATATTAACGGAGAGATCGAGCAGTTGATCGAATCCTGTCGTTCCAAATTCGGAAAATAATCGGTAAAAAGAGGACACATACTATGGCACAAGGCAGAAATCCTGCAGAGCTTTCTTCAAAAACGGGGTATCGTTTTCGCGATCCTTCGCTTTTGGAAACGGCTTTAACCCATTCTTCCTATACCAACGAGTGTCGAAAGGATACCCCCGTTGCTTGTAACGAGCGCTTGGAGTTTTTAGGGGATGCCGTTTTGCAGATCGTTGTCAGTGATTATCTTTTTTCTCGTTTTCCCACGAGCGCGGAGGGAAGCTTGACCAAGCTTCGTCAGCATCTCGTTTGCGAGGAAACGCTGGCACGGCTTGCCAAAAAGATATCACTCGGCGAGTTCTTGCTCTTAGGTAAGGGTGAGGAGCAAAACGGAGGAAGGCACCACGCCTCCATCCTTGCGGACGCCTTCGAGGCACTTCTTGCCGCCATCTATCTCGACGACGGTGGGAGCGTGGAATTTCTCCGTGTGTTTTTGATCGGACTGATGCAGGATGAGCTTGCCGATTGCGAACGAAGCCGCGGCGGCGATTATAAAACGAGATTGCAACAGCTCGTTCAACAGGACGGGCGAGAGCAGCTTTGCTACGTCGTGGTCGCAGAAAGCGGTCCCGATAACGACAAGACCTTTGAGGTCTGCGCGATGCTCAACAGCAACGTCATCGGGCGCGGCAGTGCGGGCTCCAAGCGCAAGGCAGAGCAAGCGGCAGCGAGAGAGGCACTGATTTTGTTCGGTGTCCTGACCCCCGACCAAGACTGATAGAAAAGGATAGAACAAATGTACTTAAAATCTCTTGAGCTACACGGGTTTAAATCATTCCCCAACAAGACGGTTCTGAGCTTCGAGAAGGGAACGACCGTCGTCGTGGGTCCGAACGGTAGCGGAAAATCCAATATTTCCGACGCGATGCGTTGGGTGCTCGGTGAGCTTTCCAGCCGAAATATTCGCGGCACGAAGATGGAGGACGTGATCTTCGGCGGTACGGATATGCGCCGTCCGATGAGCTTTGCGGAGGTTTCCGTTACCTTCGATAACAGCTCGCCTGAGCACCGTATGGATTCCCCCTATGATGAGATCACCGTTACCCGCCGCTACTATCGCTCGGGTGAGAGTGAATATATGATCAACCGCAAGAATTGCCGCTTGCGCGACATTCACGAGCTATTTATGAACACGGGTGTCGGACGCGAGGGCTATTCCATTATCGGACAGGGTAAGATCGCAGAGATCCTTTCCAAAAAGAGCGAGGACCGCCGCAACATCTTCGAGGAGGCGGCAGGTATCTCCAAATTCCGTCAGCGCAAGGAGGAAACCGAAAAGAAGCTTTCCGCCGTTGCGCAGAACGTTGAGAGCCTGACGCTCATCTTTAACGAGCTGGATGCCCGCATCGGTCCTCTTGCGAGAGATGCGGAAAAGGCGAGAAAATACCGCGTTTTACTCGAAGATAAGAAGCGTGCGGACGTTTCTCTTTGGCTTTTTGATACCGTCAAGCTCAAGAGCGATCTACAAAAGGCGGATGAAGCGTATCGTCTTGCCAAGGCAGAATACGAGCGCCTTATGGAGCGCATTGAGAGCCTCGAAAAGCAGAGCGATCTCGTGCACGACCGCCTGACGGGCAGCCGCCTTGCCTCCGAGCAGCTGATGACGCAGATCAGCGAAACGACCAAGCGCATCGGCGTGCTTGAAAACGCGTATGCGCTTGCAATCGGAAGCATCAAGAACTTAGGTGAGCTGACGGCGCAGTGCCGTGAGCGCCTTTCGGGCTACGACGACGAAGGTGAGCGCATCGAGGCGCAAAAGAAAGAGCTTCTTACCGAGATTGCCAACATAGAGGAGAAGGAGCGCGAGGAGGACGATGCACGGCTTGCGCTTTTGCTTGCGTTTGACGAGCTTTCGCGTGCCGCACAGGCGCTGGAAGCATCTCTTGCAGAGGAGCTTGCCGCAATTGAGGAGTTGAACGCCAAGGCGATGGATCTGCGCGTGCGTCTGGACGTAAGTGAGCGCGCCAAGGCAGACGATAGCGATAAGAGTGCGTCTATTTCCGAGGAAATCGACAAATATCGCAAGGCAGAAGCGGAACTTTCCGCCGAAGTTGCGCGGTGCGAGAAAAACACCGCAGGCTTCCGTGAGCGCATTGACCGTGCTGAGGCAATCATCAAGGAGCAGACCGAGGTGCTTGAAGGCGCGCTTCTTAAAAAGGAAGACGCACAAAGAAAACACAACGAGGTACAGGGTGCCGTCAGCGGTCTTGCGCAGAGAATCGATTCGCTTCGCCGTATGGAGGAGCATTTCGACGGTTACGTACAGAGCGTGCGCTTCGTGATGCAGGAATATACGAAGGACGCCTCCCGCTTCCGCGGTGCGATCTACGGTCCTGTGTCCAAGCTGATCTCCGTAGAAGAAAAATATATTACGGCGATCGAAACGGCACTGGGGCAGAGCTTGCAGAACATCGTCGTTGAAGATGAAGAAACGGCGAAGAGTGCCATTGCCGTCTTAAAGCAGCATAACGCAGGTAGGGCGACCTTTTATCCCATCAGCGCCATTCGCGCACAGAGTGAAACGGATGAGATTCGCCGTGCCGCGTCCTTCCGTGGCTACGTGGGCAGAGCGGATCGCTTGATCGGCTTTGATGCGCGCTACAAGGAAATTATGGAGTCACTTTTGCTCCGTACGGTGGTCTTTGATAACATTGACAACGCGACTGCGGCGGCGAAAAGCCTAAATTACCGCGTCCGCATCGTCACCCTTGACGGTCAGCTGATCAATGCGGGTGGTTCCTTTACGGGCGGTTCGGTGCGCCGCGACAGCGGTATTCTTTCGAGAAATACCGAGATCGACGCGCTCCTTTCCCAAAAAAAGGAAAAGGAAGCACGGGTGGCGGCTCTCGAAAAGACGATCCACGCGCAAGAGGACGAGGCGGAGGCGGCACGCAACAAGATCCGTGACGCCGAGCAGAACCGCGATCTTCTTTATACGATGTCCCGCGCTCAGTTTGCAGAGCTTGACAGCGCAAAAGCGAAGCTGGAAGCAAACGCTGAGCTTCTTTCCAAGCTCGAGGAGGACCGCGAGCGCTTACGCGCAGGCAGCGATAAGTACGACAGCGATATCCGTGCGCTGCAGGCGGCTTTGGAGGAAACGGTCAAAGAGATCGATAGACGCCGTGAGCTCAGAAGCGAGCTTGAGATCAAGCGCCAAGAGGCACTTGACGCGCGGGAAGCGAAGGGTGCGGAAATCAACGAAAGCAAGCTTCGTCTTGCTGTGCTTTCCTCGGAAAAGGAAGGAAAGCGCACGCAGATCGAATCGCTTGGTCAAACGCTCCTCTCCCGCGACGAGAGCCGTGCGGCAACGGAGCGCCAGATCGCGGAATATGCTGCAAGAATGGCGGCTCTCGAGGAAGAGAAGCACTTAAACCGCACCGAGCTTGCCGAGGAGCAGAAGCGCCTTGCAGAGCTGGAGGCAGGTCGCTCCGACAAGGAGAGCGAGGGCGACGAATATACCAAGCTTGAAAACGAGCTTCGCGAAAAGCTTCGCGCCGCAAACGACGAGCGCGAGCGCGTTTACGGAGAATCTGCACGGTGCGAGGGACGCCTTGTCAGGCTGCGCGAGGATAACGAGCGCCTTGAAAACAAGCTCTGGGATGAATATCAGATCTCCTATGAAGAGGCGGTTGCACTGGACTATCCTCCCGTAACGGCACAAAACCGTGCCGAGATGGCGGCGTTGCAGTCCTCTTGCAAATCGAAGATCCGCGAGCTTGGGAACGTCAATCCCAACGCAGTGGAGGAGTATGAGGCGGTAAGCGGAAGACACGCAGAGCTGCAAACCCAGCTTGCGGACCTCGCCGCATCCAAGGAAGAGCTCGTGAGCATCCTTTCCCGCATTGAGGACGAGATGGAGGAAAGCTTCCGTCAGACCTTCGATCAGATCAACGAAAACTTTGGCATCGTCTTTTCCGAGCTCTTTGGCGGCGGTCAGGCAGAGCTTTCTTTGACCGATCCCGAGAATATTCTCACCAGCGGCATCGAGATTAAGGCGGCGCCTCCCGGCAAGATCATCAAGAGCCTTTCCTTGCTGTCGGGCGGCGAGCAGACGATCGTTGCGATCGCGCTGATCTTTGCGATCTTAAAGACCAGACCCTCGCCCTTCTGCATCTTCGATGAGATCGAGGCGGCGCTGGATGAGGTCAACGTCGGACGCTTTGGCGCTTACGTGCGCAAGTATTCCGAAAATACACAGTTTATCCTGATCACGCACCGTCGCGGTACGATGGAGATCGGTGACCGTCTGTACGGTATCACGATGCCCGAGCGCGGTATCAGCCGCGCCGTTCCGTTTGACGTGTCCGAGATTGAAAGCAAACAGAAGGAGCTCCTTACATGAGTTTTTTTCAAAAATTAAAGCAGGGTCTTTTGAAGACCAAAAACGCCTTCTTCGGAAAAATCGACGGCATTTTGCGGAGCTTCGTCCGCATTGACGAGGACCTTTTCGAGGAGCTTGAGGAGCTCCTTATCACCGCCGACGTCGGAGTGGAAACGACCGAATATATTCTTGACGCTCTGCGCGAGCGCATCAAGGATGAGCGCGAGAAGGACCCCGAGAAGATCAAGACCTTACTCTTTGAAATTCTGATGGATACGGTCGGCGAGCGCGAAGCTCTTCGGATAAATACCAAGCCTTCCGTTATTTTCGTCATCGGCGTTAACGGGGTCGGAAAGACGACTTCCATAGGAAAAATCTCGGCAGAACTCAAAAGACAAGGAAAAAAGGTTGTCGTGGCGGCGGCGGATACCTTCCGTGCGGCGGCTGCTGATCAGCTTGCGGTGTGGTGCGATCGCGCAGGAGTGGATCTGATCCGTCAGGGCGCGGGCGCCGATCCCGCATCGGTCGTTTTTGATGCGATCAGTGCGACCAAGAGCCGAGGCGGCGACGTTTTGATCGTGGATACCGCAGGACGTCTGCACAACAAGAAAAACCTGATGGATGAGCTTGCCAAAATGAGCCGCGTTATCGCTCGCGAGCTGCCCGATGCAGACGTGGAAACGCTTCTCGTTCTGGACGCGGCTACGGGTCAGAATGGCATCAGCCAGGCAAAGGAATTCAAGAACGCCGCCGATATTACGGGACTCATCTTAACCAAGCTCGACGGTACGGCAAAGGGCGGTATGATCCTTTCCGTAAAGCGCGAGCTGGGGATTCCCGTGAAGTTTATCGGTGTGGGTGAGCAGATCGACGATATGAAGCCCTTCGATCCCGAGGAGTACGTGAAAGCGCTCTTTGAAGCGGGCGACGAATAATTTGATTTTAGGATAAGGAATTAACGATGAAGTTGGTTTTTGCAAGTAACAATCAAGGCAAGATCCGTGAGGTGACGAAAATTCTCGCGGAATGCTTTGCCGAGGACGATATCACCGTGCTGTCGTTGCGTGACATCGGATTTTTCGATGACATCGTAGAGGATGGCACGACCTTTGAGGAGAACGCCTTGATCAAGGCAAGAACGGTTGCAAAGCTCGGATATCTGTGTATTGCAGACGATTCGGGACTTGAGGTGGACGCTCTTGACGGCGCTCCGGGCATCTATTCCGCGCGCTATTCTGGCGGTCACGGCAACGACGCGGATAATAACCGCCTTTTGCTAGAAAATATGAAGGACGTTCCGCCCGAGAAGCGCACCGCGCGCTTTACCTGCGCGATCGCTTGCGTATTTCCCGAGGGGGATGCGTTTACCGTGCGTGCTTCTTGTGAGGGAACACTCCTCTACAAGGAAGAGGGAAGTGGCGGCTTTGGGTATGATCCGCTCTTTTACGTCGAGGAATACGGCAAAACGCTGGCAAGCGTGACGCCCGAGGAAAAGAACGCGATCAGCCATCGCGGTAAGGCGCTCAGAGCCTTTGCCGCAGAGTACAAGAGAAGAACGGAGAAAAACTAAGATGCTAACGGGAAAACAGCGCGCATATCTGCGCAAAATGGCACACGAGCTTAACCCCGTGTTTCAGGTTGGGAAGGGCGGCATCAGCGAGGAGATGTGTCAGCAGATCAGCAACTGCCTTGAGGCACGCGAGCTGATCAAGCTTCGCGTTCTTGAAAACTGCGAATATACTGCGCGTGAGGCGGCAGACATCATTTCCGAAAAGTTGGGTGCCGAGGAGGTTGCCGTCGTTGGCAATCGCTTCGTTTTATATCGCGAATCTACCGAGAAAAAGCGGATCGAGCTCCCGAAGTGATCCAAAGCGAAAAACCTTTCTTTCCAAAAGAGAATGAGGAGGCGCATATGGCGCACTTAAAGCGTATCGGACTATACGGCGGCACCTTTTCGCCGCCTCACGTCGGTCATATTCACGCGGCAAGGACCTTCCTTGCGCTGGGAGAGATCGACGAGCTGATCATTATGCCGACGTACCGCCCGCCGCACAAGGTCAATCACGACCGCACCACGGCAGAGCAACGCCTTGCTATGTGCCGTCTTGCGTTTGATTTTTCCGAGCGGATCACGGTGTCGGACCTTGAGATCTTGCGGGAAGGGAAAAGCTATACCTCGGATACGCTCCGCGCGCTTTCCCGCGAGGACGTTCGCCTCGTTTTTTTGTGCGGAACGGATATGTTCTTAACGCTTGACGAGTGGCACGAGCCCGAGGTGATCTTTGCGCTTGCGGAGATCGCCTGCATTCGCAGAGAAAACGAGCAAACGGATGGCGAGGCGCTTTTGCGCAAGGCTAACGATTACAAGGCGCGTTTCGGTGCTACCGTGCGCTTTTTACAAGCGGAGGCGATCGAGCTTTCTTCCTCTATGATCCGTGCGCGGATCGCAAGCGGCAAAAGCACGGATGGAATGCTGACGGATGCTGTGCGTGCCTACGTCAACGAAAAGGAGCTTTACCGATGATCACCGAAACGATGCTTGACGAGCTTCGCGTTGCGGTGCGCTCGCATATGCGTGAGGAGCGCTATCTGCACACGCTGGGCGTGGAGAAGGAGATCCGTTATCTTGCAGCGCGCTTGGCGCCCGACCTCATAAAGGAAGCTGCTGCTGCGGCGCTTCTTCACGACGTGACGAAGTTTTTGACCCTAGAGGAGCAGGTCACTTACGCAAGAGAAAAGGGAATTGCGCTCACGGAGGATGAGCTTGCCGCTCCCGCACTCGTTCACGCAAAAACGGGTGCCTATTTTGCGAAACAGTATTTTCCCGACTTTGCAAGCGACGCGGTTTGCGAGGCGATCGAAAAGCATACCACCCTAGCGGTCCCCTTCACGCTCCTTGATGCGATGCTCTTTCTCGCCGATTTTACCGAGGAAGGGCGCACGTATCCTGAATGCAAAGCGCTTCGTGATCTGTTGCACGCAAAGCTGAGGACGGGAGAAACCGATATGGATCGCTTCCGCGAGGTACTGCTTGCGGCTCTTGTGTGTTCTTGTACGGGACTGCTTCATAAGAAAAAGCATATCGCCCGCGGCAGCGTGGAAGCCTATAATGCTCTTGTGGATGGGAAACGGTTTTTTTAACAAAAACTGCACGCTGATTTTGCGTATAAACTTGACCGCCTTTTGCAGAAACTAGCGCAAAAGGCGGTGTTTTTATGAAAAAAATGATCTTAACGAAAAAGCGCCTTACGGTGCTTTTTTCTTTGCTTTTATCTCTTTCGGTGACCCTTTCGGTCTTTTTTTATCTTTGGCGTTGGGAGGACGAAAGCACCCAGGCGCTTTCGGGTGACAAGGAGGGCATTACGGTGCTCCTTTCAGGCGTGGATGAGGCGGGCTACCATACCGATATGATGATGCTTTGTCACGTTTCCCCCCAGGCGGAAACGGTTAAAATGATCCAGATCCCGCGGGATACCTATTATCGTACCCCAAACGGTGAGGGGAAAATCAACCGTATCTATTCCGGATATGCTTCAAAATATGGAACAAAAGATGCGGCAGATAAGTTTTGCGACGCAATGAGCGATGCCTTTGGCATCTCTCTTGACGGGTACGTCGTATTTGACACGCACGTGGTGTCGGATCTTGTCGATCTCTTGGGCGGGGTTCGGGTGACGGTTCCGACGGACGTTCCTTATTACAGCGAGCAAACAGGGAAGAACGCCGTCATTCCTGCGGGAGAGCGATCCCTTACGGGAGAACAAGCTGCCGCCTTTGTTCGGCACCGAAAAAGCTATGCGGAAGGAGATCTTGGGCGGCTGGACGCACAGATGCGCTTTCTTTCGGGGATGTGTGAGGCGCTTCCCAAATTGAAGAAATTCGATCAATATCTGGGGATTTATCAAAAAATTCTGCCAAACCTATTGACTAATCTTGGGGAAAAAGATATAATTAATCTATTGATGGCATATTGGAAGCGCGCGGGTGAGCCTGCGCTTTCTATGATGCGCTTGCCCGGGGAGCCCTTGTGCTACAACGGTGTCTGGTACTACCTTTTGCATCGCGATGCTACCGAGCGGATGCTCTCGGAGCAGCTCGCGCTTGCGGGTTACCGATTTGACGCGCAAAAGCGGTTTACGTGCGAGGAAAAAACGGCGCTTCGCAACGCCTATAACGATCCCGATACGCGATACCGTGTACTGACTCCCAAGGAGGCGGTAGCCATCAAAATCACACAGCATTAAAAACGGAAAGGAGGCAAAATGAACATGTTTGAAACCCACCCCGATTTGTCGGACGCACCCTCGCTCACGGTTGCAAAGGAAGCTTGCCGCGTTTTGCTTCAAAAGCTTTCCGAGGACGTGAAGCTGATCGCAACGGAGGGCTCGGCGCTGACCGATTACTACGTGGTTGGCTACGGACGCTCTTCCACGCACGTACGCGCCTTGGCAAACGATACGATGGATGCGCTTGCCGCTTGCGGCGTTTATGCGCGCCACCGCGAGGGGTTCGAGAGCGGCGACTGGGCGCTTCTTGATTTTGGCGACGTGATCGTTCACGTTTTTGGTAAGGAAGCCGCAGAATTTTATCGCTTTGAGCGACTATTTAAGCCCGAAGCCTTCCTACCGCTTGCCGATCTGCAAGAAAACGACTCCAAAGACGAATAAGTATAAAAAGGACGATAGAGAACTATGAAACACGAATTTTCCGCCATTGAACCCAAATGGCAAAAGAAGTGGGAGGACGCCCACGTTTTTGAAGCGAGTGATGACAGAAGCAAAAAGAAGTTTTACGCACTCGTGGAATTCCCGTATCCCAGCGGCGCAGGTATGCACGTCGGTCATATCAAGGCGTATTCGGGTATGGAGGTCATCTGCCGCAAAAAGAGAATGGAAGGGTACAACGTGCTCTTTCCCATCGGCTTTGACGCCTACGGTCTTCCTACCGAAAACTACGCTATCAAGACGGGTATTCACCCCCGTGAGGTAACGGATACCAACATCGCACGCTTTTCTTCGCAGCTTAAGCGCGTCGGCTTTTCCTTTGACTGGTCGCGTGTGATCGATACCACGACGGAGGACTACTACCGCTGGACGCAGTGGATCTTCTTGAAGATGTTTGAGCACGGTCTTGCCTTCCGCGACACCACGCTCGTCAACTATTGCCCCAGCTGTAAGGTCGTTCTCTCCAACGAGGACTCGCAGGGCGGTAAATGCGACATCTGCCACAATGACATCATCCAGAAGACCAAGGACGTTTGGTATTTGCGTATTACCGAATACGCGGATAAGCTTCTGGCGGGCTTGGAGGAGGTCGATTATCTTCCCAACGTCAAGATGCAGCAGAGAAACTGGATCGGTAAATCCACGGGCGCCTTCGTCCGCTTCGGCTTGAAGGGAATCGAGGACACGCTTCGCATTTATACCACCCGTCCCGACACGCTCTTCGGCGTGACCTTTATGGTTATCGCGCCCGAGCATCCCTTGATCGATACATACGCTGACCGCATTGCCAATATGGACGCGATCGAAGCCTATCGCGGCGAATGTGCCAAGAAAACGGAGTTTGAGCGCACGCAGCTCGTGAAGGATAAAACGGGTGTGCGTATTGAGGGCATTACCGCGATCAACCCCGTCAGCGGCAAGGAGATCCCCGTTTACATTTCCGACTACGTTATGATGGGCTACGGCACGGGTGCCATTATGGCGGTGCCCGCTCACGACGAGCGTGACTACGATTTCGCTAAGAAATTCGGCATTGACATTATTCCCGTCATCAAGGGCGGCGACGTTGATACCGCCGCATACACCGGCGACGGCGAGGTCATCAATTCTGATTTCCTCAACGGCTATACGAACAAGCAGGATTCCATTCAGCGCATGATCGCCTATCTCACAGAGACGGGCGTCGGCGAGGGCGGCGTTCAGTACAAGATGAAGGACTGGGCGTTCAATCGCCAGAGATATTGGGGCGAGCCCATCCCGATCGTTCATTGCGAGCATTGCGGTATGGTAGCCGTTCCTTACGAGGAGCTTCCTCTGCGCTTGCCCGCGATGAAGGATTTCAAGCCGGGCGAGGGCGGCGAAAGCCCGTTGGCAGCACTTCCCGAGTACGTCAACTGCAAGTGTCCCAAGTGTGGCAGAGATGCCAAGCGCGAAACGGATACGATGCCGCAGTGGGCGGGCTCCTCCTGGTACTTCCTGCGCTACATCGACCCGCACAACGAAGACGCGCTTGCCGATTCCGAAAAGCTCGCGTATTGGATGCCCGTTGACTGGTATAACGGCGGTATGGAGCACGTGACGCGCCACCTGATCTACTCTCGCTTCTGGCATAAATTCCTGTATGACATCGGTGTCGTGCCTTGCGAAGAGCCTTACGCAAAGCGTACCGCACAGGGTCTGATCCTCGGTCCCGATGGCGAAAAGATGAGTAAGTCGCGCGGTAACGTCGTTGACCCCAACGTCGTCGTAGAGGAGTTCGGCGCCGACGTTTTGCGCTTGTATATCCTCTTTATGGGCGACTATGAGAAGTCTGCGCCCTGGTCCGAAAACAGCGTGCGCGGCTGCAAGCGCTTCCTTGAGCGTGTTGCGGGTATGACGGACTTGTGCCAGGGTACGGGCGAGAGCAAGCTCGCCTCTGCTACGCATAAGCTGGTGAAGAAGGTCACCTCGGATATTGACAATATGAAGTTCAACACGGCGATCGCCGCCATGATGGCATACGTTAACGAGGTTTACGAGGCGAAAACGATCACCAAGGATGAGCTTTCGGTGTTCGTTCGCCTGCTCGATCCCTTTGCGCCTCATCTGTGTGAGGAGATCTGGTCTGAGTTCCTTGGGAACGCGGACCTGTGTGCCGTAGCCGAGTGGCCTACGTACGATGAAAGCAAGACCGTGGACGCCGTCGTCGAGATGGCGGTGCAGGTCAACGGTAAGCTCCGTGCAACCGTGACGCTCCCCGTCGGCTCGGATAAGGATACCGTGCTTGCCGCAGCGATGGCTGATGCCCGTGTTTCCTCGCTCGTAGAGGGAAAAACGGTCGTCAAAGAGATCCTTGTTCCCAACAAGATTTTGAATATCGTTGTAAAATAAAGAAAAAGTTTCCCGAGATCCCAAAAAATCTCGGGAAATTTTAATTTTGCTATTGACAAACTAAAAAAAGTGTGCTAAAATAATATGACGCTTATGGATAGGCTTTAAAGTGTGGCTTGCCACCGCCTTGCGTAGCGATTTTTGAAAGAAAGAGAGGTGCTTTTCGTGTTCGCAGTTATTGAAACGGGTGGAAAGCAGTACAAGGTCAGCGAAGGTGACGTGATCTTCGTTGAAAAGCTGGGTGTCGAGGACGGTGCTGAGTTTACCTTTGATAAGGTTCTCGCAATCGGCGGCGACTCCTTCAAGGTTGGTGCTCCTTACGTTGAGGGTGCCAGCGTTACCGCAACGGTTGTAAAGTCCGGCCGCGGTAAGAAGATCTACGTCTTCAAGTACAAGTCTAAGAAGAACGAGAAGAAGAAGATCGGCCACAGACAGGATTATACCAAAGTCGAAATCAAGTCTATCGTAGGTTAATCTACATGACGCACATTACGTTTTATAAGTCCGAGGGCGTCTTTTACGGCTTTACGGAAAGCGGGCACGCAGGGTATGACGAGGAAGGGCGAGATATTCTTTGCTCTGCACTCTCTGCTATGACGATGCTTGTGATCAATGCCATTGAGGTCGCTTACGGCTCTATCGCTGAATACGATTACGACGAAGAAAGTGCCGACGTCACCCTCATTGCACGCGGTGCGCTGGCAGAGTACGAGTCGGATGAGAAAAAGCGATATGCCATTTCGGGACTTATCCTCGCTTACTATGAGCAGCTTAAGGAGTTAACGGAGGAATACTTTGAGTATCTCTGCGTTGACGCCGTGGAAAAGCCGTTTTCCGAGTAAGCAACACAAAATTTACGGAGGTAACTACCATGCTTAAACTGAGTTTACAGTTCTTTGCTCATAAAAAAGGTGTCGGTTCCACCAAGAACGGTCGCGACAGCGAGTCCAAGCGTCTTGGCGTAAAGAAGGCTGACGGTGCGTACGTTGTAGCAGGCAACATCCTGGTTAGACAGCGCGGTACCAAGATCCGCCCCGGCAAGAACGTCGGTCACGGCTCGGACGATACCCTTTTTGCACTTGTTGATGGACAGGTCAAGTTCACCACGACCGAGGGCAAAAAGTACGTGAGCGTAACTGCAGAGTAAAGACGACAAAAAAGAGTGGATTTTTCTACTCTTTTTTGCTATATTAAGGAAACATAAAGATAAAAGAAGAATTAGGAGGTTTTTTATGACACTTGTGGTGCTTGCAGCAGGTATGGGCTCCCGCTACGGGGGATTAAAGCAGATCGACCCCGTGGGTCCTTCCGGTGAGTTTATTATCGACTTTTCCGTTTACGATGCTGTTCGTGCGGGATACGATAAGGTCGTTTTCATCATTAAGAGAGAAAATTATGACGTTTTCCGCTCCACGATCGGCACACGCCTTGAGCACGCGATCAAGGTTGACTACGCATTCCAGGAGCTGAACGCCGAGCAGGCGGCACAGCTTCCCGCCGATCGCACCAAGCCTCTTGGTACTGCGCACGCACTCCTTTGCGCGCGCGATAAGATCAGCGGAAACTTTGCGGTAATCAACGCAGACGATTATTACGGCGTAGATGCGTTCCGCATCGCAAAGGAATACTTAGATGCTCACAATCAGACGGATGAGGATTCTCATTTCTGTATGGTGGGCTACAAGCTTGCTAACACCTTGACGGAAAACGGCTCCGTTTCCCGCGGTATTTGCGAGGCGACAGAGGACGGTACGCTTCTTTCGATCGCAGAGCGCACCAAGATCCGCGTTGCGGGCGCTGATGCAGAGTATCTTGAAGAGGACGTATGGCATCCGCTTTCGGGCGATTCCGTGGCGTCGATGAACTTCTTTGGCTTTACCCCCAAGATCTTCGAGCCCATCGTTACCGAGCTCGATAAGTTCTTGAAGGATGAAACGATCGACCGTATGAAGGGCGAGTGCTATCTGCCCATCGTAACGAGCGAAGCGGTAAAGCAGGGGCTTTGTGATGTTAAGGTCCTCGTTACGCCCGACAAATGGTTTGGCGTTACGTATCAGGAAGACCGTCCTACGGTAGTGGAAAACTTTAAAAAGCTCGCAGATGCAGGCGTATATCCCGCAGACGGGCTTTGGAAATAAGGAGAAAAGGCAAATGGCAATTCTTGTAACGGGCGGTACCGGCTTTATCGGCTCGCATACGACGGTAGAGCTCTTAAAAACGGGCGAAAAGGTTATTATCGTTGACAATTTGAAAAACAGCAAAAAGTGCGTTCTCGATCGCATCGAAACGATCACGGGTGTTCGCCCCGCGTTCGTGTGCGCCGATCTGTTGGATATGGACGCGCTGGATCGCGTTTTTGCGGAGCATCCCGAGATCGATTCCGTTATCCATTTTGCAGGTCTTAAGGCAGTCGGCGAGTCGGTAGCCCTTCCCATTCTTTATTATCACAACAACCTGACGGGTACCTTCAACCTTCTTTCCTGTATGGAAAAGTACGGTGTCAACCGCATCGTGTTCAGCTCCTCGGCAACCGTTTACGGTGTTCCCAAGAGCGTGCCGATCTCGGAGGATTTCCCGCTTTCCACCACCAATCCTTACGGCGAGACCAAGCTGATGATCGAGCGTATTCTGAAGGACGCTTGCCACGCTCGTCCCGAGCTTTCCGCTTGCGTGCTCCGCTACTTTAACCCCATCGGTGCTCACGAAAGCGGCTTGATCGGTGAGGATCCGCGCGGTATTCCGAACAACCTTTTGCCTTACGTTGCCAAGGTTGCGGCAGGTAAGCTGGATTATTTGCGCGTATTCGGTAACGACTATCCCACGCCCGACGGAACGGGTGTGCGTGACTACATCCACGTCGTTGACCTGGCGCTCGCTCACTTGTGCGCGCTCAAGCGCACGGAAAAGGTCACGGGTATCGAGTATTATAACATCGGTACGGGTACGGGCTATTCCGTTCTTGACATCGTTGCGGCGTTCTCGAAGGCTTGGGGCGCAGAAATCCCTTATCAGTTCGTTGAGCGCAGAAGCGGCGACGTTGCACAGTGCTATGCCAATCCGAAGCTCGCATACGAGGTTCTTGGCTGGCGTGCTGAGAGAAATCTCGAAAAAATGTGCGAGGATGCCGCACGTTGGCAGCGCCAGAATCCCGACGGCTATCCCGATGACTAAATAAGGGGCGCATAGTTTTTCCGAATTCCCGAATACTAAATATATGTCAATTGCCGTGCAAGCAATTTGCACGGCAATTTTTTAGGAGGAAATATGGAAAAAGCAACGATCACGTCCTTACGGGCGATAGAGATCCTTGATTCACGCGGCAATCCCTCGCTTGCCGTTACCGTAAAAACGGAGTGCGGTGCTACAGGTACGGCAATGGTCCCGTCGGGCGCATCAACGGGGAAGTACGAGGCGTATGAAAAACGGGACGGTGATAAGGAACGGTATGGGGGAAAGGGACGCCTTTTGGAATGTAAGGCGGTAGAGGGGGAGATTGCGGACGCCCTTCTCGGAATGCCCGCCGATAGACAAACGGCAATCGATACGCTATTGTGTTCTCTTGACGGTACCCCCAACAAATCCCGCTTGGGCGCAGGGGCGATCCTTGGCGTTTCTATGGCGGTGGCGCGTGCAGCAGCGGCGTCGAAAGGTGTAGAACTCTGGCAATATCTCTCGGCAGAAGATGAAAAACGGCTTCCCGTGCCGATGATGAATATTTTAAACGGTGGTGCGCACGCAGACAACCCTCTTGACGTGCAAGAGTTTATGATCGTGCCGAGCGGCGCGCATAGCTTTCGCGAAGGCGTGCGTATGGGCGCGGAGATCTACCATGCCTTGAAGGCGGAGCTACGATCCAAAGGCTTGGAAACGGGTGTTGGTGACGAGGGGGGCTTTGCCCCGTCCGTCTCTTCGACTGAGGAGGCGATCGAGCTTATATTGGCGGCGGCGAAAAGAGCGGGATATTCCGAAAGGAAATTTCGCATTTCGCTGGATGTTGCGGCTTCCGAGTGGGTAACGTCAGGCGGTTATCGGTTGCCAAAGCGAGGGAACACGGTTTCGCGCGAGGAGCTTTGTGCGACGATGGAAGTGCTGTGTAAAAAATATCCTATTTTTTCGATTGAAGACCCCTTGGGCGAGGACGATTTTGAAGGCTTCCGTAAGCTCACGGCATCTCTTGGTGACAAGCATCTGATCGTCGGAGACGATCTTTTTGTAACGAACACCGAAAGGCTTGAGGAGGGAATTGCTTCTCTCGCTGCCAACGCCATTCTCATTAAGCCCAACCAGATCGGTACGGTCAGCGAAACGGTCCGCGTGATCGAGCTGGCAAAGAAAAACGGGTATGCCTTCATTCTTTCTCACCGCTCGGGGGAGACGGAGGACACCTTCATCGCCGATTTCGCGGTAGCGATGGGGGCGCCGCTCATCAAGACAGGCGCTCCGTGCCGCTCGGAACGCGTCGCAAAATACAATCGTTTGCTTGCTATTGAAGATTTTCTCGGAAAAGACGCAAGGTACGGAATTTGACCCAAGACAGAAAACAAAATATTTGAAAAATTGCGATAACCACTTGACAAACCGGCAAATATGTGCTATTATTGTGAAGTGTCGGGCGTGAGCCCGTACGCCCCTGTAGCTCAGCCGGTAGAGCACTTGACTTTTAATCAAGGTGTCCGGAGTTCGATTCTCCGCAGGAGCACCAAAACGGCAGGTATTGTACCTGCCGTTTTTTTATTTGTTTTTATATGCACTTGCACACGTTCCCGTTTCTCGCTTGAAAACGAAGCTGAAATAGTTTTGGTTGGCAAACTGCAAAAGCTCGCTGACCTCACCCACGCTCTTGCCGCCCTTTAATAATTCAATGGCTGTTCGGATCTTGATGTTCAGTAAATATTTGTGAATGCTGCATCCTGCATGCTTAAGGAAGCATTTTTTTGCGGTTGCGGGGGAGGTATTACACGCCTTGGCGAGTTGTGCAATGGTTATTTTGGTATAGACGCTTTCCTCTAATTTTTTTGATAGCTCCAAGAAAAGCAAGGCGTTTTTATCCGTGACGGTTTCATACTCCTCTTGCTTTGACATCGCAAAGGATAGTAGCAAAAGCTCCAGGTATTTTCCGGCGAGCACGAGCTCCTTTTCGGATTTGCGCTTTTTTTGTAGCACGTACACGTAGTCAATATGCCAGAGCGTTTTTTCGTTAATTTCCTCTCCCTCCGTATCCTTGGTCCATTTGTCCTCCTCGCTGCTGAAGGAGCGCAAATAGCTTGCAAAATCGGAAAGTAAAGTCCTTTGATGCTTGTCGGGATGAAACATTCTATTTTGTAACAGATGCGAAGGATAGCCGTATAGATCGAAGGTCGCAACCAAAAGATCACAAGAGGTGTTTTCCTTTAAGCTCAGCTTATGATACGCCATTGGCTTGAGTAAAAGCACGTCGCCGTCGCGAAGGGTGAATACCTGACTGTCAGCGGTGGCAGTAATGCTGCCCTCACAAACGTATATGAATTCCCACGCAGTGTGGCATTCTCCCGCAAAATAAAAATCGGGGGTCTCGCGTTGCTCAAACAGCGTGTATAGGGCATCCAGGGAAAACTTTTGCCCAAGATTGATTTTTTCAGGGAGCTGACAGATCGAAAAATAATCCTTTTTCATATAAAAAATATCCTTTATCGTGTTGAATATATGATTTTTTTATACTATAATGGTATTATAGCACGAAACTTTCGTGTTGTAAATATCCTTCTCAAAAGAAAGGAAGATATTTTATGTTGATTTCGGGTTTGCTTGATCAAATCGGTTTTACCGAGAAAAACAAAGCAGATTACGAGCGCTATCGCACAATGGTCCCCGAGGCGGCGATCGAATCCTGCGCCAAGCGGTATATGGCACGCGAGCTTCCGATGTTAGAGGTGGAGCCCTACTTACAGTCCTTAGCAACGCCCGAGGTGCACGAATACACCGTCAATCTTCTGTTTTTGCTGGCTTGTACGAGTTATATGCAAGAAAAATGGAAGGAAAGCGGCTACCCCGAGGCGCTTTTCGTCGAAACGATGAAGGATCTCAAATACAAGCTGGACGAATGTGAATCAACGTACGGCATTTGGGGCAATTTCGTGATCTGGTGGTATGAAACCGTGTATCACGGCGGCTTGATCGCGCTTGGCAGACTGCAATACCGTCCGATGGTGCATGAGGGCGAGGACGTCAAGATCGGCGATTTTATTTTAAAGGCGGGCGACTTTTTGCTCGATTCTCATATCCCCACGGGCGGTCCGATCACGTATGAGGTGTGCGAAGAGTCGTATCGTCTTGCCTACGAGATGTTCAAGGATAAAATCAAGGGCGGCATTCTTCCCATTTGCTGCTTTACCTGGATGTTTTATCCCGCCTACCGTAACTTATATAAGCCGGGAAGCAATATCGCAAACTTTATGCATGATTTCGTTTTGTACGACGTGCTGGAGACGCCGACGTTTGACGACGCTTTCCGTTTGTTTGGAAGCGATATCAGCAAGGATAAATCCGAGTGGAAGGCAGAGAACTCCTTGCAAAAGGCGTTCCACGCTTACGTGATGACGCACGACCGCTTTGGTGCAGGCAAGGGACTTTTGCTCTTTGACGGCGAGCGTGTTTTAACAAGAAATTATCAAAAGGATTGAGGTATAAAACGATGATACTTGCTACCATTCCGCGCCTTTGTGTGATTCCTAATTCGGGACCCTTTGATCAGAGATTTTTCCTTTGCCACCATTTCCGCAAGGTGTTTGACGAGCTTGGGGTGCCGTTGATGGCGATCGTCAACAATAACGGCATTGATGAGGCTTGTGATGCGTGCGACGCGCTGATCCTTCCCGGAAGTGCGACGAACATTCATCCCTCCTATTATGGCAGAGAAGTAGAGGAGGGCGATCCGTATCCCTTTGACGAATATAAAGATGACAAAGCGATCATCGACCGCTTCGTCCGTCAGAACAAACCGATCTTTGGTATTTGCGGCGGCTTACAGACGCTTAACGTCTATTTTGGCGGTACGCTGAAAAAGGTTCCCGGGCATACGGGTGGCGATGCGCCGCAGAACATTACGGTCACCGAAGGCTCCTTTTTGCACCGTGCGCACGGCGCAACGAGCATGAACATCAATTCCTATCACTTTTGGGGAATCGATGACGTCGCGCCCGGTGTGAAGGTTACGGGTGTATCGGATGACGGCGTGATCGAAGCGATCGAAAAAGATAACATCGTCGCATTTCAGTGGCATCCCGAAATTATGCACGACGTTACCCTCTTCCGTGCCTTTTTGGATGAATACGTCCGTTAAGCATACCCGAAAACTTTTTCTCTTGGGATGTTGAATTTTTAAATGGGATATGCTATAATAACTACTGTAAAGTAGTGATGCTTTTTTGCTTATTTTGAAAAGCACCTCTTTTCGAGGTGCTTTTCCTTTTTGAGGTGTTTTTATGGCTTTGTGCTCGCTCTCTTCCTTCTTGAAAAACGGCTTGACGCCCTTTCACGTTACAGGTCTTCTCAAACGCATTTTGGCGGAAGAGGGCTTTTGTGAGTTGCTCGAAAAAGAGCCCTTTCACGTGCAGCGTGGCGGAAAATATTTTGTCTGCCGTGGCGGGGCATCCTTGATCGCCTTTCAAATTCCCGAGGACTGGCAAGACGGCGGTTTTGAGATTGCCACCGCGCACAGTGATTCGCCCGCACTCGCCGTTACGGGGGAGCGCCACGACGGTCACTACGTGCGCCTTACCGTTGAGAAATACGGCGGACTGTTGGCGGGGACCTGGTACGATAGACCCCTTTTCGTCGCCGGGCGCGTGCTTTTAAGGACCGAAGAGGGAATGCAAAGCGTTTTATATCAGAGCCGACGCACCGTCGTGATACCGTCCGTCGCCCCACACCAGAACAAAGATGCGAATGAAAAGGTGATGGCAAATCCTGCCGTGGATCTTCTCCCGCTTTTTGATAAAGATGATGGAGCGAACGCCCTGCGCCGCGCAATTGCCGAGGAGCTTGGCGTATCGGTGGATGCCATTCTTTCCGAGGACCTTTTCCTTGTTTCCGCGGATGAACCCACCGTATTCGGGGGCGACTTTATCGCGTCGCCCCGCCTTGACGATCTCGCCGCCGTGTATGGACTTCTCGACGGCTTTTGTAAGGCAACGCCCTCACTTTCTATTCCCGTGCTTGCCGTATTTAACGGGGAAGAGGTTGGCAGTATGATGCCCGAGGGCGCGGACTCTACCTTCTTGCACGACGTTTTGTGCCGCATCTGCGAGGGGATGAACGCGTCCTTCGCGACGGCGATGGCGAAGAGCTTTTTCTTAAGCGTCGATAACGCGCACGCTACTCACCCTTCGCATCCCGAGCTTTCGTGTGCGGAAATGCCTTGTTACCTGAACGGCGGTATTGTGATCAAGTATAACGCGGCAAGACGCTATACGACGAATGGTTTTTCTGCGGGTCTTATCAAGATGCTGTGTCGGGATCTTGGGCTTCCCGTACAGGAATACCGTAATCGCGCCGATCTGCCGGGCGGCTCGACTCTCGGGGCGATCTCGGGAACGCACGTGTCGCTTCCGTTTGCCGATATCGGACTTGCTCAGCTTGCTATGCATTCGGCTTGCGAAACGGGCGGACTCCGTGACGTTTCGTATTTAGCCACGCTTGCCGAGCGCTATTTTTCCGTTGCGCTCGTATGTGACGGCACCCTGTACGCGTGGCGCCAATAAGGAGAACACATGAAAATTACTGTTTTGAACGCCGCAACGATCGGCAAGGATCTTTCTATGGCGCCGTTATCTGCCTTTGGCGAGGTGGCGGTGTACGATAAGACCGAAAAAGAAGAGGTTTCGTCGCGTGTTTGCGATGCTGACGTTCTGATTATCAATAAGCTTACTTGCAATGAAGAAACGCTGAAGGATGCAAAACGCCTGAAGCTGATCTGTCTTTCTGCGACGGGGTATGATAACGTTGATTTAGCCTATTGCCGCAAGCGCGGGATTGCCGTTTGCAACGTCGCCGGCTATTCTACCGACAGTGTGGCGCAGTTGACGCTTTCTATGGTGCTGGCGCTCGCCACCAATCTGGTTTCTTACCGTGATTTCGTTGCAAGCGGAAGCTACACGAAAAGCGGACTAGCAAACGCTCTTACCCCTGTTTTTCACGAGCTTTGCGGAAAAACGTGGGGCATTTTCGGATACGGTAATATCGGAAAAAAGGTCGCTGCCGTGGCGGATGCGATGGGTTGCCGTGTTATTGTATGCAAGAAAAACAAAACGGACGAGGTGTATCCCGTCGTATCCTTCGAAGAGCTTTGCAAGGAATCGGATATTCTTACCGTTCACGCGCCGCTTTCTCCTCAAACGAGAGGAATTTTTGATGCAGAGCACCTTGCCTTAATGAAAAAGGACGCTATCCTTGTGAACGTTGCACGCGGGGCGCTTTTTGATGAGGCGGCGGTCGCTTTGGCAGTCAAAAACGGCACGATAGGCGGCTTTGGATGTGACGTCTATACAAAGGAGCCCTTTGCGGCAGACCATCCCTATACGGCGCTTCTTGACGATCCTCGCGTTATTTTGACTCCGCATATGGCTTGGGGCGCATACGAGGCGCGCGTGCGCTGTCTGCAAGAGATCTGCAAGAATATAGAAGCATTTTTAAAGGGAGAACGGCGTTGCCGTGTGGACCTTTTGGGATAAAAACGAAAGGAATCGGGTATGATCGTTAAAGATTTGAGCGAAATTGTTTTACATAAGCCGATGCTCAGGGAGATGGAATTCACTCTTGCAACGGAGCGCCTGTATGGGGAGCAGCTGATCAAATTCATCACCCGCTCGCAGACGGCGACGCTGTTTTTGCGTCGGAATTTGCGCCGCTTACAGGAAGACGGACGGATCGCATTCTGGATCGCGGGAGAGCGAATGACCAAGGACGATCCCGCAACGCAGTATTTGTTTGATCGCTTTCCTTTTATGGCGGAGGATGAGGACGTTGGAAAGGGAAGAGCGGAAATGACGCTCGTTTGTGTTGATCTAATTTAAAATAAAAAAACGGCTTAGCCGTTTTTTTATTTGAGAGATTCCGAAAAGATTTGAAAATAGGATTTTTTAAAAGTGCTTTTGCTTGAAAAGCCGCAGCTTTGGAGGATATCCTCAAGATCTTCCTTGTTTTCGTAAAGAAACGCCGCGCCGATCGTGCGCTTGCGCAAATGCTGTTCTCTTACCGTCGAGGATAAGTGACGGCGGAATAACCGTTTTACCGTATCGGGGCTGATGCCGTACCGTGCGGCAAGGATCTCCGCGTTGACGGCTTCGTCGCGGTGCTCATCCAAATAAGAAAGCGCTTTTCGCAAAAGCAAGGGTAGAGAAATCTCATACTTCTCTTCCGTTTCGGATAAGCTTTCACTCTCTAAAATGGAAAGAATTCGGACGATGGTGCTAAAACTCTTGTCCATTTCGCCATTTATTAGGATGTTGCAAAGCGCGAAGAGCTCATCTTGGGTGGAGCATTCAAAAAGGTATCTTGCCCGTCCTACGGTGTGACGGCGCGAGAGCGAGGGAGAAAAGACGGATGTAAGTGCGGGCGAAATCGCAAGAGAAAACACGCCAAACGCATTGTCGTCTGCCCTCGTAACGCGGCATTCGCAAAAGGGCGGAAGGTAGATCGCATCGCCGTGCAGAACGGGAAAGACGCGGTTTCCGAGTTGTACCTCAAAGTCTTTTGCACCGTTGAGGAGAATTTTGCCAAGCGCGCGTGTTGGGGTGACGGCATCCTTCTTTTCGACGTAAGTGATAGTCGCGGCAGATGCCGATATCGGGGGAAGAGGGATCGTTTTTGTCATATGCCGCTCCTTTGGCGTTGTTCTTTTGCTCATTCTATCACAAGGCAGTCGAAAAAGTCAATACATTTTCTAAAAAGCGGAAAAAAAGGCGGAAAAGCTCTTGCGTTTTTCTAAAAAATGGGTTATAATATTCGTGTAAATAAAGTTCGTCGGATACAGCTGCTTGACGAAATGAAAGGGGTATTTTATTATGTTGGTTTCCGCAAAAGAAATGCTGCAAAAGGCAAAGGCAGGTCACTATGCCGTCGGTCAGTTCAATATCAACAACCTGGAATGGACGAAGGCGATCCTTTTGACCGCCGAAGAGCTCAAGTCTCCCGTTATCCTCGGCGTTTCCGAGGGCGCAGGTAAGTATATGTGCGGCTTCAAAACCGTCGTCGGTATGGTAAAGGGTATGATCGAGGGTCTCGGTATCACTGTTCCCGTAGCGATCCACCTCGACCACGGCTCTTACGAGGCTACGAAGGCTTGCATCGAGGCAGGCTTCTCGTCCGTTATGTTTGACGGCTCTCACTATCCCATTGAGGAAAACATTGAAAAGACCAAGGAGCTTGTTGCAATTTGTGACGATCTCGGTCTTTCGCTCGAAGCAGAGGTTGGCTCGATCGGCGGCGAGGAAGACGGCGTTGTCGGTATGGGTGAGTGCGCAGATCCCGACGAGTGCAAGATGATCGCGGACCTCGGTATCACGATGCTTGCCGCAGGTATCGGCAATATTCACGGTAAATATCCCGCAAACTGGGCTGGTCTTAGCTTTGAAACGCTCGCGGCGATCTCCGAGAAGGTTGGCGATATGCCTCTCGTTCTCCACGGCGGTACGGGTATCCCCGCAGAGATGATCCAAAAGGCAATCTCTCTCGGCGTTTCCAAGATCAACGTCAACACCGAGTGCCAGCTTGCATTTGCTGCCGCTACGCGTAAGTACGTAGAAGAGGGCAAGGATCTCGTTGGTAAGGGCTTTGACCCCAGAAAGCTTCTCGCTCCCGGTGTTGAGGCGATCAAGGCTACCGTTAAGGAAAAGATGGAGCTCTTCGGTTCCGTCGGCAAGGCTTAAAATTCGTTCAAAGGAAAATCCCTCGCTTTCGCGAGGGATTTTTTAGTCTTCGATCTTCCAATTGATGGGCGTCCTACCGTTCTTCTCCAAAAACTCGTTGATACGGGAAAAGGGGCGACTTCCGAAAAAGCCGCGGTATGCCGACAGAGGACTTGGATGCGCCGACTCTAATATGAGGTGCTTGGGGTTGGTGATCAGCTCTTTTTTACGCCGTGCGTTGGAGCCCCAAAGAAGAAAGGCAATGGGACTTTGGCTTGTGTTTAAGAGCGTAATAATACGGTCTGTAAAGGTCTGCCAGCCGATCGTTTGATGGCTGTTGGCAAGATGGGCGCGCACGGTAAGCGTCGCGTTGAGCAAAAGGACGCCCTCCTTCGCCCACGAGGTCAGATTCCCGTGGTGGGGAATGGGGTAGCCTAAGTCATCCTTTAACTCGGTATAGATGTTTTGAAGGGAGGGCGGAATTGCTACGCCCTTTTGCACCGAGAAGGAAAGCCCGTGCGCCTGATTTGGCTCGTGATACGGATCCTGCCCGATAATAACTGCCTTAACTTCCGAAAATGGCGTGTATTTCAGCGCGTTAAAAATGTCGTACATATCGGGATAAACCGTGTATTTTTTGTATTCGCTCGCTAGGATCCGACGAATTTTCAAATAATATTCCTTTTCAAACTCATCCTTTAAGAGCGAATCCCAATCGTTGCTAAGCTCGACCAATGCCGTCACCCCCGTTTGCTTCTTGCTACTACTATACCATTTTTGAAAGAAAAAAGCAAGAGCTCGGTCAAGAAAAATCCGATTCGATGCGTTTCGTTGCACAAGGAGGGGAGTAACGCCAATAATCTATGTGCCTTGGATGCTCATCGGTCGGAAAAAATAACTTCGCGGTGTGTGCGTGCTCCTTGTGCGAGTCGATAATGATAAGCTTGATCTTCATCCGCTCGGGAATCATGCTCTTGATATAGACGGCTGCGATCTCGTTTTCCCTTACCCCCTCTTTATACTCGGCAAGCCCCGTGAGGTTTGGGGTCAATTCTATGAAGATCCCGTAGGACTCGATGCTTCGCACGATTCCCGAAACCGTTTGCCCAGGCAAAAAAAACGCCGCGTTTTCTTCCCACGTGCCGAGAAGCTCTTTGCGGCTGACGTAGATCCGTCCCTCCTCGTCAATGCTTTGCACTACGACGGAAAACTCATCTCCAACGGAAAAACGGTAGCGTGGGTGTGAAATACGCGATATTGAGATCGCGTCAATGGGTAAAAGCGCGTTGATGCCGCATCCAACGTCAAGAAACGCACCAAAGCTTTCGATGTGGGTAACCTTGGCAGGAATCACGTCCCCCGGACGTACCCCCGAAACGTATTGCTCATAGCATTCTTTTTGTAACTCCCGCCTGGAAAGTGTGATCTCAGGGTGCCCAAAGACGGACCGTTTGATCTCCTTTACGAAAAAGCTGACCGTTTTGCCCACTCTCGTTAAAATGGCAATATCCTTAATCGGGAGTCCCGATGGGGAAAAAGCCGCCTCTTCCTTTGGGATGATACCGATAAAATCACCCAGGGCGATATGTAAGGATAACGCTTGATCACAAAGTAAGACGGGCGCGTCTAAAATCAACCTTTTTTCTTTTGCACGTTCCAAAAAGGAAAGTGTGATCGGGGGGTGAACTCTGCTTTTTGTGCTTGTTTTTTCCGCTTTGCTGCCTTCCGGTCTGTATTTTTTCATTCCGTCACCTCTTTTTCTTTACTGTGACAGTATATGAGGGATAAATGAGCAAAAGAACAAAAAGAAAAAGAACGGTGTTGCCAAAAGCAACACCGTTTTGTTTAGATCTCACCGAGAGTAAACTGTGCTTCCACGTTGACCTTGCCGTCCGTGCGGAGCGTGCGGAAGAAATCGTCATCCCCGTGGTGAAGGGAATAGATATTTACCGTATCACCAAGACGCGCCTCATTCAAAAAATTGAAGCTCAGGCGATGGATCCGCTTTTCCCTCAGGTCTAACGTATCGCACAGCATGTCGGAATAGTGCGTATTATTAAGATGCATATTCTGATCGGCTTCCCCATAACCAACCGTATGCTCGCCTACAAGCTTAAGGGCGTCGGTGCTTGGGAAAACGATGCGGGGCGGGACGTCAAGCGCCAGCATCTCGTCGTAAGCAAAGCCCGGCTTATATTCACTGACACGGACGGGTCTTCTGGTGGCAATATTGACGAGTGCCCACACTGCACAAGCCTCCGCGACGATCTGTTCGTTGCGCCAGATGCGGTAACAGCGGTTAAAGGAAAAGCCGCGGCTCTCCACGCCCCAGGTTTGTACTGTCAGATCATCATATGCAAAAATCGATTCATAAAATCCGGCAGAAAATCTGCTAAGCAAAAACGCAACGCCCTGCTCATCGCGCAGGCTTTCAAGCGAGGGTCCCATATGACGACACTGCGCGTTTGCCGCTTCTTGCATAAAGCGCATCAACGCAGAAACTCTTGCAATACCGTTAAAATCAAGGTCGTGCGTATTGACCTCAAACTTTTCTTCCCATTTCATTCGCGTAAGACGTTCCTTTTTTGTTTTTCTTTATCATATCACAAAAAAAGCACGATTTCTACCGAATATTGTGAATTTTTTTCGCGAAAGGTCTTTATCCGGTAACCGTTTTTTGCGCGGTGTAGACGCGGGCTTCCCGCTCTTCGTTTGAGATCAGTCCAAAGCTAACGGAAATGGCTTCGTTGACGCGTAGCATCACGCTGTCCTCAAGATGGCCCATCTTTTCACGAAGACGGCGCTTGTCAAGCGTACGCACCTGCTCTAAAAGGATGACGGAATCCTTGGCAAGTCCCACGTCGCGCGCGTAAATATCAATGTGTGTGGGCAAACGGTTTTTTCCCATTTTACTGGTAATTGCGGCGGCGATCACGGTGGGGCTGTAACGGTTTCCTACGTCGTTTTGTACGATGAGAACGGGACGTAAGCCGCCTTGCTCGCTACCGACAACAGGGCTAAGATCTGCGTAATAAATATCTCCTCGTTTTATGTTCATCATATGAACTCCTTTGATTTTTCCGCTGTTTTTTTCCTTTGCGGTCTTCATAGATATTCTTGCCTCATTTTCGTGATTTCTAATCATACGGGCTAAGGAAACTTTTGGATGTGCGCCCCATAACAGAATATGAAGGAAATGCGGAAAAGGGAAGCAAAACAAAAAGCGGAAACACCGCACCGATGTTTCCGCCCGATAATTAGCTGCGACTTTCCACGTGCGTTTCCGCAGGACGGAACAGCAGGGAGATGCACCAAATGCCGGCAAGCGCCACGATGGTATAAACGATGCGGCTGAATACTGCCATCTGACCGCCGCCGATCCAAGCGACAGCGTCAAAACCAAAAAGACCGATGCTGCCCCAGTTTAAAGCGCCAATAATAACGAGTGCAAGCGCAATGCGATCTAAAACGACCATAATTTGCTCCTTTCCGACTGATAGACGGATTGCTCCGTTTCTCTTAATTTGCGCGTTTTTCTTTGAAATATACCCGTTATCTTAGTCTGCTTCGTCGCGGATCTCATCTTCAAATTTTTCCCGTAAAAGAAATAAGGCTTTTTTCTCAATGCGGCTGACATATGAGCGGGAAATTCCTAAAATTTTTGCCACCTCCCGTTGCGTTTTTGCGGGATATTTTCCAAGTCCGTACCGCAGTGCAATGATCTCGCGCTCGCGCGGCGAAAGTGCGGTGCGGATGTGGTACATCGCTTTTTCCGTGCGGATCCTTTTTTCAAGATCCTCTACGATGTTTTCGTCCGTCGCAAGGATATCGCCGTACGTTAGGGGATTGCCGTCTTTATCCACGTCGATCTTTTCCTCAAGCGATACCTCGGAAGCATATTTTTTTTGTGAGCGAAAGAACATTAAGATCTCATTTTGAATACATTTTGCGGCATAGGTGGCGAATTTTGCACCGTTTGTGATCTTAAAGGTATCAACGGCTTTAATAAGACCGAGTGAGCCGATCGATACCAGATCATCCTGTGACGGATGGGAAATGTAATACTTTCTTACAATGTGCGCCACGAGGCGCAAATTATGCTCAATGAGCTTTTGGCGAGCCGCCTCGTCCCCGTCATTTTTGAAGGCGACAAACAACTTTTTTTCTTCCTCGTGGGAAAGGGGCGGAGGAAAGCTTTGCTCCGTGCCGATTCCCAAAACGAAGCAGAAAAAATGCGAGATCATCGCCGTAACAAAATCAAGTATCATATTCGCGCCTCCTAAAAAAACAAAATATCCGCATAAAGGTATGCGGATATAGCTTGTTTGTATGAAATTAAAAGGAAAAGCCGTAGCCCTCGTCGGGGAAATACTTGATGATAGGGCGACCGAGCCGTTCTTTCGTGCGCTTGTTGATGCGAGAAATACGGGAAGCGACCGTGGCGCGCGGCGGATGAGAGCCATAGGCAAAGCAATGCCGCCCAAGCTCGTGCACGTCCGCGCGTTTGGGATGGATCTCGGAAAGATAATACAAAAGAAAGATCTCCTCGGGCGAAAAACGGATCTCGTCGCCGTAAAGGAAGGCGGTGCGCTGATACGTACAAAGTAACAGCCCGCCAACGATGCGGTTTTCCCGTAGCAATGCGGCATTCGGAGAATCGGGAGAATGAAAGTGTGCTTGAAAAACAAGACTGAACGGGTGCGCGTTTTTCTTCAAACAAGAATCGGGTGTCAACGCGTCCACGTTTTCACCGCCAAGCGTGACGAACTTTACGTCGGGCAGAAATTCCCGAATGTCCGCAACCTTTTTCTCTAAAAGCGGCGTAACCTTATTTAACGCCAGAAGAATGACATCGGGGCGATATTCCTTGGCAGAGTTGACAAAATTACGATACGTTGCCAGATAAACGAAGCAATAGCCCTTGGCATACGTGCGGCGAAGCTTTTCGGCTTCTTCTGCGTTGGGAGCGACGGCAAGCAGCATCTTTCTTCTCCTTTCTTCGTTTTTTTCATTTTACCATATCTATGCGGGAAAATCAAGGATATTGATCGGATTTCCTTGACTTTTTGCGGAAAAAGGGTTATACTGTATATGAAAAAAAGAAAAGAGGTGTGGTAGCGTATGATGAGCCAAGGAAACGTATTCATTACGGGAGGATCACGCGGCATCGGTGCGGAGATGGTACGCCGTTTTACCGAGGCGGGCTACACCGTTGCTTTTACCTACTCTAAGGCACAAAAGGAAGCGGAGGAGCTTTCGCGTCAGACGGGGGCACTCGCGATCCACGCGGATAGTGCCAAGCGTGACGACGTTGTGTGTGCCGTTTCGGAGTTTCATGAGAAGATCGGTTTAGCCGATATTTTGATCAATAACGCCGCCGTCAGCTCGATCGGTCTTTTTACCGATATGAGCGACGATGAGTGGGATGCGTTGCGCGCCGTCAATCTTGATAGCGTTTTGCAATATACGCGACTCTTTATTCCTGATATGGTGGGAAAAAAGCGGGGAAGAATTTTGCAGATCTCGTCAATGTGGGGGCAGGTCGGTGCATCTTGCGAGGTTGCTTATTCCACCACCAAAGCGGCACTTCACGGCTTTACCAAAGCACTTGCCAAGGAGCTTGGTCCTTCGGGGATCACCGTTAACGCCATTGCTCCCGGCGTGATCGCGACCCAAATGAACGCATCTCTCTCCGAGTCGGTGCTTGCGGAGCTGTGTGAGGAAACGCCTCTTGGCTCTCTTGGGACGCCGCTTGACGTTGCACGTGCGGCGCTCTTTCTCGCAGGAGAAGGCGGGAATTTTATCACGGGACAGGTCCTCGGTGTAAACGGCGGCATCGTGATGTGAAATTCTTGCAAATAAAAAAGAAAAAATCGTTCTTTTCTCTTGCAAAAATAAAATATATTTGTTATAATTATAATATAGTATCGTGTGTGTGTTGCGGCATACACGTTGCGTGAAATTCGGGCGACGGATAAGGTCATACTAAGCGGGGCAGTAGCGGCGCCTTGCACCTGAAATCCGCTATAGCAGGGCTGAATTCTCTGTCTGAGGCTTGCATTTGTGTGGTCTGCGCCGTAATTTCTCGTGTTGAAGGATGGGTCTTGCGCAATCGGAAACCGTGAACCATGTCAGGTGGGGAACCAAGCAGCATTAAGCGGAGCTTTCGATGTGCCGCAGGGAAGCCTGTTCGGAGCGAGTGTTACGGTTAACGCGCATAAAGGCATTGTCAAATTCGGAGTGTATGATCTTATCGGTCGTCCGAACCAAATAGAGGGCGTGAATGCGTGCCGCATAGCACGGTTTTCGCTCTCTTTTTTCAAAAAGGAGGCAAGGAGTTGTATAAAGCGCTTTACCGAAAGTGGCGTCCGCGTGATTTCGATACCGTGTGCGGACAGGACCACGTGACCGACGTTTTAAAATATCAGATCGCAAACGGCAAGTTTTCTCACGCCTATCTTTTTTGCGGTTCCCGCGGAACGGGTAAGACATCGTGTGCCAAAATTATGGCGAAGGCGGTGAACTGCGAAAACCCGCATAACGGAAACCCCTGCAACGAGTGCGCTGCCTGCCGTAGCATTGATGAAGGACTTGCAACGGACGTGATCGAAATGGACGCTGCCAGCAACAACGGCGTTGATAACGTTCGCGATATCCGCGACGAGGTCGTTTTTACGCCCGCAGAGCTTCGCTTTCGCGTCTATATCATCGACGAGGTCCATATGCTTTCCACCAGTGCCTTTAACGCGCTGCTCAAAACGTTAGAGGAGCCGCCCTCGCACGTGATCTTTATTCTTGCCACGACAGAGCTTCAAAAGCTTCCCAGCACGATCATATCGCGTTGTCAGCGGTACGATTTTCGCCGCATTACGACGCCCGTACTCATGGAGCGGATGCAACATATCGCCAAGGAAGAGGGCATTTCCTTAACGAATGAGGGCGCTTTTCTGATCGCGAGGATGGCGGCAGGCGGTATGCGTGACGCCATCAGTCTTCTTGAGCTTTGCGCAGGCGGCGGTAACGTAATCGACGAAGCACTTGCCGCGACTATTTTGGGAGCGGGGAACCGAAATGCGGTCTTTTCTATGATCCGCGCGATTTCTGCCCAAGATTATGAGCAGATTTTTAGCCATATTAACGATATTATGGTGCATTCCGGCGACCTTGCCGTCTTTTGGCAGGAGCTGATCGACACCTACCGCGATTTGATGGTCTGCAAAACGTGCAAGGATGCCAAAGCCTATCTTGACGTGACGGAAACCGAGTACGCTACGCTTCGTGAATTGGCGGCACTGTTCCCGATGGAAACGCTGGTCTACCATACGAAGCTTCTCGAAGGCTCGCTTCCAGCTCTCCAAAAGGCAACCGTTGCCAAGCGAAGCACCGCAGAGCTGACGCTAATGCGCTTGTGCGAGCCCCGACTTTCCGACGAAAGGACGGCGCTCCTTTCCCGAATCGCCAAATTGGAAGAAGAGGTTACCAAGCTTCGCTATGGGATCCCAAGTGCAACAGCCTCGGACGCACCGTGTGAGCCTGCTAAGCTGCCCGAGGCGCCGAAGCCGAGCAAGGAGACCCCTAAAAGCGAGCGAGCGCCCGAGGCGGTGGCGGGGGACGGCGGTGAATACCGCGCGCTTTCCTATTGGGGGCGGCTCGTCGAGGTTTATGCCGAGAGAAGGCCCTCCCTTGCACCCTTCCTTGCAAAAACGAAGGGATATTATAGCAAGGACAAGGGATTTTTGGTCAAGGTTAACGGTGCGTTTGCGGTCAATATGATCACGAAGCCCGACGTTCTGCTTGAGATCAAAACGCTCGTGTGCGATTTTGAAAAGCGCAACGTTCTTTCGGACGCTTTTACCGTTCTTACAGACGACAAAACGGAATCTTTACGCCTGATCGATGAGCTAGAAGAGCTGATCGGCGGCGATGAATAAAATCTTTGGAGGTAGTTATGAAAGTCAGAATTCCCCAACAGGGTGGCGTAGGTAATATGTCCGAGATGCTCAAGCGAGCACAGAAAATGCAAGAGGAGATGCAGGAAAAGCAAGCCGAGCTTGAAACGAGAGAATACGAGATCTCTGCGGGCGGCGGCGCCGTTACCGTAAAGATCAACGGTAAGCGCGAGATCCTCTCCTTGGATATCCAGCCTGACATTGTCGATCCCGACGACGTTGAGATGCTCTCCGATATTCTCATCGCCGCCGTCAACGAGGCGATTAAAAAGGTAGATACCGTGGCGGAGGAGGAAATGGCGAAGGTTTCGGGACAAATGGGCCTTCCCGGAATGTTCTGATATGGCAGAGTACGTCCTTCCGCTTCAAGAGCTGATCGATGCCTTTCGGAAGCTCCCGGGAATTGGCAGTAAAACGGCGGCACGCCTTGCCTTTTCCGTATTAAACTTTACCGATGAGGACGCACGGGCGTTTGCCGACGCTATTTTGAACGCAAAAAGCAATTTGCACACCTGCCCCGTTTGTTGCAATTTATCGGTGGACGGTCTTTGCTCCGTGTGCCGTGATGACGGCAGAGATCAAAGTCTTGTTTGCGTCGTCGAAAATTCGCGTGACGTGATGGCGTTTGAGCGCATCCGAGAATATCGCGGTACCTACCACGTGCTTGGCGGCGTTTTGTCCCCAATGCACGGCATCGGTCCCGAGCAGCTGCACTTGAAGGAGCTGTTTGCACGCTTGCGCGATGACACGGTCAAGGAGGTTCTGATCGCCACCAACCCCACGGTTGAGGGCGAGGCTACGGCTTCCTATCTTGCCAAAATGCTAAAGCCGTTCGGCGTCGAGGTTTCTCGTCTTGCCTACGGTCTTCCCGTCGGAGGCGATCTTGAATATGCGGATGAGGTCACGCTTCATCGCGCGATCGAGGGCCGCCGTCCGATCTACTGATTTTAAAATAAAGAAACGCGCCCAAGGATCATGCTTTGGGCTCGTTTCATCAAAGGATAACGTATGAGCTTGTATGAAAAAATCGGTGACGGTGTCACCTTTCATTATTTGCAAACGAGCAAATTCACAACGGATTATTTTTCGGTGCATTTCGTGATGCCGCTTGCGGCAGAAACGGCATCGGGGTATTGCCTTTTGGCAAGACTTTTAAAAAGGGGATGTCGGGAATATCCCTCGCAAGCCGCTCTTTACTCTCGACTTGAGGAGCTTTACGATGCGGCGATGGGGATCTCAAGCTTTCGTCAGGGCGAAAAGCAGGTCCTTTCTATGGGAATGGACGTGCTCGCCTCACGCTTCATTTTTGACGGAAGCCCCGTGACCGACGAAGCGTTGGCGCTCTTGCGTGCGGTGCTTATGGATCCGTATTTGGAAAACGGCGTCTTTTCTTCCGCGTACGTGGAGCGGGAAAAGGAGTCGCTTAAGGATGACATCCGTGCGAGCATCAACGACAAAAACAGCTATGCCCTGATGCGTTGCCGTCAGCTGATGTGTGCGGGCGAGCCTTACGCCGTCAATACCAGCGGTACGCTTGAGAGTGTGGATGCCTGCACGCCCGAATCACTCTACGCCCTTTACCTTCGTATGCTGAAGGAGGCGACGGTCGAGATTTTTTATATCGGAACGGATGCGTACGAGCTTGCGCGCATTCGTGCAGAAGCGTTCTCCCGTGCTTTGGGTGCGAGAACGCCCAAAACGGCGGATACGGTATTTTGTGCGCCCCGTCCTGAGGTGCAGAGAGTTACCGAAACGGTTTCTGCCGTGCAAGGAAAGCTTGCCATGGGCTTCCGCACGGGAATTACGGAGAAAACGAGCGTAAAGGAAAAGGTGGCGCTCTCGCTTTTCAATATGATATACGGTCTGTCGCCCGTTTCCAAGCTTTTTATGAACGTTCGCGAAAAACGAAGCTTGTGCTATTACTGTGCCTCGCGCAACGACAACATCAAGGGGACGCTTTTCGTCTATTCGGGCATTGAAAATCAAAACGCCGCCGTTGCAGAGGAAGAGATCCTTTTGCAGCTAGACGCGATCAAAAAAGGTGAGATTACCGAGCAAGAGATGCTGTGCGCGAAGGAGGGGTTCCGTGATACCACCCGTTCCGTCGCAGACAGCCCCTTCACCTTGGAGCAGTGGTATCTCACCCGCGCCTTGTACGGGGACGCGCTGACGCCCGAAGAGATGTTTGCGATCTTAAACGAGCTCACCGTAGAAGACGTGGTGGCGGTCGCCTCACACATTACGCTTGACACTGTCTTCTTCTTGGAGGGAAGTGTCGGAAAGGGGGAAGCAGACGGTGAATCATCTTGTGGAATCCTTTGAAAATAAGATCCTCGGGGAAAAATATTATAAAATTCGTCACGCATCGGGCTTAACGGTGTTCGTTTATCCCAAGAATATGAGCACGGCGTACGCGCTTTTCTCCACCAAGTACGGCGCACTTGAGCGTACGTTTCGGGTAGAGGGAGAAACGGAGATGCTTACGGTGCCCGACGGTGTTGCACACTTTTTGGAGCACAAGCTCTTTGAAGAGGTGGACGGCAGTGACGTTTTTGCTAAATTTGCGGCACTCGGTGCTTCCGCAAACGCCTTTACCTCTCACGAGATGACCTCCTATCTGTTTTCCGCGACGGATCGCGTAACGGAGGCGCTTGAAATTTTGCTTCGTTTCGTCCGAGAGCCTCATTTTACGGATGAAAACGTAAAAAAAGAGCAGGGAATTATCGGGCAGGAGATCGGTATGTACGACGACCGTCCTGCAAGCCGTCTTTTCTATGCTCTGCTTGAGGGACTTTATCGCGAGCATAACGTACGCATCAATATTGCAGGTACGGTAGAGAGCATCGCAAAGATCACGCCCGAGCTTTTATACCGTTGCTATCATACCTTTTACCGTCCTTCCAATATGGTGCTGTCAGTTTGCGGCAACGTCACACCCGAAGAGGTTATGGCGGTCGTTGACCGCGTTCTTCCCAAGGAAGAGGAGCCGATGACGGTGGAGCTTTCCTATCCGACAGAGCCCAAGGAGCTTGCCTCTCCCTATACGGAGCTTGCGATGTCCGTCGCAAAGCCGCTCTTCGCTTTTGGCGTCAAGGACCTCGCTACCTTTGCGTCGCCTACGGAGCGATACCGTCATATGCTGCTTGTGAATCTTCTCAGCCGATGCTATTTTTCCAAATCCTCGCACTACTATAACGAGCTGTATGACAGCGCTCTTGTCAACGGTAGCCTCGATTCCTTCTATGATGCAATGAACACCTGCGCATATTTCGGTGTGATGGGTGAGAGTGACGATCCGAAGACGGTTTTTGAGAAAACCGTTGATCTCTTCAAAAATATCCGCGAAAATATGCCCTCTGAGGCAGAATTCCTTCGTATGAAGCGCATCGCATACGCGACGTACGTTCGTAATTTCGACAGTACGGAGGAGATCGCCCGTTCTCTGACGGAGCATTATTTCCATGGGACGGAGCTTTTTGCAGCGAGTGACGTCTTGTCCTCGATCACTTACGAGGAATTTGTTTCCTTTGCTTTACACTATTTTGAAGACAAGGAATTTGCACTTGCCGTCGTCCGTCCGACGGACGAGGAAAAGGAGAATGAAATATGCTGAAAACCTCACAAATTTCCTTCCCGGGACTCGGAATCGAACCGTTTTCGCTGGATTCCGTTGCGTTTCGGATCGGTGATTTTTCCGTGGCATACTACGGGGTCATCATCACCTTTGGCATCATCCTTGCCGTGCTCTACGTTATGTGGCGCGCACGCCAAGTGGGAATTTCCGGTGACACGATCTTGGATATTGCGCTTCTCGTCGTTCCGATGGGGGTTGTCGGCGCGCGCCTTTATTACGTTTTGACGTCGCTCGATCAGTTTGACAGCTTCGCCGACGTCTTTAATATTCGCGGTGGTGGGCTTGCCATTTACGGCGGTATTATCGGCGGCGCTTTGGCGGTGATCATTATGGCACACTTCAAAAAGATCTCCTTTTTCAAGCTCGCGGATATGATCACACCCGCCGTTCTGATCGGTCAGATCTTAGGGCGCTGGGGCAATTTCTTTAACGCCGAGGCATACGGCTCGGCAACGACGCTTCCGTGGCGTATGGGATTATTCAAGGGCGGAGAATGGATCTTTGTTCACCCGACCTTCTTATACGAATCGCTTTGGAATTTGCTTGGGTTTATCCTGATCAACCTGTTTTACGGACTGAAGCCCGAAAAAACGCATAAGAAGTATGACGGACAGATCTTTTTAATGGTCTTTGCGTGGTACGGCTTTGGTCGGATGCTGATCGAAGGGCTTCGCACGGACAGCCTCTACGTCGGTCCTTTTCGGATCTCGCAGGTATTAGGTCTTGTGTTCTTCGTGCTTGGCGCGGCGCTTTTGCTGTACCACCATTTTACAAAAACCGATATGCTGTTTCGTAAGATCGGGACGCATAAAGAGGGAGAAAAGTAAAGCTATGGCTATTATCATTGACGGAAAAGCCACTTCGCTGGCGATGAAAGAAGAGTTAAAGGGCAAGATCGATGCATTTATCAGCCAAACGGGCGTTACCCCGGGGCTTGCCGTGATCATCGTGGGAAACAACCCTGCATCCGCCGTTTACGTGCGCAACAAGGAAAACGCCTGTGCGGCGGTCGGGATCCATTCGGAAACCTTCCGTCTTGCGGAAGAAACGACGGAGGAGGAGCTTCTTGCGCTCGTGCGCAAACTGAATGCGGACGAAGCCATTCACGGCATTCTCGTTCAGCTTCCGCTTCCTTCCCATATTTCCGAGGAAAAGGTGATTGCCTCTATTTCGCCCAAAAAGGACGTAGATGCATTCCACGCCGAAAACGTCGGTCACATTATGATCGGAAATTATCACTTTTTGCCCTGCACGCCCGCAGGGGTGATGGCGCTACTTGAACGCTACGGCATTGAGGTAGCAGGGAAGCACTGCGTGGTGATCGGACGAAGCAATATCGTCGGAAAACCGCAGGCAATGCTGTTGCTCGAAAAGAACGGTACGGTTACAGTTTGCCACTCGAAAACGAAAAATCTGGCGGATATTACGCGGCAGGCTGATATCCTGGTAGCGGCTGTCGGCAGAGCACGTTTCGTTCGTGCGGATATGGTCAAGGATGGTGCTGTGGTGATCGACGTTGGTATCAATCGCCTTGCCGACGGTACGCTTTGCGGTGATGTAGACTTTGAAGCTGTGAAGGAAAAGGCGTATGCCATTACTCCCGTGCCGGGCGGCGTTGGTCCGATGACGGTTACGATGCTTCTTTACAATACCTTAACGGCAGCGAAGGAAAGCCTAAAATAAAACTTTTTTTCAAAAACATCTTGACAAATTGAAAAAAATTGTTTATAATACTTTTGTTATATTGAGATAGATACTATCTCTTCGTCAACCCGAGGGGAGGGAAAATAAGATGGCTGAAATCAGAGTTAAAGAAAACGAATCTCTGGATAATGCACTCCGTCGTTTTAAGCGTCAGTGCGCAAAGTCCGGCGTTCTCACCGAGCTCCGTAAGAGAGAGTGCTATGAGAAGCCCAGCGTAAAGCGCAAGAAGAAGTCGGAAGCTGCCAGAAAGCGTAAATACAAGTAATTTAAAAAGAAAAAGCCCGAAAGGGCTTTTTCTTTTTGTAAGAGGGGATTATTCTACGATAAAATCCAAGCACGCACGGCTTTCCGTGAAGGGACGCACCTTCGTGTCTGCCGCCAAAACGTGTGCGGGGTGCTTGGCATATCCTGCGAGCGCCTCAGGGCTTTCAAACGTGGAATCCAACATCACGTCGGCGTTTGCAGAGGTGCTAAGAGCGGTGATCTGAACGTGAAGGGACAAAAGCCCGGGAACAACGCCCACAAGCGCTTCGAGCGACTGCTTCATATCCGTTTTGATAGCGTCGGTATTGTATTCGCTCTTTAATTTCCAAAGAATGACGTGTTTTACCATAATACGATCTCCTTTTCAGTATTGGAATAAGAAAAAACGGCAAGCCCGAAGCTTACCGTTTTGGCGCGCCCGGCAGGATTCGAACCTGCGACCTACCGGTTCGTAGCCGGGCACTCTATCCACTGAGCTACGGGCGCAAATATGGAGCGGGTGATGGGAATCGAACCCACGCGACCAGCTTGGAAGGCTGGAATTCTACCATTGAACTACACCCGCGTGTGTGAGAAGGTATGGCGCGCCCGGCAGGATTCGAACCTGCGACCTACCGGTTCGTAGCCGGGCACTCTATCCACTGAGCTACGGGCGCATAACATACCGATTTTCTCACGCCTAATTATAATACCACAACTCTTTCGAAAAGTCAAGAGTAAAAACGAAAAAAATAAGAAAAAAACACACAAAATCTTGCATATCTTTTGGTGGTATGTTATAATATACGAAGAACCTCGCTTGTGAGGATGGATTACGTTGATTAGGAAACGGAATGGTATCTTATGAAATTTACACCGGATCTGATTTTAGATTCTTTTGATGCGCTTACCGTAGATCTTTTAAAAGAAAAGGGAATACGGTATTTGATCCTTGACGTGGATAATACGTTGATTCCGTACGAGGAGGACGTACCGCGTCCTGCCGTTCTTGCTTGGCTGGAAGAGCTGAAGGCGGCAGATATTGCGGTATCCTTTGTGACGAACAATCACAGACCGCGTTTATTAAAGTTTAACGAAGCGTTAAAATATCCCGCCTTTGCAAACAGCTGTAAGCCCTTTCGCCGCAATATGAAAAAGGCGATGCGTGCTATGGGCGCCGATAGGGAGCATACCGCCAATATGGGTGACCAGATCTTTACCGACACGCTTGCAGGGCGTTTTTTGGGGATCTATACCGTACTCGTTCCGCCCATCAAGGACAAACGCGATCCCTTCACGCGCTTTAAGCGCCTTTTGGAGCGTCCCATCAAGCGTGCATACTATAAAAAGAAGGAAAAGAAAAACAATGAAAAGTAACAGAACGGCTCCCGTGTTTGGACCGGGTGGAAACAGTGAAGCATTTCAGCGCACCCGCTTGAAGACGGTGGATGCGCCCTCGTGGGTGGCTTCGATCGGTCTTGATGCGTACGAATATGAAGCGGGACGGGGCGTGACCTCCTCGGACGCGGTGCTGGCAGAGCTTGGTCGCCGTGCTAGGGAAGAGGGAATTTACGTGTCCGTTCACGCACCGTATTTTATTTCGCTCTCCGGCGTCGTACCCGAAACGCGTTATAAGAGCATCGGATATATCGAGGAAAGCTTACACGCCGCCGCGCTTTTGGGTGCGGATACCATCGTCGTGCATACGGGCTCTGCCGCTAAGATCACGCGACAAGAGGCGCTTGCGCTTGCTGCGGATACGCTTGCACGTACGCTTGAAGAGCTTGATCCGCAGGGAATTGCGATCGGGCTTGAAACGATGGGAAAGGTCAATCAGCTTGGCACGCTTTCCGAGGTAATTTCTCTGTGTAAGATGGATCCGCGCCTCCAGCCCGTTGTGGATTTCGGACATATGAACGCCCGTGACCTTGGCGGTGTTTTTCAGAGCGCTGATGATTACCGTCGTGTGTTTGACGAGATCGCACTGGCGCTCGGGGATGATTCTGCCAAGAATTTACATTGTCATTTTTCAAAAATTGAATGGACGGGCGCGGGCGAAAAACGCCATTTGACGTTTGAAGACAGCCTTTACGGTCCTGATTTTGAGCCCTTAATGGAGGCGCTCTACCGTGAAAAGCTGACGCCTACCATTATTTGTGAGTCGGCTGGGACACAGTCCGAGGACGCCCTGGCGATGAAAAAGCATTATTACTCTTTGCACTAAAGTAGGAAAGCAGGATGCAAAATAAATTAGAAGCGTTCCGCAAGCAGCTCGCCTTGCGAGAGATCGATGCGGCATTGATCACAAATGAAAAAAATATAGGCTATCTGTGCGATTTTTTCTATACGGACGGGTTTTTGTATATTGACGCTGAAAACGCGTTCCTTGTAACAGATTTTCGCTATATCGAGGAAGCACAGGCGAATGCGGCGAAGGATTTTTCTTGTGTGATGCCCAAGGACCGTATGGCATTTTTGGAGGAACACAATCGAAAAAACAAAGTTCGGAGTGTCGGCTTTGAAAGCACATCCTTGACGGTTGCCCGGTATCACCGCTTTCAGGACGCCCTGACGGCTTCGCTGATCCCGATGGCGGACCTGTTAACCGAAATGCGCGCTGTAAAAAGTGCAGAGGAAGTGGCAAAAATAAAAACGGCGCAGGGGATTGCAGATCGCGCCTTTTCGCACTTGCTTTCGGTGATGCAGCCCTCAATGACGGAAACGGAGATTGCCTTGGAGCTTTCGTACTTTATGCAGAAAAACGGCGCCTCGGGTAACAGCTTCGACATCATTGCCGTTTCGGGTGATGCAAGCGCTCTGCCGCACGGTAAGTGCAGAAATCAACCGCTTTCCGCAGGGTTTTTAACCTTGGATTTTGGGTGTATTTACGAAAATTACTGCTCCGATATGACGCGCACCGTCGTGATCGGAAAGGCAGACGGTGAAATGAAGCGTCTGTACCGCACGGTTTTAGAGGCACAAGAGGCGGCTCTTTGCTTTTTGAAAGAGGGCGTCAGCTGTGCTGCGGCGGACAAGGTCGCGCGTGACATCATTGAAGGCGGCGGCTACCACGGCGCCTTTGGACACAGCCTCGGACACGGCGTCGGGCTTGATATTCACGAGTCCCCCTCGCTCTCTCCCGTGGCTGCAGAGCGCATTTTGTCGGAAGGAAACGTGGTTACCGTAGAGCCGGGAATCTATTTGGCAGGGAAGTATGGGTGTCGTATTGAGGATATGGGCGTAATTTTGCACGATGGCTTCGATAATTTCACGCATAGCCCCAAGGAATTGATCGAACTGTTCTGATTTTGCCAATATTTTCACGAAAACCAAAGATTTTTTCGCAAAACCCTTGCAAAATGTGTAAATTTGTTATATAATAAACTAGATATGTTATGAGGGGTTATCCCTCTTTCATCGGAAAAAGCGCAAAAGAGTGGCGGCTTTGCGAGACACTTTTTCCACAAATACGACTGACCGCTACAAAAGGTGGATAATATGGTTACAGCAGGCGATTTTAGAAATGGCGTTACCTTTGAGTACGACGGCGGCGTATGGCAGGTCGTTGAGTTCCAGCACGTAAAGCCCGGTAAGGGTGCTGCATTCGTCAGAACGAAGATGAAGAACGTCATCACGGGCGGTATCGTTGAAAAGTCCTTCAACCCGACCGAGAAGTTTGAGAATGCGATCATCGAGCGTAAGGATATGCAGTATCTCTACACGGATGGCGATCTGTATTACTTTATGGATAATGAGACCTACGATCAGCTTCCTCTGAACGCAGACAAGCTGGGCGACAACTTCAGATTCGTTAAGGAAAATACCGTTTGCAAGATCATTTCTTACAAGGGTAACGTGTTTGCCGTTGAGCCTCCTTTCTTTGTAGAGCTCGAGGTAACCGATACGGAGCCTGGCGTACGTGGCGATACCGCTACCAACGTTCAGAAGAGCGCAACGCTTGAGACGGGCGCTGTGATCCGTGTTCCGATCTTCATCAACATCGGTGACGTGATCCGCGTAGATACCCGCGTTGGCGAATATCTTGAAAGAGCATAAGGAATAATCAAAGATTGATACAAGAAGGGAAGTGTTCTTATGAAACTGAGCGAAAAAGCCGCATACCTGAAGGGCCTTGCAGAGGGACTTAATATCGGTACCGAAACCCCCAACGACAAGCTGATCAGTAAGCTTCTTGACCTTGTTGCCGACATGGCAGGCACGATTGAGCTTCTTGAGGACCGTTGTGACGAGCTGACCGATTACGCAGACGAGCTGGATGCAGACCTTGGCGACGTTGAGGAATACCTCTTCTCGGATGACGACGACGATGAGTGCGATTGCGACGACGATGACGACTGCTACGAGGTTACTTGTCCCGCTTGTGGTGAGGTTATCTGCTTTGACGAGTCTTGCGACCCCGAAGAGCTGATCTGCCCTGCGTGTGGGGAAGAGTTTGACGCAGTTTGCGACGGCGAGTGCGATTGCTGCGAAGGTTGCGACGAGGAATAATTCTTGAAAATAAAAGCGCCTGACATCTGTCAGGCGCTTTTTGCTTATCCAACGTAGTAAAAGAAAAAACTCCGAAGTTATCGGAGTTTTTTCAGCTTTGATCAGTTCAGAGCGGCGATAACCGCATCGTACCACTCGTTGACCTTGGTGATCTCGTCGGGGGTAAGATTTTTGGAGAAGGAAGCAAAGAAGCTTACGGGGAAGTACAAAACGTTATCAATAACGTTTGCGCCGGCCGCAGCGATCCAACCGGATACCATCTTTGCATCAGCCTCTTTGCCGTCGACGATGAGGGCAACGTTCTGTGCCTTGTCCTTGGAAAGCTCTTGGCAGAAGCGACGGAAGGAATCGGGCATAGAAGATTTGAGTGAAGCGATAATTACGACCAGGCGCTCGCGGTCGCACGAGTATGCAGGGGGAATCACGTCAGCGGCATACGTACCGTTTTTAGCAAGCATTTCACCAATTGCTTTCAGCTTGCCTTTTCCGCTAACAACAAGTGCGCGCATTTTCATAGGATAGTCCTCCATGTTTATATTTTTTATAAGTAAGACGTTGGGAACCAAAGACCAAAGTTATAACGCAAGGTGGGTAATACGAATAAAAGGGTGTTGACTGCCTTGTGTACTGTGTAAAATCAGAACCGGCCTTGGGATAGGGAAAGAAAAAACGCATCCTTTTCGATATCTATCCAATTATACAAAATGCAACTTTTGTATAATTGGGGGAAGTACCTAAAAGGGATTTTTCGGCTTTCCCTCTGACTTTTCCGCGTGTGAAGGCGGCTTTTTGCCGTTTTTCGGACTTTGGGCGTTTGTTTGCCGTATATAAGTTATTATATCATACGCGCGCGTATTTGTCAAGCCTTTTCGCGCTTTATCCACCGGAGCTGCCTTTACTGCCGTGCGTGCGCTCCGTTGGATGAGATTCGTGACCGTGGATTTCCATATTTCCATATTTCCGCGGTTACTTAGTGGTGGAAACCACTTCCAATTTTCCAATTTTCCGCGGTTGCATAGACGTAGCAAGCAACCGCGTGGTAGATGGGGGCTGGGGGTTTTTCTTTTTTCTTCTTATAGGGGGTATGGGGGGAATGTTCTTCTTTTTTCTTTTTGGGAGGGGCGGCTGTCCCCCTTGCCCCCTCAGCGCGCATAGGGGGACACCGCGTTCCTTTCTTCGGTGCTGTTCGTTCTTTGTGCTTTTCAGCGATTTATGTTACTTAGTCAAGTAGAGGGGCTTTTGTAAGATGTTCTGTGAGGTTAAGAATGGGCTATTTTTAATTTTAAGGCGTTTTCTTTGGATTTTGGACTTGTAGCATAGGAAAATGTATCTTGACGAACGGTAAATTGATTTTAAGGCGTTTATAGGCTCAAATTCAAGGTGCTTTTGTAGGCGCACTTGCTTTTTATTCCACGGTGCTCTTGACGCGAGCCTCTAAAAACGGCGGTTTTCTCGGCAAACGCGGCACACACCCTCGCAAGCTCGTATGTTTGCAAGGCGTATAGCCTACCACCGTTTTACTCACATCAAGAGCCTTTCGCGGCATAAACCGCAAGTGCGCATTGATGGGATAAATGGATGGTATGGATGGAATTTATATTATATATAAAAAATCCGCCTGTAAACAGCCAGACGGACAAAGTGGCGCACTCCCTACGCCATATATTCAATTTTCGTTCCTGTTTGAACAACTTCATTATAGCACTTTTCGAAACAGTTGTCAAGAGGTAAACAGAATTATTTTTGTGCGTTCACACGCGGGGGACGGTAGTTTGGCACTTCCCTCTCCCCAATTAACCGAGCTCCGCAACAAATCCTCGTTCCTCGGATGGGCTCCGCTCTTACAAAATTTAATCGTTTTGTATGGGCACTTTTAAGGTTGAAAACCTCCACGCTGTCGGTTTTCTTCGGTGTGCGCAAACAAAACTGCAACTTTTGTATAATTGGGGGAAGTACCTAAAAGGGAAATTTCGGCTTTCCCTCTGACTTTTTCGCGTGTGAAGGCGGCTTTTTGCCGTTTTTTCGGACTTTGGACGTTTGTTTGCCATTTATTAGGCATGATCAATGCTTCGCCTTAACTGCGGCATTCTTTTTCGATTTTATGAAAACTGACCGTCGCAATAGGAACACTGCGACGGTCAATCATCAACCGTTAGTTAGAAAGGCGCGCTTCGAGTGCAGCCAGCTCTTCCTTAAGCTCTGCAGGAACACGCTCGCCAACCAGTGCGTAGAATTCCTTGATGTTCGCGATATCCTCGAGCCAAGCGGACTTATCTACGCTAAGAAGATCCTCGAGCGTAGCGTTGTCAAGGTCAAGACCTTCGATATTGATATCCTTTGCATAAGGAACGTAACCGATTGCCGTCTCGCGTGCATCCATCTTGCCTTCGCAACGAGCAAGGATCCACATCAGCACACGCATATTATCGCCGAATCCGGGCCAAATGAAGTGACCCTCATCATCCGTTCTGAACCAGTTTACGTGGAAGATCTTGGGAGCGTTGGGGATCTTCTTGCCCATATCAAGCCAGTGAGCCCAATAGTCACCCATATCGTAACCGACGAAGGGACGCATTGCCATAGGATCGCGACGAACGACACCAACGGCACCTGCGGCGGCTGCGGTCGTCTCGGAAGCCATAATAGAGCCTACGAAGGTACCGTGCTGCCAGCCGAAGGACTGGTAAACCAGCGGAGCGGTCTTAGCGCGGCGACCGCCAAAGACGATAGCCGAGATCGGAACGCCTGCGGGATTGTTGAATTCCGAGGACAGGCAGGGGCAGTTTGCAGCCATAGCGGTGAATCTGGAGTTGGGATGCGCACCGCAGGTGGACTTATCCTTCTTGTCATACTTTCTGTAGTCCCAAGGATTGCCCTTCCAGTCAATTGCGTTTGCGGGAGGATTATCATCAAGACCTTCCCACCAAACGGTGTTGTTGTCAAGGTTGTGCACAACGTTGGTGAAAATGGTGTTCTTGGTGGTCGTGTGAAGCGCGTTGGGGTTGGACTTTTCGTTCGTACCGGGGGCTACGCCGAAGAAGCCGTTTTCGGGGTTGACAGCCCAAAGTCTGCCATCCTTGCCGACGCGGAGCCAAGCGATATCGTCACCAACGCACCATACCTTGTAGCCCTTCTTCTTGTAAATTTCGGGCGGAATGAGCATAGCGAGGTTGGTCTTACCGCAAGCAGAGGGGAATGCGGCGCTGATATAGCGTACTTCCCCATCGGGCGATTCGATACCGAGAATGAGCATATGCTCAGCCATCCAGCCCTCTTTTCTGCCGAGGTAGGATGCAATACGAAGGGCAAAGCACTTCTTGCCGAGAAGCACGTTTCCGCCGTAACCCGAGTTAACGGACCAAATGGTATTATCCTCAGGGAAATGGCAGATATAACGGTTCTCTTCATCAATATCTGCCTTTGCGTGCAGACCTTTGATAAAGCCGTCGTCGTTGCCCATAGCCTCGATAACGTCAACACCAACGCGCGTCATGATCAGCATGTTGAGCACGACGTAGATCGAGTCGGTGAGCTCGATACCGTATTTTGCAAAGTCGGAACCAACCTGACCCATGGAGTAAGGAATTACGTACATCGTTCTTCCCTTCATAGCGCCGCGGAACAGCTTGCCGAGCTTAGCATAGCACTCGTCAGGAGCCATCCAGTTGTTGATTACACCTGCGTCCTCTTTCTTCGAGGTGCAGATGAAGGTACGGCCCTCAACACGTGCAACGTCGTTAACAGCCGTTCTGTGCAGATAGCAACCGGGCAGCAAATCCTGGTTGAGGCGGGTCATTTCGCCCGTGGAAACTGCTTCCTCGCGCAGAGCCTCTGCCTGCTCTTCGCTACCGTCGATCCAAACGATCTTGTCAGGCTGCGTCAAAGCAGCCATCTCGTCGATCCACTTGGTGATGTAAGGATTTTTCGTCATCTTTTTCTCCTTTTTTATATTCAAAATTTAATAAAAACCTCTTGGAATACCCGCAAAGGTATTCTTTTATTTATTATATCACAAATTCCTTGATTTTGCAACATTTCAGGGTGAAAATTGCATTTTTAACACCGTGTTCATATCTTTTTATGCTTTTTTTGCAAGTTACGGCAAAAGAACCCATCATTTTTCGAGATTTTGTTCCTTCGGTATTGCAAACGGGAACGTGATTTGATATAATCTTAATGTATACGAAAAACAAATCACCCGATGCGAAGAAAGGAGGAGCCATGCTTGAAAAGCTGAAGGATACCCTTAAAAAGCAAATTTCATCCGCATATCATACGGTAATAAAATCCTTTCGCTCCTTTTTTCCGTTGATGGTTGTGATCCTTTTGATTGAGTGCGTGCTCTTTACCGTTTTTCTTTCCTTTACCAACAACATTAGCTTGCGGGAGCAGCAAATTCGGGAGCAGTACGACCATCACTTGACGGTTTCGTGCTTAACGGAGGCGGAAATGCTTCTTTTACGCAACGATGACCGCACCGTATCACGTAATGCGATGTGCTTCACCGTAATCAGGACCCTGCGGTACGACAGCACGCATTATGACCCTACGTACACCGTTTACATAAAAATTCTCAGCGGTAACAAGAATTACGGGATCTGGAAGTATTTTATCGACGATTCCCTAGAAACGAACTTTAATGCGATGTGCCTTCGTTATCACGACGTCTTTGGTACCGAGGAGCAGCCAAACGATCATATTACCCTCGCCTTTACGCCGCTTTATACCGAGGAAGAGGAAACGGATAACCTAATTGCCGCGAGGACTTTTTGCCTGATCCTAACCTCTCTGCTATCTGCCGCGCTTTTTGTGTCGTTTTACAAGATATTTGCGCGAAACAAACAGTTTGCATTGGGGCTTTATGCGACCTTTGGAGCCACACAAAGGGGGATATGTGTGCAAGCAATGACGGAGCTTTTGGTAATCGCACTTCCCTTTTTGATCCCGTCGTATTACCTTTCTTCCTTGCTATGCACGCTCCTTTACCGATCGGGTGGGGCTTCGTATCGTTTTTCCCTTCTTTCGCTCCCGGCGCTCTTCACGGTGCTTTTATGCATCGTAGCCGTATTGTTTTTTGGCACGCTTATCTCCTTGAAATTCGTCACAAAAAAGGATCCGATGCAGCTGATTGCGGGAGAGGATCGTGCCGTTGTCGTCACACCTCCACCGCGCTCGCAAAACCTGCTTTCGCGTACCTTCCCCATCGGTTATGAAACACTATCGTTTTGGCGCTTCCGAAGGCACTATATTTCCCTTTCTTTCCTCTCTTCCCTTTTGAGCGTCGTATTCGTTGCGGGCTGTTACCTTTCGGCAGCGTATCGGGCGGATGCCGCCGTTCGCTATCGCACAGACCCTGATTTTTCGGTAAAATTCTCGTCGGTCGAAACGGTAGAAGCAGAGCGGATCGCACTGTTTCGGGAGATTTCCGGCGTTTCGAACGCCTTTATTGAGCCGAGTAAGATCCACGCAGACACCCTTTCCGTCTTGTTAAGCGTTGCTGGCGAAAACGTACACTCTTCGCGGGGACTCGCCGAGGACCGCGCGCGAAATACCCTTTATACGGGCGATGTTTCCTTGATTAGCGGCGGTGTCGATCTGGCGGAATATTTTCAAGAGTTCTACGGCATGTCAGCGTCCGACGCCTTTCTTGCCGATCCTTACAGCATCTTGATCGGTAATACCTTTGAAAACCGTGAAACCTTCGATTTTGCCGTCGGAGATACCGTCACGCTTCTTATCCCTGAGTTAGACGAGGAAGGAAAGCTCGTTTATTTGGACGAGAACGCTCAAAAGATCGTAAACGCTACAGGGCTGCACTATTGGGAAGAGGCGTATAAAAAGCTCTCCTTCCGTACGCTGACGCTGACGGTTGCGGGGGTGATCGATGATTACCCGAGCGGTGCCGAGGGGGTTCCTCTCGTGATGCATCCCGATGTCTATGAGGACGTGACGGGAGCAACGCTTTTGGCAAACGTTCTGACGGTGCGCCTTGCGCAAGAGTGCACGGTAAAGGATTTTATGCGCGTAGAAGACCAATTTTGCGCATTTGCTGCGCGAATGGGCAACTGTACGGTACAAAGCCACGAAAGCTTTTTTGAAAATCGCGTGGAGCGCCTTTATCGCTACGATTCGCTTATGCTTGTGATCTCTGCAACCGCCCTGCTGATGATTCCCCTTTATTTGATTTACGCGCAAGGCGTATTTTTCCGCAAGCGGGAGCGAGAGTTCACAATTCTTCGTGCGATCTCGGCACCCTCGAATAAAATCCGCGGTCTGTATTTATGGAACACCCTGTCTTCGCTACCCGTTGCCGCGCTTTCCCTTTTGTTCTCGGCGCTTTTGTGTGGCGGCTTGTTCTTCTTTTTTGAGCGCTTTTTGCCCAATACGCTTGGCATAGGCTCTAAGATCATAAGCGGTGCTTCCCTCTCTCCCCTCGTCTTCGTGATCGGAATTCTTATCAGCGTATTCTCCGCCTTTTTATCCGCACTTCTTCCTTATTTGTGGTACAGAAAGCGGTATCGCGCTGAGATCTTGACAAACACTTTTTATAGTGAATCCGAGTTTTAATTCTAAGCAGAAAGGAAAACGATATGGAAAAACCTATGTTGGAGGTTTGCGATCTGATCAAGCAATACCGTCAATCGGATACTGTGATCCACGCGGTCAACCGCGCAACCTTTCGGGTAGAAGACGGCGAGTTCGTTGCCATTATGGGAACGTCGGGCTCGGGAAAATCAACGCTTTTGCACCTGTGTGCGGGACTTCTTTCTCCCAATTCCGGTTTGATACGAATTCGCGGTAACGATATCACGAAAATGTCCGCAGATAAGCTTGCGCGCTTTCGCGGTCAATACGTCGGGTTCATTTTTCAAAAGCACAACCTTATCCCGCAGTTGACGGCACTTGAAAACATTACGCTTCCTGCTATGATGATGAAAAAGCCGGATTACAGCTACGAGCACAGCTTAAAAAAGCTGACGGAAACGTTAAAGATCCGCGATCGCTTGCACCATCTTCCCGATGCGCTTTCTGGCGGCCAACAGCAGCGCGTTGCCATAGCCAGGGCCTTGATCAACCGCCCGCAAATCCTCTTCGCAGATGAGCCAACGGGAAACCTTGACCGCAAAAACGCAGACGAGGTAATGGAGCTGTTATTGCAAATGAGACAGGAAATGGGGCAAACGCTCCTTATGGTAACGCACGACGCCGCCCTTGCTGCGCGTGCAGACCGTATTTTATATATGGAAGACGGCGTTTTGAGTCCGCGCCCTTTTTTATAAAATGATCCCACAACCCAGCTTGCTTGCGGTTGTGGGATCTTAAATTGGTGATTTTTACCAAAAACTAGAAAAAAGATTTGGTGGTTTTTTTGACAAATTAGTGTTGACATTTTTTGGTATTTTTGATAGAATAAATTCGCTACCAAAAATTACCAATAGATTAAGGAGAGTCAAAATGGAAAAAACCACAAAGCTGCTGATTGCAGACGAATCAACGGAGGAAAGACGGCATTTACGCGATTTTTTGCGCAACGAAGGATATCTCAATATTGAAGAAGCCGGAAACGGCGAAGAAGCGATCGGAAAGATCTCACGAACCCATCCCGATATCGTGATCGTGGATACCTGGTTAGCGAGAATTGACGGGATCAGCGTCATTCGAGGGATCAAAAGCATGTCTTTTGCCCCACACCTTCCCCCTAATTTCATCTTGACTTCTCTGGTAGCAGGCAACAGCCTTTTTGTAGAAGGCGTCCACGCGGGAGCGGATATCTGCTTGAAAAAGCCGCTTGACTTTCCGAGCCTTCTTTTGCATATCGAATCTCTGGCACAACGTAGAAAGGAGAAAAACGACGTCAAGGAGGAGCCGACGCAAGGTCCTCCCGACCTAGAATCGCAGGTCACAAAAATCATTCATCAGATCGGCGTTCCCGCCCACATCAAAGGTTATCAGTATCTTCGTACAGCAATACTAATGACGATCGAGGATAACGAAATCATCAATTCTGTTACCAAGATCCTTTACCCCTCTGTCGCAAAAAAATATGCTACCACAACGTCGCGCGTGGAACGAGCCATTCGACACGCCATTGAGGTAGCTTGGGACAGAGGGGATATTGATACTCTGAATTCTTATTTCGGCTATACCATTCAAAACAATCGAGGCAAACCCACCAACAGCGAATTTATCGCAATGATCGCAGATAATTTACGCCTTAAATACAAGCTGTATTAAAGAAATCGCGTTCGGTGATCGCGCAAAGATGCACGTCGCGCATTTCGCCCTTGGAAAATACGGCAGACCGTAAGACACCCTCCCGCTTTAAGCCACACTTTTCCATCACGCGCAAGCTCGCAAGATTACCACGCATACAAACGGCGGAAATGCGGGCAAGCGCGCAGCTTTTAAAGCCAAAGTCGATCAAACGGGTCAGCGCCTCCGTGGCGATTCCCTGCCCTTGATAGGCGGGAGAAATCACGTATCCCACCTCAGCAGACCGATTGGGAAGATCGAATGAGGTGAATCCGACGGTGCCGATCATTTTGCCATTCTCCTTGTATTCGATGGCAAAATCGTAAAAGTCGCCCACGGCATATCGCTCTTGTAAATAGGCGATATACTGTTCCGTGTAAGTAACGTCGGGGTGTACATCCCAAAGCAAATACCGCGTCACGTCCGAGGATTTCGAGTAAAAAAACATATCCTCGGCATCTTTGGGGAGAATTTTGCGAAGTTTTAAGCGCTCTGTTTCCAAGACGGGCGGATCGGTAAAGGTTCTATGTAAATCTTCTTGCGTCATTTTACACCTCGAAAGCAGAGGGTTTCCCCTCTGCTTTTGTTTTTCTCGAATATTTTATCACGTTTGCTAAATTTTGTCAAGAGATGCGACACGGTTCACCTGGCAAGAAACTTTTGTGCCTCGTGAACAGCAACGGCACCGTCCGATACGGCTGTCACGATCTGGCGAAAAGGCTTTTGCCTTACGTCGCCCACCGCATAGACGCCATCCAAGGACGTTTTGGTGTCTTCACCGGCAACCAGATATCCGTTTTCATCCTTTTCCAATTCAGAAAACAGTTCTGCCGCAGGTTTTCTGCCAATACTAACAAAAACACCGTCCACATGCAATGTGCCTTCTTCCTCGGTTTTGTTGTTTTTCAGAACGGCACCGCAAATTTTTTCTTCTGTTATCAGCTCTTTGATCTCTGTATAGGGATGAAAAACGACGTTCTTTGCCGCCTTGACGGCATCTTGGTAGATCTTCTCGGCGCGGAAGGTGTCACGGCGGTGGACGAGATGGACCTCGTGTGCAAGCTGGGATAAATAAAGCGCATCGGTCAGAGCGCTGTTGCCGCCGCCTACGACGATAACCCGCTTTCCTTTGTAAAAGCGACCGTCGCAATGGGCGCAGTAGTGTAAGCCCTTGCCGATCAGCTTTTCTTCGTCCGTAAGCCCAAGCGTTCGTGGCGTGGCGCCCGTTGCGATCACAACGGTGTCGGCAAGAATGCACTCCGCACCGACGGTGATTTGCTTGGGATTTGCGGCGAGCTTTACCATGCTTACCTCGCTGTAAAGCGTTTGGGCGCCAAAGCGCTCTGCCCCCTGTTGCATTTTCATTCCGAGAGAGAAGCCGTCAATTCCCTCCTCAAAACCGGGATAGTTTTCAATCACACCCGTATTTGCCATTTGACCGCCGGGGCCCATTTTTTCGATAACGAGAACGGAAAGCCCCGCTCGCGCACCGTAAAGCGCTGCGGTGTAACCTGCAGGACCGCCTCCGATGATCACCATTTGATAACGTTTTTCCATAAGCATCCCTCCCTTTTCTCCATTATAGCACGTTTTCCGTAATTTTCCGTAACTCCATCACATTTTTTCTTGTAAATTGTTACTTTTTTCAGTAAATTCTTGTTTTTCCCTTCAAAGAATGCTATAATAGAAATACTTATACGAAAATGGAAGGTTTTCCTATGAATCACGAAGAACAGCCCAAGAAAAAACGCTTTAAGCTTTTTGATACACAACGCGAGGGACGTGGTGTGACCAAGGAGGAGGCAGATCTTCCTCCCGGGTTTAAAAAGTTCTTTATCCTTTATCGCCGTGATTTTATGCGGCTTCTCCCTGTCAACGCCTTTATGGTGTTTGGTAATTTCCCCGTATTTTTTCTTTTGATCGCACTGAGCGGTCTTGTCAGCTTGGATTTCGTTAAGGCGACGGCAACGGAATTTTCTGTTTTTTCGGGTCTTCTTGAGCATCAGCTGATGCAAAATCAAGGCGCTTGGGATGCACCGCTTCTTGCCTTGAACGGTATTCTTGCCGCGCCCTCGCAAAGCTCCTCCTTTACGCCGCTTGCTTACGTCTTTTTGGGAATTGGTTGCTTAACGTTCTTTACCTTCGGTCTTGTCAACGTGGGTACGACGTATTTAATGCGTAATATGATCAAGGGTGATCCCGTGTTCGTTTGGAGTGACTTCTTTTACGCTGTAAAGCGCAACTTTAAGCAAGGCTTCTTCTTTGGAATGCTGGATCTGTTGCTTTTGCTCTTAATTCCCTTCAACGTAATGGTACTCAGCCAAGGCAGTGGCTTCTTTAACGGCGTTCTGTTCTGGTTAAACCTCGTTATCGGCTTCCTGTATCTCCTGATGCGCTGCTTCATCTATTTGCAGATGATCACTTTTGATCTGTCTATCCGCAAGCTTCTAAAAAACTCTCTGATCTTCTCTTTTATTGGCATCAAGCGCCTGATCCCCGCGATCCTCGGAAACCTCGTTCTGATCGGGTTTAATATTTTTCTTGCCTTTACGGGCCCCTTTCTTTCCTTGGCGGCTGTGCTTCCCATCCTCTTCCTGTTCGCGAACTGTGCGTATATGACGACGTATGCGGCATATTTCAAGATCAAGGAAGTGATGATCGATCCGTACGTCAAAGAGAACGAGACGGCAGAAGGCGATCCTGCCGAGGCTTAACACATCAATTCAGATACTGTTACAAACTGATAACCGTCTTCCAAGAGCTTGGGAATCAACTCTTCGAGGGCGGTTATTGTTGTATTTTTTCCCGAAACGTAATCGTGGAACAAGAGCACGTCCCCGCCTTGCACGTTGCTAAGCACGAAGCTCGTCAGCTCCCCTTTAGTTTTTCCTTGCCAGTCGTGGGTGTCAAGACTCCAAACGACCATCCGATATCCAAGCTCCTCGGTCGCTTTGATCTGTTGTGCAGAGCGAAATCCCTCAGGCGGTCGGAAAAGGTGCGGTTTTGCCACGCCGAGCGCTTCAAAGACCGCCTCCGTCTTTTTGATCTCCTCTTTTAATGCTTCCGCCGTGATCCTTTTCATATGCGGATGCGAAAAGGTGTGATTGCCGATCTCGTGTCCGCCCGAATCAACGGCTTTTACAACCTCGGGGTATAGCTTAGCATTGCAGCCGATCATAAAAAACGTTGCTTTGATCCCGTGCTTTTCAAGCAGCTCTAAAATTCTTGGCGTATAGCGCGGGTGAGGACCGTCGTCAAAGGTAAGTGCGATGCGTTTTTCCTCCCTTCCACCGTGAGAAAAGGCGGCTTTAGCATGGCACGGAACCGTAAGAGTTGCAACAAGGACCAGCGCGCAAAGTGAAACGCATAAAGAGTGGATGGAATAACGGTTCTTATACAATTTCATCTAACGTATGGAAGGAGTACCCTTCCCCTTTCCAATAACGGATCATATCGCCTAAAATGCGTGCGTTGATGGCAGACGTCGGATGCAAAAGAACGATAGCCCCCGGGTGAGTATTGTCTTTTAAAAGCCGGATCGCTTTTTCGTCGGTCGGTGAGACTTTGTCGTTCCAATCGGCATAAGCAAGACTCCAAAAAACGGTTTTGTAGCCAATTCTTTTCGCGCAAGCGAGGTTACTTGCGCTGAAACTGCCCTCAGGCGGTCGGTAAAAGTGTGCAAGCGCCGCTCCCGTTTCTTCCTCGTAAATCTTTTCTAATGCAAGTAGCTCTTTCCGAAACTCTTCGTCGGAAAAGTGTGCCATATTTTTATGACGCGCCGTATGATTGCAGATCAAATGCCCTTCCTCCTTCATACGGGAAAGAAGTGCCCCTTCGCTCTTGATAAGATGCGCCAGCACAAAAAACGAGCCCTGCACATCTTCTTTTTTTAAAATGTCAAGAATTTTAGAAACGTTTCCGTTTTCATATCCTGCATCAAAAGTTAGATAAATTCTTTTCTCCTGTTTTTTTGCCGCCTCGGTATCGAGAAAAAAAGCGTCCCGATCAAAAAGCGCCAAAAAACGCTCGTCCGTCGTAGGGGACGCGTGATCACGCGCTCTTTTTAAATAGAAATGGTATTCATTTTCTGCGGCTCTAACGTTGAAAAACGACAGAAACAGCACGGCAGAAGCCAAAAATAAACATAGTCTTCTCATAACGCTTCTCCTTTCTTTGTTGCGTATATTTTATGAGAAAACCGATGGCTTAACCGCGGTAAAAAGCGGTATAAAAAAACCTTTTCGCCAAAAGACGAAAAGGTTTTTCTGCTTTTAAAGAGAGTCAAGAGCGAAAAAAAGTTTTGCGTTTTCCGTTGTTTGCGTAATTGCTTCGCATAGGGAGCATCCCCAGACGTCGGCAAGTGCCTGTGCGGTGTGGACGAGATACCCCGAATGGTTGAGCCTGCCGCGAAAGGGATGGGGCGTTAAGTACGGGGCGTCCGTTTCGATCATCACAGAGTCGCGCGGAAGAATACTTGCGGCTTCCTTGACGACGCGCGCATTCTTGAAGCTCAGCGTTCCCGAGAAGGAGATCATATAGCCACGGGATACAAGATCTTTTGCCATTTCCGCGCTTCCGCTATAGCTGTGGAAAACACCGCGAACGTCCTTGTGGCGTCGGATCATATCAAAAGAATCTCCGTGTGCTTCCCTATCGTGGATGACCACGGGGAGAGAGAGCTCCTTGGCAAGAAGCATTTGTGCTTCGAAAAACTCCCATTGACGACGTTTATCAAAGGGCTCGTAATGGTAGTCAAGTCCGATCTCGCCAAGCGCTACGATCTTGTTTTCGGGATTCTGTAAGAGGGGCGTCCATTCCAAGGCCAGCGTATCTGCCGCGGCGTCATCGGGAATATCCCCGGGATGGATGCCGCCTGCGACGTACATCCTTGGATACCGTTTTGCTTGCTCGATCGCGGCAAGCGTGGTTTGCATATTGGTTCCTACGTTGACGATACCACAGACGTTCTCCGCAAAAAGCGCGGAAAGCAGCGCATCCACGCCGCCTTCCCACTCGCTTACAAACCGATCGTCCCAATAGTGGGCGTGTGCGTCAAATAGCATCATTAGTGTACACGCTCACCAAGAGGTGTTTCGGGATCCAAGAACACAACACGGACCTCTTCCTCACCCGATGCGAGCAGCATACCGTGGCTTTCTACGCCGCAAAGCGTAGCGGGCTTGAGGTTGGCAACGATGATAACCTTTTTGCCGATCAGCGCCTCGGGTTCGTAGAATTTTGCAATTCCCGAGACGATCTGGCGCTTTTCATACCCAAGATCGACTTGGAGCTTTAAGAGCTTCTTTGCCTTGGGGACCTTTTCGCACGCAAGGATCTGGGCAGTACGCAGCTCTACAGCACCGAAAGCATCAATGCCGATCGGTTCCTCGTGTTCGGGCTCGGGGATCGTCGTTGTCGCCGCTTCGGCAGCCTTTTGCTTCGCCTCGATCTCTTCAAAGAACTTTTTCTCATCAATACGGGCGAAAAGAACTGCGCCTTCTCCAAGGGAAGCGCCGCATTCCAGCGCACCGAACGCCGCGGTCGTCTCGTAGGCGGTCATCTTGGTGCCAAGCTGGTCAAAAATGCGCTGTGCCGTATGAGGGATAAAAGGCGTCAAAAGAACAGCTGCGGTGCGGATGGTTTCCAAAAGATTGTAAAGAACGGTTCCAAGGCGCTCCTTTTTGCTTTCGTCCTTGGCAAGGACCCAAGGGGTCGTCTCGTCGATATACTTGTTTGCACGGCGTAAAGCCTCAAAAATTGCGTGCAGGGCGTCCGAAACGTGGAAGGTGTCCATCAGCTCGCGGGACTCGCGAACCGCCTTGGCAAGCGTTGCTTTGAGCTCCTCGTCAAATTCACCGGGAGCGGTGGGCGCAGGGATCACGCCGCCAAAATACTTCATCGTCATGGCGTGCGTGCGGTTAACGAGGTTGCCGAGAATATTGGCAAGATCCGTATTATAGCTGTTGATCACGTTTTCGTAAGTGATCGATCCGTCAGCGTTATAGGGCATTTCGGCAAGGGCGAAGTAACGGACACCGTCAACCGAGAAGTACTCAGCAAGCTCGTCTGCGTAGATGACGTTGCCGCGCGACTTGGACATTTTATCGGCACCCGAGTTGAACCAGGGGTGACCGAAGACCTTTTTGGGAAGCGGCTGCCCCAGCGCCATCAGGATGATGGGCCAATAGATCGTGTGGAAGCGCAGGATATCCTTACCGATGATATGTACATCGGCAGGCCAGCATTTTTCATAAAGCTCGGGTTGCTCCGTTAAGTCGGGATCAAAGCCAAGCGCGGTGATATAATTGGAAAGCGCATCGATCCAAACGTAAATGACGTGCTTCTCATCAAACGGAACGGGGATTCCCCACTTGAATGAAGAGCGCGACACGCAAAGATCCTGAAGCCCCGCCTTTAAAAAGTTGTTGACCATTTCCTTCTTGCGAGATTCGGGCTCGATAAACTCGGGATGCGTTTCAATGTGCTCGATCAGACGGGGTGCATACTTGCTCATAGCAAAGAAATACGCCTCTTCTCTCGTACGCTCTACGGGGCGGCCGCAGTCAGGGCATTTGCCGTCTGCCGCCTGAATATCCGTAAAGAAGGACTCGCAGGGCGTGCAGTACCAGCCCTCATAGTAGCCCTTGTAGATGTCACCCTGGTCGTACAGCTTCTTAAAGATGTGCTGCACGCTCTTGACGTGATCTTCGTCCGTCGTGCGGATGAATTTATCGTAAGAAGCGCCCATCAGATCCCAGATGCGCTTGATCTCGCCCGCGACACCGTCAACGTACGCCTTGGGAGCAATTCCCGCCTCCGCGGCAAGGTTTTCGATCTTCTGACCGTGCTCATCCGTGCCCGTCAGAAAGAAAACGTCCTTCCCCATCTGACGCTGGAAACGGGCGTAAGCATCCGACATAATGATCTCATAGGTGTTTCCAAAATGAGGCTTACGGGAGCTGTAAGCAATTGCCGTTGTAATAAATACCTTTTCTTTTTTTGTGTTATGACATTGACACATATGCTATGATCCTCCGATGGGAATTTTAATTTGAAAGTAAATGATAGGATAAACAAACGCGGGACATCAGGTAATACGGGAACAGAAAAACAAGCGGGAAAAACAAAAGCGGTGCCGATAAAAGGAACAGCGGAAGAAAGGAAAGCTCCAAGCGGAAAAGCGCACGGCGTCCGCCCTGCATCTTGCTTTTAGAAAGCGCGCGAAGCTGTCGATCTGAAAGCAGCGGCGCACAAAGATGTGCCGCACCTACCAAAAAAGAATTGCTGCGCAAAACAAAGTAAAAAAGCAAAAGCAAAAATAAAAGCAGGATACTGACACACAAAACAAAGCATGCCGCCGCTACTCTCTCAACAGAAAATAGCGTTTGCGCAACCGCTTTGCCAAGCCTTGCAACCAGTCCGAATACTGCAAGAAATCCAAGTATCTGTAATAATTTCGCAAGTGCGTGGCGCACGGCAAAAAAATAGCGTTTCGGGTGGCTAAAATAAAGAAAAACGGTTTTGTAATCCATTCTGCCAAGAACTAGTTGCTGAAAAAGTGTAGCCTTTATCCCCTTCCATAGTGGGGCAAAAAGTAGACAAAGTCCAAGACAAAACAAGACGAAGGCAACGAGTGCGGCGCTCGTGATGTTGGTAACACCGAGCATCACAAAAAAGAATATGCCGCGCCAAAGCAGAAGTGTTCCCCCCACTATAGATAAAAAAACGAGCAGGCACAAAAGGAAAAGCGGAAAAGAAAGCCGTTCTTTGCGTAAGATGGCGCGCGCCTTTTCTTTTGCGACGCGGCAAAGCGATGATTTTTGCATAAAAGCCTCCCTGCGTAATTTGTTCCATTATTTAGCAAGTATGGGAATCTTTATGCAAAACAGGTGGTTTTTCCAAAATCCTATCTTCATTTATTTTATCATAAAGCGGCGAGAAAAGCAAGAAAAAAGCAGATTTTTTTGATGGGAAGTCGTTCTTTTTTTGTGTTTTAAGAACATATCGATTGACTTTTCTGCAAAAAGGTGGTAAAATAAGGACGAAAAACGAAAAAGAAGGTTACGTTATGACAACGATAGAAAAAGAACGCATTGCACAAGAAGCAAAATCTGCCGTCGAGGAGCTTTGCACCGTAGGCGGTTTACGGGCAGGCCAGATACTGGTAGTCGGCTGCTCCACCAGTGAGGTATGCGGCGCAAAGATCGGTACGGATTCCGCGCCCGACGTTGCTAAGGTCGTCTTGGATGCGATCTTATCCGTTCTCTCGGCGCGCGGAATTTTTCTTGCCGCGCAGTGCTGCGAGCACCTCAACCGTGCCTTAATCGTCGAAAGACGCGCATTTCCCTTTGCAGATGAGGTCAACGTCGTCCCCGCACCCAAGGCAGGCGGTTCCTTTGCGACGGCGGCATACGCCGCTTTTGAGGACCCTATCGCCGTAGAATTCATTTCTGCCGATGCAGGACTGGATATTGGAGGGACGCTGATCGGTATGCACTTAAAGCGAGTGGCGGTCCCTGTGCGCCTTGCCGTCAAATCGATCGGTTGTGCGCCCATCATCGCCGCACGCGTCCGCCCCAAATTCATCGGCGGTGCCAGAGCGCAGTATAATGAAAAACTCCTGTAACTGAGGTCATTATGCTTGATTTTGAAAAAACGCTATCCCCTATTCTTTATGAAGCAGGGCGTATTATGACGGATGCTAACCTTTGCGGCGACAGCGTGGCGGAAAAAGGCGCGGATCCCGCCAATCTGGTGACTGTTTATGACGTTGCCGTACAAAAATATCTGATCGACCAGCTCAAAGCGCGCTATCCGCAAGCATCCTTTATTGCAGAGGAAAAGGATAACGACCCTGCCGTCCTTCAAGATGAGCTTTGTTTTATTATGGACCCCATTGACGGAACGACGAACTTTGTTCACGACTATCACCACTCCGCGATCTCTCTCGCTGCTTTTTCGTACGGCGAAGCTGTTTTTGCGGCGGTTCTTGATCCTTATCAGAACGAGCTTTTTACCGCAACGCGCGGTGGCGGCGCCCGTTGCAACGGAAAGCCGATCCATACGAAGGCACGTGATCTTGCCTACGCTATCGTGGCGTACGGAACCGCTCCTTATTACAAGGATCTGACGCAAAAGACGTTCGATACCGTTAAGGCGTTTTTTAACGTCACAAGCGACGTGCGACGCCTCGGCTCTGCGGCACTGGACCTTGCTTATCTTGCCGCAGGAAGAAATGATATTTTCTTCGAATTTATGCTATCTCCTTGGGATATTGCCGCGGGTCAGCTTTTAATCAAGGAAGCGGGCGCCAAGATTACGGATATGGACGGAAATGAAATTGATTTTTCCAGACCGTCTCCCGTGTTTGCAGCCTCTGCCGAGCTTTATGATCAGGCTTTCTCGGTTTTAAAGAAAACGGTTTCCTAATGCAAAAACACAGAGCGATTGCTCTGTGTTTTTTAATCTTCCTTATACTGCTTTGTTTTTACGGTACGCTCCATCATACGGGAAGCTTCACTTCTTGCGATGGATTCTCGCTTGTCGTAAAGCTTTTTACCTTTACAAAGACCAAGCCCCATTTTCACCTTTCCGCGAGAAAAATAGAGCGAAAGCGGAACGAGCGTGTAGCCGTCACGCGTTAAAAGACCAAGCAGCTTGCGAAGCTCTTGCCGATGGAGCAGAAGTTTCTTTTCCCGCATAGGATCGGTATTAAAGCGGTTTCCGTGCTCATAAGGGCTGATATGAAAACCGAGGGCATATAGCTCTCCATCTTTGAAGCTACAATAGGAATCCTTTAAATTGACTCTGCCCGCACGCACAGACTTCACCTCCGTGCCGGACAGGGCAATTCCCGCTTCGTACGTGTCTTCTACAAAATAATCATGATATGCCTTTTTATTTTGGGCTATCATTTTTCCTTTTGCTTGTTCTGCCACTCTTTTTCTCACCCCTTTCTGAATGATGACACGATTAGTATAGCATATTATTGATAAAAAAGCAAGGAAAAACGCAAGAAAACCCGCCTTTTTCTTGACTTTTTTCGTTCTCGTTGCTATAATAAAAAAGAATTCCCTATGGATCAAGGAGAAGCTATGGCGATTTACGAAAATATTGATGCCCTTGTAGGCAAAACCCCTTTACTTGCTTTGCATCGGATAGAGAGCGCGTGTGATGGTATGGCACATCTCTATGCTAAGCTTGAGTGCTACAATCCCGCCTCCAGCGCGAAGGACCGTATTGCCCTTGCAATGATCCGCGATGCGGAAGATAAAGGACTTTTGCAAAAAGGATCCACGATTATTGAGCCTACCTCGGGAAACACGGGAATCGGCCTTGCTGCCATTGGTGCCGCACGTGGGTACCGCGTTGTGATCGTGATGCCGGATTCGATGAGCATCGAGCGACAAAAGCTGATGCGCGCTTACGGCGCCGAGGTCGTTTTGACACCCGGAGCTCTTGGTATGAAGGGGTCCATCGAAAAAGCAAAGCTTCTTGCCAAGGAAATCGGTGGATCGTATATTCCCGATCAGTTTGCGAATCCCCAAAACCCGACGGCGCATTATTTGACGACGGGTCCCGAAATCTGGGCAGATCTTGACGGAAAAATCGACGTCCTCGTAGCAGGAATCGGTACGGGCGGAACCGTTAGCGGTTGCGCGCGCTACCTGAAAGAAAAAAATCCCGCAATTTTAGTCTATGGCGTGGAGCCTGCCGCTTCTCCCCTGCTTTCCCAAGGGCACGCGGGAGCACACGGCATTCAAGGCATCGGTGCAAATTTCGTTCCCGAAACACTCTCACGAGAGTTGCTTGACGAGGTTTTGATCGTTACCGAGGCAGATGCGTACGACGCCGCGCGGAGAATGGCACGCTGCGAGGGTGTCCTCGTAGGAATCTCGTCGGGCGCTGCGTTGTCTGCCGCAATTTTACTGTCGAAAAAAGAAGAATTTAAAGATAAGAACATCGTTGTCGTTTTACCTGATACGGGAGAACATTATCTCTCTACCCCGCTTTTTGAGTAAGGAGAAGTTATGAAAAACAGTAGCAAAAGCAACCTTGACCGCGCAATGGCGGAACTGCTTTCCAACTATCAAAGCCCCGAGCTTCCGATGCGCGCTTCGACCCACCGCCCTATGCCCAACCGCAGTGAGATCATTGCAATCATTTTGAACCTGCACCGTATCCTTTTCCCCGGCTTCTTTGAAGAGGGCGAGAGCTCCGTTTTGACCTCGGAGGACGCGCTTGACCGTCTGTTATACGAAACGTATTACCGTTTAAAGCGCCAAATCGTGCTTGCGTTTTCTTTCTTTGCTCCCGAAAAGGATTTTTCAGAGTTTGAAGAAAAGGCAGTGGCGATCTGCGACGGCTTTTTTGAACAGCTTCCCACAATACAAACGATGCTGCAAAAGGACGTGAATGCAGGCTTTATCGGAGACCCTGCCGCCCAAAGCAAGGAAGAGATCATCATTTGCTACCCCGGCTTCTACGCCATCTCCGTGTATCGCTTTGCCCACGAGCTTTACCTTGCCAAGGTACCGCTTCTTCCCCGCATTATGACGGAATACGCACACGGCTTAACGGGAATTGACATTAACGCGGGTGCAACGATCGGCGAGAATTTCTTTATCGACCACGGTACTGGCATCGTTATCGGTGAAACCTGCGTGATCGGTAAGAACGTGAAGGTATATCAGGGCGTAACGCTTGGCGCGCTTTCGACGCGCGGCGGTCAGAGCCTTGCGGGCGTGCGCCGCCACCCCACCGTAGAGGATAACGTCACCATCTACGCGGGAGCAACCATCCTCGGCGGAAATACCGTCATTGGCGCCAATTCCGTCATCGGCGGTAATTGCTTCGTAACCAAGCCCATACCGCCCAATACGAAGGTTTTTGCCGCAACCCAGGAGCTGACCTTGAAGCGTGATTCCATCAATAAAGAGTAAAAACAAGACCGCTTGACAAAAACGTCGAGCGGTCTTTCCTTTTTATAATGTCCGAAGCCCCTTGGGATAATGATTCTTGGCGACGCCGTCACTGCATTTTACACCGCCGATCGGAGCCCCGCAAACGCTAACGACAGCATAGCCGCCAACCACCTTCGTCGGGATTGTTTCGCCGTGCAAATAGGCACCCAGAAGAGGATCATCGAGTGAAAGATCAATTCTTCGCTTGAAAAATCTGCCCAGCGCGGAAAAATACTGGTGATGTGGCTCAATTCTTCCCTTTTGGAAGGTTCCTACGGCAACGCCGCACCGATATGCACCGTGTGTGGGATAACTCCAGTTTTTCCCGACCAGATATAGCATATCCCTATGTTTTTTGAGAATATGATAGGGTAGAAGCTCTTCAAGCGGTGCTTCTAACGTGTCGGAAAACAACCTTTCGGCAAGCTTTGTTTCCTCGCGCGTAAGGGCTTCCATAGCTTCATACGGCTTTCTTGGCATGCAAGCACGATCATCTTCGACAGATTTTTGCATCAGACACATAAACTGCCCTTCACCGCGTGAGCGATGCGGATAAAACCTTCTCGCCTTTTTTAAAGCCTCGGGATGGCGGGCGCCATCAAACGCAATTCCATCATCCGTTACCGCGCAAAGCGTATCGGGAACCGATAAAACGGTAAACTCGGGGTGACGACTTAAAAACGCATCGACGTTTTCTTCATTTTCTTCCACTGAAAATGTGCAAGTGGAATAAAGCAAATATCCCCCCGGTTTTACCATTGGTGCAGCATTGTCTAAAATCTCTTTTTGTCTTGCGGCGCAAACGGGGATCAGCTCCTCGCTCCACTCCGTTTGTGCATAGTCGTACTTACGGAACATGCCTTCCCCCGAGCAAGGCGCGTCTGCCACAACGAGGTCAAACACGCTACCATAGCTACACGAAAGCGTTTTCGTATCCGTATTGGTAACGAGGACGTTACGGACGCCCATTCTCTCAATATTACTGACGAGTGCCTTGACACGGGATGCGCTGATCTCGTTGGACAGCACAAAGCCTTCATCCCCAACGGCAGCGGCAATCTGCGTGCTCTTGCCACCCGGGGCAGCACAAAGATCGGCAACCCACCACCCACGCTTGATAGAGAGAGCGGAAAGCGGTGCCATAGCACCGGGGTCCTGGGCATAAATCGCCCCCGCGTGATGCAAAGGATGATGTCCGATCTTTTCAATATCCGAGATAAAGCCATCGGCGTAATAAGAAAGGGGTGTGATATGCCCTTCTAAGGCGGACGAAAGTGTCTCGTGTTCAATTTTTTCCGCATTTCGGCGAATACCGTGAACATTGGCTTCTTCGGAAAGCGCTGCAAGAAATTCGGGATAGGAATTTCCTAGGATCCGTTCCATACGAGAAAGAAATTCTTTTGGTAGCATAAGGCGTTCCTTGTTTTCTGTTTTTAAAATGCCCTTGCAAAGCAAAGCGATGCAAGGGCATAGTTTGTTTTTTAGCCAACAAGACCGGATCTTTCGATACCCTGTACCAGGAACTTCTGGCAGAACAGGTAAAGAATGACCAGAGGCAGTATGATCATAATACCGCAGGTATTGTTGATCGCTGTATAGTACAGCTTTTGTGCCGCGTAGCTTGCGGCGGTCTCCAAGCTCTTCGGAATCTCTAGGATATCCGGCATCAAGCGGATCGGACCGTCACCTGTAAAGAAGATACCGGTGTAGAAGTCATCCGTCCACTGCCAGCAGAAGGCGAAGAGGAAGATGGTAACCATCATCGGGATGGAGAGCGGGAGAATGATCTGGAAGAAGGTGCGGAAGGTGTTGGAGCCGTCCACGTATGCCGATTCTTCAAGCTCATCCGGGACACCCGTAAAGAACTGGCGCATCATAAAGATGTAAAGACCGTTCTTGAAGCCAAGACCAAAGACCGACAAAAGGATCAGCGGTGCAAAGGATTCCATCAAATTGATCTCGATGTGTCCGCCAAAAATTCCTACGATACCCTGAATAAGACCGGGGATATTAAGTCCCTGCACACCGCCGATATCAAAGTAACGGAAGTGCTGCATCATAGAAAGACGGATGGTCTCGTGAGGAATGATCATCGTGATGATAACGAAGATCATAACCACGGAGTTGCCCTTGAACTTGAACTTACAAAGTCCGTAGCCAACCAAAGCTGCGACAAACGTCTGGATCAGTGCGGTGGACAAGGACAGGACGATCGTATTGAAAAGAGCGGAAAGATAGCCGTTTTCAAGGATGATCGCTTTGTAAATATCAAGCGTCGGGCTTTTCGGAATAACGCAGACCGTAGGGTCAACGAAATCGGAGGGGGACATAAACGAGCCCGCGATCTTGGAAAAGAACGGGAACAGAATGACGTACGAAACGCCAATCATCAGAATGAAGCGGAAGAGGTACCAAACAACGTTGGTCAAGAAGTACATCGAGAAGATCTTGGACTTCATACGCTGCCAAAAGGGCGTTCTGTCCTCAAACTCCACGCGAATTCTGTTTTTGCTTTCGCGCATAACCTTAGGCGCTTTTTGCGTGTTATCCATACGGTACCTCCTTTCTTACGAATCGCGTCTTTGATAAAAGACGAACGACGAAGCAATCAGAACGAACAAGCCGATGATTGCCATAATGACGATGAAGTAGATCCAAGACATTGCCGTTGCCGTTGCCTGGGAGTTTTGGTAAATACCCGCAATAAACGACATCACGACGTTGCTTTGGCTGGTAAACGAGTCGATAATGGTGTAGATAGCGTTTACCAAGATCATCGGGCTGATCATTGGGAAGGTGATCTTCCAGAACGTTTCCCACGCCGTAGCGCCCTCAATGCTGCTCGCCTCGTAGATGGAGGGCGAGATTCCCTGCAAGCCTGCAAGGAAGATCAGCATCTGAACGCCGGAACGGTTTACAATATCATAAATACTGTTTACTGCATTGGAAACGTACTCGACTAATCCCGTACCGATCTTCAATCCCTCAAACAAGCGCTCAATATCCACGGCAGAAACGATCTCCGAGGAAGCGTTTGTTCCCGAACCGTCCGAGATACCGCCACCGGAGCCGCCGCCCATATAATCGGACAGCGTATCCGATGCGTTGATGGTCTCCATCAAACCGGTCGAAAGAACGACCGGGATGAAGAAGATCGCACGGAATGCAGCGCGTCCCATCATTTTCTGGTTCAGAACGACTGCAATGAAGAGCGAGAAGATCAGGATCATAGGCGTGTCAACGAGCAGCTGCTTGATACCCGCCACAAGGGTGGTGGTGAAGGTTGCGTTGACGAAGAGCGCCTGATGATAGAACTTGATTCCCTGGAACTGCAAGGAGTAGCCGCTCGTCGTAGGAATGATCTCAAAGAACGAGAAGCAGATCGAGTCTAAAATGATCGGGATGTAAAGAACAAGCAAGCCGACGACGAAGGGGAGAACGAACAGCCAACCCGCGCGCGCTTTTCTCTTCGTCAGCGAAACGGGCTTTTTCTTTTTGACAGGAGCCTCTACCACAGGGGCAGAAACGTTATTTTGTGCCTGATTCATATTCTATCCCTCCCTTCTTAGTCTGCAAGGACCGTGCCGTTGATGCGGCAGAAACCGTTTGCGGGAACCGTAAAGGCTTCCTCACCGTTCACGCCCTTCAAACGGACAGCAACGTCAAAGCTATTGTAGTTCAAAACGAAATGAACCGTAGAATCCCCCTTAGCATAGGTTACGAGAACGATACGTCCGGAGCTTTCCGTGTAGTCCGTTTCCTTATAGTCATTATCCTGTGCAAAAGAGGTCGTGGTGTTGTTCTTAAGCGAAACGCTTGCACCGAAGGTGTCGATGGTAAGCGTATAATCTGCTGCAACGCTGTAGCGTGCCGCGAAATCATCAAGGATCTTCTTTTGGGCATCCGTTACGGCAACACCCGTGATCGCAGTGATCTTTGCTTCGAGAACTGCTCTGTCAAGCACCACGCTGATCGTCTTATTATAGTAATCCTCAGCGAAGGAGCCGTTTTGTGCATATTCTGCAAGAAGAACTTCGAGAATTGCCACCTGCGACGCGTTCAGCGTACCGCCAAGAACGTAAAGCACTTTCTGCTTCAGATCATCGAGGGTAGTGTTCCCTGCTAAGATCAAGTTCTGGGCGATCTGCTTCAAACGAAGCTCTGCGCGCTGCTTGGATACAAGCGCCTTATACTGTACCTCAAGATCGCTCGCGATCTTTGCATCCAGAGAGTTTACGATCGCATCAAGCTCAGAGGGCTTAAGAACGCGCTCGCCGATCAGGAACTCGTGATCAACGATCTCATACAGCTGCAAATCACCAACCGCACCGTTCAGCGTGTTATACTGCTCAACGATGGTGTTGAACCAGATATCAAAACGAACGGAATAGTATTTGCTGAGCTCCTCGTCCTCCTTAAGCAACGTGCTGTTCTGATAGATCAGCATATAGTACAGGAACGAGCCGTTTTCGATTGCCTTCAGCATCTGATACGTGCTATCTCCGGCTTCGTTCATAACGTTACCGGTGTAGTTGATATAGCTGTGAAGAACCATACCGAGGAACGGAACAGATTTACTCTCGTACTTGTAGTTACTTGCATCAAGGGGCAGGTTGAGAATATGGTCAAGATATTCAACGGAATAGATGTTACCACCCTCAGCCAGAACGCTGGAATACTCCTCGTTCAGCATCTTAAGCGAATCCTTGATATAATCCTCAGCATCCTGACGGTTGAGAGGATTATCCTTGTTGAAGTTAGAGTTCAAGTCACCGCCAAGCGTGGAGACCGAAATACCCGTCGGCTCGTACTTGGAATACTTCTTCATAAACTTACCAACAAGCTCGTAGATCGAATCGGGGGAAACACAAACGTCGAAGAAGGAATCGAACTTCTGATATACAGGGTCGTAAACCTGCTTAGTAGCATAACGGTCATCAACGGCACGTGCCGCGTACTTTTTCAGTCTTAAACCGCTATCAGCAGAAGCGTACGAAAATTCAAACTCAGGATAGATTCCAACGCCCTTCTCCGCCGCAAACTCTTGCAGATCGGCAAAGCCGCTCTTACCGCCGACGGCACGAACCCATTTTACCTTTTCAGGGTACTTGGAATCAAGACCGCCGTTTGCGTAACCCGTCAGCTTAAAGTTAAGGTTCGTGATATTCTTCTTGGCAAGCTGATTGTACATCGTTTCGATGTCATCAAAGCTCGTCAAGGGAACGTCCACAGTAACGGGAATGGAGAGGATCTTCTTCACCGTTTCTACCGAGCCAAGCGTTTCTACGTAAAGAGGAATCTTGTTTTCGGTAACCTCTTCCTCGGTGAGCTGCGAGATCACGCCCGCTCTCTTCAGGTAATCGCGATAGACCGCAGCCATACCCGAATAGCTTGCAAAGAAGCGATTCGACTTTTCAGCGGTGCTCTTCATAAGCTCACTGTCATCAAAGAGCATCGTGTACTTGAGCTTGTAGAAGCCCGTGTACTTCTTATCGGAAACGATCGTCATTTCCTTGTTGTCCGCTACCGAGATCGCGTCTGCCAGGTTATAAGCATCCGAAGGACGCGGATAGAACATAGCGTAAGCTGCAGCAAAGTTGAACTGACCGCCGCCGAAGAAGGTTGCAATGTCCGCCAAAGCATCGCCGTCCTCAAGAACTGCGAAGAAGCCGCTGTCGTAGTAACCATCGCTGTAAGCGTTGTTCTCCTGCTGCTCCACGATACCAAATACGGGAACGCGGATGACCTCGGAGTGCTTCGCATTGACGTCGATCTTGTAATAAGCGTGATCCTCACCGTAAACGGAGCTGGAGAGTGTAAAGGACTCTCTGTTGTCCGCGTTGGTCTTGGAATAGAAATCACCGAATTCGATGATCGCACCGCTACCGTCGGGATAGAACACGTAACCGTCGTTGTTTAAGTTGCCTGCACCGAAATATTGCAGGATCTTGACGTGCTCAAGCGTATATTTTGTTTCATCAAAACGAATGCTGCTGGCAGGAAGACGAACGGAAAGGCCATCGTCCTGAAGGACGTACTCGATTGCTGCGCGGAAAACGGGAGTTTCGTTTACGTCAGGCGTATAGCCTGTCTTTGCGTGCATCTCATCCAGCATATCGTGGTCAAGGTCGGGGCAGTAAGCTTTCAGCAGATTCTCAAGCGTAACGCGCTCTCTGTCCGTAATGCCCTGCTCCGAGTTCTCATCCAAATAGTAGATGGTCTTACCCGTGTTCTCGGGGTCGTTAGGATCAGGCTTGTAAACGGGGTACTTCTTTGCGAGGTCATCACGCAGAGAGGTGACCGTTTCCGTTTCATACGTAGAAGGACGGTACCAGGAATCGAGCTTCATAATGGTGGCATAAACTTCCTCGTATTCCTTGGAATCCATACCGACCTTGCTCTCGACCCAAGCGAGATATTCCTCGATGGGGGTCATGATGTTTGCCTTGAAATCCTCTTCCAGGATAACACCGGGAAGCAGGTAAGTCGTATTCAAACGACCCATCGTGTACTCGACACGCAGACCGTTCTTCATATACTTAACAACGATCTGGTTGCGGGAAGCAGCCTCCACGATGCTGGTAAAGCGGCGAAGCTGACCCTCGTTGTCGGTGAACGTAACTTCGATCTGCGAAAGAAGATCGGTAAAGGTATCGTTCTTTGCGGGGTTAGGGTTGACCGAACCGCCAAGCATCTCGTGAATGGTAGAGAAATCGTGGGGGTTGGTGGTAAGGACCTTTTGCGTCGCAATATTGACGTAAGCGACCTCACCCGTGAAGGGGTTACAATACAGCTCGAAGCCGTTTGCACGGGCGTAAAGCTGCATATTGCCCTTAGCGACCTGATCCGTCAGGTATTCATAGCCGGTTTTGTACTTGTAGTTGTATGCATCCTTCAGGACCTGCATATAGTCCTTGGAGGTGTCAACCGTTGCCGCAGATGCGGGAACCGACATCACGGAAAAACAGCTGATCAAGGTAATCAGGGCGAGTACAAAAGAAATTATTTTTTTCATTTTCATTCCTCCCTTTCTTACCGATACGAAATTTCCGAGATGATCGAGGACACAAAGGAAACCATTTTTCCGATGAGGCTCGAGAACAAGAAGCCGACGAACATAATCACTGCCATACCAACGATCGTTGCAAGGCACATAAACAGGTTCTTCGTGAAGGAATAGTCGTGCGTGACCATCGTACCGAAGAAGATCAGAAGACCTGCCCAGACGAAGGCGATGACGACGAGCATCGAAGCGATTGCAGATTCTTCAAGCGTCACGAAGTTGGACATAATGGTAGAAACGATCAGGAACAAAGGCAGAGGTGCCAGTGCGTACGAGGTTGCAATGAAGATATCCTTGAAGGAGCCTTCACCCTCAAAGAGTGTCGTAAGACACCAGTTGGAGATGACCCACAGAATGAAGGGGAGCATCACGGAAAGGAACTGTGCCACGATCGTAGAGTAGGTTCCCTCGGGGTTCATTACGTAGCCCGTACCGATGGACTGGTAGTAGAAGCTGAGGATGACAACCGCCAAGATCACGAGAGAAGCTCGAACGGAGCCGCGCTTTTCGTGCTTGAGGTCCCAGAAGCCGTCAAACGGATGGAACACCAGGTGGAACACGTACATCAGCTCCTGGCGGAAGGTCTTGCGCTGTACGCCAAGAAGTGCTACCTTTGCGTTGTAGTTGCCTGCGAACTTCAAGAACTTAGCAAGAAGCACGACGAGTACAACGGCAACGATCAAGATCAAAAGGATAAACTTAGAGATCCATTCCTTGCGGACTTCCTTGTAAGCGTTAGACCAGTTCTGGTCGTCGTATGCCGCAGAGAGGTAATCCATGGCAAGGTCGTAACCCGTTTTATCGTAATCGTTGTTGACGTCAATGACTTCCCCTTCGGGCGTGCCGTCAACCGTATAGGCTACGATCTCCTTACCGTCGGCACCGCCGTAAACGGCTACGGAGCTTTGCTTGTAGTAGGTCTGACCGTCGGGGGAAACGAAGGTCGCGTCACCCTGGCGATAATACGCTCTACCGACACCGATGTAGGCGGAGTCAAAGTTGTTGTTATACTGCAAGACGCTCAGCCAAGCATCAACGGATTCCTCATATCTGCGATCGTTTTCGCAACGAAGGGCGTCAATAAGCAGATCGCCGTAAACCGTTCTGGTAAATACGGTAAAGCTCTTGGCATCCTTATCCAGGATGATCAGGTTATTTCCCTGATAGGTGATCGCGGAGATCGTTTGAATGTTACCGCGCTGAATACCCTTGTCGCCAAAAGCGAACAGAAGAATACCGTTCTGGTCGTAGGTAAATACCTTGCTACGCTTTGCGTCGGCAATCGTCCAAGTGCCCTCGTCGCCGATGGCAACGTCAACGATGCTCGAAGCGCCCGTGATCTCATCACTGTCCTTTTGGACGCCGAGACCCGACTGCACCTCAACCTCACCGCCGGGGGCGAAGAAGCCGTTGCGCTTCATGATCTCCGCACCTGCAGAGTTTAACTTCTTAACGGGAGCGTAGTCAGCCTCTTTGCTTTCAATCGCAGCCTGCTGCTTGTTTTCGTCGATCGTGTTGGTGGTGACGTAAACGAAGCCGTCGCTGTCGATCGAGATGTTGTTGAACTCCGTAGAGGTGTTCTGCTTGGAATTTTTACGCTGTTCTGCGGACTGGAAGCGGCGAAGGAGAATCTCCATCGCGCTGTAGTCACCCTTCTGAGCGCCGATGTAACCCGTAAAGATACCGTCGCTCGTCATCACGATGACACCTTCGTAGGTGGTGTAGGAAATGACGAAGATTCTCTCATACTGGTCAACGGCAACCGCAACGGGGTTGTATTGCGTCGTTGCACCGAAGAGCGTGCCGCTCGGCTTACCGATGACGCGCGCAGAGGAAGTGAAATTACCGTAACGGTCGAACATAACGATTCGCTCGTTGTTGGTATCACAAACGTAAACGTATTCATCATCGACGAACACACCGCGGCACTCGTTGAAGGAGTCCGCGTAGCCGTTGTTGTCGAAGTTCTGAATGATCGTCTTGACCTTATAGTCCTCACCGGACATCACGACGATGCGGTTGTTTCCGGAGTCTGCAAGGTAGATGTTCCCTGCATCATCCGTCGTAATATCGGTGGGCTTGTCGAAATCGATGACCGCACCGGTATAACCTGCAAAAATGTCACGGTAGTCAAAGGTTCTGGGCGTAGAATACGCCGCAGGAGAATACAGAGCAAAGCCGTCGGACGAATAGGTATAGGTCTGGAAGGGCTCTGCCGCGGAAACGGGCATAGCGCCAAGCACCAGCACCGCCACGAGCAGCACGAGCAGGAGAGATACTATTTTCTTGTTTTTCATAATTCCCTCCTTAGTCTTTCATACCCGAGCTACCCATCGTTTCGATGATCTGGCTCTGGCTGAGAACGAATACGGTGATCGGTACGATCATCATGACAACGGTAGCAGCCGCCGAAGCACCTGCACGCTGAACACCTGCCGTAACGACCTGGTTGATTGCGTAGTTAAAGGTCTTGAGTTCCTCGGAGTGGATGTAGATGGATGCACCCGTATTCCAAAGGGTCTTGAAGGACTCGATCAAAAGCGTTAACCACGCGGGCTTAACCATCGGCATTGCGATCGTTAAGAAGATGCGGAACTCGGACGCACCGTCAAGACGGGCAGACTCCAGAACGGAATCCGCAACGGAGCTCTCCATAAACTGCTTCATTAAGTACAGACCCATCGTACCGGCAAGTGCGGGAACGATGATTGCGAGGTAAGTATCGACCATACCGAGCGTGGACATGATAATGAAGTTCGAGAGCTGGTTGACCGTCTGGTGGAACATCAGCGAAAGAACGACGATCTGGAACAAGAAGTTTCTGCCCGGGAATTTCATCTTTGCGAGTGCGTACGCGGCAAGGGATGCAACGATCAGGTTACCGAAGGTACCGCACGCGGTGATAAACACGGTGTTAAAGATGTAACGGGAGAACGGAACCCACGAGTCGTTCATCAGGGAGAACAGGTCTCCGAAGTTACCGAGCGTCGGGCTCATAACATAGAAGCGCGGGGGGAACATCCAGAGCTCGTCAAGAGGCTTCAAGGACTGCATGATAACATACAGCATCGGCAGGAACATAAAGGCACCGAGGATCACCAAGAGGAAGGTGATACCCGCGTCACCGCCTGCGGAACGGTTGAGGACAACTTTATGATGGCGTGTTCTTAATTTCTTGCTCATATCACTGCCCCACCTTCGAAAGTAATTTCTTGATTACGAGGTTACAACCAAGCATGATCAAGAAGAGGAATACGGCGATTGCCGAAGCATAACCGACCTCAAAACGGATTCCGCCATAGTCGTCCAGATGGTGCATGATGGTGTGTGCCGCATAGTCAACGGAGGGCATACCGCACAGCGCCGTAACGACGGCACCGAAACCGAATGCACCCGTGATAGCAAGCACCGCACCGAACATCAGCTGAGGACGCATCGTCGGAAGCGTAATGTACCAAAGCTCCTGCCAACGGTTCTTGATACCGTCAACGGCGCCCGCCTCGTACTGACTGCGATCTACCGTCTGCAAACCTGCGATAAAGGACAGGAAGGCGGTACCGAGCGAGGTCCAGAGGGCGACGACGATACAAAGTGGCATAACGTAATCGGCGTTCTGGAAGAACATGATCGGGCTGTCGATGATGTTCAGTTCAAGCAGTGTACCGTTAACGTAACCGTAGGAGTCACTCGAGAACAGAATGGTCCATACCATATAGACCGAGCCCGAGATGGAGGGCGCATAGAAGATCAGCGTAACGACAGCACGGATCTTCGGGGAAAGCTCATTGATGAACCAAGCCACGAGGAAGGACATCAAGTAGGAAACGGGACCCGTGATCGCCGCGAAGATCAAGGTGTTTTTGCAGGCGATCACGAAGATATCGTCTTCGAGAAAGAGGTGGATGTAGTTGTCGAAGCCCACCCATTTCGGAGGCTCCAGCATGTTAAATTCCGTAAAGCTGAAGAAGATGGACAGTGCAACGGGAAGCACGGTGAAGACGAAGAACAGGAGGAAGAAGGGAGCGCACATAATGTACGCAACCTTGTTCCGCTTCATCTCTTTCCATGTCCATTGCGCCATCGTCATATCCTTGCGCGATACAAGACGCTTTTTTTCATTATTCGACATGAATTTCTCTCCTTATTATAATGTAGGACAGCAAAGCCGTCAATTTACTCCGCTTCGGTCATAGCATCGACGGGAGTCTGACCCTCCTTCAGGGTCTTCTGATCAAACTCTGCTCTCTTACGGGTGATCTCCTTGTTGATAATGGTGATGTAATCCTGAATTGCCGTAACAGGATCCGCGCCATTGTTGTACGCATCAAGGAAAGCAAATTTTGTATAGCGAGCAATGATATAGCTTCCGGGATAGTTGGGGATCGCTGCAAGGTGATCGAACTGCTCAAGCAAGCTGTTTCTCTCGGCAGCGCTCCAAGAGATCATACCGATACCCTGAATGTTTGCGGTAGCATATTTTGCGGCAGGACCGACCAGAGCAACCATTTCGTTACCGTAGTCAGCCTGTACCTCGCCGCCTGCCTGCCACATCATATACTTCCAGGTGGACTCGATGTCGTCACAGCCGTGAAGCATAACGGTTGCCGTTACGGTGACGATAGAATCACTGTTGACGGTACCGTCATCGCGAACCGTTCCGGGGATCTTGTTGAACTGCCAGAGTCCGCGGATTTCCGTTGCAAAGACGACCAGCTGGTTGTACGTTGCGCAATAGTCCGCGATCATCAGCGGAATTTCACCCGTTCTGAAACGGTTTGCTCCGTCGTACGCCGTCGGGAAGGAGTAGTCGGTGTAAAGACGGCAGCAGAACTGGAAGGAGTTGAGGGCAACGTCCGTATCAAGACCGATCGCCGCACCTGCGTAATCGCGGTATCCCGCCTTCATTTCCTCGGTGAGGTTTTCGGGAGGATCGTCCGTGTACTTCCAAAGGTTACCGCCGAACTGGTAAAGGAACATATTCGTTGCAAACTCATAGCCAAGACCGATCTGCATGTTGTTTGCCTGCAGCGTGGGGATCGCAGCCAGAATGTCGTCCCAAGTCTGGGGAACGTCGATCTGAAGCTCTGCGAGGATGTCCTTACGGTAGAACATCATCGGAAGGTTTGCCTGCTCAGGCAGACCGTAGGTCTTGCCGTAGAGGGTGATCGGAACCATCGTAGCGTCATTGAAATTGATGCTCGATGCGGCAACGGGCGTTTTGTTGCCGTTATCATCCATCATATAATATTGCGTTGCATAATAAGGTCTGCCGTTCTCATCCGTCACGAGAACGCTTTCGGTGTGGTTGTAGCCCACCGTTTCCGCAAAGCCGGGCATTTCCTCGATATTGAGGATCGCGTTACGGATCGCGTAGTTGATAACGTCGCTTGCCGCAAGACCGATGTAGGCATCGGGTCCCTGCCCTGCCAGAACGGAAGGAAGAAGCGTACCGCCGGCAACCAGCTTAAGGTCAACTGCGATCTTCTGGTTGTTCGAGAACTTGTTGGTGATCAGATTCTTCCAGATCTGCGACTGGTCACGACCGTATGCAAGCCATACGTTGATCGAAGCAACGGAGTCGGACATATCCGAAACGCCCATCGAGTCGTACTGCACGAAGAAGCTTGCAAAGAAGGAACGCAGCTCGTACCAGAATGCCTGGAAGAAGTTGGCGTTTGCCTTGGGCAGCTTGGCATCGGGCGATGCGATCTGATAGTAGTCAACGACGATGGACTGCGCCTTTACGCTGTTGAGCCAGGTACCGAGGGTACCGATATAAGATTTGAGGTTGGAAAGGTTGGGAGCGATCTCGTCCTCATCCTCGTACATACGGGTAAGAAGACGGGAGATGTTTTCGAGGGTTGCGATATTTGCACCCGAGGTGCCGCAGATCTCACGCAAGGAAAGTGCCTGCTCTTCAAGAGCCTTACCCTGCTTACCGAGCTGCTCAATGGTAACAGGCATCACACGACGGAAGCCGTAGTCACGGTACTCGTCGGGGTCTGCGCCCGTCAGCTTCAAAATTTCAAGATAGCAGTCGTTGGTGATCGTCAGCGTGGTTTCGATCTCGTTCAAGAGCTCTGCCATACTACCCAGACCAACTTCCATTTGAAGCGTATAGGTCACGCCCTTCTTGAAGTAGAAGGAAAGGGGCGTGGTGTCGCCGGTAAAGGTCTTTTTGCCGTCTGCATCTACGGTAAAGTTTGCACCGCTGATCGCTTCCGTGCGCCAGTCGTCAGAATAGTCGAAGCGCGCGTAATAGCACTCCTCATAAGGAGCGGTAGGGGTACCGTCAGGCTGACCGTAGTAGCCGTCGGAGCTTGCGAGCTTCACAACACGGCTGGCAAACATACCCTCAAGGGCGGACTGCTTAAAGCGGGCGACGATGTTGTAAATGCCATCCTCACTCACCGTAAAGGTGTAGGAAGCCCACTGTCCTGCCGTATTATAACCCGAGCTACCGATGACGTTGATCTTCTGCGAGAACGCCTCGATCGGCGAGGTGATCGCAGAGGAACGGTCGTTTGCGGGATAAACTGCCTTATCCGATACGAAGTCGGGCGTTTCCGCACGGAAGATCACCGTGCTGTCTGCCGATGCGTTCGGAACGTTCTTCCACTCGTCAAGACGCTCTGCCAGCGTTTTGCTCGTTTCTACAGGGAACAGCGTGATGGACTTGATCGCCACACTCTCCTTGCTTGCCACGAAAGAAAGCGTGCGCTCCCCTTCCTTGAAGTAGAACTGGAAGGGCTCATTGTAGAAGCCGTCGATATCGGAGCATTCGTATGTACGGAGCACGGGAACCGTTTCGATGTCCGCACGGATATCGTTGTCGCCCGCATCCGTTTCAAAGGTGTAGTTCCCTTCCTCATCTCTCACGGCGTACTTATACTGCCATGCCTTGGAGAGCGAGAAGGCTCTTGCCTCGTCGAACGGAACGGAGCCGTCGATATACAGCTTTCTCTCAATCGAAGAAGTGGAGTTCGAAAGCGATACGTATTCCACACGGATGCCGTAAAGTCCCGCCTGTGCCGCAGAAATATTAAAAGTCCAAGATACCGTGCCGATGTCGGGAAGCACGAGAAGCTCCTCGGTTTTCTCCACGGGGTTCTTGGGGTCCTTCAGATCTACGACCTGTTCTTCCCTTCTTTCAACTGCGGCGCCGGCGGTCATATCCTCCGTCGTGTAATCGAAAATATCAAGAGAAATATCACCATTTCCCTTGGTTGCGCCGTCGTTTTTCGCACCTTGCAAATAATTGGCATACGACTCAGCGGTCAAGGATGCCAATATTTCCTCGTACGAGGTCTCGCCGGATGCCGCGGAAACGGGGATACCGATCGCGCCAAGAAGCATCAGGACAGCGAGAAAGACAGCAGTTGCTTTTGTAAAGCATGTCTTCATGAATACCTTTCCTCCCAGAGTATGTTTGTAAGTTGGCGGACTTTTCCTAACGGACACAATACCGTCACACCATTTTTACCCCAATATCATACCATATATATTTATAATTGTCAAGTGCGAAAAATCTTGGAAATCACGACAGAGCCTCACCAAAAGCGGGCGACTGGAGCGAGAAAAGGAAAATACTTTTCACAATTTGCAAGAGTTTTATCAAGAAAACTCTTTGTTTATATCGCATAAGTAACCATTTGTTACTTTTAAATCCTTTAAAACTCCATTATTATGGCGCTTTTTGAGTTTTTTCAAGAAAACAGAAAAAGAAGGTAATTTGTAATTACCTTCTGGCGGGATGATTATGTAAAGCATTGGTTGATTTTGGTAGTTTTTATATGGTAAAAATGCACAAAAAACGAGGGATATTTTCTACACTTCGGCATTTTGCACAAAAATTGCAAGTTTGGCTTGTTTTTACCATTTTCTGTTTATTTTTGGATTTTTTTGGTATTAAAGGAGGGATTTGACGATACCGCCAAGCATTATCGTATCGCCAGAATACAAAACGACCGATTGCCCGGGAGTCACCGCACAAGTGTTCTCACAAAGCGCAACGCCAAGCGCATCCCCTTCCCGAAAAAGCAAAGCAGGGGTGAGGGGGGCGGTATAACGGACGCGTGCAAGCAACTCTTTACACGATAGATCATCGGTTGGAGTCATTCCCGAAAAAACGACCCGTTCCAGCAAAAACCGCAATGCGCGGGGCGGTTTATCCGCAAGGATGATATTTCTCGTTTCGGGATCTATGCTTTTCACAAACAGTCTGGTAGGTGCAGAAACGGCAAGCCCCTTGCGCTGTCCCACCGTATAATGCGTGATGCCCTCGTGCTCCCCAAGGACTTCCCCCGTTTCGCTGATAAAATGCCCCTTTGGTAACTCTCCGCAACGCCGCGCAAGAAAATCGGTATAGCTTTCCCCACGAATAAAGCAAATGTCCTGGCTTTCCGCCCTCTCGGCTACGGAAAGATTACGGGCACGCGCAGATTCTCGGATCTCGTCCTTCGTCATATCCCCAAGAGGAAGCAAAAGCCGCGAAAGGATTTCTGCGGGCAAGCGGTAAAGCATATAGGACTGGTCCTTCTTCGTATCCTTTCCCATCGCCACGCAAGCGTTGCCGCCTACGCTCGTAATACGGGCGTAATGCCCCGTCGCGATCCGATCAAAGCCATCCCGCATCGCTTCCTCGTATAACATACGGAATTTTACCGTTTCATTACAAAGGATACAGGGATTTGGGGTACGTCCTTGCAGATATTGGGAGCAAAAATCCGTGACGACCGTGCGCTCAAACGCCTCGCGGCACAAAATCACGCGAAACGGGATCCCGAGCTGTGTCGCTGCGGCGCGCGCTTCTTCCGTTTCGCTGTACGGATGCATATCCAAAACGGCACCCTCTACCGTGTGCCCTGCCTCCTTCAGAAGCAAAGCGGCATAGGTGCTGTCAAGTCCTCCGCTGAGTCCAACTAAAATCTTCATACCCACTCCACGTTTAAAAAAATCACGCTAAAAAACTGTCTTTATCTTGACAAAAGGGTTCAAAATGTTATAATAAAAATATAATAAGGTAAAAAACCTAAAAAGTGCAAGGAGAAAATACTATGTATTACGTCGGTGTAGATCTCGGCGGCACGAACATTGCCGTCGGTATTGTCGATGAAAACAAAAACATCCTCAAAAAAGGAAGCGTCCCCACGATGGCAAACCGTGAGGGTGAGCTGATCATCAAGGATATGGCGGCGCTCACGGAGCGACTGCTCAAGGAATCGAATATTCCGCTCAGCGAGGTCTCCTACGTTGGCATTGCCTCTCCCGGCGTTGCAAACAGCGAAACGGGTGTGATCGAGTACGCCAATAATCTTCCTTTTCGCAACTTCCCTATTGCCGCCTTGTTCAAGCGTTACCTTCCCGTCAAGGAGGTTTACGTGGCAAACGACGCCAATGCCGCAGCGCTCGGCGAAGCTCTTGCAGGCGCTTCTCGCGGCAGTAAAAATTCCGTGATGATCACGCTCGGCACGGGTGTCGGCGGCGGTGTCATTCTTGACGGTAAAATTTATAGCGGCTTCAATCACGCGGCGGGCGAGCTGGGTCATATCGTCATTAAGCACGGCGGTAGGCTTTGCTCCTGCGGCAGACGCGGCTGTTGGGAAGCATATTCCTCTGCGACCGCGCTTTCCGCCATCACGCGTGAAAAGATCACGGAATGTGAAACCAAGCATATCCCGACCGTGATGATCAAGGACTACAAAACGACGGGCAAGATCAACGCGCGCACGGCATTCAACGCCAAAAAGCAAGGAGATGCCATCGGTACGATGGTGGTGGAATACTATATCGACCATCTCGCGTGCGGCATTGCCAACATCATCAACATCTTCCAGCCCGAGATCCTTTGTATCGGCGGCGGCATCTGCAACGAGCGGGACAATCTGCTTATCCCCTTGGTAGAAAAGGTCCTTTGCGAGCAATACACGCGCGACAACCCGAAAAAAACGCGGATCGTGATCGCAGAGCTTGGCAACGACGCGGGCATTATCGGCGCCGCGTGTCTTGGACTCTGACGGCGCAAGAACGCGACGATCGCGCCCTCTCCCATCCCCTTCTAAAAGCTATTGCTTCGGCAATAGCTTTTATTTTAGTTCTAGGACGGTAACGCCTGCATCGCCCTCACCGTATACGCCCGCGCGGAAGGACGCGATGCGCTTATCGGCGCGGAAAAAGCCCCAAAGCGCGGCACGAAGGGCGCCCGTTCCCTTTCCGTGGATGATGCGAACGCTGTTCACACCTGCGAGATAGGCGTCGTCAATATACTTATCCACGCGCCACCACGCCTCGTCTCCCGTCATACCGCGCACGTCGATCTCGGGCTTAAAGCCGTCTGCGATGGCGCTTTTTATACCCGAAACGGCGCGCGTTTTCTGCGCCTGCTTGACCTTAGGCTTGGTCTTACCAAGCAGTCGTACCTTGGAGACGTGCGTTTTTGCGCGCAAAATACCCGCTTTGACCTGAATGTTGCCATCCTTGTCAGGGAGCGATACGACCTCGCCCTCCTGTCCAAAGCTCACGAGGTACACGTGGTCACCCACAGCGAGGGGACGGGGCAAAACGTAGTCCTCCTCCAAGTTGACCTCGCTATACTCAAACGCCGCTTGGGCGTCGTCCTCTTTTCCAATGCGGGAGCGGATCTCGCGGCGCGCCTCGGCAAGCGAAGCGGCAAAACGGTCGCTCTCTTGCTTTTTACGCACCTCGTCGAGCTGTTTGAGCACGAAATCTCCCGTTGCACGCGCACTGCTTAACAGCTGTCTTGCCTTTTCAAGAGATTTTTGGATCTCCTTTTCGGCATCTGCCGTGCGCGCACGGAGCTCTTCCTCCGCTTTTTTCTTATACGCCTCGTATTCTGCCCGCAGGCGCTCTGCCTCCGCCTTGGCACGCTCCATCGCGATACGGTCGGCTTCCAAGCGTGCAAGCACGTTTTCAAAGCGCTTGTCGTCCTCGGAAACCAATCCCTTTGCGCGGGAAACGACGTGCTCGGGCATACCGAGCCGCTCCGAGATCGCAAAGGCGTTAGAGCGTCCGGGGGCACCGATCACGAGACGATAGGTGGGACGCAGGGATTCCACGTCAAACTCGCAGGACGCGTTCTGCACGCCCTCGGTGTCTAGCGCATACGCCTTTAACTCGGCATAGTGCGTCGTGGACGCGGCGAGTGCCCCCGTAGCGCGGACTGCCTCGAGGATCGCGATCGCGAGCGCCGCGCCTTCGACGGGGTCGGTTCCCGCACCAAGCTCATCAAAGAGCGCCAGCGTTCCTTCGCCTGCCGCGCTAAGGATCTCCACGATGCTCATCATATGCGCCGAGAAGGTAGAGAGCGATTGCTCGATGCTCTGCTCGTCGCCAATATCGGCAAGAACCTCGGAAAATACACCCATTTGGGATTCTTCACGCGCGGGAATCTGAAGTCCCGCCTGCGTCATCAGCGCGAAAAGACCCAGCGTTTTGAGCGTGACGGTCTTACCGCCCGTATTGGGACCCGTGATCACCAAGGTGTCAAAGCCGTCACCGAGGGACACGTCGATCGGCACGACGGTAGCGGGATCCAAAAGGGGATGCCTTGCCCCCTTGAGCGACACCATCGGCTCTTTGACCAGGATGGGGGATACCGCCTTCATTTTTTCGGCAAGCGCGGCACAGGAGAAGCAAAAAGCAAGCTCCGTGATCACGCGATAATTCTGGATCAAGGAGCCCGAGGACTCCGCGCAAAGACCCGAAAGCTCCAAAAGGATACGGTCGATCTCGCGCGCCTCCTTGGCGGCAAGCTCACGAAGCTCGTTATTCGCCTCCACGACCCCCATCGGCTCGATAAACAGCGTAGCTCCCGAGGCAGACGTGTCGTGCAAAAGTCCCTTGATCTCGTTCTTATATTCGGCACGCACGGGGATAACGTAGCGCCCGTCGCGAAGGGTGACGATATTCTCTTGCAAATATTTAGAGCGCTGACCGCTCACAAATTGCTGCAAGGTTTCCTTAATACGGTTATTCGCCGCACGCATTTTTCTGCGGATATCCGAAAGAAGCGGGCTCGCCTCGTCCGAAATGAGCTCGTCCGAGAGCACCGTGCGACGGATGCGCTCCTCAAGCGGACGGTTGACGATAAGGCGAGAGAACGTCGTATCGAGCACCGTCGGAAAAAGGCGGTTGCCGTCAACGTAATCCCAAAGCGCACGCGCCGCCGTAAAGATGTCGGCAACGTCCAAAAGCTCGTGCATCGTGAGCGTACCGCCCTTTTCCGCACGCTCTACCGCCTCGCAAACGTTGACCGCTTTCCCGAAGGGCGGAACACCCTTGTGGGAAAGAAGACGTCTGGCGTCCGCCGTCTTTTTCTGACGGGATACGACGGTATCGTAATCCGCACTCGGCAAAAGGCGGCGTGCAAGCTCCCGCGCGCCCTCCGTGAAGGCGATAGCCGAGAGCATCGAAATGACCTTATCGTACTCTAAAATTTCTAATGATTTTTGTTTTAGTCCCATATTCCGTTTCACCCTTGCCCTTCTTCAAGAAGCAAGGTTTTGTAAAATTCAAGATTTTTGAAGCTGCGCTCCAAATGGTTGAGTAAGTAGGTTTCTGCGGCGTAAGCAAAGCTCTTGACGTCCTCGGGGTTTTCAAGACGAAAAGATAAGATCTTCTCAAGCGGACACACGATGACGTAAAAAAGCGACACACGCGCCGCCGCCGTCAAAAGGCACAGGATAGTGGGATGCAGAGCCTCCTCCTCACTTGGGGGCAACGCCAAAAGCTCCGTTTCACGGCGACAGGCGGCACAGCGGACGGCGCCGTTCATCACGTCAAGCGCGACGTCCTCCCCCTCTTCCCCGCATTCCGCACAAACGGAAAGCTCGGGACGAAAGCCGAGAATGCTCGCGGCACGCATCTCAAACGCGCCCTTGATCAGGGCCTGCGGTGCGCGCTCCTTAGCGATGGCAAAGAGTGTGTTTAGGCACAGGCGCAAAAGATCGGGATCGGGTAAGTTTTCGGTACCAACGTGTGCTAACACCTCGCAAACGTAGCCTGCGAGGGCAATTTTTGAGACGTCCGAGCGCAGATCGAAAAAGCTCTCGATCAGCTCGACCTCCTTGACGGTATAGCGGTCGCCGCGTCGATTTAAAACGAATTTGCTGTAACAAAACAGTTCCGTCGCAACGAGCGATCTGCTTTTGAGCGAGCGGCTGCCGTTGGCAGTCACTGTGATCAGCCCCAGCTCGTCCGTATATAGGGTCAAAATGCGGTCCCGTTCCCCGTAATCGGTCGTGCGGACCACGACTCCCGAAAGCAAAATGGGTTGCATCGCAATCTCTTTTCCGGCGCTACGCCTTGTTTACTCGTAATCCTTTTTATTATATCCGAAGTTTGCAAGCTGGAAGGCGCTGTCACGCCACTTCTCCTTCACCTTCACCCAAAGGTCAAGATGCACCTTGACGCCAAAGAACTTTTCAAGGTCCTCGCGCGCATACGTGCCGATGGTTTTGATCATGCTTCCCTGCTTGCCCAGCAGAATTCTCTTATGGGAATCTCTCTCGCAAAAGATCTCGGCGCGAATCTTGATAAGCCGCTCGCTCTCCTCAAACGCCTCAATCACGACGGCGGTACCGTGCGGGATCTCCTCGCTGAGCAAGCGAAGGATCTTTTCGCGGATCACCTCCGAAACGATCTGACGCTCGGGCTGATCGGTCACGATATCATCGGGGAAAAACCAAGGACTTTCGGCAAGATAGCGGCGGCACTCATCCACCAGGATGGAAACGTTCTTACCCGACTTTGCCGCCATCGGTACCACGGCGTCAAAATCAAACGCCTCGGAGTACGCGGCGATCGTCTTGGCAACGTTAACGGGTGTCACGGCGTCGATCTTGTTGATCGCGAGAACGGCAGGGATCTTCGCTTCTTTTAAGCGGTCGATCACGGTCTGCTCGATGTCGCCCACCGCCTCGCGCGGCTCTACGACGAGTATCGCGGCATCCGCCTCACCGATGGCGCTGTCCGTGGTCTTTACCATAAAATCACCCAGCTTGGTTCTGGGGCGATGAAGTCCGGGGGTGTCAAGGAATACGAACTGATCCTCTCCCTGCGTTAAGATCCCCGTGATGCGGTTTCTCGTGGTCTGCGGACGCTTGGAAACGATCGCGACCTTCTCCCCTAAAATCTGATTTAAAAGCGTGGACTTTCCAACGTTGGGGCGTCCTACGATTGCAATAAAGCCTGTTTTCGTCATATCCTTTTTCCTTTTCTTAGCACTTACAGCGTGGGGTCAAGATCCAATTCTTCAAGGATCAGCTTCTGGCGCGCGCACTGTCTTTCGTCCTCCTCGGGCGAGAGCTCATGGTCGTAGCCGAGAAGATGCAGTACGGAATGGATGGTCAAAAACGCCACCTCACGCAGAAAACCGTGTCCCAACTCCTCTGCTTGCTCCTTGGCGCGTTCTAAGGAAAGAACGACGTCGCCAAGCACCACCGTTTCTTCCTCTTCCTCGGGGATGATCTCGGCGATCTCCTCTGCGGTGTACATCGGGAAGGACAGCACGTCGGTCGCGCTGTCACGCTCGCGATGCTCGCGGTTGAGTGCGCGAATCGTTTCGTTCGTGCAGAAGGTAACGGAAATTTCGGTATCAAGATCGAATTTCTCGTAATACAGCGTCGCACGGACCGCCTCGCGAACGGTTTTCTTTACCGCGTAGCAATTTTTTGCAAATTCGGGGTCTGCCGAGAAATAAATTCTGAGTTTAGGAATGTCGGGCGTGTAGTGTTTCATAATCATCCGTCCTTTCGTGCGGTCTTAGCACCGTTTTCTTTTTTCTTTTGGGCGTGAGCGTGCTCACGGCCGTATTTTTCATAAGCAAGTATGATCTGCTGAACCAGTCTATGACGCACAACGTCGCGCTCCGTGAAGGTATGCACGGCAATGTCGTCAATATCCTTTAAGATCTCCGTGGCGATCGTAAGACCGCTTTTCGTCCCCGCGGGAAGATCGGTTTGCGATGGGTCGCCCGTGATGACAGCCTTCGCATTGCTGCCAAGACGCGTCAAGAACATCTTCATCTGCTCGGGAGAGGTGTTTTGCGCCTCGTCGAGAATAATGTAAGAATCGTCAAGCGTTCTGCCTCGCATATACGCGAGCGGTGCGATCTCGATCATTCCCTTTTCAAGATAATGGTTATAGTTTTCGGGACCGAGCATTTCAAAAAGCGCATCGTAAAGCGGTCTTAAATACGGGTCAATCTTGCTTTGTAGATCACCCGGCAAAAAGCCAAGACGCTCCCCCGCCTCAACGGCAGGGCGTGTTAAGATAATGCGGCTGACCTCGTGCTTTCTGAGCGCCTCCGTCGCCATCGCCACGGCAAGAAAGGTCTTTCCCGTACCTGCGGGACCGATGCCGAAAACGACCGTGTTGCGCTTCATCGCGGCGATATATTTCTTCTGCCCCATCGTCTTGGGCTTGATGGGCTTTCCGCGCATCGTGATGGCAAGCACGTCGTTTCCAAAGCTTTCGAGGGCATCAAACTCCCCGTCGCGCGCCAAGGAAATGGCGTACGTGACCGTTTGCAGGGAAAGCGACTCTCCGCGCATCAGCAAGACCTTTAAATATTTAAAAACGGCTTCCGCCTTTTCTACGGCGTCCGCATCTCCCTCAATCGTAAGACCGTCCTTGCCGTCGGCACCGCGCTCGTTCCGAAGCGAAACACCAAAGGCATCCCGCACCGCATCCGCATATTCGTCACAAGCACCGAATACCGCGGCAGTCATATCTGCCGCATCAAAAACCAAGGTCTTGCGCATAGCACTCCTATCCGCCGAGCCCCAAAGAAATAGGCTTTTGCTCGGCTATATCCTTTGTATATTCCACGCTGACTAAAAGACTCTTTTCTCCGTCAAGCGTTTGAATTTTGATATCCTTTTTGAGAAGTTCACCCGCGCCCACCCTTTGCCGCACCAGGGCATCCGCCGCATCGAGCGCCGCCAAAAGCGCTTCGCTCTCGGAGAGCGTCAGTGCATCCTCGGTATAAAGAAGCGCCTCGGTGTAGCGTAAGGAAAAGGGCAATTTCTTTCCAGTGGGAAGAAGAAATTCTCTATTTCTATTTATTATAACATAATCCGAAGCATTTTGGGGCGTTTTTTCAAAAATTTTTATAACTTTTCCGAAAAAATTGAGCTCGATTCCGATTTTTTCGCGCCTTGACTCCGTTTTTTGTATTTCCGTGACGGAGATCGGGATAGAAAAAGACTCACTGATTCTTCCCTTGATGCTTCCTTCTGCCTGTAAAAAAACGTCGCCGTGCGCGCCTTTTACAAAACCGAGGACAAGCATATCGCCTGCGCGGACGACGTCTCCCGCTTTGACGCAAAGCTGACCGTGCAAAACGTTCGTCTGTACGATCACGGCATCCGTCGTTGCCACAAGATGGGAGGGCGTGCTGTCCCCCACATCCTCGCGGGGACGCTTGTTTTCGATCACCTTGACGTACGCCGTCGTTCCGTGGGTATAAATGCCCATCCAAGCGACGCTCGGGTCCTGCAAGCGGTAGGCAAGTGAGAGCGCTTCAAAATCCGTTTTTCCCGTCGCGCTTCCAACCCCGAAGCCAAGGGATGCAAGCCCCTCAACAACAGCATTCGGGGATACCGTTTCCGTACCCGAAACGCACACCTGCCAAACGGTATGCGAGCCGAAATAGATCAAAAGCGCGGCAAAAAGCGCGCCGATCGGAATCCCGATCCTGTAAAGGTTTTGACGCAAAAAGCAAGGAAAGCCGCTTACTTCTCCCAGACTTACGGAAAGGCGCTCCCGCTTTAAGGCTTGCTTTAATCGTTCTTTTTCCTTATGCGGGATCAAGACGGCGCCGTCATCACGGTAAAAAAACGGAATACGGGCAACGAACAAGAGGTTTTCAAGCCGCGTTTTGCTTTTTTCTTCCACTTTTATCACGTGATAACCGAGCAAACGGTAAAAAAGAGGGATCCTCAACGTCCACGCCCTCCTTTTGCGTTGCACTCAAAACGAATTTCAAAAAGCGTGCCCGCCACCTCAAGCGCGCCGCTCGCATACGCCGTACAGGAGAGACCTTCCCCAACAAAATGGAGGATCTCGTCGCAAAGCAGGATCTTGATCTCCTTTTCAAGGCACAAAAGAAGCTTTTTCGCCCCCTCGACGCGCACGCGCTTCCCGTCGCCGTTATCTGCCAAAAGAAGCCTGCTTTTGGGAAATACGTCCCCCCACACGAGACGTCTTTTCCCTTGCCCTTCCCGCTTTTTCATAACTGTCCCCTCCCGCACATATTCTTTTTTGGAAGCTTTTCCGATAGAAGAATATGAAACGGAGATTTTTTTATGCAGACGAACCGACGGCGACACTCGTATGAGCTTTTTTTCACCCTCTTTTTGTTTGCCTTTTTCGTCCTTGCCTTTGTCAAGATAGCGTGTGTTACGGAGGGAATGCGCGCCGCGCTCTCTCTGTGCGCCGAGGTTCTGATCCCCACGCTTTTTCCTTTTCTCGTTCTTTCCGATTTGCTTTTGTCCTTTCGCGGCACACGGCGCGTTCTTCTTCGCCTTTCCCATCCCTTTGCCCGCCTTCTCGGCTTTTCGGACGAAGGCGGCGCTTGTTTTTTGCTGGGAAACCTGTTCGGCTTTCCCATCGGTGTTCGCAGTGCCGCGCGGTGCCATCGTCTGGGGGCTATGCAAAAAGAGGAGCTTTGCCGTATTTTTTGCACCGCAAACAACGCAAGCCCCTTCTTTTTGATCGGCTTTGTGGGCGCACAGCTTTTAGGATCAAGCGTCTACGGTGTTTTTCTTTATCTGCTCCAATTTATCCTATCGATTTTATCAGCTATCCTCTTAAAAAGCAAAAGGAAAAAGCCGTCTTTTCTTCCAAAAGCCGAGCAAGCGTTCCCCGTTTTTTCCTTTACCGCCTCCGTTCAGGGCGCCGCGATGCAAGCGCTGTATCTTTGTGCATACGTGCTCTTCTTTTCCGTCGTCAGCGCTCTTTTTGCTCCCTATCTTTCTAACGACTTTTTGCACGCGCTTTTCCTTTCTTTTTTAGAGATCGGCAACGCGACGGCATTTATCGGCAAGGCTTTTCCCCTCTCCTTTGCTCTCCCCCTTTGTGCGTTTAGCACCTGCTTTTCGGGGCTTTCCGTTTATTTCCAGGCAAAGGACTGTCTTCGGGAGTGTGACGTATCAACGGCTCTTTATCTTCCCGTCAAGCTTGCTTGCGGGACGGTCGCTTTTTTCCTTTCCTTGCTTTTTTTGAAATGTTATTGACACAAAAAGAAAAGTGTGATACAATCATAGCGAAAAAAGGAGGGTAAAGGATGAAAGAACAAGACCCCATCACGCGTGCTTGCGCCTATTGTCAGCACGCACGGTTTACTTGCAACGGTGCGAACGAAGCACCGCCCCTCGTGCGTCTTTTGGACACCGCCGAGGACTCGGAGGACACCACCGTTACTTGCCCTTATAAAAAGAACGTTTCCCCTTTTGATGGGTGTCGTCGCTTCCGCTTTGATCCCGTCAAATACCGTCCAAAACCCAAGCCGTCCCCCGTTTCGTTAAGCGAGGACGATATTCTTTAACATCACGCAATAAAAAAACGGGCAAAAGCCCGTTTTTTTATTATTGAATTACGAAATGCCGCGGCATACCGCACTCATACACGGGAGCACGCTCGCCGAGAATGAGGGGTGCAAGATAAGCAAGAGCGGCATCCGTCACGCCGTTCCCCGCCTCGTTTATGTACGCGTCGGGAACCTTTTTCACCATATTGGCAATTTCGGACACGGGAGAAGAGGAGATCTCGATCGTGTAGGGGGCATCCTTGCGGAGCGCCACCATCATATGTCCCGAAACACCCGCGCGGGCAAAAGAAACTGCCGTGCGACCCGTGCGCACGGATTCCTCAATATCCGTCGCCGAGGAAAGATGGGCGGCACAGCGTTGCGGGAGATTCAGCTCTACCGCGCGCACCTTGCAGCCAAGGGTGCGCTTTACGACGCCCTCAAGGTATTTTCCCGTACCGGCAAGATAAGCGTGTCCAAAGGTGTCCTTGGCACCGCTCTGGGCGGCGGCGCCCACGTACGTGCCGTCGGCAAAGCGAATGCCCTCGGATACGGCAACGACGACGTTGGGATGCACGGAAAGGCGCTCTTTTACGGAAGCAAGGAACGACTCCTCTGAGAAATCGCGTTCGGGAAGATAAATGAGATCGGGGCCCTCTCCCGTCAGCGAAGCGAGCGAGGACGCGGCGGTCAACCAGCCCGCATCGCGACCCATAATTTCAACGATCGTCACCGCGGGAATGGTATATACCGCGCAATCGCGAATGATTTCTTTGATCGTAGTCGCAATATATTTTGCGGCAGAACCAAATCCGGGGGTGTGATCCGTTCCGATAAGGTCGTTATCGATGGTCTTGGGAACACCGATCACGCGCATCTCGTAATCCACCGTTTCCAAATACGCCGTGAGCTTGGCAACGGCATCCATAGAGTCGTTGCCGCCGATATAAAAGAAGTAACGCACGTCGTATTTTTTGAAGATGGCAAGAATGCGCTCAAAGGTTTCGGGATCCTTGCTCGGATTGGGGAGCTTATAGCGGCAAGAACCAAGAGCGGCGGCGGGTGTATCCTCCAGGGTGAGGAGCGTTTCCTCCTCAGCACACAAAGCCGTCAGATCGACGAGCGTTTCTTTCAAGAGTCCCTCTACGCCGTTTCTCAATCCGTAAAGCGTGGGAATGTCCTTGCGTGCCTCCAAAACGCCGCGAATGACGCCCGAGAGCGTTGCGTTGATCGCCGCCGTGGGTCCTCCCGACTGTCCTACCATTGCGTTTCCGTGTAATACCGTCATACCGTTACTTCCCTTCCGAGCCAAAAAGCTCATTTTCATCAAAGCTGTATTTGTTGTTGCAGAACTGACAGGAGAGCTCAAGAACACGGCCGTGTCCCTCCGCCTCTTCCTCGTCAAACATCCGTCTTAACTCCTTTTCCCCTACCTTGGCAAGAGCTCCATGCATGCGTTCTCTGCTGCAATTGCAAAGATAATCCACTGTGATCTCATCAAAAGGATCAAAGGGGATGTCGCGCAAGGCAAGCGAGGCGATCTCATAATTGCTGAGCCCCGAGCGGAAAAGCTCAGACACCGAGGTAAGTGCACTTGCGTTGCGCTCCAAGAGCGACACGACACCGCCGTCAGCAAAGGGCAGCAGCTGGACCATCACACCGCCTGCGGCAAGACAAGAGCCGTCGGGGGCGACCAAAACGCCCAGCGCACACAGCGTGGGGATCTGCTCGCTCTCTGCGTAATAGGCGGCAATATCCTCTGCGATCTCTCCCGTTTGCAGAGCAACCGTGCCGATATGGGGCGTGGGAGAAACACCGTCGTCCCGTACGACGTAAAGCGTACCGTTTCCGACCAGCCCGCCAACGTCAAGCTTTCCGTTTGGCTTACGTGCCACGTCAGCCTTCGGGTTTTCCGCATAGCCGCGCACGTTGCCGTAATAATCCGAAACGGCAAGCATTTTTCCGATGGCACCGTCGGCGTGAATACCAACGGTCACGGTGCTTTCCTTCTCTCCCATCAGGCACCCGATAAGTGAGGTGGCGGTAAGCAAGCGCCCGAGCGCCGCCGTTGCCGTATGGGAGGGGGCGTGCAGACCAATCGCCCTTTGCACGATGGCACGGGAATTGATCACGGTAATGCGTGCCGAGCCATCCTGCGTCATTGCGCGAAATATCGTTGCGTGTTCCATAGTTTTTTCCTTTTTATGCGTTATTTGATTGCTTTTACGACGAAGGTCAGGCGCTCCGTTTCATCACACGGCGCGTCGTCCGTGTAGTCATCGGTGACAGAGAGTACCGCAAAGCCCGCTTCCTTCAAAAGCGTCAAGAGCTGTCGCTCGGTATATCGCTGTTCCTTGATCGTCAGGCTTTGACGGGAATACCGTCCGTCCTTCTCCTTGATAAACAGGTCGATATCAAAATAGCATTTTCCTCTCACGGGATCGTAATCGTTCTGCCAGGCGCAAAACGCATCTTCACTCTCAAGAATATAGGTGCGGTCGCCATACGTCCTTGCAAATTTTCTTGGTGAATTGACGTCAAAGACGAAAATACCGTTCGGAACGAGATAATTATGCACGAGGCGAAAGCATTCGAGAACGTCACGGCGCGAGAGCAAGTGATTGATCCCGTCAAGCGTGCAAACGGCGCCCTCCACCGTGCCGTAAAGCTCAAAACTCCTCATATCCTGTTCCAGCCAAAGGACCTCACCCGCACGAGGGTGCCTTTGCGCCTCGCTGAGCATAGAAACCGAGGCGTCCACCCCGATCATACTGTAGCCGCGTTCCAAAAGCGGAAAGGTCATATTTCCGCTACCGCACCCAAGGTCCAAAACGTCCCTCACCTCGCCCGAAAAGTGGGTATTGAAGGCGTTTTGGATGAAGTCCGCCATGCGACCGTAGTAAACCTCGCCGTTGAGGGCGGCATACACGGGTGCAAGCGCATCGTACATTGGCATCGTTTATTCTCCCTTTCCTTTATTTTCTTCCACGAAGTATCGCATCACCTCGTCGGGCGACATCCGATCCTCGGCATACGCACGGCGCAAAAGCTCGGCGGGAACGTAGTCGTCGTATTTATCCGAGATAGGTGTTTCCGACAGGGGGATCAAGCGCTCGGGGTCGATGCCGTTTTTCTCGATCGCGTGCAAAAGCCGCGCAAGAAACCCGTTTCGCGCGCCGGGCGTCATACGGAAGGTCATATAGTAGCATCCGAAGGACTCGATGTTACTGATCCCAAGCATGGCGGCGTTTGCGCTAAGGAACCGCTTTAAGGTACGGAACGCACGCGTTCCCAACCACGGAAACAGGCACCCCGCACTCTCGCCGAGCGCCACGAAGGAGGAGCGCTCCATCCCCGTTGCCCGCGCCGTACGGCGTGCCGAGGCAAGCCGTGCCTTGGCATTCGGCATTAAGTAGGCAAACTCTGTATCCTCAAAGAGAAGCGCGCGCATACGGCGCAGGATCTCGGTGTGGATCTCCCCGCTGTCCCCCGGCCAAGAGATCTCCATCTTTCCTTCCACGGGATGCACGTAGATGAGATGGCGGGGGACGTCAACGTCCTCGACCTCCCAAACGCGCCCCGCCAGTGCAAAGCGCTCGCCGCGCGGTACGGGGTTGGTGATGGTACCGATCTCCTCGGATTCGTTTCTTACCGTATAGTCCTCGCTGTCCTTGAAGACCGCGTAAAACTTAAAGCTGCCGACCAGCTTTTCCCCCGCAAGACCGACGATGAGCCCGCCGTTCTCGGTCATCTCTAAATAGTCGTTTTGTACCATAGAGAGCAAAAGCGCACGGTAACTTTCCTTATCAAGACGAGAGAGCGGCGGCAAGCCGAGAACGCGCTCGGCAAGTGCACGGGGCGATAGCTCACCGCTGGCGGCAAGGGTGCTGAGCGTTTGATGAAACGCAAGGGACAGCGGCATTTTTCTGACGCGCGGCGGCTCGATAAAGCGCCGCTCAATATACAGCTGAACGACCGCGATTGCGCGAAGCAGCTCCCACGGAATGATCTCGGGGAGCGGCGCATTGGGAAGCGGCTCTTCCTCGCGGAAGATCATCAGCATCTCGGGAGGATCGCCGCGACGCCCCGAGCGTCCAAGCCGTTGCAAAAAGGAAGACACGCTATTCGGCGCCTCCATCTGCACAACGCGCGAGAGCTTTCCGATGTCAATTCCCAGCTCCATCGTCACAGTAGCGCAGGTGACGGCGTCGAAGGCTTCGTCCTTCATTTTGAGCTCTGCCTCCTCACGAAGCGCAGCGGAAAGATTGCCGTGGTGGATCAAAAAACGGTCCGCATCCCCGCGCGCCTTGGCGATTTGCCGAAGCGTCGCGGTAACGACCTCCGTTTCCTCGCGGGAATTGGAGAAGACGAGAGCTTTTCTGCCCCGCAGGGCATCGTACAGATATTCGTAGCCCGCATCGGCAACCGCGCGCGCCGCATCACTTCTGTCAACGGGGGCGTGCGTGCCTTGCTGATAGCTCGTATTCTGGATGAAGAAATGCTCCATTCCGAGACGCCAGCGAAGCTTCACTGGCGGGGGTGTCGGAGCTTGCGTTTTTCTACCGCTTCCCTCACCCAGCCAAGCCGCCGCCTGCGTCGGGTCGCCAATCGTGGCGGAAAGCCCGATGCGCCGCGGATGGCAAAGCGCAAGGCGGGAAAGTCGGGTGAGCTGACAGAGCACCTGACTGCCGCGATCCGTTCCGATCAGCGTATGGATCTCGTCTAGCACCACGTAGCGAAGAGAGGAGAAAATACGCACGAGGTCGGCGGCGCGATTGATGAGCATACTCTCAAGCGATTCGGGCGTGATCTGTAAGATCCCCTCGGGAGATTTTAAAAATTTAGTCTTCTGAGAGCTTCCAACGTCGCCGTGCCAATGAAAAACGGGGATGCCGCTCTCGGCAAGCACGTCCTCCATTCTGCCAAACTGATCGTTGATCAGGCTCTTTAAGGGGGCGATATACAGCACCTTGACGCCCTCGCCCGATTGGGGCGTGTTGCAAAGCTCCGCAAGGATGGGAAAGAACGCCGCTTCGGTCTTACCCGATGCCGTGCTTGACGCAAGCAGAAGGTTATCCTCGCTCTCAAAGATGACCCGTGCGGCATCTAACTGGGTCTGTCTGAGCTCTTCCCAGCCATGCGCATAAATATATTCGCGAAGAAACGCGGGAAATCGCGCAAAAACGCTATCTGCCGTCATAAGTGCTCCTTTTTAAAAATCAAGATCGGAAAGCGTAATACCGCCGCGCCCGCTATCCTCTTGGGAAGCGGGACGGGCAAAGCCCTCCTCCTTTTCCTTGCCGACAAGCAGCTCTTCAAAGGAAGCGTCGGGGTTTTCGCTTAAAATGTTAAGCAGGGTCAGAAAATCGCGGATCATTTCGCGCGGCGTCAAAAGCTCGGACGCGCCCGCGCGCGCAAGGCAAACGGCAAGGAAGCGCTCAAGCTGGCTTTCGCTCAAAAGCTCCTCACTTCCCTTTTGCATTGCAAAAAGCTTGGAAAGGCGCTGTAAAAGAGCGAACAGCTCGTTATCGGAAAGACGGCGCAAGCGAATGACGGGAGAAGAAAGCGTCGTGTAACCCGCATCCGCAAAGCGGCTATCCGCAAGACGGCTGCGAAGGGCTTCGTAGCTGAATAAGCCTCTTCTCGTATCCTCCAAAAACTGCGGCGTTCCGCCAAAGATCACGCCAAGCCCCTCGGCTCTGCCTTGAAGGGCGTCGTTAAAGATGGTAAGGAGCTTTTCGTAGTTGCTTTCGCGGGAAACGCGGTTGACGATCTTATAAAGAATAATGCATTCGTCGATATAAACGATGAGTCCCGCATATCCGAGATGGCGGGCAAGGATCGCCCAAAGCTTGATATAGTCGTACCAGTTTTCGTCATCCACGATGCCGCTGACACGGAAGCCGAGCTCTGCCTTTGCCTCGGTCTTGTTGGCAAATTCACCGCGCAGCCACTTTAAACAAGCGCTCTTGCGGTCCTCGTTCTCCTCGGCACAAGCAAGAAAATATTCGCAGATCACGCGCGAGAAATCAAAGCCGCCCACACTGCTTTCCAGCTTTGAAAAGCCGACGATGACCTCTCGGCGAAGCTCCTCGGAAAAAGAGGGAGATTCGGGAAGCACGCCGCGCTCGGCAAGCCCAGAAAGAACGGACGCGTAGTGTCTTGACAGCACCACGGGTAGAGCGCCGCCGTCGGGTGATGCCTTGGACGCCAGATTGCGGATCAGCTCACGGTAGGTCGCAAGCCCTGCCCCGTTACCGCCGCAAAGACGGCGCTGATCGGTCGAAAGGTCGGCATCGGCACAAAGAAAGCCGCGATCCATCGCGTATCCGCGCAAAAGCTGAATTAAAAAGCTCTTGCCGCTTCCGTACCGTCCAATGAGGAAACGGACGGCGGCGCCGCCGTCTGCCACGGTATTCATACTTTCTAAAAGCGCCGCGATCTCATCGTTTCTGCCAATGGCGATATAGGGTGCGCCCGTACGCGGAACGACACCCGCAGAAAGGGCGGAAAGCAGATTCACAAGAATTCTTTTGGGAATCATCTTTTGGTTTTCCATCGTTTCTCTCCTCCGCGTCAAAGAAGGGCGCGGATCTCTTCAAAATAGTCTTCTATCGGCAAATACGCGTCGCCGCAAAGCTCAAGAACGACGTCTCCCAGCGTATCTGCAAAATATTCGTTGATGCGCTCACCGAGCAAAAGGTAGGTGACGCCGCACGATTTGGCAAATGCACGCGCCTCGCTCTCTTCTCCGCGCAGGAGAAAGCCGAGAAAGGTGCGCTCTTCTTCGGTGAGTGCGTTATCTGCTACCGTGGGTTTCGCTTGGGGTTCTGTCGGAGCGACTTCGGTCGAGGGGGCGCAAAAGATCTCGTCCTTTTCCTCTTCGGGGATCAAGCGCCACGTGTTTTCCCAAGATTTTTCCTCTATTTTCGCCGCCTCGGTGCGGGAAACACCCTCGCTCGGAGCATCGTAAAGCGCCTCGTACGTCGGGCGTGGGGGTGCTTGCTTGGTGGGAGAAGGGAGCGCCGCATCAAAATAGGTATCAAGAAGCGCGCGATAAACGTCGGGCAGGCAGGAAACGGCGAGACGGCTCTTTACCGACAAGTGCGCGCGGAGCTTGTTTTCCGCATATTTGACGACCGCCGTCATTAAAATGCGCAAGTCGTCCGTCCCCGTCAAGGAATAATAGGTTACGGAGAGCTCAAAGCGGGATGCTCCCGCCCAAAGCGCGCCTGCAAACGCCTCGTATTTCTTTTTGACCGTCTGATAGCGGGGCTTTTGGGCGCCGTCCAGAAATACGTGGCGTAAAACAGCAGCCGCCGCCTGGCGGATATGGGTGTGAAAAAGCGCCTCGTGCTCCCCCGTCGCATAACGGCTGTTCTGGTACTTGTAATTTGAGGTCAAAAGGAGCAGGGCGTCCGTCACCCCATCCTTTTCCTCCTCCCCGATCCCGAGATAAAACTCCTTTAAGGGCGCGCGTTGCAGAATGTCCCCAAGAAACGGCATCAAAATCGCGCGCGGACAGGAAACGCCGTGCAAAAGTGCGTAGTCGGCAAGCCAAGCGATCATATATTTATCGATCGCGGGCATCTTATCGCGGTACGCCGCCCATACCTTTGCCAAGCGCAAAACACCGATTTTCGGGGGGATATGCTCGGGCAGATTGATAATTTCAAAGATATAAAGCAAAACGTAGCTTTGACCGACGTCAAGATAATTCCCCGCATTTGCCTCATCGCGAAAGTATAGATAAAACGCCCTTTGCATCTGATTTAATTGATTGTATTGCGGCACGAAGGAAAAATACGGAACGTAAGGACAAGGTGTGCCGCGCTCCTTTAAAAGTGCCGCGCCCTCTGCACGAAAGCCGTGGAAAATGTGCATATGCGCGCTTTTTCGATAGACGGACACCCGTGTGATCAAGGGGTTGTCCTTGGGCTCATAGCTCGTTTTTTCCTCGGTAGCGGGGTGAATGGGGCGGGAAAGCTTCATCGAGAGCTGCTCGGGTGCTTCCTCTTCTTTTGTCGCTTGCGGTGTGACGGGCTCGACAAACGGGAGCTCCACCTCGCCGTATGGCTTCACCGACGGCTTCTTTTTGGGGGGAAGCAAGGAAGAAATATCCCAAAAATCGTCTTTTTCGTTTGGCACTTGCTCTCCCCCCTTCTTTTGGCTTCTTTTAATTATACCATTTCTATGCTTCCCTGTCAATTATTATTTGATAATTTTTATAAAAAAAGCACCGCGCTTTGCGCGGTGCTATACGGCTTAAAGGTTATCCCCCGCCATTTTCTCTTGCTTGACCTTGTGATCGATCACGTGGCGAGAGCCAAGCTCCTTTTGCACGTCCTCGACGCTGATTCCCATTTCCACCATCAGAACCATAACGTGATACGCGAGGTCTGCGATCTCGTAGATCGTTTCCTTTTTATCGTCGCCCTTCGCGGCAACGATCACCTCGGTGGATTCCTCACCGATCTTCTTTAAGATCTTATCTCTTCCCTTTTCAAAGAGATAGGTCGTGTAAGACTTTTCGGGCATCGTCGCCTTGCGGTCCTCGAGCAAGCGATACAGCTCCATAAGGCGGAATTCGTGACGCTCGTCGCTCTGCCATAAAAGGTTTTCAAAGCAGCTGTCCGTGCCAAGATGGCAAGCGGGACCTTCCTTTTCCACGACCACGGTCAAGGCGTCCATATCGCAATCTGCCGTGATCGAAACGACGTGCTGATAATTTCCGCTCGTTTCGCCCTTTAACCACAGCTCGTCACGCGAGCGGCTGTAAAAGCAGGTGAGCCCCTTCTCCATCGTGATCTTTAAGCTCTCGCGGCTCATATACGCCACGGTAAGCACTTTTTTCGTATAAGCATCCACCACGACGGCGGGGATCAGCCCTTTTTCGTCAAACTTCAAGCTTTCGATATCAAACATAGCTATATGATCCTTTCTTATATCCGAACGGGAACCCCGTTTTCATCAAGCGTCCGCTTCAGATCGGAAATTTTTACTTCACCGAAATGGAAAATAGAGGCGGCAAGCCCCGCATCCACCCCGGGAACCTCGCGAAAGAGCGTTACGAAGTCTGCAATGCACCCCGCACCGCCCGATGCGATCACGGGAACGCTCACCGCGTCACAAACGCGCGAGAGCATTTCAAGGTCAAAGCCGCCCTTGACACCGTCAGTATCAATAGAGTTTACCACGACCTCGCCTGCGCCCATATCCACACAGCGGCGGATCCATTCGATCGCCTCCATTCCCGTGTTTTCTCTGCCACCCTTGGCAAAGACACGGAACACGCCGTCAACGCGCTTCACGTCGGCAGAAAGCACCACGCACTGGTCGCCGTAGCGCTTTGCCGCTTCCCCGATCAGAGCGGGATTGCGGATCGCACCCGAGTTGACGCTCACCTTATCCGCGCCGCATTTGAGCACGCGGTCAAAGTCGTCAAGGGTATTGATGCCGCCACCCACCGTAAGCGGGATAAAGATCTCTGATGCTACCTCACGAAGCACGTCCGTGAAGAGGGCGCGCCCCTCGGCGGATGCGGTAATATCGTAAAAAACGAGCTCATCCGCGCCGCATTCGCTGTAATATTTTGCAAGGCTGACGGGAGAAGAAACGTCGGCGAGTCCTTCAAAGTTCACGCCCTTGACCACGCGCCCGTCGCGCACGTCAAGGCAAGGTATAATTCTTTTGGTTATCATTGTGCGTTCTCCTTGTGTGCAAGCTTGATCGCCGCTTCCAAATCGATCGCGCCCACGTAATACGCCTTACCGACGATTGCCGCGTAAAGCCCCATATCGCGAAGGGCAAGAACGTCCTCCAACGAGGACACACCGCCCGAGGCAACGATCTGCACCGCAAAGCGCTCCGAAAGCGAGCGGTAGAGCTCACGGTTGGTTCCCTTCATCGCACCGTCCTTGGAAATATCGGTGCAAATGATGGTCTTAACCCCGAGCGCTTGCATTTGCGCAAAAAATTCCTCGCAGGAAACGGCAGAGGTTTCAAGCCACCCTTTGATGGCAACGAAGCCGTCCTTAATGTCGGCGCCGACGGCAATTCTCTCGCCGTATTTGGCAAGCGCCGCCTTTAAAAATTCGGGGTCTGTAATGGCGGCAGTCCCCAAAATCACGCGATATACTCCGGCAGAAAGATATTTATCCACCGTTTCCATCGAACGGATGCCGCCACCGATCTCCACCTTCAAGGACGGCGATTTCGCGATCTCCGCTACAACGGACAAATTTGGCGTCGTGCCGTCCTTTGCCCCTTCAAGGTCAACCATATGGATAAAGGTGGCGCCTTTTTCTTCAAAATCGCGCGCGACCGCGAGGGGGCTGGGGTTGTAAACGGTCATCTGGTTATAATCGCCCTTATATAAGCGCACTGCGGCGCCGCCGTACAGGTCGATCGCGGGAAAGATCAGCATACCCTTCCCTCCGTTTCACAAAAGCCGCGCAGAATAGAAAGACCGACGTTTCCGCTCTTTTCGGGATGAAACTGACAGCCATAGACGTTGCCCTTGGCGACTGCCGCGCTAAACGGAATACCGTATTCCGCTTCTGCTGCCGTGTAGGCGTCGGAGCTGGGCGCAAAATAGGAATGGACGAAATACACGAAATCCCCTTCGTTTACATACTTCCAAAGCGGAATGCTTTGCGTCAGGTGCAGGCGATTCCAACCGATCTGGGGAATCTTGTACTCTTCACCGATATGCTCGGCAAAGGGCAAAATACTGCCTTTGATCAAGCCTAACCCCTCGTGCTCGCCGTATTCATAGCTTTTTTCAAACAAAAGCTGCATACCGAGGCAAATACCGAGAAGCGGCTTGCCCTTGGCAACCTCTTCCTTCAAAAGAACGTCAAGCCCCGAATCCCGAAGCTTTTTGGCGGCATCCGCAAACGCGCCTACTCCTGGCAAAATCAAGCGCTCTGCCGCGCGGATCCGGGCTGGGTCCTTCGTCACGACCGCCTCTTTGCCGATGGCACGGAAGGAACAGGTCAGAGAAAACAGGTTGCCGACACCGTAATCAAGAATTGCTATCATCGAAGGATGCCTCCCGTATCAATCAAGCAGACCCTTGGTCGAAGGGATATCGTCGGGGTTGCAGGCATCAATGGCGACAGCCGCGCGCATCGCTCTTGCAAACGCCTTGAAGATCGCCTCAATAACGTGGTGCGTGTTCTCGCCTGCAAGAAGACGGATGTGAAGCGTCACGCCCGCCGTGCGGACGAAGGCTTCAAAAAACTCCTTGACAAGCTCCGTATCAAAATCTCCCACCTTTTGTGCGGGCATCGCCGCAGAAAAAGCAAGATACGAGCGACCCGAAACGTCTACGGCGCACAAAACGAGGGCTTCGTCCATCGGGATCGTCACGTCGGCGTAGCGCATAATTCCCTTGCGCTCGCCAAGCGCCTTGGCAAACGCACTGCCAAGACAAATGCCAACGTCCTCTACACTGTGGTGGTAATCCACCTTCGTGTCGCCGTTACAAAGGACGGAAAGCGAAAACGCGCCGTGCTTTGCAAAGAGCGTCAGCATATGATCCATAAAGCCACAGCCCGTGTTGATCACGGCGTCGCCTTTCTTGTCCAAAGAAAGCGCCAAGGTGATATCCGTTTCTGCCGTAGCGCGTTTGATTTCTGCATTTCTCATATCGTTTGCGTTCCTTTCAAAATGTTCGTTAAGCGGGCAAGCATTTGGGTCATCTCTTCATCGGTTCCAATGGTAATGCGGTTGTAGTTTGCGATCCTTGGGGCGGTAAAGTGGCGCACGAGCACCCCATCCTCCTTCAATCGGCGATAGATCTCCTCGCCCGTCATTTTTTCGTGTGTGGCAAAAAGGAAGTTTGCCGAGGACGGCAGTACAGTAAATCCAAGCGCCACAAGCGCCTCTCGGGTACGCTCACGCGTCGCTATGATCCGCTTGCAGTTGTCCGTATAGTAGCCGTCCTCCGAAAGGGCGGCAAGACCCGCCGCCTGGGTCAGACGGTTGACGTTATAGGGGTTGGTCGAGTACTTAATGCGTTCAAGGTCGCTTATGATCGCCTCCGAAGCGAAGGCAAAGCCAAGACGCGCACCCGCCATAGAGCGGGATTTTGAGTACGTCCGCACGACGAGAAGATTGTCGTACTTCGGTAAAAGCGCAAGCGCAGACTCCGCACCGAAATCTACATACGCCTCGTCGATCACCACCACCGTATCGGGGTTGGAGCGCACGATCTCCTCCACTTCGGCAAGAGAAAGCGCAATTCCCGTGGGCGCGTTGGGGTTAGCGATCACAACCAGCCGTCCCGTGTGGCAAAATTCCGCTATGGGAAGGGTGAAGTCCGCCGAAAGCGGGATCACGCGCGCATCGATATGATGGAGCTGCGCAAACACGGGATAAAAGCCGTACGTAATATCGGCATAGCAAGCTCCCACGTCCTTGCCAAACGCCATAAAGGCAAAATTAAGAATATCGTCCGAGCCGTTGGAAACGAAAACCTGGCGGGGCGTCACACCGTACAAGTCGGCAAGCCCCTCTTTGAGCGCACGGCTCTCGGGGTCGCTGTAAAGACAAAGCTTGGCGGCGGCATCCCGACTGATGGCGTCCTGCGTTTTCGGGGAGGGCGGATAGGGGGATTCGTTGGTGTTTAGCTTAATGTACTTGCGGTCTTGGGGCTGTTCGCCCGGAATATATTCCTTAAGCGCCGCATATTCTTTACTCAAAAACCTGCTCATTGTTTCTCGTCCTCAAATCGGATGGTAGCGCTTCTTGCGTGTGCGTCAAGTCCTTCCTTGCTTGCAAAAAAGGCAACGTCGTCGGCAACGGCACGCAACGCGTCCGCCGTGTAATAGGAATACTGCGTCTTTTTCACAAAATCATCCACGGAGAGCGGGTTAGAAAAACGAGCGGTACCACCCGTAGGGAGCGTGTGATTGGGACCCGCAAAGTAATCACCCAGCGCCTCGGGGCAGTAGCGACCCATAAAGATGCTGCCCGCGTGGCGGATACTGTCAAGATAATCGAAGGGATTATCCACGCAAAGCTCTAAGTGCTCGGGAGCGATGGCGTTGGCAATATCGATGGCAAGGGTGAGCGTATTCGCTACGATGATCTTACCGTTGTCGTCGATCGACGCACGCGCGATCTCGTGACGCGGAAGCGCGGGGATCTGGCGCTCAAGCTCATCGCTGACCGCCTTTGCAAAGGCGAAGCTGTCCGTCACCAGCACGGCGCTTGCGTTTTTATCGTGCTCTGCTTGGGAAAGAAGATCTGCCGCAACGAAGGCGGGATTGCTTTTGGCGTCTGCGACCACCAAGATCTCGCTCGGACCCGCGATCATATCGATAGCGACCTCGCCAAAGACCTGTCGCTTTGCCTCTGCAACGAAGGCGTTGCCGGGACCCACGATCTTATCCACCTTGGGGAGCGTTTGCGTCCCGTAGGCGAGCGCCGCAACCGCTTGCGCGCCACCCACCTTAAAGATACGGTCAACGCCCGCGATCTTTGCCGCCGCGAGGATAACGGGGTTCACCTTGCCGTCGCGACTCGGCGGGGTCACGATGCAGATCTCACCGCATCCCGCGATCTTAGCGGGAATGCTGTCCATCAAAACGGTGGAGGGGTACGCCGCCGTACCGCCGGGAACGTACAGTCCGACCTTTTCGATCGGAATTACCTTCTGCCCGATAATAACACCATTTTTATCGTTAATAATGAAGCTGTTTTTCTTTTGCGCACTGTGAAAAACACGGATGTTCTCTGCCGCGCGGCGCAGAATATCGAGAAATCTCGGCTCGACCGCGGCGAACGCCTCTTCGATCTCTGCCTCGCTTACCTCAAGCGAGGTGAGCGTGACCTTGTCAAAGCGCTCGGCATACTCGTAAAGCGCCGCATCGCCGCGCGCACGTACGTTGGCAATGATGTCGCGGACGATGTCCGAAACGTCTGCCGTCGGGCTTTTTCTGGCAAAGATCTCTTCTTTTGCCACGTCCTCGTATTTCATAATTTTAATCATAGCTGTTTCTCCAAAAGCTCTGCCAAGCGCTCCTTCAGCGCCAAAACTTCTTTGTTTTTAAACTTGTATGCGGATTTGTTGGCGATCAGTCTTGCGCTGATCTGTACGATGGTCTCCGTGGGCTCCAAATCGTTTTCGAGGAGCGTTTTTCCCGTTTCCACGATATCCACGATCACGTCCGAAAGTCCGAGAATGGGAGCGATCTCGATGGAGCCGTTCAAATGAATGATGTCAATATCACGGCACTTCTCCGCGTAATAGGCGGATGCAATGTTAGAAAACTTCGTGGCAACGCGAAGCGTGCTGGCAGGGTTTTCGCGAAATCCCACCTTCGCGGCAACCGCCATACGGCACTTACCGAGACCGAGATCCAAAAGCTCGTAAACGTCAGGGCTGTATTCAAGAAGGATATCCTTCCCCGCAACACCGATATCGGCGGCACCGCGCTCGACGTAAATGGCAACGTCGGAGGGCTTGACCCAGAAATAACGGACGCCGACCTCTTCGTTTTCAAAAATCAGCTTGCGGTTTGGCTCGCGAATAGAGGGGCAAGGGTATCCTGCACGCTCAAAAAGATCGTAGACCTTCTCCCCAAGCCGTCCCTTGGGTAATGCGACGTTAATCATTTCCACAAAGGATCGCCTCCTTTCCCTGCATCTTGTAAAGCGACTTATAACGGATGGCAGGCGCCTTTTCACAAAGCGCCGTCACGCGTACACCGCCCTTAGAAAGCGCGGCAACGGCACGCAGAACGTCTGCGGGGGCGGCGCCGTTCTTCAAAAGAAGAATATCCGTGTCGTAGGCGGGAACCTCTTCACCGTAGCGCGCCAGCGCGTCCATATACACGGCAAAGCCGACTGCGCCGTCAGCGCGTCCCATACGGCGCATCATACGGTCGTACTGACCGCCTGCAAGCACGCCATCGGGAATGCCCTTGATGTAGCCCTTAAAAACGACACCGCTATAATAGCTCGTCGGATTGATGACCGAAAAATCAATGCGGATCTTTTGGGCGTATCCAAGCGCCGAAAGCGTCGCGCACAGCTCGCCAAACGAGGAAAGCGCATCCATAGCTTCAGCCGTCGTAGCATACGCAGAAAGTGACGCTGAAGCATCGGCGAAGCTGTCGTACTCAGCAGAAAGCGCCACGGCAAGCGCGGCGGCGTCAGCACCGAGCGCCTTATCGCGAACAAGGGCGTCCAGCTCTGCCATATTTTTTTTGCTGATGGCATCTAAGATCCGCTCTCGCGTTTCCCCGTCGATTCCCTGCGCCGCAAAGAGCGCGTCCACGAGTCCAACGTGCGCAAGGTCAAGCATATATTCCCCGCCAAGCGTTGCAAGGCTATCAAGCGCTAAAACGACCACCTCGGCAACCTGATAGGCATCCAACGAGCCGATACATTCAAGACCCGTCTGCATAATTTCTTTAAAGGTGTGGGAATCCTTGCCGATACGGTAAACGCTTTCATTATAATAGACCTTATAAACGCCGTCACCGATATCCTTGGAATTTTTGATGATGGAGAGCGTCACGTCGGGCTTAAGCGCCAAAAGCCGCCCTCTCGTATCCGTAAAGGTGATAATTCCCTCGGAAATCAAGGAGTCCTTATTCTTGACGTAAAGATCGTACTCCTCGAATTTGCTCATCTTGTAAGGCGTATAGCCGTAGCTGCTATACAGCGAGCGAAGCGCGTAGATCGCCCGCTCCTCGGGCTTCAAAAGAGATTCGTTGATCACTGCTCCGTCTCCTTTGCCGTGCGCTTGATCGCAATACGGTAGCCGCCGTCTCCATAGTTAAGGCACTTGCTGACACGGCAGATGGTAGCCGTGCTTGCGCCCGTTTCGCGATTGATCTCTACGTAGCTCTTCCCCTCTTCCAAGCGGCAAGCCACGTCAAATCGCTGGGCGATCGCCTCAAGCTCCTGAATGGTAAAAGCATCGTCAAAAAACTTTTCGCATTCCTCGACCGTTTCGAGCGATAAGATCGCACGGAAGAGCTTATGCGTGGTTTCTTTGTTGAGTTTATTCATCCCGTTTTGCTTCCTTTTATAAAATGATATTCGTATTGTAGCACATTAGCGTGCTAAAGTCAATAGGTTTTATCAAGTTTTTTCGTCTTTTTTTCCGTCTTGACAAAGATTTTCTTTTATGCTACAATGGTCAAGTACGATTTAAGATCATTTCAAAGCAAATCAAGATACGATTTTGAAAACATAAAGAGGTTTTTATGAGTGTTTGGGAAATTTTGTTGCTCGCCGTTGCTCTTGCGATGGACGCCTTCGCCGTCAGCATCTGCAAGGGGCTCTCTACCAAGGAAAGCTACTTAAAGACAGGGCTTGTGTGCGGCGTTTGGTTTGGATTTTTCCAAGCACTGATGCCCTTCCTCGGTTGGCTTCTCGGCTCCTTTGTTGCGGAATACGTTGCGCGCTTTTCCTCTTACATTGCCTTCGCCCTGCTTGCATTTCTCGGTATCAAAATGATCGTCGAGGCAAGACGGGAATGCGCTTGCTGCGAGTGCTCCGAGGAGGAGGCACAGAAAAACGCATCGCTGGGCGCGCGCACGATGCTTGCCTTTGCCATCGCCACCAGCATTGATGCGCTGGCGGCGGGTGTTACCTTTGCTGCTATGAACGTCAACGTCGTTCTCGCCATCTCGATGATCGGCGTTACTACCTTCCTTTGCTCCTTCATCGGCGCTTCTCTTGGCGCAAAGATCGGAGAACGGTGGAAATACGGCGCTGAGCTTGCGGGCGGTATCATCCTCATCCTGATCGGTCTTAAAATTCTGATCGAACACCTTGTAACACTCTTCGCTTAACAAAAAAGGACTGTATGACGTGATTTTCTTCACGCTACAGTCCTTTTTTATCAGCTTTCCATTTGCTTGCTTAAAAAGCCGGCCGCCGTTTGAATAAGCTTGGCTTCGGAATCGGGCGAAAGACCGCCTCCCTCCTCCCCATCAGGTACCGTCACGGAGCAAACGCACCCCACGACGTCCCCTTCCGTAATGATAGGCATCCCACAGTTCAGCACGTGCGCGCTTCCCCCGTCCGTCAGCTCGATCCGCTCCTCGCGTGTGCGACGCACGTAAAGCTGTCTGCGCTCGACGATCGCCTCAAGCTCCTCCGACATCTTTTTATCGAGGTATTCCCGTTTGGGAACGCCCGCCACCGCGATCACGGCATCGCGATCAAAGATCAAAACGGAAATTCCGCAGATCTTATGAAGTGTTTCGGCGTATTCGGTCGCGAACCCCGCAAGCTCTCCGATGGGGGAATATTTTTTAAAGATCACCTCTCCCTCTCGGTCCGTATATATTTCAAGAGGATCGCCCTCGCGGATGCGCATCGTTCTTCTGATCTCTTTGGGAATGACGACGCGTCCGAGGTCGTCAATTCTTCTGACAATTCCTGTAGCTTTCATCTATATAAAAATCTCCTTGATTTACAGATTTGTATTTCTAGTATTTGTCGTTTAAAGAAAATTATACTCTTGACTTTCCACGAGGGAGGCTTCGCATTTTGCACGAAAATATAACACAAATATTTTTTTGAAGAAAATTTTGGTATATTTTAGAAAATAATAGATTTACAATACGAAAGTAATGCTGTATAATAAAACAAGGAAGGAGAGGATCCGATGAAAACGTATTTAAGGCATCGCATCGTCAACGTCATTGATATAAAGGAGCTGAGCGCGCTTGAGTATCTTGATTTTGAAGGACGCTACCAAAATTATAAAGAACGGCACCCCTTCTATGAGCTATGCTACGTAGAAAAGGGCGACGTCAGCGTTTCGATCGACGATGAGGAATCTGTCATCTATGAAAACGAGTTGATCCTTATCGCCCCGAACGAAACACATTCTTATCACTCGCCATACGGCAACCGCTCGCGCGCGTTCGTGATCTGCTTTGAAAGCCCCTCGTCGGCGCTACGTTCCCTTGCGGACAAGAAATTCTCTCTCGACGCTACGCAAGCATCGTGCATGAAGGTCATAATTGACGAAAGCCAACACACCTTCCGCATGAATGCAAAGGATCTTTTGGAGATAATCGAACATCCGAATTTCGGCGGTCAGCAGGTAATTCTCTCCCAGCTTTCCTATCTTTTGATCGCCTTGATGCGGCACCTGTCGGGAAAAAAGGACTCGGAGCTCGTCATTCTCAGCGACGAGGCGTTTTACCGTGATCTTGTCGGGATCGTCATTGGGTATTTTGAGGAAAACTTATCCTCGAAGCTCTCGCTGGACGAAATTTGCGATCGGGTCAACTATTCCCGTTCTTTTCTATGCAAGACCTTTAAGGAGCAAACGGGCGAAACACTCATCGGTTGCTTTAACCGTATGAAGATCGAGGAAGCAAAGCGGCTTTTACGGGAAACGGATCTGCCTGTGACGGAAATTGCCGCTCGGCTTGCCTTTTCCGAACTAAAATATTTTTGTTCACTGTTCAAAAAACAGGTGGGAACGACTCCTACCGCTTACAAAAAGGAGAAACACTTATGAAGCTAAAGGACAAGCTTTGGAATTGGGGACATCTTGAAGGCTCGCACAACGAATGCACGGGCTTATGCTGCCATATGACGCCCGAGGACTTCGCGAAGGAATACGGGATCCCCAACGCCTTCGTCGTTTCCTACGGTGGAAACATCAAACCGCCCTTTGATGCGATGGCAGGGCGGCTTTCTTCCCTCTCCGAGATCAAGTGGTCGGTGCTCGGTGACGCAAGCACTCCCCTTCCCGATGCCGAGCTTGGAAATACGGAGGATATTCTTGCCATCCTCAATAGCACCCAAAACGTTACGGGCGGCGTGGTGGATGACTTTTTCTCCCCCGAGCGAATGAAGCGCTTTCCCCCGGAGGTCTTAAAAAAGATCAAGACGGCACTGAACGAAAAGGGTCTTGATTTTTGGTGCGTGCTTTATGATCATCAGCTCGACCTTGATCTACGCCCCTATCTTAAATGCTTTGACGGCGTGACGTTCTGGATCTGGGAATGCGAGAACATTGCAAAAATGGACGAATATCTGCCGAAGATCGTATCGCTTGCCGAGGGCAAAAAGCTGATGGGCGGCATCTATCTTTGGGACTACGACGGAAAGCACAACTGCCCGATGGACGCTCGTTTGTTCGAGGATCAGCTCTCGCGCTACTTTGCCATGGTAAAGAGTGGCGCCCTTGACGGCGTGATCTTCTGCTCAAGCACGGTCGGGGATGCGGACCTGCCGACCAACAAAATCCTAAAAGACTATATAGAGAAATACGGCGACGATACCGTTCTATAATAAACTTTACAAAAGGAGAGGCGTATGATCACAACGGTACTTGGCGAGATCGATTCCTCCGCGCTCGGTGTTACCGCATCGCACGAGCATATCTTTATCGATATGCGGGGATGCGTAGAGGTGACGGGAACCGAGCCACAAAGTTTTTATGACCCCTTTTCCATTCTCTCGCGGGCTGACGTTGCCCTTGATCCTTACGCAGTGCTTGATAACGCCCGCATCGACAGCTTTGAGGACGCGTGCAAAGAGCTTGCCTATTTTAAGGAGCACGGCGGGGAAAGCATCATTGACTGCACGCCGGATGAAATTGGAAGGGACCCTGCCGCACTCAAAGCGTTATCGCAAAAAACAGGGATAAATATCGTGGCAGGATGCGGTCACTATTATGAAAGATCGCACTTTCCCTACTTAAAGGATGCCACAGTTACAGAGTTAGCCGACGAAATGCGTCAAGATCTGCTTGTCGGTATCAAGGGCACAGATGTCCGTGCGGGCATCATTGGCGAGATCGGCACGAGCGCCGTCGTCAGCGAGAATGAAAAAAAGGTTCTCCATGCCGCAGGCATCGTGAGTGCAGAGACGGACAAAGCCGTTCATGTGCATACGGATCTATACACGGAAAACGGCATCGAGATCATCAAAATTCTGACGAGCGAGGGGATGCGCCCCGAAAGGATCTGCATCGATCACGTCGACGTTTGGCTCCGTCCCGACTATATTCGCAAGCTTCTTGACGCGGGTGTTTACGTTGAATTCGACAATTTCGGAAAGGAGTTTTACGTTTCCGAGAAACGAAGATTTGCGTACGACCTTGAGCGTGTAAAAGTCTTAAAAATGCTGATTGACGAGGGCTACGGCGATAAAATTCTTCTTTGCAACGACATTTGTCTGAAAGGCATGCTCCGCACCTTTGGCGGGCTTGGATACGCCCATATTCTTCGCGGGGTCAAGGCGATGGCGCTTGAAAACGGCATCAGCGAAGAAACATATCAAGGCATTCTCACCGAAAACGTAAAACGGTTTATTGATTAAAAAGGAGATAACGAAAATGAATTACCCTAAAATCGAAGGCAAGGAATATCAAGCAAGAGTCGATGCGATCCGCAAGGAAATGGCACAAAGAGGAATTGACGTTCTCGTCGGCTTCTCTAACCTCCTTGAGATCGGTATCGTACGTTACTATTGCGGCTTTGCTCCCGTGAACGAGAGCTCTGCCATTATCATCCCCGCCGAGGGCGAGGTCATCGTTTGCAGCGGTCAGGCGTCCTACGATTACTGCCTTGTGCAAAATGCTCTGCCAAACAGCAGAATTGCGATTTTGCCCGAGATCGGTGAGGTCAGCGGTTTTGAATACAATACGGAGGGGCAGCTTGACTTTGAAGAGCTGTTCCGCGAGGTGAAGGCAACCTCTCCTACCGTAAAGCGGGTAGCATTTATCGGCAGACTGATCTTCCCCGCTATCATTATGAGTAAGTTAAGAAAGGTTTTCGCTGACGCTGAGATCGTAGATTTTGACGACGTACACTACGAGCAAAGAATCATCAAGAGCCCTGCCGAGATCGAATGCTTGAAAACCAACTGGGCAATGGTGAGCGAAATGTTCACGAACGTCGTTCCGGGGATCGAGGTGGGTATGACCGAGCGTCATATCGAGGGTATGTTCGAGGCGGAAATGATGCGTCTGGGTGCCGAGAGCTACGTGCAGTCCTTTGCTCCTATGGTCGCTACGGGTCCCGAGAACTCCTACATCAGTATGTGCAGAAATACAATGCGTCAAATCAAGGAAAGCGAGATCATCAACCTTGCGGCAGGCGTTTGCTACGAGGGCTACAACGGTATTATTTGCAGTCCCCTCGTTCTCGGCAAAATCCCCGAGAAGATCAAGGATGCCGTCAAATGCGCATACGAAGCACTGAACTACGCTTCGGCAAAAATGGTGCCCGGCACGCCCTGCGACGTTGTCTTGAACGCATACACCGACTATCTTACCAAGTACGGCTATATCGACTATTGCCCCTACGGCAGCCTTCACAGCACGGGTATGCTGGAGTGCGAGGCACCCACGTTTACCGTCGCTAACAAGCGCGTGATCGAGGAAAATATGGCGATCTGCATCGATGCGTACTTTAAGGGGATGGAATGGGGCTCCTTCCGCATTGAGGATTGCTACCTGATCGGCAAGGACGGTGCCAAGAGAATGACGACCTACAACGACAAGGCACTTCCTAAAATTTTCGGCTTGTAAGGATAAGGAGTGACACGAAAATGCAAAAAGGAAAAAGAAACTGGGTGTTCTGCGACGGCTATCTTCCCCCTCACGGCGATAATCCTGATTTTGAGGGACACGAGGCGCTGATGCTGACCAACCTTGGCAAAAAGACCGCACACATTGAGCTTACCTTCATTTTTGAAGACAAAGACCCGGTAGGAAATATCCAAGTTATGCTTGACGGCATGAGAACGACCTGCATCCGCCTTGATCAGCCGATGGGCAAGCAAGGCTTCAAGCTTGGCGAGTCCGTTCAATACACGGTATGGGTAAAAAGTGATCTTCCCATCTGCGCTTGCTTCGGTAGGCTTGACGTCAGACAGTCCAATATGGCGTATTACAGCGTCGAGGGCTACTCGTTCTAAATTTTATAATAAAGCGAGGTGAATTTCACCTCGCTTTTTCTATGTATAGGAAAAAATACTGGTTTTTGTCAAATTTTTCTCAAAATTGTCCCCCTGTGTTTTTTCTGACAATTCCTGTAGCTTTCATATACATACAACCTCTTTACTTTTTAAATTGGTTATGCTATAATGAAATAAAGTCAAGTTGCCGTTAGGAGGAAAATAGATTGGCCGCAGTTTTCAAAAAGACACATTACATCTTATTCTTTGTTTTCTTTATTTTAACTTGTTTGTTTGCCGTATTGTTTCTCTATATGTTCACCCAAGGAAAGCTCGGTGACGCTGACATCGCTGTTCTATATACCGTGCTTGCAATTATTTGCGCTTTTGGTGTCATTCCGCTTCTCTACAATTTTAAAGCGTTTTTGACAGTGCAAAACGGTAAGATCATCGGCAGATTTGGCTTTTTCAGGCAAATCGAGAAGAATCTTTCGGACGTAGTCTTCACGATGGCACAGGTAGACGCCTTGTACATTGTTTTCAATGACAAGAAATACAATATTATGGGATTAAAGAATCCTTATCAGATCAGCGCCTATATCAAGCAACAGCTTCCCTTTTCTCCCCGTCCCGTTACGGAAGACACTCTAGCCAAGGCAAACGAGCGCAAGAATACCCTGAACAAAAACCTTATTTTAATCTTTTGCATGATCGCACTCGCTTTTCTTTGGATCATTATAGCCGTATCTTTTATAGGAGAATCCAAGGAATTTTCTGACTTTACCAATCGGGATTGGACGTATTTTTCGCTTTTGTGTTTTTTGGAGCTTCCAACAATCTTTGGTCTCTTTTTCTTTGCTTTAAGAACAAGAAAAGATACCCTTGGAACACAAAAGGAGCTTTACGAAATTAAGCGCTCCTTGATAGAAAGCACCCCGCTTCCTTCTTTTGTCGGACAAATCGAGGCCGTTTTGGTCGACGTTGAATTTTTCCGACGAATTACGGTCGTTAGTGGATTAATTGAAAACCATGAGAATGCTGTCTATTTTAACATTGAGCAGCTCGACAAAAATTTCGATCTAAAATTCGTATATCAATCCGAAATCTTTGAAAACAAGGATTGTGTGCTTCCCCACTTTGAGGGGCTTCTCGATATCACGGAGCGATATATCCAATAAAACAAACCAAACGCAAGCGCCCCTCGTCATCGACGAGGGGCGCTTCTTTTTTATTTGCCTTCAAGCTCACAAAGGGCTTTCACAGCGTTTTGCATATAGGTGTCCTGCATCAGCTCGATGGTACCCGTATCGCACATATGGGCAAGGCGGGGATCGATCGGGATCTTTTCGATCACGGGAAGCTGGTGCTCCTCGGCAAGACGGTCGATGCCGCTTTCGCCGTAAACGGAGATCTTCTTTCCGCAATCGGGGCAAACAAAATAGCTCATATTCTCGACAAGACCGAGGATGCGGACGTTCATCAGCTTAGCCATATTGACCGCCTTTTCCACGATCATCGAAACGAGCTCCTGCGGGCTTCCGACGATCACGATGCCGTCAAGGGGCAGGGACTGAAAAACGGTCAGGGGAACGTCACCCGTTCCGGGAGGCATATCCACGAACATATAGTCCACGTCGTTCCAGATGACGTCGCTCCAGAACTGCTTGACCGTTCCCGCGATCACGGGACCGCGCCAAACGACGGGCTTCGCCTCGTCATCCACGAGAAGGTTCAAGGACATAATTTCAATGCCCGTTTTGGAGGTGGGGGGAATCATACCGTCCTCGGTGCCCGTGATCTCCACGTCGCGCAGACCAAAGGCGCGCGGAATGGAGGGACCCGTAATATCCGCATCCAAAATGGCACACTTGTACCCTGCTCTTTGCATTGCAACCGCAAGCATCGAGGTAACGATGGACTTACCGACGCCGCCCTTTCCGCTGACGACACCGATCACGTGCTTGACGCTACTGAGGGCGTTGGGGGCAACGTAGAAGGGGTTTGCGGCAGCTCCCGCTTCCCCGCACTTGCTCTTGCAAGTGCTACAATCATGATTACATTCGCTCATAACTTCTCCTTTTCATCACTTTGATGGTCTTTATTTTTATAGTTTAAATATGCTTGTGTACCAATTCCCGTCGCGAGCAGAGCGGCGGTAGGAAAGAGCGCCCAGAAAAACATCTCGGGCCGCATGGAAAATCCAAACACGCCCCCGCTCCACAGGTGAGCAAGGAAGGCAAGGGACAAAAGCGAAACGGAAACGAACGGGAACAACAGCGTGCTTGCCGAATGACGGGCGGAGGAAAAGCGCCACATTCCGACGTTCATCAGTAAAAGCAGGCTGAAAAGCACGAATGCTTCCAAGTCAAAGGCAAAGTGCGAAGCGTTCATTTGCATCACTACGGCAAGGATTCCCGTAACGAGGGAGCCGAACACCAAGCCCACGAACAGGCTGGCGTTCTCGATATTTTCGTGTAAAAGCGTTTTCCAACCGCCGTAATTCTCCTTGGGTGAGGAATTGGCATAGCACCAAAACGCCAAAAGATCGAACACGATTCCCGCTATCATATAATACGCGACGGGAAGAAGGCCGACCCCGAAGCATACGCCGAGGAACGCCAGCACGCTTCTGCCGAGCAAGGAAGCACAAAGGAACGCCGTTAAGACGCCAAAGCCACCAAGCATTTTGGACGCGCTTTGCACAGAATCCACTTGGGCGGAAATATGCTCCTCACAGTGTAACGACGCCTTGCGCATAACGATGGGCGCGGCGTTCTCTTTCTTTTTGAGCGGTGCCATCGCTGCAGTTGCCGCGCACATCATACGGTGATCTTCAAAGCTCTCTCCATAAGCGACAACGCGATATCCGCGACCCTCAAGCGCCTGAACGACCTGCGCGCGCTGTAACGAGGTCAGATGCGTTCCGATCGCAAAGGAAAGCTCCTCGTCCGATACGAAACAGCCAAGCTCGTCGCGGAAGGATTCCGCTCTACCGTCCAAAACGGGAACGCCGGAAAGAAGACGGATCTCCTGGCGGAGCCAATCCGCACTCTCGCCGTCGTGAATAAAGAAGACCTTTTTTCCCTCTTCCTTCAAGGAAAGAAGGGTGCGCTCCGCCTGCTCGTCCGACGCCTTACGAAGGGCAAAAAAGCCGAGGAGCTTCAAATCGGGAAAGGATGCCACGATGCCGCCGGGCGTATTTCTGACCTGCGTTTCCGCAAACGCAAGAACGCTGTATCCGTGGGTCGAAAGCCGCTCGACGCCCTCTAACATATCGCGCTTGGAGCCTGCGTCAAGAAGCCTTGTTTTTCCGTCCTCCGAGAAATAACTGAGCTCTGAGATCAGCGCATCCGCCTTCCCCCAAACGAGAGAAACAGGCTTTCCGTCAGCCGTACCGTGGAAGGAGGCGTGCGTGTAGTCATCCGTCGTCGCTTTTGCGTAAAGGGTAAGAGAGCGAACCGTCGTGCGCGTTACGCTGAAGCCGTAAAGTGCTTGCTCGCGCAAGGAAAGCTCGCATTTTTTCTCGGTCGCACAAAGTGCGTCGGCAATGAGCGAAAGCTCGACCGTCGTTCTCTTTTGATCGGAAATCCGTTTGCCGCTTGCCGTTTCAAAATGCTTCGTAACGTATTGCGCAGAGCGGAACATCGAACGAGAGGAAAGCACGAAGCTGTCTGCCTCAGTCAAAAGCTCCGCATCGGCAACGGAGGCAAAGGAGCCGCCGTGCTCCGCTTTGTTCTTTTTATTCCGTATAAAAAAGAGCAAGTCAAACAGCACGGGGTGAAAAACTACGCTTGCCGTAGCAAGAAGGGATCCCGACAGCAAAAGCGTGTCGCAAAGGAGGGTAGTATCCGAGGAAAGGCAGGCGCGCAGGAAGGCGACAGCCAGCATCAAAAAGACGAAAACGAAGCAAATGCGGGAAGCAAGACTGCACATTTTTCCGTGGTTATCCACCGTTTGCGCCTGCGGCTTTTCGAGGGAAACGGGTGTGGGGGTAAGAGCATACACGAAGGCGCGCGCCCTCCCCTCGCGCACGACGTCACCCGGGCGCAAGGAATTAAAGGGCTCGTCCGTTTCATCGAAGCAATCGCCACCGTGCTTTAAAAAGAGCTCCCCCTTCCCCTCTCTCTTGCAAAACGCCGTGATCGGCTCGTCGGAAAGGATATGCGCGTAGGTATAAAGAACGTCACCCGCGGCAAGCTCCAAAAGATCACCCACCGCGAGGTCCTCGGGAGAAAGGTGCAGATGCTTTCCCTCGCGTAAGACCTTGACCAAGGGCAGTGTCGCGCGCTGATGCGCAAGGCTCCACTGCCGTCTTCTGTGCGAAAGAAGCAGGAAGGCGACGAGGAAAAACAGATAAATGCCGAGCGGCAAAAGGATGTCTTTTCCCAAGGCGGAAGCACAAAGAAGCAGGATGAGCGCGAAAAACGGCAACGTTCCGTTTTTTAATACACCGCCAAGGGTCGATGCAACGGCATTTTTAGAGGGCGCAAGAACGGCGTTTTTTCCGTCTTTTTGAAGACGGCGCTGTGCTTCTTGCTCGGTAAGTCCCGTTTGCGCGGAGCTTTTCAGGATCTTCTCCATTCGTGCCGTATTTTGTTCGGCATATTTTTTATGCACGGCACGCACCTCCTTTTCTTGTATCAATCAAACTGCAAGTCATCTTTTATCGGCAAACGATCGCAAGCGCACCGTCCTGTACGAAGAGCGAAACCTCCGTCACGGTGTCCTTGTGATGCTCGATCATCTGCTCGGCAAGGGGATCCTCGATCTCCTTTTGGATATAGCGGCGCATATTTCTGGCACCGTATTTTTCGGAATAGGATGCTTGGGCAACAACGCCGAGCACCTCGGGCGTATAGGAAAGCGTGATCCCGCGCTCTGCAAGCGCCGTCTTCATCTTTCCAAGCTGAATTTCCGCGATCTTGACGAAGTCCTCGCGCGAAAGATGGCGGAAGGTGATGACCGCATCCACACGGTTGAGGAATTCGGGGCGCAAGAACTGCGAAAGCGCGCGCTCCGTCTTATCCTTGGCGCCCTCGTCGGGACGGACGGAAAAGCCGCTGATGGCAGAGGCGCTTTCCGAGCCCGCGTTGGTCGTCATCACGATGACGGTGTTTTCAAAGTTTACCTTTTTGCCGTGCGCATCGGTCACGGTACCGTCGTCAAGGATCTGTAAAAGAATGTTGAGAACGTCGGGATGCGCCTTTTCGATCTCGTCAAAAAGCACCACACTGTACGGGCGACGGCGGATCTTTTCGGTCAGCTGTCCCGCCTCGTCAAAGCCGACGTAGCCGGGAGGGGCGCCGATGATGCGCGACACCGCGTGCTTTTCCATATATTCGGACATATCTAAACGGATCAGGCTGTCGGGTTGCTCGAACAGATCCTCGGCAATCACCTTGACGAGCTCCGTTTTTCCGACACCCGTAGGTCCCGCGAAAATGAAGGACACGGGGGCGCGGTGATAGGAAACACCCGCGCGCTTGCGCTTGATGGCACGAACGGCGGCATCTACCGCCTCATCCTGTCCCACGATCCGCGAGAGGATGCGCGCACGCAGTCCCGCAAGGCGCTCGTATTCGTCCACGCCGATGCTCGAGGCGGGGATACCCGTCCAGATCTCGATAACGTCGGCAATATCGGTAGGCGTCAAGGCAATCTGCTCACAGCGGGCATCCAAAACGCCTCTGCGCTCGGAAAGCTGAAGCTCGCGTGCCTTGATGTCGGCAAGCGCCTTATAAAGTCCTTCTTGCGCCTCGGCTTCGCTCTCGGCAAGCTTTCCTTCCACGCGCTCCTTCTCGGCGGCGAGCGCCTTCATATCATCTACGAGAGCACGGCGCTCATTCAGGTCTGCCGAGGACAGCGAAACGTGTGCCGCCGCCTCGTCGAGAAGGTCGATGGCTTTATCGGGTAAAAACCGATCGGTAATATACCGCTCCGAAAGGATCGCGGCGGTACGCACGACCTCCGTGGGAATGCGGACGGCGTGATAAATTTCGTAGTAGTGCTTGATCCCCTCCAAAATGCGGATCGTATCCGCTACCGAGGGCTCCTCCACCGTGACGGGCTGGAAGCGGCGTTCAAGCGCGGAATCCTTTTCAATATATTTGCGGTATTCTTGGAGCGTGGTGGCACCGATCACCTGAATTTCACCGCGGGACAGGGCGGGCTTTAAGATGTTCGCCGCGTTCATACTGCCCTCGGCGTCGCCCGCGCCGACGATGTTGTGCACCTCGTCGATCACGAGGATCACGTTTCCCGCCGCCTTGACATCGTTGATCAGTCCGAGAATTCTCGACTCAAACTGACCGCGGAACTGCGTCCCCGCAACGATGGCGGTCAGATCGACGAGATAGATCTGCGCACCGCGCAGGCGATACGGCACGTCGCCCTTGACGATCCGCTGGGCAAGCGCCTCGGCGATCGCCGTCTTACCTACACCCGGCTCACCGATCAGGCAGGGGTTGTTCTTTTGTCTGCGACAAAGGATCTGGATCACGCGATCCAATTCGCGCTCCCGTCCTACGATCGCGTCGAGTTTTCCTTCGCGGGCGCGCTCGGTGAGATTGCGGCAATAGGTATCGAGGAACTTATACTTTTTCTCCTGCTCGGCACCCTTCTTTTGTCCCTTGGCGCCGCCTTTTCTTCTCTCGACGTTCGGCATAGGGAAACCCATATTTTGAAAAAACGAGGGTAAATTGATGGCAGGAGCGCCGCCGTCCTCCGTTTCGTCCCCGACGTTATCGGGGAGCATACTGTCGAGCATATTCTCGATATCGCCCGACATACGGTCGATATCCTCTTCGGAAATTCCCATTTTTTCAAGCATATCGTCGACGGGCTTGATGCCGAGACCCTTCGCGCAAACAAGGCAAAGCCCTTCTTGCTTGGTCTCGCCGTTTTCGATCCGTGTCATAAACACGACCGCGATCCGCTTGTGACAGCGGCTACACATTCTTACTCTGTTATCCATAAAAAATTACCTTTGCGAAATTACGAAAAATGACGAAAAATTATCCGATGTTTAAGTGCATACTCCCGATAAGAGCTGCAAGAGCCAACGAATGGGGCTGATGTCGTGGAAGAAGTTGAGAAGCACAGCGCCCGAATAGTCCACCTCGGTAAAGGTCACGAGAAGCGTAACGATGAGCTGTGCCAAAAGCCAAGCAACGATCACACCGATCAGAGCGCCGAAGGCGAAGCCGAGAAGCTTATTGACGGTTCCGATCAGGGGAAGCTTTTCTACGAGAGCAGAAAGAAGACCCGAGAAAAGCGAAAGCACGAGAAGCGAGATCAAGAACAAACCAATGAAGGCGATCGCCACACCCACGAAGCTGGAAAGCTTGTCGGCAATGCTTGCGGAAAAGGTTTCGATCATCGCTTCCCCGCTCGCAACGGCGCTCTCCGCCTCGGCTCCCACGTCAACGCCAAACGTTTCCAAGATGGCGCGAATACCTGCAGGGAGCGCGTTTACCATGGATTCACCGCCCGTGATCTGCTCGACCGAGGAATGCAGTGCCTCGTAGATGGTATTATAAAACTTATCACCCAGCCATTTATCCTTCAAAAGGATGCCAAGAGGCTTGGCGAATATGGACGAAAGAACAAAGGCGATCACGAAACGGAACAGATGTAACGTCATCTTGACAAAGCCTCGTCCGTACCCGCGAAGCGCGGGAAGCAGGATCGCCACGACCATGGCAACGTTCAAGAGTATAGTGATCAGTTCGGGACTCATAATATTACGTTCTCCTTTTACAAATGTTTATTTTACGTTCCCTGACGGAAAACAACGTTTTCCTCACCAAGAAGCGCGCGAAGAGCGCCGAGAAGCCGATCGCTCGGCGCGATTTTTACGTTTTTGGGGCTGACCTTTTTCCCGCTCGTGCTTTCGTACAAAAGCACGGGAACGTCGCCCTTTGAGAAGCGAAGGATCGCAAGTGCCTCCTTCGTTACGGGGGAATCTAAAGCACTCACGCGCAAATAAAGGCACGCCGAGGCAGCGGCAGTCTTCTTTTCCGTCGGTTCTGCCGTGGAAGTGCGCATTTGTGCGTTGCTTTTCAAAAGCTCGGCAGAGGAGAGAATAAGCTTGACGCCCTCGTCCTCGCGCACCGTGAGGCTCCCCGTTAAACGGACCGCCGTGTCCGTTAAAAGCAGATCGGTATAGGCGGAAAGCTGCTTGGGGAAAACGATGACCTCAATTTCCGCATAGCGGTCCTCCAAGGTCAAAAACGCCATCGGCGCACCGCTCCTCGTATTTTTTACCGTTTTCGCAGTAATCATACCGCAAACGCAAACGCGGCTCTCTTCCCGATAACGGGGGTTTTCCGCCCCTTCCTCAAGGTCCGCGGTAATATCGCCGAGCGAGTCTGTTTTGCCGCTTGCGATATCGATGCTGTAATCGTCAAGAAGGTGCCCCGAAAAATACATTCCCGAGCTCTCTTTTTCCAAAAGAAGCAGCTCTCTGGTGGTGAATTCGGGAATATCGGGATATGAGCAGTCCCCTGCTCCCCCATCGCCGCCAAGCGCGGAAAACATATCAAGCTGTCCTGCCAGATTGCTTCGACGCTTGCCGAGAAGCACGTCGATCTCCTCCTCATACACCGAAAGGAGCTGACTGCGATAAACGCCGAAGGAGTCAAACGCGCCGCTCTTGATGAGGGCTTCCACCTGGCGCTTGCCAAGCTCGCCGTCCGCCATACGGGAGAGAAAGTCGGAAAAGCTGCGATAGCGCCCCTTTTGCTCCCGCTCCTCGATCAGTTGCTCCACGAAGCGGACGCCCACGTTTTTGAGCGCCAAAAGTCCAAAACGCACGTCCTTCCCGACCACGTGGAAATAAACGCGGCTTTCATTGACGTCGGGCGGCAAAACGCGCACCCCGCGCTTTTGCGCCTGCACGATATACTCCGCCACCTTGGTGGGGGAGCCGAAAACGGAGGTCAGCAGCGCGCTGAAATACGCCGCAGGATAATGCTTTTTCAAATACGCGGTGCGGTAGGTCGTGATCGCGTACGCCGTCGCGTGGCTCTTGTTGAAGGCGTAATTGGCGAAGGACGCCATTTCGTCAAAGATCTTGCCCGCAAGCGCGCGGTCGATCCCGTTTTCCGCAGCACCCGAGAGGAAACGCTCGCGCTCTGCTTCCAAGACGTCCGCCTTTTTCTTGGACATCGCACGGCGAACGAGGTCGGCTCTGGCAAGCGAATACCCTGCAAGGGCACGGAAGATCTGCATGACCTGCTCTTGATAAACGATACAGCCATAGGTGACGGAAAGGATCTCCTTCATCTGCGGCAGGTCGTACGTGACCTGCTCCTTACCGAATTTGCGCGCGATAAAGGTGGGGATGGATTCCATCGGTCCCGGGCGGTACAAAGCGATCGCCGCCGTGATCTCCTCAAGCGAGGACGGGACTAGCTGCATCAGCATCTGCCGCATACCGCCCGACTCTAACTGAAACACGCCTGCCGTATCGCCGTCGGCGAGCATACGGTAGGTCGCCGCATCGTCCACGGGTATTGCATCCAGCGAAAAGGAGGGGTCCGTTTCCTTGATCTGCGTTTCCGCATCCTTTAAGATCGTAAGATACCGCAAGCCGAGAAAATCGAACTTGACAAGCCCGAGCTCACTGACGGCATCCATATCGTATTCCGTCACGATGCTCTCGCCGTTTACGGCAAGCGGAACGTAATGGGAAACGGGATGCTCGGTGATCACAACGCCCGCCGCGTGGGTCGAGGCGTGGCGCGGCATCCCTTCGATCGCCATCGAGATATCGAGAAGACGGCGCACCTCGTCGGACGCCTCGTATTTTGCGCGCAGATCCTTGTTTTCAAGGGCTTGCTTTATGGTGATACCCAGCTCGTGCGGAATGGATTTCGCAATCTCATCCACGTCACGGTATGCCATCCCGAGAACCCTGCCGACGTCGCGCACGGCGGCGCGTGCGGCAAGCGTACCGAAGGTAACGATCTGCGCCACGTGGTCCTCACCGTAGCGGCGCTTCACGTATTCGATCACCTCGTCGCGGCGGCTATAACAGAAGTCAATATCAAAATCGGGCATCGAAATGCGCTCGGGGTTAAGAAAGCGCTCGAACAGCAGATCGTATTTTAGGGAATCCACGTCCGTGATGCCCACGAAATACGCCACGAGGCTACCCGCACCCGAGCCACGCCCGGGTCCGACGGGGATATCGTGCTCCTTGGCGTATCCCACGAAGTCGCGCACGATGAGAAAATACTCATCAAAGCCCATTTCGTGAATGACGGAGAGCTCGTAGTTCATCCGCTCAAGGTACATTTCCTTCGTGTGACGAGAAAGGTCAAGCTTTCCTTCCTTCAAAAAACGGGAATAGCCCTCGAAGGCAAGGCGGGAAAGCTCCTCGCGAGGCGTCGTTCCCTCCAAAGGGAAAACGGGAAGCTTAAAATGTCCGAAATCAAAATCAAAGGAGCACATCTGCTCGATGCGCGCTGTGTTGGCAACGGCGCCCTCGTAGTCGGCAAAAAGCCGCTCCATCTGGTCGGTGCTTTTAAAGTAGAACTCGTCGCGCTCAAAGCCGAGCGGACGCCCGTCCGAGAGCACGTTTCCCGTTTGAATACACATCAAGACGGCTTGCATATCCGCATCGGCGCGGGAAATATAATGCACGTCGTTCGTCGCCACCATCGGAATGCCCGTTTCGCGCGAGAGCTCTCGGATGGCGTCGCGCACCGTTTTTTCTTCCTCGATGCCGTGATCCTGGATTTCAAGATAGAAGCTGTCGGGCTCAAAGATGCTCTGCATGAGCAAAGCCGTTTCCTTTGCGCCCACAAGGTCACCGTCGAGGATCCTTTGCGGAATTTCTCCCGCAACACACCCGGAAAGGGCGATAAGACCCGCGCTGTGAGCGCGCAAAAGCTCCATATCGATACGGGGGCGCGAATAAAAGCCCTCGGTAAAGCCGAGAGAGACCATGTGGATGAGATTGCGATATCCCTCTTCGTTTTTGACGAGAAGGACGAGGTGGTAGCCCGAGCTGTCGCGCTTCCCCTCCTTATCGTGACGCGTGCGGCGCGCCACGTAGACCTCGCATCCGATGATGGGCTTAACGCCCTCCTTGATGCACGCCTTATAAAAGCGGACGGCACCGTAAAGCACACCGTGATCCGTCAGGGCAAGTGCCGTATGCCCCGCCGCCTTCGCCGCCTTGGGAAGGTCCGAGATGCGGCACGCGCCGTCAAGCAAGCTATATTCACTATGGACGTGTAAATGCGCAAAGCGCCCCATCCTGATCACTCCTTTCTTTCGTGCTTGTCCTTTATTCTTGGTCCGAGCCGCCAAAAAGCCGCTCGGACAGCTCGATCACCTTTTGTAAGCGATGATGCACGCCCGATTTTGTAAGGGGGGGCGAGGTCATCGCCGCAAGCTGTGTAAGGCTTGCTTCGGGATTTTCTAACCGCAGTCGGGCGATCGCCTCCAGCTCCTCGGGGAGCGAGGAGAGCCGTCCTGCGGCATCTAAGCGTCTGAGCACCGCAAGAACCCTTGCCGCCGCATTGACGGAGCGGGTAATATTCCCTGCCTCGCAATTCGTTCTGCGGTTGGCTTCGTTACGGAATTCCTTTTCGATCTTGCAATTCATAAACAGGAACGCCGCATCGTTGATGCCCAGCCAAGTCATAATTTCCTCGATCGCCGAGGAGTTTTTAACGTAAAGAAGCGTTTCGTTTTTTCTTTTTGCTAGGCGCGGAACAAATCCGTATTCCGCGGATAAAAACGGGATAAACGCCGCGGCGCGCTCCCCAAGCGAAAGCTCAAGGTGATACGCCTTTTGAGGGTCGGTAATGCGCCCCGCCGCAAGAAAAAGCCCGACCAAATACGCCGACGCACAGTGTGCACACGGCTTGGAAAGCGGCGAGGACAAAAACTTTTCTTCTAAATCTTTAAGAAATCTCGCGGCAGAAACGCTTTGAAAGGTGAGCAGGTGTTGTCTGCCGCCGTTTTGCATCGGCACGCGCTCCGCCTGTCGCCCGAACTGTTCCTTGATCAGGGTCTTAGCAAACGAAGCCGCGCCCTCGTGCGGCAAGCGAAGCGTCAGGACGTCGCCGTCTTCCAGCGTACCGCGCGCAGAAAGCATACCAAGCAAAAGCGTTCGTCGACAGCACGGCGTGCGCGACGCGTTTTCTATCATTTCGCTTTTGATTGTGTCAAGAAAGCTCATACCGTGATTTCCTCATCAATGTATTCGATCTCGGGAACGAGCAATACGCCAAAGCGCCGCTCGACCTCGTTTTGAATTTGCGCAATCAAGGTGCGGACGTCCTCTGCCGTAGCACCGCCGAGATTGACGATAAACCCCGCGTGCTTGACGGAAACGGCGGCACCGCCGACCCGTGCGCCCAAAAGCCCCGCTTGCTCGATCCACTCGGCGGCATAGCCCCGCTCGGGTCGCAGAAAGGCGCTTCCCGCACTCGGAAGGGTGGTGGGCTGGGTTTCCATTCGCCGCGAAAGCACGCGCTTCATTTCACCGCGGATCGCTTCGGAATTTTTGCTTTCCAAAGAAAACTCCGCCGAAAGAACGGTATAGCGCCGCTCCCTTTGCAAAAGACTTTTGCGATACGAAAAGGAAAGCTCCTTTTTGGGTAGCGAGATTACAGCCCTCTCTTCACGGTCATACAGAGAAACGTAGGAAAGAGTGTCCGAAATTGCCGCCCCATAGGCGCCCGCGTTCATCACGAGTGCGCCGCCCACCGTCCCCGGGATCCCATACAGGCATTCCATACCGCCAAGCGACGCTTCCGCCAGCGCGCAGCACAAAACGTTTAAGGGCAGTCCCGCAGACGCTCGGGCACATCGCCCGCGCACCGTAACGCCGCGCATATGGCGCGTAGAAACGATAACGCCGCGAACGCCCCGATCGGAAAAGAGCAGATTCGTGCCGTTCCCGATCACACGGAACGCACGCCCCGACGCATTCAAAAAGGCAAGCAGCTTTACAAACGCCGCTTCCGTTTCGGGAAGCAAAAAGGCATCCGCCGCGCCGCCGATATGAAAAGACGTATAGTCGGAAAGAGAAGCGTTCCAAAGCGCGGGAACGCGCTCCTTTAAGCAAAATTCACGCAGGCTTTTTTCCATACTCACACCTCACAAGGAAAATGCTGATACGGAAAGTATATGCATTTTAGACGGCTTTCGTTACAGATCCTTGCCAGAAAGCATATCGCGCGCCGCCTGCTTTTGCGCCTCCGTCACGGCAATTCCGCCAAGGATGCGCGCAAGCTCACCCACGCGCTCTTCTCCCGTTAGCGGACGGACGGAGGACTCCGTTCTTCCGCCACGCTCTTCCTTATATACGAGTAAATGCCTGTGCGCAAGCGAAGCGATCTGCGCGGAATGGGTAATGGAAATGACTTGGGCGCTTTTTGCAGAGGCTAACAAGGAAAAGCCGATCTTACGGGAGGTTTTTCCCGAAACGCCCGTATCCACCTCGTCGAAAACGATGGTGGGCAAGCCGTCGTGCTTGGCGATCACCGTCTTGATGGCAAGCATAATGCGCGCCATCTCACCGCCCGAAACCGAGCGTGCGATGGGGATAAAGGGCTCCCCGACGTTAACCGCCGCAAGGAAGGTCACCTCGTCAAAGCCGCGCTCCGTGAGCAAATAGCGCTCGCCGTCGCGTCTTCGTTCGATCTGAACGGAAAACTCCGCGCGCGGCATATCGAGCTCGCGCAAGCGGGCGGCGATCTCTGCTTCAAACATTTTCGCCGTCTTCTCGCGGCTCTCGTGCAAGCGCTCTGCCGCCTCGCATACCGTGAGGTACAGCGCGTCGTATTCCTTTTGCAAATCGGCGATGCGCGCATCCGCCCCCTCGATGACCGAAAGGCGCTCACGGGCATCCTTCGCGAATTCTAAAACTCTCGGCAGACTTCCGCCGTATTTTCTCATAAGCTTTTCGAGGGCAGACAAGCGCGTTTCTACCGCGTCAAGCCGCTCGGTGGGGTCGCCCTCGCCCATATCACCCGCAGACGCGATCCGCTCTGCCAAGTCGTAAAGCGTTTCGTATTCTGCGTCAAGCGAATCGGCAAGCGCGGTTGCTTCGGGTAAGACGTCGGCAACCGTGCGGAGCGCGGCAGAGGCGCGGTCAATGATATAGAGCGCGTTTCCCTTCTCCGCACCGCGCAAGGCGCGATAGGCAAAGGAGGTCTGCTTTGCAATCTTCTCCGAATGCTTTAATTTGATTTTTTCATCAAAAAGACGCTCGTCCTCGCCCTCCTCGGGCGCGATGCCGTCGATCTCATCAAGCTGATAGCGAAGCATCTCAAGGGTGCGGAGCTTTTCGCTCTCGTCCATTTGCAAGCGGGAAATCTCCCCCTTGATCTCCGTCAGGCGGCGATAAAGAGCGCCGTATGCTTCCCTGTCAGATTCGTTATGCGACGCGGTGTCGAGCACCGTAAGCTCGCTTCCCTCGCGGCGCAAAAAGCCGCTGTCCTCCTGGCTGTGGATATGAAGCAAGAGCGGAAAGACCTCTTTGAGCAGCGAAAGGCTCACCGTTCTGCCGTTCAAGCGGGCGATGCTCTTTCCGTCTATGGAAACGATGCGTTGGAGCTCAAGGCATCCTTCGTCGTCCGTATCGACGCCAAGAGAAGCAAGCTGTGTCACCGTATCGGCAGAAAGCGCCGCGAAGAGCGCGCTGACGCTTGCCTTTTCCTCGCCGTGACGGATCAGCTCGCGATCGGCTTTGCCGCCCCCAAGCAGATGAAGGCTCTCCATCATCACGCTCTTACCCGCACCCGTTTCACCCGTGATGACGGTAAACCCCGCGTCAAAATCTACGTTCAAGGAGCGAATGACAGCCATATTCTCGATGTGAAGTGATGAAAGCAATCCGCTTCCCTCCTTTTTTCGGTTGACCCGACCGTTTTATTTTTCTCCCTTGCGGAGCATTCCTCTGATCTTCTCGCAAAACGCCGCGGCACGCGACGCGTCACGGACGACCACGAACACAGCGTCGTCCCCTGCGATCGTCCCGAGAAGCTCGGGAAGGTTTTGCGAATCGATATAGGCAGCAACGGCAGAAGCAAGTCCCGGGTAGGTCTTGACGACGACCAAGTTCCCCGCCGCGTCCACCGTCGTCACGGAATCCGTCACCACGTTGCCGAGGCGCGCAGAGGCGCTCTCCTTTTTTGGGGGCGTCGCGTAGCAATAGACGCCGCGCGGCGAAATGCTTTTGATCAGATTAAGCTCGCGAATATCGCGCGAAACGGTGGCTTGCGTCACCTCGTATCCGCATTCCTTCAAGCGAAGAAGCATTTCCTCTTGCGTTTGGATCTCGTTTCTGCGGATCAGCTCCAGAATTTTATCCTGGCGTGCTTTTTTGAGTACCATAAACCCCACTCCTATCAAAAATGCTGTGTGTTCATTTTGGTGGACAAAACCTCAAGGAGGTTGCGCGGTGTAAGAAGGATCGTGCGCAAACGGCACTCTGCGCGGCGAACGATCACCTCGTCACCCAAGGAAAGCGCGGCATCCGTGCAGCCGTCGATGGAAATCCGAACGTCTGCTCTCGCGCTCATATTGAGAATGCGTAGCGTGGTATCCGCGCCAAACAAGAGCGATCGTGAAAAGAAGGAGCGCGGACAAACGGGCGTCACGCCCAGTGCATCCATCGTTTCGTCCACGACGGGTCCTCCCGCAGAAAGCGAGTATGCCGTGGAGCCCGTGGGGGTGGATACGATCAAGCCGTCCGCACGGTAGTCTAAATACCCGTCTCGCTCAAAGAGGCGAAGGTCGCAAAGGCGCCCGCCGCCGTCGATGACCATATCGTTGAGGGCGTTGGCAAGAAAACGCTCGCCCCCATCCTTCGTCCTCACCGTCACGCTGAGCATCATACGCGATTGCTCATCATATGTATCGGTCGCAAGCTTTTTTAAGGAGTCAAGCTCGCTCGGCTCGACCGCCGCGAGGTATCCAAGGCGCCCGATGTTGACGCCGAGGATCGGAATATCGTGCTCGACGGCGACAGAGGCGGCGTGGAGCATCGTGCCGTCACCGCCAAGCACCAAAAGAAGCTGGGCGTCGGTGGGAAACGCGTCCCTCGCGTACCCAATCGCTCCCGCAGAAATCAGCTCTTTGTTTTCGTTTTCGGTGTATATTTTAGAGCAGAATTCTTTTAAAACGTCCATCGTCGCTAAGCTCAAAGCAAAGGACGCATCCTTTTCCGCATTGGGAAGTAATACGATCTTATCCATTGTTTTTGCTCCTTTCCTCCACAGACGGCACCGAAAAAGCCGCCAGAAATTCTAAATTGCCGTCACCGCCACGAATGGGGGACGGGATGGTACCGAGCAGTCGGTAGCCAAGCGTTTTGGCAAACGCGCAAACCTCGTTAAGCGCCCGCTTTGCATCCTTCTCGCTTCGGACGATGCCACTCTTATTCAGCGCCGCGCGCCCCAGCTCAAACTGCGGTTTCACGAGCGAGATGAGGGTACCGCCCTCCGTCATTACCGAAAGGATTGCGGGCAAAATCAGCGTTTGCGAGATAAAGGAAACGTCCATCACGCAAAAATGCGGTATGCGGGCAAACATAGCGGGAGAAAGCACGCGTGCGTTTTGGTTTTCCATCGAAAGGACGCGTGCGTCTGCCCGCAGTGTGGGGTGAAGCTGATCGCTCCCCGCGTCCACGGCGTAAACGAAGGCGGCGCCCCTTTGCAAAAGGCAGTCCGTAAAGCCGCCGCTGGACGCGCCTACGTCGAGCGCCACGAGTCCCTCCGGCGAGAGCGAGAAGGCGTCGAGCGCCGCTTCGAGCTTTCGTCCGCCGCGGCTGACGTATCGCGTCACGTCGGTGGGCAAAAGCTGTATCTCGTCCCCGTCTGCCACCTCGAAGGATGGCTTACAAACCGCACGTCCGTTCACCGTGACCGCACCGCTTTTTAAGATCTCCTGCGCCTTGGCACGGCTGACGGCAAGTCCGTTTTCTGCCAAATATCGGTCAATTCTCATCGTTATGCTCGTCGCGCAAGCAGATAATCCGCAAGATCGGTCAGCGTTTCGTTCCCCGCAAAGGGTGCGATCGCCGCCTTGGCGCTCTCGGTCAGCCGCTCTGCGTATTGCATTGCCTCTTCGGGCGTGAAGAAATGCAAGAAGGTCGTTTTTCCCTGCTCGCTGTCGCTGCCGATGGGCTTGCCCAGCGTCTGCTCGTCGCCAACGGCGTCTAACACGTCGTCCACGATCTGGAACGCAAGCCCCAGATATCTTGCGTATGCTGTGAGGGCGTGAAGCGTTTCTTCATCCGTAACACCCGCCGCAAGCATTCCAAGACGCACCGAGGCGGTGATCATCGCGCCCGTTTTAAGCGAATGCGTCTTTAAGAGGGTTTCTAAAGAGATCTCCTTTTCCTCGGCGGCAAGATCCATAATTTGCCCGCCGACCATGCCCTCGGCACCCGCCGCTTCGCTAAGCGTGCGCACCGCCTCAAGCTTTGCCTTGTCGGGAAGCGGCGCGGCACAGATCAGCTCGAAGGCGCCCGTAAGAAGCGCATCCCCCGCAAGCGTCGCGGTCGCTTCTCCGTAAACCACGTGGTTCGTGGGCTTGCCCCGACGAAGGGTGTCGTTGTCCATCGAGGGCAGGTCGTCGTGAATGAGGGAATAGGTGTGTACCATTTCCACCGCCGCCGCAAAATAAACGGCATCCTGCGCGCGTGCGCCCAGCATTTCGGCAACGGAAAGAGTCAGGAAGGGACGGATGCGCTTGCCGCCCGCCATCGTACTGTATCGCATGGAGGCGTACAGCGAAATAATATCCTTGTCATCCGTGGTAAGAAGGTGGCTCAAAAAGTTCTCCACCTTTTCGGCAGATGCCAACAGTTTGGTTTTGATATCCATAAAAAGCTCCTGCGTTCCTCTCGATATTATCCTTCAAAGGGGACGGCACTTACGCCGTTTGCATCCGCGAGCAGCAGCTTGACCCTTTGCTCTGCGCCCTCTAATTTTTCACTGCAAAGGCGCACGAGAGCAATCCCCTCCTCAAACGCCTTCAAGGCGGCATCCAGATCCCCGCTTCCCTCCTCTAAGGTGTGAACGATCTGCTCTAAGCGCGCCAGCGCCGTTTCAAAGCTCATTTCAGTCGTTTGATTGTTCGTCATCGAAAAGATCTCCTATCTTTTTTGCTATGATAGCGCCGTCCGCAAAGCGAACGGAAAACGTATCGTTCTCGGGAATATCCCCCGCGCGCTTGACGAGATGTCCGTCCTTGGTCACGACGGCGTAGCCACGGGCAAGGATAGAAAGCGGGCTGAGGGCGTCGAGCTTTGCCCCCACCGTGGATAACGCACTGCGGGCGCACGTCAGCTTTTGCGTCGTTTCGTACTCCAAGGAGCGCGAAAGCGAATCAAGACGCAAGCGCTGTTCTCTGTAAAGTCCCTCGGGATCGGTAAAGAAGCGCCGTGCAGAAAGGGCTTGCACCCGTTCTTTTTCCCGCTTGATGCGCTTTTCGCACAAAAGCCCCATGCGCGCCGTCAGGTTTGAAAAGTGCGCAAGCAGCTCCGCCGTTTCGGGAACGGCGATCTCTGCCGCGGCAGAAGGGGTCGCGGCGCGCACGTCGGCAACGTAGTCACAGATGGTAAAATCGCTTTCGTGTCCTACCGCCGAGATCACGGGAATGGGAGAAGCGGCAACGGCGCGAGCAAGCCCTTCGTCGTTAAACTCCCAAAGGTCCTCGGCAGAGCCGCCGCCGCGCCCTAAAATAATGACGTCACAGGGAATGCTTTTGGCAAAGCAGGCAAGCCCCGCGATCATCGTTTGCGCCGCGCCTGCGCCCTGCACCTGTGCGGGATATAAAAGCACCTCGGCAAAGGGAAAGCGCCGTCCGAGAATACGGATCACGTCGCGCACCGCCGCGCCCGTGGGAGAGGTGATCACACCGATGCGGGATGGGATCTTGGGCAAGGGACGCTTGCGTGCAGGATCAAAAAGTCCCTCTGCCGCAAGGCGGCGCTTGCGCTCCTCAAACTCCATATAACGCGCGCCGAGTCCGTCGGGCTCCATCGCGCTGACGATCAGCTGATACTGTCCATCCTTGATATAGGTGGTCAAGGAAGCGAAAGCGACCACCTTCATCCCGTTTTGCGGCGTAAAAGCCAAGCGGGACGCCGCGGCGCGGAACATCACCGCTCGCACGAGGCTCCCTTCATCCTTCAAGGAGAAATACAGGTGTCCCGAGCGGTGATGGACGAAATTGGAGATCTCGCCGCGCACGGCGATATGGGAAAAAATATCGTTGCTCTCAAGCACGTCGTGAACGAGCGTGTTGAGTGCGGTCACCGTGAGTGCGGCGGTTGCCGCCCCGTATGCCGTCATCGCGCGTCTCCTTTCTATCCTTTTTTATGCTCCTTAGGCATCCAAAGCAGATTCTTTTTGAAAGCGCTCCGCCGTCAGAAGCGCGATGCCCACCGCGTTATCCGCGGAAAAGGCGGGCTCGGCAAAGTGGGCGTCCTCCACTGCCGCCAAAACGGCGTTTTTGATGTAGGCGTTGGACATCACGCCCCCCGCATATACGAGCGGGAGCGGATGCTTTGCACGAAAATCGCGGCTCATCGCGATCACGGCGCGTGCAAGATGGTCCTCGACGAACAGTGCCGTCGCCGCGGCATTCTTTTCCTTTTCAAAAACGGCGCGCGCAAGGTTCTCGACACCCGAAAGGTGGATAAAGCCGTCGCTCGTCCGCACAGGCTTGCGGATGGGGGGTGTCGAGCAGTCTTGTGCCAGCTTTTCGAGTGCGGGTCCTGCGGGAAAACGAAGCCCCAGCATCACGCCGATGCGGTCCACGAGCTGTCCCGCATTTAAGTCAAGCGTGCCGCCCACGATCTCGGTATGAAAGCCTTCCCCGTCAGGCGTAACGAGCAAAAGCTCGGTCGTGCCGCCAGAAATGTGAAAGGCGCCAAACGGCTTGTCCACGAGCGCATCCATTCCCGAAGAATAAAGCGCCGCACGCAAATGGCCGCACTGGTGGGAAAAGTGATACAGCGGCACATCGGCGCTTGCCGCAATGCCCTGTGCCACGGCGACACCTGCCAAAAAGCAAGGCATATAAGAGCCCTCGGCATTTCGCGGCTTCGCGGAAACGCCGACCGCCATCAAGGGCGCACCGCCCAAACGCGCGCGCACCTCTTCAAAGAGCGATGGCAGATTTTTGACGTGAGCAAACAGCGCGTCCGACTGGCGAAGGCCGCACTCCCCGTCCTTTACGGGAAGAGGGGCTTTCAGATTAAAGAGCAGCTCTCCTTCACAAAACGCGGAAACGGAAGTCGTATAGTTGCTCGTATCAATGCCTAAGAAACAACCGCTCATGCCTGTTCGTTCCGCTTGGCAAGAACGCGCTCGTCACGGGAAATGGCGTTAAGCACGCCGTTCACGAAAACGCGCGCCTTGTCCTCGTCGTATTTTTTCATCAGCTCGATCGCCTCATTCAGCGAAACGCGGGTAGGCACGTCTGCCATATAGAGCATCTCGTAGCAAGCCAAAAGGATTGCGGCGCGCGCTACGCCCGAAATACGGTTGCGCTTCCAGCCGTGTGCGTGCGCGTCAAGCAGCTCGTCAAGCTCTGCGCGGTGCTCCGATACACCCGCAAGCACCGCGCGGATGTAATCCGAGTCCTCGACGTCGCGGGCATCCTTGGCGTCGCCGTAGATCTCTTCGGGGGATTTCTCGGGAGCAAACTCCTTTTCGAACAGCATCAAAAATGCTTCTTCGCGTTCTTCACGTCTTGTCATAGTCATATCCTCTTTACGTGTTAAAATCTTATACAAAAGTTATTATATAACATAAATAAGCGGTTTGTCAACTTCTTGCATCAAAATTTACGAATTTCTTACGATTTTCTCGGCTCCCACGAAAAATAAAGAGGCTTTTTTATGTTTTTACGCCTTTGTTCTTGCTTTTTTTCCAAAATTGTGCTATGCTTGATCTATCAAAACAGTCGTGAGGAAGCTTATGAAGATCAAATCCGTCATTTACACCCTCGTCGGTCGCGCTTGCGCCATCTGCGTTGGCATCTCGCTTCTCTTTTTTACCGTTGCGCAGATCGCCGCTTATATCCGTATGGAAGGAGAGCTTGGCATCTCGTTTTCACAGTATTTGCTCTTCCTTTTGTTCTCGCTCGTGCTCTCGGGAGCATCCTACTTTTTCAGAATGCCACTCCCCCGCGCCGTCAACCTTCTGTGCCACTACGCGTGCTGCCTTTTGTCCTTTTTCATCACCTTCATCGCGGCTGGGAAGCTGGTGACGCTTACCCCCTCGGTCGTCCTCGTTTTTGTCGCGATCTTCACGGTGCTTTACGCCCTCTTCTTCGGTATCTTTTTGCTGGTCCGCAAGCTCCTCGGCAGCTCGTCTAAATCGAGCAAAATCGACAGAAAATCGAAGGCAGAAGAAGAATATCAAAGTCGTTTTCAGTGATTTTTTATTGCTCGTTTTTCTTGCATTTTTCCATAAAAAAAGCGTTGCCGAAGCAACGCTTTTTTCGTTGTTTTTTTTAGGATTTCAGAAGCTGAAATCCACCGTCGTTCCCTGCTCCGCGGAGAGGAACGCAAGCTCCATCACACGCATCACAAGACGAGCCTCGTCGTGCTTGACGAGCATCTCTTCTTCTCCGTCAATAGCGCGGCAGAAATTGCGGAAATAATCGTGCACGTCAAACTTCTCGGGCTCGATCTCAAAATTCTCCGTCGAAACGATGTCGCGGGGCGCCATCGTTTTAGTAAGACCTGCCGCCGTCTGCACGGGCTTGACCTCACCCTCGTACCAATACTTGCACTTGGAAATCTCAGCACTTCCCAGCCAGTCACGGATCATTGCCGAGCCGTTCTCCGCCTTCATATAGAAGCGGGGGAGCGAGATGAAGTTGTAGGTACCAACCTCGACGTAATACTCCACGCCCGAGGCAAACGTGATCGTCAGATAAAATCCGTCGTCCACCTCTTTATTGGTATAGTTGGTCATCGTGCAATGGATCTTAGAGATGGGCTCCTTGATGATCTGCAGCGCCTGGTCGATCAGGTGAACGCCCCAGTCGAGCATCATACCGCCGCCGTGCTTTTTCATACCGCGCCAGTCACCCGGAATGCCGCGGGAGCCGTGAACGCGGGACTCAATGCGCAAGGGAGCGCCGATGACGCCCTCGTCAACGATCTTTTTGATCAGACGGAAATCCTCGTCAAAGCGACGATTCTGGTGAACGGTGAAGAGCTTGCCGCTCTTCTTGGAAGCCGCGATCATCTGATCCAGCTCGTCAAGCGACAGCGCTACGGGCTTTTCGCAAACCACGTGCTTCCCTGCTTCGAGAGCGCGCACGACGATGCCGAGGTGGTCGTCGTTCGGTACTGCGACGATCACGATCTCAACACGCTCGTCAGCCAGCACCGCGTCCAAGGAATCGTAAACGAAAATTCCCTTTTCCTGTGCCTCGGCACAGCGTTTTTCATCAATATCGTAAACACCGAGCAGATTTAAGACGTCGCTCTTCAAAGCGCGCGCCGCGTGGAAATTTCCACCCATTCCGCCGTATCCGATCACTACAACGTTCTTTTTCATTTTTTTGCCCTTCGGTCTTATAGTATTGTGGGACTTGCCCCATACAATATAGCACAGTTCTTCGGGAAAATCAACCCCAAACGTAAAAAAACTACTAAAAAAATAAGGATATTTTCCATAGAAAGCTATTGATTTTATTTCGGCACTGTGCTATAATAATATGAAAAGTATTTTTTGGCGGCTCGCTTGCCGTCAGTCATTCAAAATAGGAGGAAACCATGGACGAAAACTTCCTGACACAGGGACAAAAGGACGCCCCCGAAAAAAAGGATCCCATCAAGGAGATCTTTGGCTTCGTTGAGCTTCTCGCGATCGCCGCATCCGTCATTCTGCTTTTCTTTACCGTCTTTGCACGGATCACCGTCGTAGATGGCGACTCTATGAACAACACACTGACAAGCGGAGACAGACTTTTGGTTTCCGACCTCTTTTATACGCCATCTCGCGGCGACATCGTCATCATCCAGGATCCCGCTATCGACGGCGGAAACGCCATCGTCAAGCGCGTGATCGCCATCGCGGGTGACACGGTGCTGGTTGACAAAAGCGGCGTTTTTATCAACGGCGAAAAACTGAACGAGTCGGACGGCTCCTTGGGGTACACGGTCGTTCCATACGCGGGCTACCGAACGGTTCGCTTGACCGTTGGTGAGGGCGAGATCTTCGTTTTGGGCGACAACCGCCCCATTTCCTACGACAGCGAGGACTTCGGAACGGTCGATACCCGCACCGTTGTGGGAAGGGTCTTTTTCCGCATTGCTCCGTTTTCTTCTTTTGGAATCGTCAAGTAAAGGCAGGTAAGGTTATGCCATCGGGTGTGATCCAATGGTTCCCCGGACATATGGCGAAGACGCGCCGACTGATGAAGGAATGTCTCAGCTCGGTCGATCTCACCATTGAAATTCTGGATGCGCGCATCCCCCTATCCTCGCGGAACCCCGAAATTAAAAAAATTCTCGGCACGAAGCCGATTTTAACGCTTTTATCCAAATCCTCTATGGCTGACCCCGTCGCAACCGAGGCGTGGGTCCGCTCACGCGAAGCTAGGGGGGAGACGTGGCTTCCCTACGACGCGATCACGGGCGAGGGAGTGTCTAAGCTTCTGCCCGCAATCCGTACCCTTTTATCCGAGAAGCTTGCCCGCTACGAGGCAAAGGGTATGACGGGACGCCCCATCCGTGCGATGGTGGTCGGCATCCCCAACGTAGGAAAATCCACCTTCATCAACCATATGGCGGGAAGCAAGAAGGCAAAGGCAGAGAACCGTCCCGGCGTCACGGTGCAAAAGCAATGGGTCACTGCAAAGGACGGGCTTGAGCTATTGGATATGCCGGGCGTGCTTTGGCCGAAGTTTGACGACACGGCAACGGGCGAAAACCTCGCGATCACGGGTGCGATCAAGGACAGCATCCTGAATCTTGAAGAGATCGCTATGATCCTTGGCGGCAGACTGCGCGAGCACTACCCTCTTCTTTTTGCAGAGCGCTACCGTCTTTCCGAGGAGGAGCTTAACGAGGGAGATCTTTACGATCTTTTCCTCACGGTAGGACGCCGACGCGGATGCTTGATGTCGGGCGGCGTCGTGGATGAGGCGAGAACTGCCAAGACCTTACTCGAAGAATTCCGCAGTGCAAAAATCGGACGGATCTCTCTTGAGTTCCCGAAAGGATAACGATATGCCTGATTTTTCTCTTGAGCTGGCGCTATATGAAAAGGGCTATACTGCCGTTTGCGGCGTGGATGAAGCGGGTCGCGGACCGTTATCGGGCCCCGTCGTTGCCGCCGCTTGCATTCTCCCCCCGGGTCTACAAATTGAAGGGCTTGACGACTCCAAAAAGCTCTCGCCCAAGAAGCGCGACGCGCTCTTTGATACCATTAAAGAAAACGCCTTGGCGTACGCGATCGCTTCCGCTTCGCCCGCCGAGATCGACGAGATCAACATTCTGAACGCAACGATGCTCGCGATGCGGCGTGCCGTTGCCGCGCTCTCCGTCCCTGCGGATGCCGCGCTTATCGACGGCAATATCGCGCGCGATTTCCCGATTTTTACCCAAACCGTGATCAAGGGGGACGCGATCTCTTGCTCTATCGCCGCCGCCAGCATTCTTGCCAAGGTGACGCGTGACCGCATCTGTCTTGAGGATGACAAAGCCTACCCCGAATATCAGTTCGCCAAGCATAAGGGCTATTCTACGGCGCTCCATATGGAGATCCTGCGCAAGATCGGTCCTTCGCCCATCCACCGACGCTCCTTTTTGAAATTTTTGGACGAATGACGGTGTTTGAGCGACTGAAAGACGCCCTGCGCGGGCGAGGCAAAACGCCAAAGCACTTAAAAGCAGGCAAAAAGGGCGAGCGATATGCCGAGCGCTATCTTCGCCGACACGGCTACCGCATCGAGTGCCGCAATTTTACCTCGGGAAAAAATGAGATCGACCTGATTGCCAAAACCAAGACGCATTACGTTTTTTGCGAGGTCAAGACACGCGTACAGAGCTACGGCGAGCAAACGCCCTTCGGCAGACCCGCCATCGCGGTGAACGCCGATAAAAAACGGCATCTGATCGCCGCGGCGACGACCTTTTACCATCGCCACAAAAAAGAAAATATGCAGTTTCGCTTTGACGTGATCGAGGTCTATCTCACCGAAAAGCACCGATTAACCCATATTCATCACATCAAAAGCGCCTTTACACGTTAAGACGCATCATACATAAGGAAGGAACCAACTATGCAGTACAAAAGCACAAGAACCAAAAACGGCGCTCTCGTCAGCGCGGCAGAGGCGATCAAGACGGGACTTGCTCCCGACGGCGGTCTTTTTATGCCCGAATCCATCCCCGCGCTTTCCCTCGGGGAGCTTGCAGAGCTGATCGAATGCTCGTATGCGGAGCGCGCTACCTACGTGTTCGCGAAATTTCTGACGGATTACTCCATCCAAGAGATCCACGAGGATACCTGTGCCGCCTATTCCGAGGAGCGCTTCCCCGGCGGCGCCGCACCCCTTCACGATATTGACGGCAAGATCGTTTCGCTCGAGCTTTGGCACGGTCCCACCTGCGCCTTCAAGGATATGGCGCTCCAAATTATGCCCCGCTTGCTGTCCCGCGCACTCCGCAAGACGGGCGAGAGCCGCGAGGCGCTCATTCTCGTTGCTACCTCGGGTGACACGGGCAAGGCGGCTCTTGAGGGATATCGCGACGTCGAGCAGATCAAGATCAAGGTCTTTTATCCCGTGGACGGCGTTTCCCGCGTGCAAAAGCTGCAAATGCAGACCCAAGAGGGCAAAAACGTTGACGTTTCCGCCATCATCGGCAATTTTGACGATGCGCAAACGGGCGTCAAGAAGATCTTCGGCGATGCCGCGATCGCCAAGGAGCTGGACGCAAACGGCGTCTTCCTTTCGAGCGCAAACTCCATCAACTGGGGTCGTCTTGCCCCGCAGATCGCCTACTACGTATCCGCTTATTGCGATATGGTCAAGATGGGCAAGATCGTGCTCGGCGACAAGGTGGACGTCTGCGTCCCCACGGGCAATTTCGGCAACATCTTTGCCGCGTACATTGCCAAGGAGATGGGACTTCCGCTTGAAAAGCTGATCTGTGCTTCCAACAAGAACAACGTCCTGACCGACTTCTTAGCAAGCGGCACGTACGACCGCAACCGTCATTTCTACACCACCACCTCGCCCTCGATGGATATTCTGATTTCCAGCAATCTTGAGCGCCTTCTTTACCTTGTTTGCGGCGAAGAAAAGACCGCGGCTTATATGAAAGATTTGAACGAAAAAGGCGTTTATTCTCTGGCAGATGACGAAATCGCTAAAATCAAGGACGTATTTGTCGGCTACTATGCGAGCGAAGAGGACTGTGCCGCCGCGATCCGTGACGCCTATGAAAATCACGGCTATCTTTGCGACACGCACACCGCCGTCGGCTATCACGCCGCCAAGGCACACCTTGCGGCGACCGACTCCAAGCGTCCCATCATTCTCGCCTCTACGGCAAGCCCCTTCAAGTTTGCGAGCTCCGTTTACCGCGCGCTGACGGATAAGGATGCTTCGGGGGAACTCGAAGCCCTTGACGAGCTCTCCGCACTGACGGGAGCCGAGATCCCCGCACCTTTGGCAAATATCGGCACGCGCACCGTCCGCTTCGATACGACGATGAACGCCGCCGATATGCCCGCGTCCGTCATTGACTTTGCCAAAAAATAAGAAGCTTCGGGGAGATCCCGAAGCTTCTTCCCTGCTATCGCTTAGCAGGTCTTGGGCTTGAAGGTCGCGCAAACCGTTTCGGTGCTCTTTTTGGCATCGTGCGGTCCTACGGAGATCTGAGGTGCGTGACAGGTGCTTCCCATCGAGTTGTAAACGCAGTTATGCGCATCGCACTTGATTCCCTCCAGCGCCTTTTCACAGCCACAGGTATTCTTTTCTTCCATTTTGCAATCCTCACTTTCCTACTTGGGGTACCTTCATTTTACCCCAACGCACTGATTTTATACAGGAGGCGCTATGTCTGTCTTTGCAATTTCAGACTTGCACCTGTCACTCAACGAAAGCACCAATAAATCGATGGAGGTGTTCGGTCGTCGCTGGCAGGGCTACACGGAAAAGCTTGAAAAAAACTGGCGTGCCTTGGTCAGCGCCGACGACACAGTGATCCTTGCGGGTGACATCTCTTGGGCGCTCGGCACGGAGGAAGCGGTTGCAGATCTGACGTTTTTGAATTCTCTGCCCGGCAAAAAGATCGTGGGAAAAGGAAATCACGATTTCTGGTGGCAGACGATGCGCAAGCTTCACGCCTTCAAGGAAGCGCACGCGCTCGACACGATCTCGTTTTTATATAATAACGCTTACGTCGTGGAAGACCTGATCGTTTGCGGCACGCGCGGCTGGTTTTACGACGCGTCCTGCGACAACATCCCTCCCGAAACGGATTTTGCCAAGATCGTTGCACGCGAGGTGGGAAGGCTGCGGCTAAGCCTTGAGGAAGGAAAAAAGCTGCAAGCCGAGCATCCCGAAAAAAGGATCGCGGTATTTCTCCACTTTCCCGTTTTATGGATGGGAAAGCGCTCCCCTGAGATCTTGTCCGTCTTAAAGGAATACGGGATCCGCGAATGCTACTTCGGTCACGTGCACGGAAATTACGAGATGCCGATGGAATTTGAAGAGGAAGGCATCCGTTTTTTCGTAACCTCTGCCGATTTTCTGCATTTCACGCCCAAGCTGATCCCCACTCGCTAACTTTTTTGCATTATTTTCCAAAATACTCTTGACAGTTTGATTTTTTTACTTTATAATAATTAAGATTTGAATTAAATTAACATATTTTTCTTCGGAGGAAAGAAACATGAGTCTGATCAAAAAGACAAAAATTGAAAAGAACCATTACGAGCTGCAGTTCTCCATCGAGAAGGACGTTTTCGAAGCGGCAGTTCAGGCAGCTTACCGCAAGCAGGTTGCTAAAATGAACATCCCCGGCTTCCGCAAGGGCAAGGCTCCCCGTGCTATCGTTGAGAAGATGTACGGCAAGGGTATCTTCTTTGAGGATGCTATCAACGAGTGCCTTGGCGATGCTTACGAGGCGGCACTCAAGGAGTCTAAGCTTGACGTTGTCGGTCGTCCCGAGTTTGACGTAGAGTCGCTTGAGGGTGACGCACCCGTTATGAAGGCTAGCGTATATACCAAGCCCGACGTTTCCGTCGAGGGCTACCTTGGCATTGAGGTCACCAAGACCGTCAAGGCAGTGACCGACGAGGACGTAGCCGCTGAGATCGAGCGCGTTCGTGAGCGCGGCGCCCGCACCATCGAGGTTACCGACCGTGCCGCACAGGACGGCGATACCGTAACGATCGACTACGAGGGATCCGTTGACGGCGTTCTCTTTGAGGGCGGTGCGGCAAAGGGTCACGACTTAAAGCTTGGCAGCGGTCAGTTCATCCCCGGCTTTGAGGAGCAGATCGTTGGCAAGAGCATCGGCGAGGAGTTTGACGTTAACGTAAGCTTCCCCGAGGAGTACCACGCAAGCGATCTTGCAGGCAAGGCTGCCGTATTCAAGGTCGTTCTTCACGCCATCAAGGCGACCGAGCTTCCCGAGCTTGACGACGAGTTTGCTAAGGACGTTTCCGAGTTTGATACGCTTGATGAGTACAAGGCTGACATCCGTGCAAAGCTGACCGAGCGCAACGAAAAGCAGGCAGACGCTGAGGTTGAGGACAAGCTGATCGATGCCCTCGTTGAGAAGATGGAAGCAGATATTCCCGAGGTAATGTTCGTTGCAGAGACCGAGAACAGCCTGCGCGATATGGATAACAACCTGCGCGCTCAGGGTCTTGATCTCGCTACCTACTGCAAATACACGGGTATGACGCTCGACACCATCCGCGAGCAGATGCGTCCCCGCGCTGAAAAGCAGGTTCGCGTCCGCCTCGTTCTTGAGAAGATTGCAAAGCTTGAGAAGCTGAGCGTTCTTAAGAAAGATCTGGAAGCTGAATACAAGCGCATCGCAGAGGCATATAATGTACCTGTTGACGAAGTGAAGAAGCTGATCGACCCCAAGGATCTGACCGAGGATCTCAAGGTAAAGGCGGCTGTCGAGCTCGTCAAGGAAAAGGCAGTTATTACCGTAGCTTGATGATTTGCGTGCCTCGCCTTCTTCACATAGGCGTGGCACGCTTTTTTAACCGAGTACACACCGAAATAGAAATAAGGAGAACGAATTATGGCTTTGGTACCAATGGTAATCGAACAAACGGGCAGAGGCGAGCGCTCCTACGACATTTTTTCCCGCCTGTTAAACGACCGCATCGTTATGCTTTCCGACGAGGTCAACGATGCAACGGCTTCTCTGATCGTTGCGCAGATGCTGTACCTTGAGGCACAGGATCCCGATAAGGACATTCATTTTTATATCAACAGCCCCGGCGGCTCCGTTTCGGCAGGCTTTGCGATCTATGACACGATGAACTTCATCAAGTGCGACGTTTCCACCATCTGCGTGGGTATGGCGGCAAGCATGGGCGCTTTCCTTCTCGCCGCAGGCACAAAGGGCAAGCGCTTTGCCCTTCCCAACAGTGAAATTATGATCCATCAGCCTCTTGGCGGCGCACGCGGTCAGGCAAGCGACATTAAGATCCACGCCGACCACATTCTGCGCACGCGCGAAAAGCTCAACAAGATCCTTGCGGAGCGCACGGGCAAAACGCTTGCCGAGATCGAGCGCGACACCGACCGCGATAACTTCTTAAGTGCCGACGCGGCGGCAGAGTACGGTCTGATCGATAAGGTTATCGAAAAAAGACCTTAATTTAAAAAACAGAGGAAATTATGGATAAGCAGAACAAAACAAGGCACGTCTGCTCCTTTTGCGGGAGAGATGAAACCAAGGTCGCCTTCCTGATTCCCGCTCTCAACGGTACCTGCATTTGTGACGAGTGCGTTGCCGCTTGTCAGCAGATCATCGACGAATATACCGAAACGGAAGCGCCTGCCCGTGGCAAAGGGGCGCCTGCGCTGACGCTCGAAACACTTCCCCGCCCTCACGAGATCAAGGCACTTCTTGACGACTACGTGATCGGGCAGGATAACGCAAAGCGCGTGCTTTCCGTTGCCGTTTATAATCACTACAAGCGCATTTTGACGCGTCTGCCGAGCAAGGGCAAGAAGAGCGACAAGGTCGCAGAGGACGGAATTGAGATCCAAAAGAGCAACGTTCTTTTGCTGGGCCCCACGGGCGTCGGTAAAACGTACGTGGCACAAACGCTTGCCAAGGCGCTCAAGGTTCCCTTTGCGATTGCGGACGCCACCACGCTGACCGAGGCAGGCTACGTGGGCGAGGACGTGGAAAACATTTTACTGCGCCTGATCCAAGCGGCTGACTTTGATATTGAGCTTGCCGAGCGCGGGATCATTTATATCGACGAGATCGACAAGATCTCCCGCCGCGGAGAAAATCGCTCCATCACGCGCGACGTATCGGGCGAGGGCGTGCAGCAGGCGCTTTTGAAGATCCTGGAGGGTACGATCGCAAACGTGCCTCCGCAGGGCGGCAGAAAGCACCCCAACCAAGAATATCTGCGCATCAACACGGAAAACATTCTTTTCATCTGCGGTGGCGCCTTTGACGGCATCGCCGAGATCATCGAGCAACGCCGCGGCAATCAGACGATCGGCTTTGGCGGCGAGATCCACACGAAGGAAGAAAAGAAGAAAAACAGCCTTTACAAGAACGTCACGCCACACGACGTCATCAAGTACGGACTTATTCCCGAGCTGGTGGGACGCTTGCCTATGATCGTTTCGCTTGACGAGCTCGACGAGGAAGCCTTAATGCGCATCATCCGCGAGCCCAAAAACGCACTTGCAAAGCAGTACGTCAAGCTCTTTTCCTTAGACGGCGTCGCGCTTGAATTTTCCGAGGATGCGTTTGCCGCAATCGCACGCTTAGCGATTGCAAGAGAAACGGGAGCGCGCGGATTGCGTGCCATCTTAGAGGAAAAGATGCTTCCTTTGATGTATGATATTCCCTCCCGCACGGACGTGGAAAAGATCATCATCACGGGGGATTTTATCGACGGCAAGGGAGATGCGGTGCTCATTATCCGCAAGCCTGCCGTATAAATGGAAGGACCTGCCCGCGCGGCAGGTCTTTTTTATCCCAGAACTGCGAAAATCTCATCATTTTAAAAATTAAGCAGTTGACAGAAGCGCATTTTTTTGTTATACTATATTAGAGTAGGATATTATGCTTAATTTTAAGGAGGTGGCAAAATGCGCGAGTATTTAAGTGCCGTATTCGGCAATCGCGAAAGCCGCCTTGCCCTTGGAAAGAGCATAGAAGAGGGACGCTTATCCCACGCGATTCTGATCGAGGGAGCCGAGGGCTCGGGAAAAAGCACGCTGGCGAAGGAGCTTGCGATGGCTTCCCTTTGCGAGCATCGCACGGATCCTTCCTATCCGCTTCCCTGCCGCCGTTGCCGTGCTTGTCATTTGGTGGAAGAAAACCTCACCCCCGACGTACACGTGTTAAGCCGCGGTGATAAGGCGACCATCGGCGTAGAAGCCGTGCGCGAGGTCCGCGCCGACGCGATGCTGTCTGCCACGGAGTTTGACCAGAGATTTTATATTTTCCAAGATGCAGAGAGTATGACCGTACAGGCGCAAAACGCCCTTTTAAAGGTGATGGAGGAGCCGCCTACCGAGATCAAGATTCTTTTGCTAACCACCAGCGCGGACGCGATGCTCACCACTGTGCGAAGCCGTGCGCGGCTCGTGCGGATGCAACGCTTTTCTCCCGGTGAGATCGCCGCGTACTTAAAAGAGAAGGCGCCTGCCCTCTTAAACGCCGCCCCCGCATCCGCTACGGACACGGAGACCCTGCTTACCGCCGCACAAGGAAGCATCGGCAGCGCGCTTGCTCTGCTCTCTCCGCAAAGCCGCGAGGCAGTAGCCAAGAAGCGCGCCGAGGTGCTTTCGGTGATCCAAGCGCTCTCCACGCGCACCTACACCCCCATCTTAAACGCGATCGGCAATCTTCCGACCAAACGCGACGAGCTATCCGATGCACTTCTTCTTTTGCATACCGCACTTCGCGACCTCGTCCTTTTGAAACGGACGGACGATCCCCCTATGACCTTCTTCCCCTCCCCCGATGCCGTACCGAGCACGATGCGTGATATTTCGCTTGTGGCATTGCTTGCGGTAGTGAAGGCAACGGAAGAAGCACTCGAAGAAATTGAAAAAAACGCAAACGTCACGACCGTACAAGCACTGTTCGGCTCACGGTTGCGAGAAGCACAGAAAGTGAGATAGTTTATGAACGAAGAAATGGAAAAGGCTCCTCTTACCGAGGAACCCGCGAAAGCAGAAACGACCGTCGTGGTGGGCGTCAGCTTCCGCAACTCTACCAAATCGTATTATTTTGATCCCGGGGCGCTCACCATCACGCCCAAGGATTTCGTCATCGTCGAAACAACTCGCGGTATGGAGTTTGCCCGCGTCGTTTTCGGCAACAAGGAGGTCCCAACCTCCTCTATCGTGGCACCCCTAAAGCGCGTTATCCGAATTGCTACCGAGGCGGACGTCCGCCGCAACGAGGAAAACCGCGACTCCGAGGAGCGCGCCCGCAAGATCGGCGAAGAAAAGATCGCCAAGCACAAGCTTGAAATGAAGCTCGTTGACGTAGAATATACGTTTGACAACCAAAAGCTTCTCTTCTACTTCACCGCCGAGGGACGCGTGGATTTCCGCGAGCTGGTCAAGGACCTTGCCTCCGTCTTCCGTACGCGCATCGAGCTTCGCCAGATCGGTATTCGTGACGAGGCAAAGATGATGGGCGGACTCGGCGTTTGCGGACGCCCCTTCTGCTGCTCCAGCTTTCTTTCCGATTTCGTACAGGTTTCCATTAAGATGGCGAAGGAGCAGAACTTCTCCCTCAATTCCTCCAAGATCTCGGGCAGCTGTGGCAGACTGATGTGCTGTCTGCGCTACGAGCACGAATCCTACGAGGAAGCGCTCAAAACGACGCCGCCCGTCGGCTCTACCGTGCAAACGCCAAACGGCACGGGCGTCGTGATCGAAACCCGTCCGCTCTTACAGCTGATCAAGGTACGCCCCGAGGAAGGCACCGACGCACCCAAGCTGTATCGGTGCGACGAAGTCACCGTTTTGAGCGCAGGCAAGGGTAAGAAGCCCAAGGCGCCGCAAAAGGACGCAAACTAAAGAAAAAATCCCGTCTTTTTTTGTGACAAAACGGATTTTTTTGAAAAAACATCTTGATTTTTTCCGCTAATACTGCTACAATAGTAGTTGCAAAACATATTTGGAGGTAACAACCATGGCTTACAAAATTACTGATGAGTGCGTATCCTGCGGTGCTTGCGAGAGCGAGTGCCCCGTTAGCTGCATCACCGAGGGTGACGGCAAGTACGTAATCGATGCAGAAGCTTGCATCGGCTGCGGCTCTTGCGCAGGCGCTTGCCCCGTTGGCGCTCCTGTTGAGGAATAATTCGCACACAAGTAAAGGGCTGGCGCACGCTGCGACAGCTCTTTTCTTTTCCATCGTAAGAAAGGAGGAAACGCCCCGTGCTGTTACAAGAAAACGAACGCATTGACGAGGTCAACGATAAACTGCGGCTCATCCAAAAAACGGATGGACTAACCTTTGGCACGGACGCTTTGCTCCTTGCCGCCTTTGCCAAAAAGCCCGCGCCCCGCGCGCTGGAGCTTGGCGGGGGGAGCGGTATTATCTCGATGCTCCTTGCCGCACGCGGGCGTTTTAATAAGATAGACTGCTTGGAGATCCAAGAGGAATACGCCGAGCTGATCGGACGCAACGCAAGATTAAACGGACTTGAGGAAACACTGACACCCATCCTCGGGGACGTGCGGAGCTTCCCCGAAAAAACAAGCTATGGAAGCTATGACGCCGTCTTTTCCAATCCGCCGTATATGACGGACGCCTGCGGCGCCAAATGTCAAAACGAAGCCAAGGATATTGCACGGCACGAGCTGTGCGGTACGATTGCCGACTTTGCGCTGTGCGCCTCTCGCGCATTAAAATACGGCGGCGCCTTTTACGTTGTTTACCGCACCGAGCGCCTTGCCGACCTTCTTTGTGCCTGCCGCGCGGTTAAGCTTGAGCCCAAGCGTCTGACCTTCGTCCACGCGCGTCGGGATGCGGAGCCCTCTATGCTCCTTTTAGAGGCGCGACTTGGCGGCAAGCCATCCCTTGCCGTCACCCGTCCTCTTATTCTCTCGGAAAACGGCGAGGACAGTGATGACGTTACGTACATTTTAAACGAGGGCATCTTCCCCACCACCTTTTAAAAACGATTATGGAGGCACGTTATGCCGCATTTTGAAGATATGATCGCGGATGAAGAAAAGAACCGCATCGTCCCCGGGACGCTCTATCTCATTGCGACGCCCATCGGGAACCTTTCCGATCTCTCCGCGCGGGCGCTTAAAATTCTGCAAGGCGTCGATCTTATCGCCGCCGAGGACACGAGAAACACGCAAAAGCTTCTTTCCTTCTTCGAGATCCACGACAAGGAGCTGATCAGCTATTTTGAGCACAACAAGCGCCAGCGGGGTGAGCTGATCGCCGCGCGGCTTGAGGGCGGTGCGTCCTGTGCCCTCGTGACGGATGCGGGGACCCCCGCGATCAGTGACCCCGGGGAGGATCTCGTACGGCTTTGCGCCGAGCGCGGGATCCCCGTAACGGCAGTTCCCGGGTGCTGTGCCGCGATCAACGCGCTATCCCTTTCCGCGCTTTCAACAAGCCGCTTTGCCTTCGAGGGCTTTCTCACTCCTAATGCGGGAGAGAGAAAAAAGCACCTCGCAAAGATCGCGGGCGAGGGACGTACGATGATCTTTTACGAGGCGCCGCACAAGCTGCGCGCCACGCTTGAGGACCTCTTCGCTACCTTTGGTGACCGTCGGATCGCGCTGTGTCGGGAAATGACCAAGAGAAACGAAGAAATTATGCGCACGACCCTTGCGGGCGCGATCCGCTATTACGAGGAGAACGCGCCGCGCGGCGAGTACGTGCTGATCGTAGAGGGCGAGGACGCGCTTCCCGAAAAGATGCGCAAAAAAAGCGCGGAGGACGCGTGGTTTTCGTCACTCTCCCCCGAGGAACACGTTGCAGCGTACGAGGATAAGGGCTATGGGCGGATGGACGCCATCAAAGCCGCCGCCAAGGATCGCGGTGTTTCCAAGAGCACGCTTTATAAAGAACTCCTCGGATAAAGCATTTTCACAAAAAGAAAAGACGGAATTAACACCCCAAAGCGGGACGTTTTCCGTCTTTTTTGTTATTCGTCGTCAGAAATTACGGGGATCTTCCCGACCTCGCGAAAGCCGTCGATCTCACCCCGACACATCGCACCAAAAATGCGGTGCCGCAACCCATCGTAGCTTTTTTCAAGCTCCGCAAGCAAATTTTTCATCCGCTCCCGCTCGGTGTTGTGGTTGGCGGGACACGCGCTTTCGAGAACGGGCAAGTCGCTATGGTTGACGAAATAGCGAATGTCCTTTTCACTTGCATAGATCAAGGGGCGGATCAGATGCAGATCGGCGCGTGAGAGATACGAAACGGGAGAAAAGCACCCGATCCGTCCCTCGAAAAAGAGGTTGAGCATAAAGGTATCCACCGCGTCGTCAAAGTGATGCCCCAGTCCCACGCGGTTGGCGCCCATCTCCTTTGCGGTAGTGTGCAAAACGCCGCGCCGCATTTTTGCGCAGAGCGAGCAGGGATTTTTCTCCTTGCGAACGTCAAAAATGATCTCGGCAATATCCGTCTTCACCACGCGATATTCGACGTCAAGGCGCTCGCAATATCGCTCTATGGGCGAAAAATCCGCCCCCTTAAAGCCCATATCCACCGAAATGGCGCAAAGCTCGTAGGGGATGGGATAAAAGCGGCGAAGTGCGGCAAGCGCGGCAAGGAGCGTCATAGAATCCTTTCCGCCCGAGATCCCGACGGCGATCTTGTCGCCTGCGCGGACCATATCGTAGTCCTCAAGCGCACGGCGGGTAAAGCTGAGTATTCGTTGTAATTCTTTCACAAATGCGCAAACCTTTCCGTTCTGCATAGAATGATAATAAAAAAGAAGGGCGAGGATAGCAACGTGGCAATACGAATTTACATTGATCAAGGACACAATCCGCAAAGCCCGAATGCGGGCGCCGAGGGCAACGGATTAAGAGAACAGGATATCGTTTTTCGTATCGGCGTGTCCTTAAAGGCACTGCTCGATGAAAACCCCGAATTTGAATCGCGTCTTTCCCGCCCCACGGCGGAAACGGTTTTAGGCAACTCCAACGCCGCCAGCCTTCGCGTGCGCGTGGAGCAAGCCGTCGCCTTTGATGCCGACTTGTTTCTTTCCTTGCACTGTAACGCGTCCGTCAATTCCGAGGTGTCGGGATCCGAGGCGCTCGTTTTTGCAAGAAACACAACCTCTTACAGCATCGCAGAGGTGCTTTTGACGACGCTCACCGAGGCAACGGGTCTAAGGAACCGCGGGGTTTTGATCCGCCCCGGGCTGTACGTTTTGCGGCGCACGCCAATGCCTGCCGTTTTGATGGAGCTTGGCTTTATCACCAATCCGTCGGACGCCGCGCTCTTACGGGATAACCCTGTGCTTTTTGCACGGGGGCTCTATAACGGACTTGTTCGCTATTACGGCGTCTGATCCTCTTTGGGAGAAAGCGTGAGCGCGTTTAAAGACAAAAACGCTTCCGCCTGGGATACGCTTTCGACGGGAAAGAAGTGCTCGGCACCGCACTCCTCGCAATACACGAGAACGCCGCCCTCACACAAAAGCGTTTCGTAGGGACCCGTGCCGCAGGGGCAGTCGATCGCGCCGTCCGCTTCCAAGTCCCGCACGAGAAAATGTATAACGTCGTAAACGTCCTCGTCGGGAAGCTCGGGGAGCTCGGGGCGTTCTTCCCCATCCTCGTCGCGCGTTTCATTGATGGGAAGGAGCATTCCGTTTTTCTCGAAAAACTCGTTGAGCGTTTTGGCGCTCTCGCTTAATGCCTTTTGCAACGGCTCGGGCTTTCCGACGAAGCAAACGTCCATTCCCATAAAGGGACAGCTCAAAAGGAAAATATCTCTGCCAAAGAATAACTCCTGCGAAACGACGAAATGATGCGGACTTTCGCAGAACAGACAAGGGACGGACAAGCGTATTTTTTTCTCGTTGGTGTAGGTGAGCGTCATTACGCTTTGTCCGCAGTCACATTTGATCTTTAACATATCCGCGGCAAGCGCGAACTCTCCGACGTAGCCCATCACTGCGGTGCCGCAGTGGGGACAATGATATGCAATATGCGTTTGTTTTTGTTCAAGTACCATTTGTTTTCATCCAATCCATTTTGTAAGAAAAAGCGAGTAAAACAGCGACAAAAGAAGCACGAGCAAGGAAAAGCTTCCCCAAAACACGGCGGGGCGCTTTTGCGTCCGTACTCTGCTTTGCAGCGCCGCGCGAAGAGGCACGCGGTAGAACGCAACGAAAAGAAGAATGAGCGAAAGCAGTCCTGCCACGAGCAAAAAGACGGGGCGCGTGACGAAGGGTAGCCGTGCGCTCGTAAACAGTCCTACGGAAGCGAAATAACCGCCCACGGTAAAGGCAAACGAGCCAAGCAACGGAGCAAGTCCGCCGAAAAGGGGCTGCGACAGAGCCAGCATAAGTCCTATGAGGAAAAGCACGGGCGTTGCCTTGGGGGCGGCGGCGAGAGCAGCAAAGACGATTGCGGGCGCCACGAGCGACACCGCTCTTCCCTGCGACGATAGCTGATTTTCCAAAAACCCGAAGGAAAGAAGCGCGCTTGCAAAGGCATACGTGAGCGCCGAAGCAAGTCCTGCAAGAGAAAACGCGTTTTCATACGCAAAGCGGGAAAAAAGGAGCTCTTTTCCCAAGGAAAGATCGAAAAGCTCTGCCACGAAAACGCCGAGCAACAGGGCGGCAAGGGCAAAGGGCAAAAGGCGAAGCGGGGAAATCTTCTGCTTTTTCCTACCCCAAAGGGCAAACGTTTCCCCATTTTCGCTGCGCAAGTAGAAAAGCGCGGGCAAGCAAAGGGATAAAAGCAGCGCACAACCGCGAAGAAGCGGGGTGCTCTCTGCCCGCGGGATCAGCAAAAGGCAACCGAAGAACAGAAGGAGCGAAACGGAAAACACGAGGAACAGAAGAAGATCTCTGTTTTCAAGCCAGGCGCGCTTTGCGCTTCGGCGCCTCATAAGAACAGCTCCCTTTCGTTTTGAAGATCGGTATAGCGGAACGCACGAAGCAAGCTCTTTGCCGCATCCTTGCCGCAAAGAAGAGAAACGAGCTCTGCCCCGAACAAAACGGCGACGCCAGCACCCGTTGCCGTGGTGAAGGCACCGTCCGTCACGACGGAGGTGTCGAGCACTGTAGCGCCCTTGAGCGCATCCTCAAAGCCCGGGTAACAAACGGCACGGCGCCCTGCAAGAAGCCCGCGCTTGCCGAGAATCAAGGGAGCGGCGCAGATCGCGCCGACGCGTCCGCCGTGGGATAAGACCTCCTTGATCAAGCGATCCGTGAGAGGCGAAGCATCAAGGTTGGTCGTGCCGGGCATACCGCCCGGCAGGATCAAGAGCTCGTCACACGGCAAGGAAACCTCTTCTGCCGTCATATCTGCCAAAACCGAAATGCCGTGCGCGCCGCAAACCGTACGCGAGGCGGTAATGCTGACGGTGCGCACCTCTTTTCCTGCACGGCGCAAAAGGTCAAGCGGCGTCAGCGCCTCAACCTCTTCAAAGCCGTCCGCAAGCAATAAATAGATCATAAAATTCCTTTCTCGGAGAAAATCTCCGTTTCGGGTTATTCGTCGTGACGCAAGCGCATCTCGTAATACTCTTCCTTGGTGATGATGACGTTTCGGGGCTTCGTGCCGTCCTTAGGACCAACGATGCCCATGCTTTCCATACCGTCAATAATGCGCGCCGCTCTGCCGTAACCGATCTTAAAGGCACGCTGTAAGGAGGATGTCGCAATGTCACCCTGCTCAATCGCAAGCTCTACGGCACGGTAGAAAAATTCATCCTCATCGGGATCAAAGGAATCGCCCTCATCCGAGCTGCCGCTTCCCTTCTTCTCCTTGTTGTAGCGCTCGCTTTCGCGCTCCATATCGTAAAGGATGGATTCGTCGTATTGAACCTCGGAGGAGTTTTTGCGCAAATAGTCCGTTACGCGCAAAACCTCATCGTCGTCCAGAAAGGCGCCCTGAATACGCTTGGTCGTCATCCACTTCATACCCGGCGAAAGAACGAGCATATCACCGTTATTCAAAAGCTTTTCCGCGCCAATGCAGTCAAGGATGGTGTTGGAATCGATGCGGGACGCCACGTGGAACGCAATACGGGAAGGAATGTTCGCCTTGATGACGCCCGTGATGACGTTGACGGAGGGGCGCTGCGTACCGATGATCAGATAAATGCCTGCGGCACGCGCCTTAGCGGCAATACGGGCAATCGAATCCTCCACCGCCTTTTGTGCTTGGAGCATTAAGTCGTGAAGCTCATCGATAACGATCACGATCTGCGGTAGTTTGGTTCGTCCGGGGTGATCCGGCACCGTTTTGTTATAGGCGGCAATATTTCTGACGCCTGCGGACTCAATCACGTCGTATCGGCGTTCCATCTCGTTGACCGCCCACGCAAGCGCACCTGCCGCTTTTTGCGCCTCGGTGACTACGGGGACGAGCAGGTGCGGAATGTTCGCATAGGCTTTGAATTCTACCTTTTTGGGGTCGATCAGGATGAGCTTGACCTCGTCGGGCGTCGCTTTGTATAACAGACTGACGAGGATGGAGTTGATACAGACGGATTTACCCATACCCGTAGCACCTGCAACGAGCAAGTGCGGCATTTTTTCGATATCCGCATAGACGGGAACGCCCACAACGTCAACGCCAAGACATACCGTCGTTTTACCCGAGGCATTACGGAAGGCGTCCGTGTCTAAAAGTCCGCGCAAGCGCACCGTCGTCGTATTGACGTTGGGGACCTCGATACCGATAGCCGCCTTGCCCGGGATAGGTGCCTCGATACGAATGGAAACCGCCTCTAAATTCATCGTGATCTCATCTACAAGGCTTTCTACCTTGTTGATACGCACGCCCGCGTCGGTCACGACCTCGTAGCGTGTGATACGGGGACCGCGCGTGATGGCACTGATCCTTGCGCCGACACCAAACGCCTCAAAGGTTTCCTTGAGCTTCATTTCCTTGGCGTGGATCTCCTGGTCGCTGTCCTCCTTGTTGCAGGTATCGTCCTCGCGCAAAAGAGAAAGCGGCGGGAAGCTGTAAAAGAAGGTGTCGCTCGTGTATTTTTTCGTTTCTCCGAGCGTTTCGGCACCAATATGCTCTACGACGTGCGCCTTATTGATGACGGCGCCCTCGGCATCCTCCTTGGGTTCGGCAGGAGCAGGCTCTTGGGTCGCGGGTACCTCTGCCGCGGGATCCTCTTGCGGCGCTACCTTCTCGGAAGGCAGGGGGAACACGCGCTCCACCGTCGTTTTGCTCGTGCCGAAGGGATCGTCGCTATTGCTCGGAATGGGCTTGCTCGAAACGATCTGGATCTCAAGCGAATCCTCGGGTGCCACAGGGGTTTCCGCCGTAGCGCCCCAGCTGGTGGGAGCCACGCTCTGATCCTCTTTTTCCGCATCAAAGAGCGTACGCACCGCAGAGGGGTGCTTTTCCTCGGTCACGGGTGCTTGCGGGCGTGCCGCAGACGCGGGATCGGGAGTGGCGGGGGTGTCTTCCTTGGCGTCAAAGAAGCGTCTGCCGCCGCTCGGACGGGCGGGCGTCCTTGCCGCAGGATAAAAGACGGATGCGCCATCGCCCGCAATGTGCGGCTTGGGCGACGGACGGGGTGCGGTAAGACCCGTTTCCTCGTAGAAATTGCTTTCGTTATGGATCTTTTCGTTGCGGCGCTCCATTTCCTGCGCAACGCGTGCTTCCCGCTCAAGACGGCGTTTTTCCCGCGCACGGACGGCACGGCGGCGCAAAGCGTCTGCCGCCGTCTTACACAGGGCAAGAGGACGAAGCCCCATACCCAAAACGAGGAAAATGCAAAGCAACGCGATCGTAAAAATGATCGTTCCAACCTTAGAAACCAGATAGTTCAACCCAAAGCCCGCAAGGCCGCCAAGGATACCGCCGCCGACTCTTGCTTGTCCGAGCGCAAAAAATTCACTGACACTGCCTGCGTGCTCCTCGGGCATGCCAAAGGTATAAGTAAGCACGGAAACGAGAAAAATAACGAGGACGTAGAACGCCATCGAGCGACCGAGAATTCCCTGCTTTACGTTTCTCTGCCAAAGGATTGCCGAGAGCAAAAGCATTACGGGAATAAAATAGGCACCAAGACCGAAGCAACCGAAGCAAGCAGCGGCAACACCGCCGCCCAGCACGCCCATCTCCGCCCCCGTATAGAGGCAGACCCCGAAAAAGGCGGCAAGCGCCGTCATCACGATGGGCATGACCTGATGGATGGGCGCCGAGGGGTCGGGCGCGCGGCGCACACGGCGCGCACGCTTTTCACGCGGCGGCTTTTTCTCGGCACGGGTCTTTTTCGTTTCTTTCTTTTCTTTCGTTTCTTTATCGTTCGCCGTTTTCTTCGTTTCTTCAGCGTTTTCTTCAAAGGTTTCTTTTTCTTTTGCCATAATCGAATCCTTTCTTTATCATCAATCGGGGATGCGTCCCAAGACACAGATACTTTCTCCATTTTATTTTACCAAAAAAAAGGAAAAATTACAAGTGTTTACTAAAAAAAGAATGAGTTTTTTTCATTCTCAAAAAAGAAAAACGGATGGAAAAGGAACGGGGCGGCGCCGCATACTTGCAGCGTGCCTTGCAGGCTTTTTGAACGGCTTGCTCGGAACGGGCGGGGGTGTGCCGCTTTATTTCGTTCTCTCCAAAGAAGGGGCGGAGAAAAAGGGCTATGCGACCGCCTCGGTAGGAATTCTTCTTTTATCCCTGCAAACTCTGTTTTTATATCGCAAAAACGCCGTAGCGCCCGCCGCTGTAACGCCCCTTCTCCCCCTTCTCGCCGTCTTAGGCGGTGCCGTGGGAGCGATGCTTTTGGGAAAGATCCCCCCAAAGCCACTTCGCATCCTTTTTGCCTTGCTCTTGATCGGCTCGGGCGCATATCTTGTGGGAAAGGAGATTTATTTTGCCTTATTTGTCTGAATTTTTGGTTTTGCTTCTTTCTATCCCCCTCGGGCTTGGGGTCGGAAGCGGCGGCTTTTTTCTCGTTTATCTTTCGGACGTCCTTGCCCTGCCGCACGAGAGCGCCGTATATCTGAACCTCGTGTTTTTTATTTCGGCGATTCTTGCGTCCGCCTTCATTCATCTGCGCGCGCGTCGCCTTTGTGCTCCGCTTTTGCTCTTGCTTCTTTTGTTCGGCGTTCCCGCGGCATTTGTCGGGCGTGCGGTCGCCGCTCTGCTTCCTAAGACCGTCCTGCGGTTCATTTTGGGATTCTTTCTCATCGGCAGTGGAATTTTCGCCATCAAAGGGCAAAAGAAACGCTCTTCGCCCTTGACAAACAAAGGAAAAAGCGCTATAATAACCTTTGATAAAGAAAACACACGGTGAGGTTTGATATGATCCAGCTTTACAACACCCTTTCGTTCAGAAAAGAGGAATTCGTTCCCATTACCCCGGGCAAGGTAAAAATGTACGCCTGCGGTCCTACCGTATATAACTTCTTCCACGTCGGAAACGCAAGATGCTTTACCGTATTCGATATGCTCCGCCGCTATCTTGAATATCGCGGCTACGAGGTGACGTTCGTACAGAACTTCACGGATATCGACGATAAGGTCATTCGTCGCGCCAACGAGGAGGGCATCACGTACAGCGATCTTGCCGCGCGCTACATCCAAGAATATTTCACCGACGCGCAGGGGCTCGGCGTGCGCGCCGCCACCGTCCATCCCTTGGCAACGGACAATATCGACACCATTCTCGACATCGTCAAGACGCTGGTGGATAAGGGCTACGCCTATCCCTCGAACGGCGACGTATATTTCCGCACGCGCAAATTCAAGGACTACGGCAAGCTCTCGGGTATTGCGGTAGAGGACCTCGAATCGGGCGCGCGTATCGACGTGTCCGAGCAAAAGGAGGATCCGCTTGATTTTGCACTTTGGAAATCGGCAAAGCCGGGTGAGCCCTCTTGGCCCTCCCCTTGGGGTGAAGGACGCCCCGGTTGGCACATTGAATGCTCCGCGATGGTCAAAAAGTACCTCGGAAAGACGATCGATATTCACTGCGGCGGTCAGGATCTGATCTTCCCCCACCACGAAAACGAGATCGCACAGTCCGAGTGCTGCAATTGCGCACCGTTTGCCCGCTTCTGGATGCACAACGGCTACATCAACGTGGACAATCAGAAGATGTCCAAATCCTTAAACAACTTCTTTACCGTGCGCGAGATCGCGGAAAAGTACGGTTATCTTCCCATCCGTCACTTCCTGCTCTCCTCGCACTACCGTAGCCCTATCAACTTCTCGAAGGATATTATCGAGCAGTCGTGTGCGGCGCTTGAGCGCATCTTCAGCTGTGCTGACGCGCTTGCCTTCTACGTCAAGAACGCAGAGGGCGACGCGTTGCGCGAGGGTGAGGAGGCACTGATTGCCGACTTTGAAGCTTGCCGTGCCGATATGATCGAAGCGATGGACGACGACTTCAACACGGGCGGCGGTATTGCGGCGCTTTACGACCTCATCCGCAAGCTCAACCAGGCGATGAACGGCACTACCCCCGCTTCCCGTGCCGCCGTTTTGGCAGGCAAGGCGATCTTCGACGAGATGACGACGCTCTTCGGCTTTGTCAAGGAAGAGAACGAGGACGCCGAGCTTATCCGCGAGATCGAAGAGGCGATCGAAGCCCGTATGGCGGCAAAGCGTGCCAAGAACTATGCCGAGGCAGACCGCATCCGCGCGGATCTTGCCGCACGCGGCATCACGCTTGAGGACACCCCCCAAGGCACCAAGTACAAGATCAACAAATAAGAGAAAGAAGCACGGCGTTTGCCGTGCTTCTTTTGCGTTTAGTGAGTCTGCTTCCCTGCTCGCTCACGCAGAGCAGGCGGATAGAACTGCGCCGTCGGGAACGGCATCGTGCGGAAGATGCTGCACGGGTCGTCATCGCAAGCGGACAGACCGCATTCCTTATCGGGAACGGAGTATTCCGAGGCGCTGATGAGATACTGTGCGGGGCGTTCCAAACGGATGACCGAGAACATTCCGATGCCAAGCTCGATACGGTTGCATCCACCCGTGACAAAGCCCTCGGGAAAGAGCCCTGCGACCTCAAGCGGCAACGCGTCGTCGCACCCGCAGGTGCAAGCACAGCCACAGCCACTCTGGCATCCGCAAGCATCGGTATTGCAGCCACAGCCACTCTGGCAGTCCTGCGTGATCCGCGTGCAAAGCACGACGGGATCCACCGTTTCGATCACGGCGGTAGGCAAGCTCGAATTTCCGTCCGAGCAAACGGGGGCGGCACAGAAGTTTGTGCAAGCGTCCGAACGGAAAATATGGACGCTTCCTTCACCGCCGTAAAGGACTACGCTCTTTTCCACGATGGCGAGTCCGTAAAATTCCTGTGCGCGCATCGGCGCAAGGCACCCTTCAAATTTCAAGCGAATGTAGAAGCGTGCGGTAATCTGATAAAAACCACCGTTGAACGGGACCTCATTCACGCCGACCGAGGTGGCGACGATCTTGGCATCCTTGGTGCGCACGGTGGTGGTGCGGTCGATAATTTCCTGACCGAAGGGCGTCAAATAAACCCTGGTGTCCTCGTAACAGTCTCTGTCACGGCAAGAGTCCAAAACCCGCATCGTGCTGATGCATACGGTTTCGCGCGAGCCCGAGGTCAAGCTACCCTGGCCGCAAGAGCATCTGCTTTCTGCCATGGTATTTCCCCCTGATAGATATGATAGTGAGGTTTTACCCTCGATACCATAGTATGCAAAAACCCCAAAAATGCGCATAGAGAAAGCACCCCTCCGAAGAAGGGTGCTTTGCTTACTATGGGAAATTACATGTACTCGCGAAGAGTGGGCATGCACTCCTCAACCGTTGCGGAAACCGTCATCACACAGTTGTAGCCTGCGGAAGCGGAAAGCTTATCAACTTCCTTCACGAATGCGGAGAATGCCGCGATATCGTTGCCACAGATCTTAAGAGCGGAATCCACGAAGATATCCGTAATATCGTGGTTGCTGGCGGTGATACCTGCGATGAAGCCGTAAAGTGCCTGAGCATCGCTTACCATAAAGCTTTCGGTATCGATCAAGCGTGCTTTGTGCGTGATATCATAATTCAGCTTGGAACCGCGCTCGATGCAGATAACGGCGCCCTTGCTCTCCTCGGTTGCCTTGTTAACCAGCTCGATGAGGGTCTTCGTTTTTCCGGTTCCCTTTAAGCCTACGATCAGTTTTACCATGGTTTTGTACCTCCGAAAATAAGAATTTGGTTCTCCCACTTATATTTTACAATAAAACTTTTGATTTTTCAAGTACTTTGCACAAAAAAGTTGAAATTATTTCAGTCTTTTTGTAAGTTTTTCCTTTTCGGCTTCATATCCGGGCTTACCAAGCAGGGCAAACATATTCTTCTTGTAGGACTCGACACCCGGCTGGTTGAAGGGGTTGACACCGAGCGTATATCCCGAAACAGCACAAGCAAGCTCGAAGAAGTAGAGCAGGTAGCCCACAGAGAGCGCTTCCCTGTCTGCAAGCTCGAGGAGCAGATTGGGAACACCGCCGTCGTTATGCGCAAGGAGCGTACCAAGCATTGCCTGCTTATTCACGTAGTCAAGCTCTGCACCCGAAAGGAAGTTGAGTCCGTCCACGTTGGCTTCGTCGTTGGGGATCGCAAAGGTCGTTCCCGAGTTTTGGATGGAAAGCACCGTTTCAAACATAATGCGGCTGCCGTCCTGCACGAACTGACCGAGGGAGTGAAGGTCGGTCGAGAAGATCACCGAGTCGGGCAAAAGTCCCTTCTTATCCTTGCCCTCGCTCTCGCCGTAGAGCTGCTTCCACCATTCGTTGAGCATTGCCGCGCAGGGCTCGTAGCTGACGAGGATCTCCGCCATCTTCCCCTGGCGGTAGAAGATGTTGCGGTACATTGCGTAGCGAAGGGCGATATTCTGGCTGACGTCGCTGTTACAAAGCTCCTCGCGTGCCTGTGCCGCACCCTGCATCAGGGCGGAAATATCAATGCCTGCCACGGCGATGGGAAGCAGACCGACAGCCGTCAGAACGGAAAATCTGCCGCCGACGTCGTCCGGTACCACGAAGGTTTCGTAGCCGCGCTCGGTGGAAAACTCCTTGAGCGTACCGCGCGCCTTGTCGGTGGTGACGAAAATGCGCTCACGCGCACCCTCGACGCCGTACTTCTTTTCAAGAAGCGAGCGGAACACACGGAAGGCGATCGCGGGCTCGGTCGTCGTACCCGACTTGCTGATCACGTTGACACAAATATCCTTGCCCTCGCAGATGGAAAGAAGCTCGGAAAGCGCACTTGCGCTGATGGTATTGCCCGCAAAATAAACGTCGGGCGTATCCTTCTTCATATTGTTGTAAAGAGGAGATTTGATAAATTCGATCACGGCACGCGCGCCGAGATAGGAGCCGCCGATACCGATGACGACGAGAATATCACAGGATTTCTTGATCTTCTCTGCCGCTACCTGAATGCGGGAGAACTCTTCCTTATCGTAATTGACGGGGAGATCGACCCATCCGAGAAAATCGTTTCCCGCGCCGCTACGGTTTTCAAGCGTAGCATACGCGCTTCTGATGTCCTTCGCAACCGCATCAAGCTCTGCCGCGGTCACAAAATTCTTTACAAACGATTCGTTCAACTTCAAAACTGACATCTTTTTACTTCCTTTGCTTCATAGAATTGCTGTATTTAGGAGATCGATACGGCACCAAGCAGACGCCGAAGGATCTCAAAAAACGAAATTTTATCTACCGCCTCTGCGGCTAAAATCGGGGACTCTCCGATCACCTTGCCATCCAACGTATAGACGACGCGACCGATCGCATCCCCCTCTGCAACGGGAGCTTTTACAACCTCAGGCAATTCCACCGTTACGGTAACGCCCTTTAATTTTTCCTTGGAAAGCACTGTATGAAAGGGAGAAACAGAAAGGGCAAGCGTATCCTTGACACCGCCCTGCACGGCAAGGGGAGCGAGCACGCGCTCTTCGTCACGGTAAACGCCATAGCTGGCAAAGCCGTAATCAAGGAGCTTTTTCGCCTGCGCGTTGCGCTCGTCGCGCGTTGCGGCGCCCATGATCACCGCGATCAACGAAACGCCGTCGCGCTCTGCCGTCGCGCTGATGCAGAATTTCGCCTTGGCGGTGGAGCCCGTTTTCAGCCCCGTAGCGCCCGGATAAAAGCGCACCAAGCGATTGGTATTGGTTAAGGTGAAGGCTCCGTCACGGATGGTGTCCATCCAAGTGGAGCTATATTCGAGAATTTGGGGATACTTGATGAGCTCCCTTGACATCACGGCAATATCCTTCGCCGAGGTCAGGTGGTTGGTCACCGTGTCATCCAGTCCGTTGGTGTTTTCAAAATGGGTCGAGGTCATAGAAAGCTCTGCGGCGCGCGCATTCATCTGCGCAACGAAGGCTTCCTCGCTTCCCGCTACGTGCTCGGCAAGCGCGACGGCGGCATCGTTTGCGCTCGCGATCACCACGCTTTTAAGCAGATCGGACAGGGGCATCGTTTCCCCGACCTTCAAATAGATCTGTGAGCCGCCCATCGACGCCGCGCGTTCGCTGACGCTCACGCTGTCTTCCATGGAGACCTTCCCTGCCGCAATCGCTTCCATCACGAGCAAGAGGGTCATCACCTTGGTAACGGATGCGGGCGGAAGTGCCTCTTCGGCATTCTTGGCATAAAGGATCTCTCCCGTGGATGCTTCCATCAAAACGGCGGAAGAACAGGCAAGATCAAAGGGTGTTTCTTTTGCGCACGCACCGACGACGAGCGTCGGGAGAACAAGCGCCAAAACCAAAAAAACGGCAAAAAATTTCTTCATATGAGCGGTCCTTTCGTTTTCGTTTTCACTTCATTATAGTCCCATATCGGGCTTTTTATGAAGCGGAAAAACAAAAGAAGGGCTTCTTATGAAAAATTAAAGTGTATCCTCGACAAACTCGCCGCGATATAACACGGTTGCCGTGCGGAAGCCGATCTCGCGCAAAAAAGCACGCGCCTCGTCAAAGGCGCAGTCAAGCGTGCCCGCGTGATGGCTATCCGAGGTGAGCATCACGCGCGCGCCCTCTTTTTTTAGGACGTGCAAAAGCTCCTCGTGCGGATAAGGCATCGTGCGGTACCCGCGCGAGATCGCACCCGTATTGACCTCAAAGATGCCACCGCACCTCATCGCCTCCAAAAGATATTTTTTGGCGACCGCGCGGTAGGCGGGATCGGGCAGAAAGCGCGGGGACTGCTCGTCAAACTTGGTGAGCAGATCAAAGTGACCGATCACGTCGGGACGGTAACGGTTCAGATATGTGCAAAAGGAGGAGTAATAATCCTCTGCCATCCGCACGGTATCGCCGCCGTAAAGCGAAACACACTTGTTTAGGCATTCGATGCTCGAATCGATCGGAAAATACTGCTTTTGAACGCAAAAATAGTGCGAGGAGCCGAGAACGTAGTCAAAGAGACCTCTCGGTTGGGGATAAGAGGCATCCTCCTCTACGCCCGCGTAGATCTCGATCTCTTTTCCGTATTTTTCTTTCACGCGACGGATCTCAGCCAAATACCCGTCGGTGTCCTTCATACAATAGGTGAAGTCAAACGGCGTATATCCGTGACCCGAAAAGCCGATGGCGGCGAAGCCCTTTTCAAGCGCCGACAAAACGACCTCTTCTACCGTACTTTTTCCGTCACAAAAGGTTGTATGCGTATGATAATTCGCAAGCATTTCCTTCCTCCGACAAAAAATCAAATAACAAAACATATTGTAGCACATTTTGCCTTTAAATGCAAGAGAAAACCGGTCCAAAAAAGAAAAAAATAGATAAAAAAATTATTGAAAAACTCTTGACATTTGGAAGAAAATATGTTATACTCCTTTTTGTGCGTGGAGAGATGGCTGAGTTGGTCTAAGGCGCACGACTGGAAATCGTGTATGCACTGATACTGCATCTAGGGTTCGAATCCCTATCTCTCCGCCAAAAAGAAAAGTCCGATAAATTCTGGTTTTTCCAGGTTTTATCGGGCTTTTTTCGTTCTTTGCGTTTACGGAATTTTACGGTATTTTATGTTGTCAAAAATTTGTCAGCTTTCGCATTCTTCCGCAGCCTCTTGAACGTCGCCGCAGGTGTCTGCCTTGGACCACGCGTCAAACCGATCGACGAGCTCTTCCTGCACGTCGGCGTATGCGGGGATCGCCTCCGTCATATTCTTGATGCGCCCGTTATACGCCTTGGCGCCTGCAAGCGTCACCGTGAACAGTTTGAGAAGCCCTGCTACGAGGGCGGCAAGCGTGGACAACTTCGAGCAAGGCGAGAGCGTCCCTATCTCTGTACTTTTTTATATAAAACGCAATTTGGCGCATACTGATACTAAGCATTCAAAAATGAGGTATCTTTATGCCTGCTCATTCTAATCCAATCAATCGACAAAGCTTTTTTACGGGCGGAAAAAACGTTCTTCTCGTCTTTCTCGGTACCGTAATTCTTGCCTTTGGCACGGCGATATTTATTCTTCCCTTTCATTTGGTGGTGGGGGGCATTTCGGGGCTTTCTCTTCTGATTGAGGACTTGATCCCCGAGGGCTTTCTCTCGTTAGAAGAGATCATCGCTATATTAAACTGGTTCTTTTTCCTTTTGGGTCTTGTTTTTTTAGGCGGGCGCTTTGCGCTGAAAACGTTTCTCTCCGCGCTCGTTTATCCCGCCTTTATCGCTATTTTTTTACAACTGACCCATCCTGACGCACTGGGTGGTATATTTTACCTAAAAGGAAGTGCGCACCCCGAGCTTGCCTTAATGCTTGCCGCAACGGTGGGCGGGGGCATCGTGGGCGCGGGATGCGCACTGACGTTGATGGGTGGCGGCTCGACGGGCGGCATCGACGTGATCGCCTTTTTGGTATGCAAGGCTTTCCCGCGTGTCCGCCACGCACACGTTTTATTTGTGATCGATACCGCGATCATCCTTGGCGGTATTTTTACGCTCGGCGATCTGACGCTGTCGCTTCTCGGCGTGCTATCCGCGTTCTTTACGGCACTGGTACTTGATCTGCTTCTCTCTTGGCGCGAAGCGTCCGCCAACGCCCGCTCCGAAAGCGGAAATAGCTGACGACGGCACGCACCGTTTCGTCTGCCGCAAGACCGATCCAAAGTCCGATCAGTCCAAGACCGCAAGGAATCGCAAGGAAATAGGCGAGCCCAAGACCGCAAGCAATGCACGAGCCAATGACGAAGGCGGTGGTAAACATCACATCACCCGCCGCACGCAGAGCATACTCGTAGACCTGGCTGTTTGCGCGCGCCTGCTCTGTGATGATATCCACCGCAAAAACACCAAGGCAAAGCGTGATGACCGAAGCATCCGAGGTGAAAATACCAATCAAGGGTCGGTAAAACAGCAAGAGGAGTGAGGAAATACCGAGGTTCACGGCACGCGTGATCCGTACGAGCGCCCTATTCATCTGCGCGATCTTATCATACTCTCCTGCACCATAGCGTCTGCCCACAAGCAGAGCGTTTGCGTTTCCCGCGCTGACGCTGAACAAATACGCATAGCAAAGGACATTCTGAGAATATACCTTTGCAGCGATAACGGAGTCGCCAAGCAACGGGACGAAGGAGGTAGTGACCATCGTCACGATGGCAAAGGTCGCGCTGGAAATCCCCGACGGCACCCCGATGCGCAAGACATGACCAAGATAACCGAAATACTGCGAAAGGGACTTGGGTACGGAAAGACGGATCCCCAAGCGAAAGAGCAGAAAAAGTGCCACGCCAAAGCCGATGAGGTTGCTAAATCCACACCCGAGTGCTACGCCCGCAACACCTGTTACGGGAGATATTTCGGGGCAGTACAAAACGAAGACATTAAAGAGCAGGTTTAAAACATTCGTGATAAAACCGATCAAAAAGGTATACTTCGGGTAGCCATAGCATTTGAGAAGTGCCAAAACGGAGGAGGTCAGCATCGTAAAGACGATAAAGCACATACGAAGGCGAAAATAGGTCACTCCATCCTCAAAAAGCGCCCCCTCAAGATGGAGAAAACGGATGAGATCCGGCGAAAAAGCAAGGCACACGGGCGTGATGAAAAGCCCTGCCAGGAGGCCCACCGTCAGCGTTGTAAAGGACGCCTCGCGCGCCCTCCCGATGCGCTCTTCTCCAATCAGGTTGCTGACAACGACCGTTGCTCCCGTGGAAAGCACGGAGCCGACAAGAAGCAAGACGTTAAAAACGGTATTCACCGAGCCGACCGCAGATGCTGAAACCTCGGAATAGTTGCTCAGCACCGCCGTATTGATCGTTCCCTGCAAATGATTCATCACCGTTTCAAACAAAAGCGGCAAAAGCAAGGAAAAGAGCGAAATGCTCCCCACGGAGGAATGCACGGTAAAGAGCTCTTTATCAAACTTTCGTTTCATACGCTCATCCCTTTTCTGCCTTCGCACGGTATTCCTCGGGAGAAATGCCGACGCACTGTTTAAAATAACGGCTGAAATAGTAGCGGTTTCCAAAGCCGATCTGCTCCGCAATAAGGTTCATCGTCATACCGCCTTGCATACCGTCAAGCAGTGTTTTTGCCGTATTGATGCGCAAATGGTTACGATAGCGAATGATGCTGTACCCGATATGCCGCTTGAAGATACGGTTGGCGTAATCGAAGTTGATGAGCAGCTCACGCTCGATATCCTCACTGCCGAAGTTTTCCGTATAGTGCTTTTCCACGAAATCCACAATGCGGCGCACGTTATCGTAAACGCATCCGTTTTTGGTAGTATAGCCCCGTCCGAGTGCCGCGAAGGTTAGGTCCTCAAGACGCATCAAAAGCTCCGCTACGGCACCCGAAACGCTGATGCGCCAGGTAGGCACGTTATTTCCGTAAGAAATGGTATTGTTTTTGCAAATACCGATCAGGCGGTCAAGCAAGCTCTTTTCGCCGATATGAAAGCTTTGCTTCACAAGAGCACCGACATAATCGTAGCTTTTTGCGCTGAAAATATCAGCCTTCAGAAAATTTGCTTTGCGCGCGAGAATGGTGTCGTAATACTCTTCGTCATCCATTTCCTGCGCGCTAACACCGTCCACATCGAAATGTACGAAGTAAAACTCGCATTCCGTGGGCGTGCTCGGTGCCTGATAGCATCCTTTGTCAAAAAAATAGACGTCCCCCTCAAAAAGGGTCAATTCTTCCCCATCGACAAAAACAGATAACTTGCCCTTTGTGATGATGTATAAGATATATTCACTTGTGCGACGGGTGATATGTCGATTTTGCAACGTAAAAACGGAACGTCCCAGCATCGTAACCTTTAGCAACCGCCCAAGTTCCACAGAATAGCACTTCACAAAACCGCCCCCTTTCAATAGAAATTAAAGCATAAAACTTTATTTTTTGCAATATCTTTTACAGACTTTGTTTATACAAAAGCGACTTTTTAAAGAAAAAGAGAGCATTTTCTAAAATGCTCTCTTTTCGCGAGTATCAGTCAAATAGAATAAAGACGCCTCGAAAGGCAGGAACGGTGTAGTGCTCCCCCATACGGATGCGGTGAGTGCTGCCGTCGGTCGGATCGTAAACGGTCGCCTCGTTTTTTTCGCTGTGCATAAGGAGCGCATCCGCAGGAACGTCGCGCGTACTGTTGCAAATGAAGTAAAGCTCGTGTCCCTCCTTCGTGTAGCGTGCCTTTTGTAAAACAGCCCCCTCTGCCTTCGCGGTAAAGCGTGCGTCTGCCTCATCGAGATAAGAAACGACCTCGGCAACGCTCACACCGTCAAGCTCTTCAAGCTCCACGACCTCGGCGCAATTAAGAGAGATCGCAAAGGCGGGCGACGCATCCACGAACATCACACGCACACCTTTTGCCTCCAATTTCTTAAGAGCCGCAAGCGTATGATCGTAGATAGCAGTACAAGCGGGTACCAGCACTGTCTTGACAGGAGTGCCGTACAGCGTCGCGTTTTCAGCGGCGAGGATAATGTCATCATCGTCCGCAAAATTATAGTCATGTCCCGCGTCGGAAATGGCGTACGTCAACGTCTTAATGGCGATGTCAATAGGGTGCAAACCCTCTCCGGGGTACGAGCAGAAGGGCTGGCAGGTGGATTGCGCATCCTCGATTGGGTAATATACGAGGGTTTCCGTTTCGTTCAAAAGTCCGTCCAGCATATAACGAAGGCGTCCGACGTAGTCATTGAAATACATCGCTTGTTCTTGCGTCATACGGGCGGGATCGGGGGCATTGACCACGCCGCGTTTGGCGTTTGCTTCGACGAGCGGCGGATACTGTAAAAAGTCCGAGTAGTAATAGTTATTCACTTCTCTGGCTCCACCGAGATACAAAAGCGAGAGCGTGCCAAGCGCGTTGTTGAAGGGATCCTTATAAAAGGTCTCCTTTCGCGAAAACGGACAAAACTCGACCATCAGGTCAGTCATACCGTTTTTTCGCACCGCCATCATCGCATATTTGACGGAGTTGCGCGTATAGCGTTCGGGATAGCAGCGAAGCATATCAATTCCGACGTAATCCACACGCTTGATGACTTCAAGATAACTTCCGTAGAAGCGCGCGTGCCAATCGAGAAATTCCTCGCCAAGGTAGTGACCGCCAAAGCGCGTACCGTGGGCGCGGCAAAAATCAGAAATCTGTCCCGCATAGGAGCGGGCAACCAGCTTACCGACAAGGCGATAAAACTGCGTTCTTACCGAATACGCGCGCTCTCCTCCCTCAAAAAGCAGAGGCAGGTACGTGAGCAAAGAATACCCGTATTCCTTTTCAAACTCATCAAAGATCCCTTCAACCCAAGGCATCAGGGCATAGTCCCAAGCTTCATTCTCACGCGTGTAGCAAGTCATCAGGGAGGGCTCGTCGGTGAATACAGCCGTGGCGTTTTCAAACGAGCCGGGAGCACCGCTCGCGATAGGCTCATAAACAAGCTCAAGGAAGCGACGGACGGCGTCGGGATTCAGTAGGTTGATCTGACGGTCGAACGAGCAGGTATTGTGCGTGCATTGGCTTCCCTCATAGGCGGATTTCACACAAAAAATGAAAAGGACCTCTTTGGGGGCAAGATCGCAAACGACGGACGTTTCCGTAAAAGGAACGGGAGTCATTTGATCGTAAAGCACCGTGGAGGCGTTGCCGGGTACTCTGGGCGTGTTCGCCGTTCTGACGATAGGATATTTTGCCGCAAAAACGATCTTATCCGACCAGTCATCCAGGTGAAAGTTGACGTGTGTCGGCTCATACGCCGCACGGCGGCGCATATAAAAGCCCTTGGCTTCAAACTCAGGATGTCCCTCAAGCGTTTTTCCCGATGCGTAACCGCTGGGATACCCTTCTTCATCGTAAAGCCAATAGGAAAGATCCTTTTCCTTGAGCTCTGCCATAATATCCTTGAACACGGCAACGTTTTCGGGGTCGGCAAAAAAGCGCTTCTCTTTTACAGTTCCGCCAAAGGTCTTCGCGCTGAATTTTGCAAGCGGCGGCTGCGTGACGACGCCCGCGTAGCCGTACGCGTTCACGGCATCCATCATCAGCGTGCGATCTTCAGGCCAGTTATGAACGATGATATTGGTTCGATATTTTTTCTCGGGTTTCAAAAACTTTTTTTCGTCAAGCTTTACCATAAAAAGCCTCCGTTTACGCCATACAAGCGGCGGTTTTCTTTATCATAACACACAAAACAAGCAAACGCAAGGCGTATCTACAAAAAAGTCGATTTTGTTCACGAAAACGCTTTTGTGCAAAAAAACTGCCCGCTTGAAGGCGGGCAGTTAAAAGAATTAAAAGAAGGTTGCGACTTCCTTTTCGGGCTTGCTTGCATAATCGCAGGAGATCATTTCAAGCACGGGGCCCTTCATACGGTAGATCTTATGGTATTCGAGAACGATGCGTCCCGTTACCGTGACCCAATCGCGCGTAGCGAGCGGTACGCGCTCCTTTGCCTTTACGGCAAGCGCGCGGTAGGTAATATCCGCCTCACAGCAGGTCATCACGTGCCTGCCGACGACGAACTGCGTATCGGGAAGGCTCTTGTCGCGCGCGACGATGCCCTTGAAGCAGAGCGTCTTTCCCACGTATTTTTCCATCTCCTCGGAAAGATCGCGATAGAAGAAGGCGTAGTCCTCATCGCGGATGACGACGATGTCGGCAGAAAGATCGTACGGAAGCGGGTCCTCAATGGTGTCCTGCTCAAAGCTTCCGTCCTTATACTCGTACCCGATCGCCGCCTTGCGCGTGGAGCCGCGCACGATCTTGTGAAGCTCGTTTTTGTCGATTCCGTCGTGATAGCGGTTAAAGACGATGACCTCACAGGACTGGAGCTTATCCACCGTCAGCTGACGCATATTGGCGTTATAGGTAAGGAAGGTCGTGGCGTCCGCGAGCATAAACTCCTGATAAACGAGCCAGTTTTCGGGAAGGGCGTTATAAAGCAGATCGAGCATCCACATACCGTTGTACTCGACGACGACGCGCTCCGCCTTTGCCTTTTCGGCATACGCCGCAAGGTTCGCCTTCGTCAGCTCTTCTTCGCTCTCTACCGTCTGTAAAAAAACGTTTTTGTGCGGGAACCGGGAAAGATCCAGCTCCTCGACCCCCTCCTCGCAAAGAAGGATCAGCGTGCTTTCGCCCGCGTTGAAGCGCTCGTCCTCCATCGTTTCCTGGATCAAGCGGGTCTTACCCGATTCGAGGAACCCTGTAAACAAATAAACGGGAATTTCCTTTTTGTTTGCCATATCTTATCCTTTCAGATGCACGCCGAAAAGCTCTTCTAACGCGTGCTTGTCCATATTCGATCCGATCACGCAAAGGCGCCCCGTAACGGCGGCGGCACCCAAGCGCACGTCACCCTCGTCAGGAACGTAGTCGAAGTGGATCCACTTACCGTCCGTGCTCGGCACGATGCCCTTGGCGCGAAGAACGAGTCCGTAGGTTTCGCTGTCAGCGGAAAGCAGGTTGAGGACGTGCGTGATCTCTTCCTCGGTATAGCTGCGGGTTCCCTCTGCGCCGTACGCTGTAAAGACCTCGTCGGCGTGGTGGTGATGATGGTGATGGCAAGAGCAGTGGGGGTCGTCACACGTATCATGGTCGTGATGATGGTGTTCGTGGTCGTGATGGTGATGCTCGTGGTGATGTTCGTGCTCGTGATCGTGGTGGTGATGCTCGTGGTGGTCGTGGCAGGAGCAATCGGGATCGTCGCACTCTTCGTGCTCGTGATGATGCTCATGCTCGTGGTCGTGATGATGGCAGGAGCAGTCGGGATCGTCGCACTCGTCGTGATGGTGGTGTTCGTGGTCGTGATGATGGTGCTCGTGCTCTTCCTTCAAGCGGGACAGCTCTGCCTCCATCGTGTCGGTGCGCTCCATTGCGGCGAGGATCGTCCCCCCGTCAAGCTCATCCCACGGCGTCGTCACGACCGTAGCGGTAGGATTGAGCTCTTTGATCAGGGCAAGAGCATCGGCAAGCTTTTCTTCCGAAAGCTTTCCCTGGTGGCTGAGAACGATGGCGCCTGCGTTTTCGATCTGGTCGCAGAAGAACTCTCCGAAGTTCTTACGGTACATTTTGCATTTTGCGGCGTCAACGATCGTGGTAAAGGAGTTTAGCACGGCGTCCTTTGCCTCAATTCCCTGCACCGCACGGATCACGTCGGAAAGCTTACCGACGCCCGAGGGCTCGATGAGAATGCGGTCGGGGTGATATTCGTCAAGAACCTTGGTGAGCGCTCTGCCGAAATCGCCAACGAGCGAGCAGCAGATGCATCCCGAATTCATTTCGTTGATACGGATGCCCGCGTCCTGTAAAAAGCCGCCGTCAATGCCGATCTCACCGAATTCATTTTCGATCAAAACGAGCTTTTCGCCCGCATATGCCTCCGTGATCAGCTTTTTTATCAGCGTGGTCTTTCCTGCGCCGAGAAAGCCGGAAAAAATATCGATCTTCGTCATATCTTCGTTCTCCTTGCGTTTTGTTTTCCAAATAGATATTATATACCTCTTGAAGAAAAAAGTCAACACCCGCGAAGGTTTTTCGCGGGTGAATTTTTACGTTTAGCGCACCGTAAGCGTACCGTCCGCCAAATCAACGGTAAGCGTTTGGTCGGGAGCGGGATCCTTTTCAATGATATAGCGTGCAACGAGCGTTTCCACGTTGGCGCTCAAAAAGCGCTTCAAGGGGCGCGCGCCGTACGCGGGGTCAAAGCCGCGCTCGATAATGAACGCCTTCGCCGCATCCGTCAAGACGAGGTGCAGATTTTTCTCTTTCATACGGGCGCCCAGGTCCTTCGTCAGCAGATCCAAGATCGCGACGATGTTCTCCTTGGTCAAGGGCTTATAGAAGATAATGTCGTCAAGACGGTTGAGAAACTCGGGACGGAAGGAGCGACGCAAAAGCGCCGTCACGCCCTCGCGGGCGGCGGGAGAGATCTCCCCGTTTTCAATACCGTCAAGGATCAGATCCGAGCCGAGGTTAGAGGTGAGGATCAGAACGGTATTCTTAAAATCGACCGTGCGTCCTTGGCTATCGGTGATCCGCCCGTCGTCAAGCACCTGGAGCAGCACGTGGAAGACGTCGGGATGTGCCTTCTCCACCTCGTCGAAGAGGACGACGGAATAGGGACGGCGGCGCACTGCCTCGGTCAACTGACCGCCCTCGTCGTATCCGATATATCCGGGAGGGGCGCCGATCAGACGGGACACGGCGTGCTTTTCCATATATTCGCTCATATCGATGCGCACCATCGCGCCTTCGTCGTCAAAGAGGGCTTCGGCAAGCGCCTTGGCAAGCTCGGTTTTTCCAACGCCCGTGGGACCTAAGAACAAGAAGGAGCCGACGGGACGGCGCACGTCACGAATGCCCGCACGCGAGCGCAAAATGGCGTTGGAAACGCCCGTGACGGCTTCTTCCTGACCGATCACGCGGCGATGCAGGATCTCGGGCAGGCGTAAGAGCTTTTCGCGCTCTCCCTCCATCAGCTTGGATACGGGAATCCCCGTCCATCTGCCGACGATGCGGGCGATCTCCTCCTCGGTGACCTTGTCGCGCAAAAGCGTGTTTTCCGTCTTGCTTTCCGCCTTTGCTTCCGCCTCTTCCAGCGACTTGGTGAGCGTCGGAAGGGTTCCGTACTTTAATTCTGCCGCCTTTTCCCAATCACCCTTTGCCGTCGCCGCCTCGATCTGTGCCTTGACGCGCTCGATCTCCTCACGGATCTTTTGTCCTGCGCCGATGGAATTTTTCTCGTTTTCCCAGCGTGCCTTCATTTCTGCAAAGGTAGCACGAAGCTCGGCGAGCTCCGCCTCGATTACGGCAAGGCGCTCTGCCGAAAGCTTATCCGTTTCCTTTTTGAGCGCCAGCACCTCGATCTCTGCCTGCATGATCTTGCGCGAGATCTCGTCAAGCTCGGTGGGCATCGAATTCATCTCGGTGCGGATCACGGCACACGCCTCATCGACGAGGTCGATCGCCTTATCGGGCAAGAAGCGGTCGGTGATATAGCGGTCGGAAAGAATTGCCGCCGCAAGCAGGGCGGCATCCTGAATCTTGACACCGTGGAACACCTCGTAGCGCTCCTTGATGCCGCGCAGAATGGATATGGTGTCCTCTACGCTGGGCTCCGCGACCATAACGGGCTGGAAGCGGCGCTCAAGCGCCTTATCCTTCTCGATATACTTGCGGTATTCGTCCAGCGTCGTCGCGCCGATGCAGTGGAGCTCGCCGCGTGCGAGAAGCGGCTTTAAAAGATTGCCCGCATCCATAGCACCGTCACTTTTACCCGCGCCGACGATGGTGTGCAGCTCGTCGATAAACAGAAGGATCTCGCCCGCGGCGTTCTTAATCTCGTCAAGCACCGCCTTTAAGCGCTCTTCAAATTCGCCGCGGTACTTTGCACCCGCGATCAAGGCACCCATATCCAGCGAAAAGAGCGTTTTGTTCTTCAAGTTCTCGGGAACGTCGCCCCGTGCGATACGAAGCGCAAGCCCCTCGGCGATCGCCGTTTTACCGACGCCCGGCTCACCGATCAAACAAGGGTTATTTTTGCTCTTGCGGGACAAAATGCGGATGACGTTCCGGATCTCCTCATCTCTGCCGATCACGGGCTCAAGCTTCTGCGTTCGGGCAAGCGCCGTTAGGTCCTGTCCGTACTTTTTTAATGCCTCGTACGTTTCTTCGGGGTTCTCCGTTTGCACGCTTCTGCCGCCGCGCACCGTGCGAAGCGCATCCAAAACGGCGTGCTCGGTGATAGCGTGGTCCTTAAAGAGCTGCTTTAAGGCGGCGTTCGGCTCCAAAAGAAGTCCAAGCAGCAAATGCTCCACAGACACGTAGGCATCCTTCATTTTGCCCGCCTCGGACTCGGCACGGTTAACGGCACGGTCAAGGTCGCCCGAAAGATAGATTCTATCGGCGCTGGCACCCGCGATCTTAGGAAGCTTGCCGATCAGCGCCTCGGCATCCGCACGCATTCTGACTACGTCCGCGCCGATCTTTTCCATCAGTGAGGGGATGAGTCCCCCCTCCTGGGTCAAAAGCGAAAGAAGCAGATGCTCCTCGCGCAGTTCCTGGTTGCCGTGGTCGGTCGCGATCCGTTGCGCACTGCGGACGGCATCCACGCTTTTTTGCGTCATATTTTGTAAATTCATAATCCTCTCTTCCTTTCTGTAAAAATTCGCTCACGCCACGCGCGCTACACGAGCGCCGCAGCGCCCGCAAGATAGGAGCGATAGATCGCCCCCATCGCGAGGAACGCCTCGTGTTCTCTCGGTGCATAGCGGAAATACGCCTTCATCGCGTTATCAAGCATCGTAAGATAATCGGCAACGAGCGAGCCGATCCCTTCAAGCGTCAGCATCGTGTTGCCTTCGTCACGCAAGCGCAAAACGCGCGAGAAGCGCCCTTCGCCGACGGTGTATTCACAGTTGCCGACGTATTCTCCTTCCAGTCGGGCAAACAGTTCGAAAAAGCGATAAAGCATCGCGATCAGGACTTGGTTCTTGGTGCGCAGCGATACCCGCAAAACGCCAAGCGTATTGGCAGAGCGGTCAAAATCAAGCGTATAGCGCACCGTGGGATTGTAACGGTAAGCAAGCGAGGAGCAAAGCGCGAGCGCCGTATCGCTTTCCGCTTCCCTGCGGAAGGCAAGATGCAAAGCGTCGCGCGCGCTCGTTAAGATCTCCCGCACACGCATTTCGGGCGTCACGTAAGACACGTATTCCGCCAAAATGCGATTGATCAAAGCAGAGCGATTGGTTCCCTCTCTGCTGGCGCGGGCGTCGATCGCCGCCACGACCTCCTCGGATAGCATCAAGCAATAGTTGTTCTTTTTCATTTTGCCCTCCTAAACGGTTTCCATATACATTATACACGCGGAAATATAATTTGTCAAGCGATTTATATAAATTCGATTACATTTTTTAAAGTCAAAAGAAAAAAGGGCTCCAAACCCCTTTTTCTTCACAAGACGGCGCGGCAAATAAATTTTACGCCCTCTACGGCAATGATCTCTACTTCCGTTCCCGCTTCCAGCACGACGTCGTCCGAAACGGTTCTTGCCGCCCACTCCATACCAAACACCGTGATCGCGCCTCGTCCCGCAAGATTATCAAGGCGTTCGACCACAACGGAGCGCGTGCCGATCGCCGCTTCTACGGTATAAGGCTGTGCTTCCTTGACGGGCAAAAGCCGTTTGGCAAGGGGACGGAAAAGAAAGCCGATGACGGTAAGCGCGGCAAAGACAGCCAGCTGGATCCAGGGGGAAACGTTACAAAACGCAAGGATCATCGCAACGAGCGACGCAGGAACGAAAACGGCAAAAAGGATCTTGACCGTGAGTGCTTCGATCAGCGCTGAAAGCACAAGCAGGGCAAGCCAAATATACTCCATGTATTTTCCTCCGAACTTCTACATAAACTAAAACGACCGCTATATATTGTATCACATCTTCCCATAAAAAGTCAATCCTTTTTTCCATAAAAAACGATCTTATTATCTCCTTGTTTTTTTCATATTATGCCAATAAAAATAATACTTGACAAAAAAGTGTTTTTCGTGTATAATGAATTAGTATTTTATTTTGGAAATGCAAAAAGGAGGGTATTCCGTCTTGAGAATGGTGAACAACCTGCAGGCAACCCCTGCTAAAGTGATTACCGATCTTCGACACCTTGTAAAAAGCGGAGCCGAGGTTTTTGGCGACAAGCCGCTTTACTATTATATTGAAAACCGCGAAACGAAAATGTGTACGCACGCACAGATCTGGGAGGATATGAACCGTCTTGGTCAGGCGCTTGACAAGCTCGGTCTTCTCGGTCGCCACGTCGCCGTGATGGGCGAGGTGCATCCCGCATACACGACCACGTACCTCACCGTTGTCAACGGCAACGGCGTGATCATTCCCCTTGATAAGGATATTGCTCCCGAGGAGCTCAACGGCTTTTTCGAATTTACCGATGCCGAGGCACTCTTCTATACGGCAGGTATGAACAAGCACATCAAGAGAATTGCAGAGCTTGCTCCCTCGATCCGTTATTTCGTGGCGATCCAGCCCGACGGCGAGCCCTTCCCCGACGACCGCTTCCTCACCTATGCAGACTTGCTCGCTATGGGGGACGCCGAGCTTGCCGCAGGAAACGACAGCTATCAGCACATTACGCTGGATATGGAGAAGATGTGCGCGATCATCTGCACCTCGGGCACGACGGGCACGAGCAAGGGCGTTATGCTCTCGCAGCACAACCTGACTGCCGCTGTTAATTCCTCTGCGCAGTCGATGTCGTACGACACAAAAAACACCTTCGTTTCCGTTCTTCCCGCACATCACACCTATGAGATGACCTGCGGAAACCTTGCGCTGATGAACGTTGGCGCGTCCGTTTTGGTAAACGACAGCTTAAAGCACGTTCTCAAAAACATTTCGGAATTCAAGCCCAACGCCTTGATGATGGTGCCGCTCTTCCTTGAGACGATGCACAAGAAGATCTGGGCAGAGATCCGCAAGCAGGGTATGGAAAAGAAGGTTCGCGCCGCGATGAAGGTCAACGCAGGACTGCTTGACGTTGGTATTGACGTGCGCGAAAAGCTCTTTGGCAAGATCACCGCGGCTTTCGGCGGTAATTTGCGCAGCATCGTTTGCGGCGGCGCTCCCATCAGCCCCGAGATCATCAAGGACTTCTACCATTTCGGTATCACGGTTCTTGAGGGTTACGGCATCACGGAGTGCGCTCCCCTCGTAGCGGTCAATCGCCCCGGTAAGGTGCGCTTCCATTCGGTCGGCACGCCCGTGCTCGGTTGCGAGGTCAAGATCGACTACGATCCCGGTCTTGAAACGGGTGAGATCCTAGTCAAAGGCGAAAACGTTATGCTCGGTTACTACAAGAACCCCGAGGCAACGGAGGCTGTCTTCACCGAGGACGGTTGGTTCCGTACGGGTGATATCGGATATATGGACAAAAAGGGATATATCTATATCACGGGCAGAAAGAAGAACGTTATCATTCTTTCCAACGGAAAGAACGTATTCCCCGAGGAGCTTGAGGAATACCTCGGCAGAAATCCCGAGATCCTTGAGTCTGTCGTTCTCGGCAGAAAGAAGGAATACAGCGACGAGATCGTCATCACCGCGATCGTCGTTCCCAACCGTGAGTGCGAGGAGCTTCGCGGCAAGAGCGACGAGGAGGTCGAGGAGATCCTGCGCGATATCGTTACCGCAGTAAATAAGAAGCTTCCCTCCTTCAAGCATATGACGGAGACGGAGGTACGGTTTGAGGAGTTTGAAAAGACCAGCTCCAGAAAGATCAAGCGTTTTAAGGTAAAATAATTTCTTACCTTTTACGATAAAGTCACTTAATTTTTGGAATCTACAGGAGGACATTCCCATGTTAGAAGAAATCAAAAACCTTTTGGTTTCCGAGCTCAACATCGAAAATCCCGACGACATTACGATGGAAGCCAGCCTTGGCAACGATCTCGGTATCAACTCGCTCGAGCTTGCTGACCTCGTTCTGCTTTGCGAGGAAAAGTTCAACATCGAAATTGACGACGAAGATCTGCGCGAGCTGATCACCGTTGGTGACGTTGTAAACTACCTGGAAAAAAAGCTGGGCTAATGCAAACATACTGAATGAAAAAGACCGCACGAACGTGCGGTCTTTTTCTTGTTTTTGGAGTGCCACCCGACATCACTTCTTCTCGGCAATGAAGAAATAGGGAGAGGTGGGAGAATTTATGATCTGAAAGCGCGAAACGCAGATTTTGCGGCGATCGAGCCCCGCAAAATACTCTGCAAGCATCTGTCCCTCTAGGTTCCCTTCCTCGTGACCGGGATAAACGGCAATGAGAAGAATTCCGTCATCCGCAAGAAGCTCTAACGCCGCCTCGACGGCGGGCATCGTTGTTTCTCGCATCGTGGTGACCGATTTTCTTCCGCTTCTCGGCAGGTATCCGAGGTTAAACATTCCCGCCTTGATGGGCTCCTTGACGTAGTCCTTGACCAAATGGTGAGAGGCGCAAATGAGGGTATAGTTCTCGGGTGCCCCCTCCTCGGTTAAATGATCTTTTGTAGAAACGAGGGCTTCCTCTTGAATATCAAACGCATATACGTGACCCATTTGTCCCACCGTTTGGCTTAAAAAGAGGGTATCGTTGCCGTTCCCCATCGTAAAATCAACGACGGTATCCCCCTCGCGGATATGCTCTAACATAAAATATTTTTGCAAAGAAAGAAGATCGACCATTTTTTTATCCTTTACTTTTTGTTTTTCATACTGACAAACGCGGTATAGTTCGTCTTATACGTGACGTACCCCGGCTTTGCGGCGGGAGGCTTTTTCACGTTTTTAACGCGGGTATAGTCCACGGCAACGGGATCTGCGGTCGCGCTCGAATGCTCGGCGGCAACCGTCGCGGCAAAGGTGTAATCCTCCTCGGGCGGCTCCGCGCCGTCGCAGATCAGAATGACATGAGAGCCAGGGATCCCCTTGGCGTGGAACCAAAGGTCCCCCTTCCCCGCTACGCGGAAGGTGAGCTGCTCGTTTTGCAGATTGTTTTTTCCGCACAAAACGCGGTATCCACTCGGCGAAACAAATTCAAGCGGCTTGCTTTTTTTCGTCTTTTGCGGTGCGTATTTTTTCATACGGGCACCGTAGCCCGCTAAGGCGAGCTCCTCACGGAGTTCAAGGAGATCCGCCTCGGTTTCCGCGCGGGAAAGGAAGGCGGCAACGCTTTGGATATAGATGAGCTCTCGCTCCGACAGCGCAATCTGCGTTGCAAGCATTTCACGCGCTGTCTTTGCTTTGCGATAGAGCTTAAAATAGCGTTGCGCGTTGGCAGAGGGAGAAAGGCGCCCGTCTAAGGGAACGGTGACGCTTGTGGGGGGATCCGTGCTGTAATCGGTCGCCGTGAAGCTCGTAGCTCCCCGCTTCAAGCGGTATAACTCCGCCGTGATAAACTCGCCCATACGGCGATATTCCTCCGCGCGCTCGGAATCGGCAAGCTCGTCCTTTTGCAAAGCGAGCTTCTTTGTGAGGCGTGACTCGGTGTGCGACACAAGACGCAAAAGATCGGCGGCGCGGGAATGAATACGCTCGATGCGGTCACGCTCTCCGAAGTAAAGGTCAAACAGCGCACCAAAGCTCTCTGTGCGCTCTGCTATACACCCTTCAAGGTGCGTATAGACGTCGTAGCCAAAGGCAATCGGCTCTCCCTCGGCATTCCTTGTAATTTGGGGGCAATTCTGCCCTGAAATAAGGCGAGAAAACCGTGCAGAAAAGGCTTGCCAAAGTCCTTCGGGCGAGGTATCCCCAAGCGCGGCATCCGTCGCACCCGCGGCGCGGAAAACGATCTCACGCGCACAAACGGTCGCGGTTCCGAGGAAGGAATCCGTCAAAAAGCGCACCGCCGAGCGCTCACGGGGATAGGCGGCGGCAAGGGCGAAAAAGCGCTCCTTCGTCACCGTAAGAGGATCGTCCTTTTCTTGCAAAGGGGGCGGGGCGTACGTGAGTCCGGGCAACAGCTGGCGGATCTCGCTATCCGAAAAATCGATCGGCTTGGCGACGGCAATGATCTTATCCTGCTCATCCGTCAAAACGAGATTGCTGTACTTTCCCATCAGCTCGGCATACAAATGCTTCACGGAAAGATAGCCCATCTCGTCCACGCCGCGGAAGGCAAGCCTTGCAACGCGGTCAAAGCCACATTGCGCGACGCTCTCGAGTACCGCACCGCAAAGGTGCTTACGAAGCAGCATACAAAACATCGGGGGCGCTTGGGGGTTGTCCTTGACAAGCTCGGTCAAAGCAATTCTGGGGCAAACGGATCCGAGATTGACAGAAAGGCGGCGTCCGCGCATCAGCAAAACGATCTCGTCCTTGGTGGGCTGGTGGACCTTTTCGACGCGAAGCCCCAAGACGTTTTCTTTGATCTCATTTAAAACGGCATACAGCATGCCGGCATCAAAAGCCATAATAACTCCTTATTTTATCGGGATAATATCTGTCACCGTCAGCTCTCTGTCCAAAACGGAAAACTTGATTTCAAAGCCCGCAAACGGAAATCCGTAAATGCGGTCGGGGTCCTCCTGATATGCAGGGCGGGGATCCTCGGCAAGAACGGCAAGCAGATCCTCTCGTTTGTTCTCGGGCAAACGGGCAAGAAGCGCGTCATCACACCGAACGGAAAGGCGGTAATCGGTAAAGGCGTCGGCAAAGCCACCCACCGCATCGGGGTGTGCATCGGTGGAAGGCAGATACGGCTTAACGTCAAAAATAGGGGTCCCATCCAAAAGATCCGCACCGCCGACGAGCAGCACGGTTCCCTCCTTCTCCGTTTTTTCGAGTCCAAGAAGCCGTACGGAGGAAAGACCGATCGGGTTGGGACGGAAGGGGGAGCGCGTTGCAAACACGCCCTGCGCCCTGTTGCCGCCGAGTCTTGGCGGTCGGACAGTGGGACGGAACGCATCCCCCTGGCGCGTCTCGGAGAAATGCCACAGAAGCCAAAGGTGCGAATATCCCTCGATCCCGCGCAACGCGTCGTCGTTACGGTATTCGGGATAAAAGACGATGCGGGCAACGAGCGAATCCACTCTGCCGCTCTGTCTGGGAATGCCAAATTTTTCGGCAAAGTCCGTTCTTGCTACGGCAATCGGAGAAAACGGCGTCGGTGACGGCTTGTTCATACTCGCACCCTCCTTGTTAAACGTAATCCAAATGGGCTTGCCAGACGGCAAGCCCTTGGTTTTATCGGTCAAATTCGCGATAGATGGCGTTGATCGCGTTTTCGTAATCGCACTCACGCACACCGATGATGATGTCCATCTCGGAGGAGCCCTGGTCGATCATCTTGATATTGATGTCAGCATCGGCAACGGAACGGAAAATGCGCTGTGCTGTACCCTTAGCCGCTACCATACGGCGACCGACAACGGCGATCAGTGCGTAGCCATCCTCGATGTTCAAAACGTCGGGGTTGACCGCCTTGCGGATCGCCGCAAGCACGCTCTCGCGCTTCCCCTCCAGCGCCTTGGTATGAAGCACCACGGAAAGCGTATCCACGCCCGAGGGCAGATGCTCAAAGGAAATTCCGTGGTCCTCGATCGCCTGCAAAACGCGTCTGCCGAAGCCAAGCTCGGCGTTCATCATATCCTTTTCGATGGAGATGATAGAAATTCCCTTCTTGCCCGCAATACCCGTGATGACTGCGTCGTCCTTCTCCTCGCCAACGCGGGAAACGATCATCGTTCCCTTGGCGGCAGGGTCGTTGGTGTTACGGATATTGATCGGGATGCGCGCGTGGCGCACAGGGAATATCGATTCGTCGTGAAGCACCGTTGCACCCATATAGGCAAGCTCGCGAAGCTCGCGATAGGTGATGGTGTCGATCGGCTTGGGGTTATCAACGATTCTGGGGTCTGCCATCAAGAAGCCCGAAACGTCCGTCCAGTTCTCGTAGATGTCAGCGCCCACCGCACGCGCCACGATGGCACCCGTAATGTCCGAGCCGCCGCGCGAGAAGGTTTTGATGGTACCATTGGGCATCGAGCCGTAGAAGCCCGGGATCACGGCGTGATCGTACTTGTTAAGGAGCTCCGAAAGACGGGTGTTGGTGCGCTCGGCATCAAACGTTCCGTTATCAAAGAAATAGATGCCCTTTGCCGCGTCAATAAACTTGTAGCCGAGATAGTGCGCGAGGATCATACCGTTGAGGTATTCGCCACGGCTTGCCACGTAATCGCGACCTGCGTGATTCAAAATGGAGATCTCGATCTTTTTGAATTCGTCCTCCAAGGAAAAATCCATCCCGAGTCCCTTGATAATATCGCGGTAACGGTTCTTGATGACCTCAAAAACGCCCGTAATATCCATTTCCTCGCAGGAGAGCTCGTAGCAACGGTACAAAAGATCCGTGACCTTATCATCGCCCGAAAAGCGTTTTCCGGGGGCAGAGGGGATCACGTAGCGGCAAGCACGATCGTTTTTAACGATTGCGGCGACCTTTTTCATTTGCTCGGCGTCTGCCAAGGAGGAGCCGCCAAACTTTAAAACCTTGATTTTCATAAGTATTGTTCTCTTTCTATAGAATGATATAATTGCAAATTACTCGGTTACAGAGGAAGAAAGCGTAAGATCGAGCATTCGAGCAAGGGCGTCGGTGATGGCGTAGATCTTTTGAAGCTCCTCCGGGGTTCTCGATTCGGCGGAAGTTGCGCGGAACGCCTCGATCTCCTGCTTCGCCAAAGCCTTCTGGCTCTCGTTCATCACAAGATCCGCTTGGATGCGTTCCTTCTTTTCTTCGTCCTCGGAGACCTCGATCACGGTTTCGTAAAGATATTCTGTTTCGAGGATCTCGTTGACCACCTGCTCGGCGGGCACGACGGAGAACGCGCTTTCTGCCGATTCGGAGGTGGCAGTCTCCATAACCTTAAGCGCGCTTTTTACCGCGTCGATCTCCGCGCGCATCAGCTCACCCGTGAGGTTGCCTTCATCGGTGAAAATTTTATCGGCAAAGGTCTCAACGATCACGTTTGCTGTTTCGCGGTAATCCTCGTTCACGAACTCCGTGACGACGGTCTCGACCGTATCGACGACAGCCTGCGTGATCTCCTCTTTTGATTTTGCCGTATCAAGAACGACCACCAGATTTTCATAATCGCGATCGGTCATATGCTCGGGATCCATATCCTTCATCATTATGAGCGCTGACACGGCGGGAAACATATCTTCAAGGTAGGTGAAGTAATCGATGGTCTTCGTTTCGTCAGAAAACTCCATCGTCGTCGTGGAGAGGTTGTGGAAGACCCAGATAGCGACCCGCTTCATTCCAATTCCCTCCATCACCCTACTGACGGGGCTAGTGTGGATGGGGTCAAGAACGTTGTTTTCAAGCATCGTCGTGACTTCGGCAATATCCGTATTTTGAGAATTCTGAAAGGCGGCGTCAAAGCGCTCACCGAACTCCACGAAGCCAAAGAACGGAACCATAAACACCGCAAGGCAAACGACCGCCTGCGCAAAGCCAACCAGCATTCCGCCGCTGCGGAAGAAGCGCGGACGCTTCTTATCCTTCTTGCCGAAAAGAATGCGGGAAAGGATCGCCGTTACGGGCCACGTTACCAATCGATACAAGGAAAAAACGATAACGAATGCAAACTCGCGCATCAACGCCTCGGGGAAAAAGTAAACGAGCTGGCGCACGGGCATCGAAAGAGAAAGTGCCTCGTCAAGTCCCTCCTGAGCCAGCAAAAAGCCCTCGTAAAGCTCTTGGAAGTTCTGACCGTCGGCAAAGGGGAGCGGAAAATGTATCAAGGCGTCGCAAAGCGGAGCGGAAAGCCAGAACGCAAGCACGGCGCCTGCACAAACCACAACGAAGCGTAAAATGGCGGGAAAGAATCCGCGGCGGATCCCCCAAAGCATATCAAAGAGTAAAAAAACGATTGCTGTGACGAGTAAAACGACGTGAATGATCATGCGCAACCTCCTATGCAATATGACAATGTCAAAAAATAGTAAACACACTATTATTATACACAAAAACAAGCGAAATTGCAATAGGGGGAGCAAAAAAACTTACTCTTCATCCAAGCAAAAACAGGAGAATTCTCTTTTTTTTCGCACGCCCTTGACATCCCCGTTTTTTTCGGTTATAATAATAGCGTAATATCACACATTTGAAAGGAGAATTGGCATGAGCGTTCGTGATACGTTAACGAAAGCCCTTTACCTCTCCGTTGGCGCGATCGCACTTGGCGTGGAGGCCATCGGCGAGGCGGCAGACACTCTGATCGGCAAGGGTGAGGATGCTGTCAACCGCGGCAAAGAGATGGTCCGCGATCTGCGCGCAAAATACACCTTCCCCGACGACGAGGAGCCCGCCGTTACCATCGTAACGGACGAGGATGATTTTTCCGAGCTTTGATTTGAAAAGCGCAAGTCGAATCGAAAAGTTTTGACTTGCGCTCTTATTCGTTTCCAGCCCTTTTGGACTGCATAAAAATCAAGGCGCATGCCTTGCATGGAACCACGGCACCGCCGTGTATGGAACCAACACGAAGTGTTGTATGGAATCAATCCGAAGAGAAATGCACGCCGGCGCGTGATGCCATACGCCTTGGGCGATTCCATGCACCCTGCGGGTGGTTCCATACCAATCCTTTGGATTGGATAAAAAATCCTCGTTCCGAAGAACGAGGATTTTTTTGGTGCCGGTGATGGGACTTGAACCCATACGGTATTGCTACCAACGGATTTTGAGTCCGTCACGTCTGCCATTCCATCACACCGGCATGAACAAGAAGAATTATAGCATTTCCTTGCGGGATTGTCAAGGGCTTTTTGGAAAAAACTTTGCAAATAGCATACCGCCGAGATCACCTCGGCGGTATTTGGGATTTTAGATGGTGGAATTAAGAAAACGCAATTTTATTTTACTTTTTGCTTTACTTTCCGTTCGGGAATCAAAAAGATAAACACCAGCGACGACAGAAGAAGTGCCATAGGATAAAACAGGTGTGCGATCACGGAAAAGGCGCTGAGCGAGCCGCCAAGCTCGCTTACGGCGGCAAGGGCGACGAGCATTTGCGCGCCGTACGGCAAAACGCCTTGGAAGATACAGGAAAAGGTGTCGAGAAGCGACGCCGTTTTTCTCGGGCTGATGCCGTGCTCCTTGGCAATTTCGCTTGCGATCGGGTTTGCCATCACGATGGCAACGGTGTTATTTGCCGTGGCAATATCCATCGCGCCCACCAGAAGCCCGATGCCGAGCTGTCCGCCCCGCTTAGTGCGGAAGATTCTTCGGATTCCCGAGAGCAAGGCTTCAAAGCCGCCGTTTTCACGGATCAATTCGCCAAGCGCGGCAACGAGCACGGCGACCATCGAGGTTTCTAGCATTCCTGCGGCACCCGAGCCCATAGCTGCAAGGAGATTCGGGAAGGAAACGCCGCCTGCGATCAGAGCGATCAGACTACCCGAAAGGACGCCTGCAAGCAGGGCGATGAAGACGTTGACGCCCGCGATTCCGCAAACCAAAACGAGAACGTAGGGCAAAATTTCAAGCAGACTGTAATCCTTGATCGCCACCTCGCCGATCTCGGCACGGAAGGAAAAGAAAAGGATCACAATCGCCGTTAAAAGCGCGGCGGGAAGCACCACGGCAAAGTTCGTGCGGAATTTATCCTTCATCGCACATCCCTGCCCTTGGCAGGCGGCGATGGTGGTATCCGACACGAAGGAAAGGTTATCGCCGAACATAGAGCCGCCAACGACGGTACCGACACAAAGCGCAAGCGGAAAGCCCGTCATCGTGGAAACGGCGTAGGCGATCGGCGTTATCAGCGTAATAGTACCCACCGACGTTCCCATCGCGGTAGAAACGAAGCACGCAACCAAAAAGAGCACGAGCACTGCCATACGCGGGGGAACGAGCGATAAGAAGAAGTATGCGACGCTCTCGGCACTGCTTCTGCCCACAACGCCCACGAAAACGCCCGCCAAAAGAAAGATAATGAGCATCGTAACGATATTCTTATCTCCGACACCCCGCCCCATAATGGCAAACTTTTCTTCCATCGTCTTTCCTCTCGTTTGCAAAAAGGCGATCAAGATCGCGACGAGAAAAACGACGATAACAGGAACTTTATAAAAGCCCTGCGGGATCTTCAAGACGTACTCGAAAACGATTCCGAGCGTCAAATACAGCACCACAAAAGCCAAGATCGGCAACAGTGCCAAAGCATTTTTCTTTTTCATACGTTCTCCTTTGTTGACATAATATCACGTTTATTTTTAGTTGTTTTCTCTACTTTCACGGTACTCCTTAGGCGTCACGCCGAGCTGTGCACCAAAGGCACGATAAAAGTTTGCACGCGTGGCAAAGCCGACGGAATATCCGATCTGCTCCACGCTCATATCCGTTTCCCGCAACAATTGCTTCGCCACGGCAACTCGTTTTTGGGTGATCGCCTGCTTCAAGCTGCATCCGTACCTCTATTTGACGATACGGGCGAGCTGCCGTTCGCTGATAAAGAGCATTTTCGCCACGTCGGCGGCACAAACGTCCGTCGTATAATCCGTATGGATGACACTATCGATCACCGAAAGACGGTTGATGTCAAGTTCTCTGTGGGTGCTTGCCGTCTTTCCCGTTTGGAACGCTTGCTCCGCAACCGTGAGTAAAAGCTGGACCACCGCCAGGCGATTGGCAAACGTATCACACGCAACGACGTTTTCCATCACCGCAACGAGACGCTCCGCAAGCTCGGGCGTATTGCGCTGTACGATGGGAGCTTTGGTATCGCAAAGGCACCGCAGCATCGAAAAAACATTTGTGCCGTCGCGCAAGGGGCTCTCCTTACAATCAAAGCTCAGGGTGTAGCGCACCGTTCCGCACGTATCCGTACAATAATGCTCTACCCCGCTCGGCAAGATCACAACATCGCCGCGGCAGAGTGAAATGCTTTCGTTTGCGGTATGAACGACCGTTCTGCCGATCTTGCAGACAAAAAGCTCCGCGTATAAATGACTGTGCATCCCGCGTGCGACGCGTTCGGCTTCGTCCCCGAGATCATCCTGCTTGGCAAGCAAAAAGGCGATCAAAAGAAAAAGGACCGCGTTTTCAACTCGGATTTTATATTCCTTAAGATTTTCTACGGTTTCGATCCGATCCATTTCGCAATCGCTCCTTTCTTTTCCCTATCTTCATTCTAATGTAAAATTAAAGAAAAGTCAACACGTTACGAAAAAAAGCCCGAGGAAGCCTTTCTTTTTTCATTGTTCCTCTTGCTTTTTTTCGTTTTGCATACTATAATGAACTAAAGAAACCACAACGCAAGGATGCGTATAGGAGGTACTTATGAAAATCGGAAAAGAATTTGCGGATTTCAAAAGCTTTGAAGAGGCAAAATCGTACGGCTTTGACTGTGCGGACTACCCGCTTTGCGGTGTGGAGCCTTATTACAGCTCCGACCTTGAAGCATTAAAGGAAAAATTCGCCCCCATCAGAGCCGAAGCCGATGCGGCAGGCGTTGAAATTTATCAGGTTCACGGCACGTGGCCCACGGACGATAAGACGCCCGAATCCTGTGAAAAGATGGTTGCATCTATGAAAAAGGCGATCTATTGCGCCCATATTCTCGGTGCAAAATGCTACGTGATTCATCCCGCT
>JAFTIH010000030.1 GCA_017456985.1 Clostridia bacterium | reverse complement strand
GAATTTTATGGCACTCCCAGCGAGAATCGAACTCACAACTAACCCTTAGGAGGGACTCAGCAAATGCATTCTCTTGGTTAAACATCATAAAAAACTGGTGCTTTCGTTCAATATCTTGCGTATTTTTTGTGCATTTCGTACACTAATTTTCACAGTTTACGCCTTGTAAAATAAGTTTTATACCGGTTTTATACCAATTTTTATACCGAAGCAAGGCGTTGGGGCGCCTCACCAAATAGACTTCAGCTCCTTTATTTCAATCGTGTCAAACGTGTAATCTACCGTAGACTTGATCTCGCAAAAAGAGCGGCTGTAATCCTGTATCGTTTGCGCGTTTATGGATGCAAAATATACTCTTCCCTTGTCGGCGAAGATCTCTGCTCCCACCGTATCAATGACCGCCACGATATCTAACTTTTCACCGACAACGGTGATAGGGCAGGCGGTGCCGCCGTATTCTACAAGGTTTTTATCAAAGTCAACGGTGAGTGTCCGTCCAAAAAGAGTCACGAAAACACGTCCTGCAGCCAAAACGTCGCCCTGCAAGCGAAGCCAATACGGAGAAGCAGACAAATCAACGTTAAAGGTGTCGCCCTTCCCCACAAACTGATTTGCGAAAGTCTTTTCGGATGCGACGAGCGTATCTATTTCCTTGATGGGAAGCGCGGACAAATAGTACTCTCCCTTTATTTTTTCCATATTATATTCAGCAGGAAGGCTCATTTGCCCGCAAAAAGACTGTCCAAAGTCGGGCCATCGCAACCAAATAATTCTAACGCATCGGTCGTCTGGCATATTGCTAATGGCTTGCCCTGCCTGCGCGATGGTATCTACTTGCAGGCATCTTACATCTTGATCTATGATGAAGCGCCCTTCCTCAAAATGACCGACGATATAGAAATCGTGGCAACTCGTTATGACGTACCGCAGGACGCCTTCATCCTCGAATTTTAAGATATCGGGGAACTCATAGTCTCCCGGTATACGAAACTCAAAGAACTTCTCCCAATTGACCAAATCGCTCGATTTGAGCAAGGCAAACTCGTCCTCGCGCAAATAGATCGCCATAAGGTAGCACCCAAGATCCTCTGCATAAACGACCTTCGGGTCTCGGTTTAAAGATTCGTAGAAATTCTCTACTACCTCTTTCTCGCGAAAGGGCTTTACCGTTTTAAAGTTATCGGTGGAATAGGCTAATCTCTGCACGAAGGGCGTGGTCGTCGTGTAGTAAAGAAGCAAGGTTTTCGTATCGCCCGTTTGCAAGCCTAACAGATTTTTTTCATCCACCAAGCCGCACCCCGAAAACATAGTTCCCGTGTGGTCGGGATACAAAGCGATATCCTTTTCTTCCCAGTGAAACAGGTCCGTGCTTTCTGCGTGTCCCCAATGCATATTCTCCCAATGATTTTCAGCGGGATTGTATTGATAGAACATATGATAAACGCCGTTCTGATATACGAGTCCGTTCGGGTCGTTGATCCAACCGTTTTTGGTTGAAAAATGCGCCTTGGGACGCAGGGGCTCTTGGTATAGCCCTTCCTTATCGATGGCATCCGCTTCTCTGAACGGTATCATCATATCCGGCTCCACCGCGAGCGTCAGCTCCTCGCCCAAGAAGCGACTCATCTCTATATACGCATTAAAATTGACCTTGTCTTTTTGGTCTTCAAGCTTTATACGAAGGCGATAAACCTCTTCGTCCTCCTTGTAAAAGGTCAAAACCTTGTATTCTCCCGCCGTGTTCACGGGAAAGACAAGATATTTTTTACAAATCTGCACCTTCATCGTTTTTCTCCTTTTCTTTCATATCTTTCATAGAGGAACTGCTTGTTTGCTCGCAAGTGACAGCGCCGCGCGCCCCGTGGCAACGTCTAACGCCTTTACAAAGTCACCCGTATTAAAATACCCGACGAGAAAACCCGCGCTGAACGCATCTCCCGCACCTACCGCAGAGACAACCGTTACGGCTTTCGCGCCCACAAAATATTCTTTGTTCTGTTTGCAATGGTAGAGATACGCGCCATCGGCATCCAGCGTAATAAGGATCATCCTGATTTTCGGGAAGCGCGTCGCAAGTCCCTTGGCGATGCTCTTATAATCGCCCCCGCCAAACACTTTTGATAGAAAAACGGCTTCATCACGGTTTATTTTCAAGATGTCACTATACGTCAGGCATCTTTGCAGCGTCGCAGGATCTATCTGCTCTTTTCTTAAATTCAAATCGCAAAAGGTCAGGGGAAACGGATGCGTTTTTAAAATTTTGTCTAACGTAGCGCAGGAAACGGCGCTTTCCTGGATCACCGAACCAAAGTAGAAGCAATCCGGCGCAAACGCGGTGAGGTGTTGATCAAGCTCCTTTTCGTAGGCAATATAGCTGTACGCTGCATTTTGCTTGATATCATAGGTCACGTCGTTACCGTTCATCCGTGCTACGGCGCTTCCGGTTTCGTGCTCGGTATCCGTTTGGACGAAGCGTTTGGAAACGGCATATGCGTCAAGAGCGTCTAATGCCTGTTTTCCCATCTCATCCGCGCCGATCTTGGTGATCATAGCACTATCGCACCCCAAAGCTGCACAATTCGCGGAAAAATTAAACGGCGCGCCGCCTATGTATTTTTCACCAAAAACAACGTCCCACAAAAGTTCTCCGTAAGATAGGATCTTTTTCATAATTTACTCCAAATTGGCGTGATATTCCCACAATCCCTTTATGTCGATCTTTTTTTCTTCCACGATCATCATGGAAACGAGATCGCCGTAAAGCAAAAGAGATTGCTCAAAGAGGCTGGTCATAATTTGCTTCGACTTGATCTCATCCTCTCTGTTGAATTTTGTGTTTGTATGGAATCTAACGATCAAATCGGCAAGTCCCGCGATGGTGCTTTCAACGTTTGCGCCAATGTAGATAACGTATGCGCCAAGTGTTTTTGCCTTTTGTGCAATTGCTTTGGGAAAAAGCGTTTCCCCACTTCCCGAGCCAACGATCAGAACATCGCCCTTTTCCAAGGCGGGCTCCGTGATCTCACCTACCACATGTGTTCTCATTCCCAAATGCGACCAACGTTTGGCAATCGCCTGCAAGGAGAGCATCACTCTGCCAACACCGACGAAAAAGATCTTGTTGGCGGTGGTTATTTTTTCTATAAGGCATCTAGTGGATTCTTCAGAGATCAACGATAAAACGCTATGGCACTCGCTCAAAATCACGTTTATTTTTTCTTGATACATTCTCTTCTCCTTAATTTGTCGCTTTTTCTTCCGCACGGCTTGCGATCTTTTTTAACTTACTCCAATTTTCAGCCCAACTATGCGCGGAAGAAAACAAACTCTTGCTTCCCAAAACAAAAACGCTTACACCGACACGGCACAACGGCTCGATATCTTCAAAGCCCACTCTGCCATCTACCTCAAACTGAACAGGGAGTCCGTTTTTCCTTGTATAGCGGTAAAACTCCAAAATCTTGTCCATCAAAAAAGGATAGGGCTCGGTTTGCGGAAGGTGTGCATATCCCGCATCGATTCGCATAAACAAAACGAAATCACATAGCCAAAGCAAATGCTTTACCGATTCTAACGACGTTTCCGGGCTGATCGCGATCCCGGCTTTGCACCCGGCGTTTTTTATTTTTCGCAAGAGTATAGTTGGGCGCGGTTCGTATTCCGTATGGAAGCACAGCCGATCCACACCGCAATCAAGCAAAAGCTCGACGAAGGTCTCATTGTTTTTCGACATCAAATGGGCGTCAAAAATGAGATTGGTTTCTTTTCGCAACTTTTTAACCGTATCGATCGCAAGAGGGTTGTCGGGGCTGTACTGCCCGTCAATAACGTCTACGTGCAGGAATTCGCAGCCCAAATTCTCAATTTCCTGAACCTCGCTTCTTATGCTTAACAAATCCAAGCAGATCAACGAGGGAGAGTAAATAATCTTATCCATGATGCTTCTCCTTCCTATTTTATTGTACCAAGACGCTTTTTTTATGGCAATATCTAAAGCAAAGAATTTTATAGTGTTTTCAACGATTCTTATTGACACAAGCAAAATGAAGGTGTATAATAATATCAAAATCATCTGTGGAGAGGATCGCTATGGCAATGCAACGGCACTCGGTGGACACTTGGATCGAAAACAGCAAAATTGACGTTTCCATCAAGAATATCTGTGGCGCTGTGGACGTTCATTGGCACGAGTTTTACGAGATCGAGATCATTTTAAGCGGCGAGGGCGTTTATACGATTGACGATACGCATTATCCCATAGAGAGTGGCAGCGTTTTTATTATGAGTCCCGCAAGCTTTCACCGTCCCGTTTTCACAAAGGCCACCAAACTGATCAATTTTATGTTCACCTACGACTTGTGTGATCCGATCCCCCTTTTGCCTCTCTTTGAGAAAAACGCACATCTTGCTATTTGTGTCGAGGCGGAAAGTTTATCCTTTTTCTCTTCCCTTTCCCGGGAGCTGATCGGTTGTGAAAACAACCTTTCGTCCGGTCAGGTTGAGAATTACTCTTTTCACTTACTAAATACGCTTTTAAATAAGATCACACTTCTCGCGCGCCCCGTCAACCATCAACAAGAAACGATTAAAAACACCGATTTTCAAAAGGCGATCTTGCATATCAGAAACAACTTTGTCAAGCCGCTTACGCTCAAGGAGGTTTCGGAGATCTCACACTACACCCCCAATTATTTCAACTCCCTTTTGAAATGTCATTTAGGGGTGACCTTCAAGCAATATCTAATCGATTTGAGATTATCCTTTGCAAGCAACTTGTTAAAAACGACGTCGATGAGCACCGTAGAGATTGCCTTTAAGAGCGGTTTTAACGACTATGCAAATTTCATGTGGCTTTTCAAGAAAAAATTTCAAACCACCCCAAAAGCATTTCGACAGCGCCATCTTACACAAAGTATCACGAATTAATAAAAAAGAACGAAGCAATCGCTTCGTTCTTTTTGGCACCCCCGGCGGGAATCGAACCCACGACTAATCCTTAGGAGGGACTTGTAATATCCACTTTACTACGGAGGCAAATTATGAAATTTATAGAAGACGCTTGAAGCACGCCTATCCCTTAAAAATCACCGAAAAGGTGCCGCAGGGCACCAAATAGGGTGCCAAATTTACTGCGGTGACGGGGCAAAGTCGCGTTTTCTCGGTTTTTCTCGCTTTTTCTCGCGTTTGCGCGGTCGAGACAAGGTGAGAGCTACCCCTTAGGAGGGGCTTGTTATATCCATTTAACTATGAGAGCGTAGTAGATTAAAAAGAAAGGGGCGCGCGGCGCCCCGTTTAATTTTCGGGGGATGGGTCGTCGGTGGGAGGGTTCTCCTCCTCTGCCGCGGGCGGTGCGGGAAGATAGGCGTCGAGGTACGAGAGGAACGTCTCGTCTGCGTTGATACGGATCAGCACGGGGTCGTTGCCGTCGTCAAAATGCAAGAGCGTGTATTCGTCCGCAAGCAGGTGCGCGGAATAATTGACCGAGGGGCATTTCGGGAGCACAGGACGGAGCGCGGCATTCGTCGTATTGACGGGGATGATGGCTTTGAGCGTGCTCATCGCTAGCTTGCGCTGCGTGAAGTGGCGCTTGCCCTGCACGCGAGTGATGAGCAGATGCGCGCCGTCATCCTCCGTGATCAGCTCGTAAAGATACGCCGTACCGATATAACGGATAAAGATATACGCCGCCGTAATGAGGGCGAGCAGAAGGATCGCTTGCGCGATGACGGGGGTGGTGATTTGAAAATAATTGGCGAAGAAGGCAAGCACGGCGATGCCGAGAAAGAGAAAAAAGGCGATGCGGGTGTTTTTCTTTTCCCCGACCGAGAGATAGGAGCGGTTCGTTTCGTTCTTCACGAGGGAAGGTCCTCCTTATCGACGCGGAATTCTTTTAGGGGAATGGGGATGAAGGTGTCCGTCATATCATCGTAGGTGCGGGACTCATACACGGCGATGGCACCGAAGGGCTCGCTTTGGTCCTTGTAATAGATATCGACACGCGCCCAGACGGCGCCGTCAAGCTCGACCCCATCGAATGCCAAGCGAGCGTAACGGTACATAAACGCCGCATCCTCCGCGATATAGGAGCAATCATAGGTGCGATAGTCTTTGCCATCCTTATCCTCGTTATAGGAAACGGTGAGCGTATAGCGGAAGAGTCCTTCTGCGGGTGCGGGCACCTCGGCGAGCTTATAATGCGAAGCGACCTTGGGGAGCGTGCTTTTATTATAGCGCACCGTCAGCTGAAGGTGGTCGGCGTCGGGGACGAGGACGAGCGCCGTGGCAAAGAAATTGCCGTCCTTGGCGTCATCATAGGGAAAGCGGATGTCCTGCGTGAAGGCTGCAAAGCCCTCCGTGTTAGCACGGTAGTGTGCTTCAAGCGCGGGGGTGAACACGGTTTTGGTGGTGTCCCCCGGATAATGGTCTGCAATATAGATGCGGAAAAGGATGGCGCCGAAGACCGCGACGATGCATAAAACGAGGCAGAAAAAAAGCGTCTTGCGAAGCATTTTCATCGTTTTTTCTCCCTCCTTGCTTTTTCTTTTACCATTGTACTACATTTCTGCGAGAATGTCAAATGATTTTACAAAAGTTTTTTGGTTTTTTTCTGAAAAAGTATGAAAAAAAGCCAATTTCTCTCTTGACAAATCAGAAAATAAGAGGTATAATAATTTGTACGGTTGTGAGCACACAGCCTATTTATGAAAATCGGGTGATAGAATGAAATTGGATTTAAGAGCCCTGCTTGCAGGTGAATACCGCACCTTACCCGTGCAGTTTGATCTTGTAATCGAGCAGGACACGAAAAACCATTTCACCGGTTTGACTGACATCCGCTTCGATACCCCCCTGTCTGTGTCGGGCACCATTACCAATACGGCAGGCTACATTCGGATGTCGCTTTCTTTGTCGATCGACTACACGGCGCTGTGCGCGCGGTGTCTCGAGGACGTTTCGGGCAGCTTCTCCTTCGATGTGGAGCGCACGGTCGTGACTGCCAAGATGGCAGAGGATATGACCGAGGACCGCATCGACGAGCTTGTCGTGGTGGAAGACGGATTCCTCGCACTTGACGAGCTCCTGACCGAATGCCTTGAGCTTTCTCTTCCCTTCCGCTTCTTATGCAAAGAGGATTGCCTTGGACTTTGTGACCGTTGCGGTAAAAACCTGAACGAAGGTCCTTGCAATTGCAAGAAGAAGGAGATCGATCCTCGTATGGAGCCCTTGCGCCGGCTTCTCGATGAAATGAAGGCAGAGGAAGAGAAGGAAGACGCTACCCCCGATCCCCAAGATGAAAATAATTAAAATACAGTGAACTGTTACAGGAGGTTTAGCAATGGCAGTACCAAAGAGAAAAGTATCGAAGGCTCGCAGAGATAAGAGACGCTCCAGCGTTTGGAAGCTCGACGCTCCCGCAATGGCAAAGTGCCCCAACTGCGGCGAGATGAATCTTGCTTACCGCGTTTGCAAGAAGTGCGGTTATTACGACGGCGAGAAGATCCTCGACAAGGTTGACTGATCAAAGAAAAAACGGTGCCGCAGACGCGGCATCGTTTTTTTGCACAAAAAGCGCGGTGCAATATTGTTTTTTTCTACAAAAATAGCCCTGCCCTCTTGACAAGACAGAGCGGATATGTTATAATTCTCTTGTACTGGGAGTATGTGCAAATCTCCCCCCAAAAAACGTAAACTAAACTTGCAGGTGGTAAATATGAAAAAGAAATTTTTATCTTTGATTCTTGCGATCGCTTTGATCCTGTCTTGCATGCTCGCGCTGACCTCTTGTCCCGACACTCCCGACGAGCCCCCCGTGGTCGATCCCGAGTTAGATCTTGATGAGACGGTTCCCGGCGGTGCAGGCTCTGAGGGCATTGGCGTTGTGACCGACCCGAGCAACCCCGAGGCGGGCGCCGGCGCTGACGACAATTACACGAGCGACAAAAATTATTAACGCCTGCTTCGCAGGGAGAAAAAAGAAGGCGACGTGCCTTCTTTTTTCGTTATAAGAGGAGTTTATGGAAAACAAGAACGAACCGCTTTCTCTCACCGCGCTCATCCCGATCATCCGTGAGCTGACGGCGAAAGGAGAGGAATTTGAGCTTAAACCCCACGGACGCAGTATGCTTCCCACTATCAAGGAGGGGCGGGATACGGTGCTTTTTTGCCGTGCCGAGCCCCCCTATACGCGGGGCGATCTTCTTCTGTTCTGCCGTGACGACGGCACGCCCGTTTTGCACCGCTTGGTGGATTTCACCCCCGAAGGCAAGCTCGTGATGCGGGGCGACGCCCAGTTTTTTATCGAAACGATCGACGAGAGTCAGGTCGTCGCCGCAGTAAAGCGATATTTTCGCGGCAAGCGCGAGATCCGCACGGATGCACCGTCAACGCGGCGGCGCACCAGGTGGCTTCTTGCGACCTACCCCATCCGCGTGCGATGGTTTTCTTTAAAAAACAAAGTGAAAAGAGTGTTCAAGCGATGACGTCGGAAAAGAAAAAAGAACAAAAAAGGATCCAAAGCGCGTGCGACAGCTGTATTCATTTCGTGTATGACGAGGGATATCTGGACTATGCGTGCGAGGTGGCACTCGACGAGGACGAGATGCTTGCCTACGGCTACGGCACCCGCCGCGACTGCCCTTATTATCAATACAAGGATGAGTATATCAACGTGCGCAAGCAGATTTAAGGAGATAATTTATGTGGTGGTTTAAAAAGAAAGCGACCGACGAGGATATTGAAGACGACCTCATTGATTTAAACGACAAAAACGCGAAGGTCATCTCGCGCACCTTTGGCAAGGGAAACGATCCGACCGAGCACATTTTTTACGAGTGCCCCTGCGGACGGGGGCGCATCGGTGAGGAGCGCGTCCACGGCTTTGGTGATTACAGCGTATGGTTCAAGTGCCGTCGGTGTGATAAGAAGTACAAGTTTGAAACGGGCTGCGGATACATTTGGAAGCTCGTAGAGCGGGATTAAAAAAAGGCACCTTTGGTGCCTTTTTCCTTTTATTTTGCCAATTCCGAAAGCGCGTCCGCAAGGGCGCAAAAGTCGGCAGTAGAAAGACGCTCGCCGCGGATCTGCTCGGGGAGCCCGAGGGAGCGAAGCGCCTCGCTGATTTGCTCCTTGGTATAGGGGAGCTTAGCGCTGATGGCGTTGACGAGGGTCTTGCGGCGCATTTCAAACGCCGCGCGGATGAGGGAAAAGAAGAGCTTTTTGTCCTTCGGGACGTAGCGGGGCCGGTCGTACAGGTCGATGCGCACGACGGCGGAATTGACCTTGGGGGGTGGTAAGAAGGAGGAGGCACCCACGGTAAAGAGGCGTCGCGTTTCGCCATAGTAGCCGAGCACGGCGGTGATGGCACCGTAGTCGCTATCCCCTGCCCTCGCGCAAAGGCGCGTGGCGACCTCCGCTTGCACCATCACCGTGATGCTACGGAAGGCGACGCCCGACTCGAGCAGCGCCATCAGAATGGGCGTGGTGATATAATACGGCAGATTAGCGCAGACCGAAACAGGGCGCCCTTCGCTGTACTCGCCGACGAGCGCGGCAAGATCCACCTTCATCACGTCCTCGTTGATGACGGTAACGTTGCTAAAATCGGCGAGTGTCTTGTCGAGGATGGGAAGAAGGCTCGTGTCGATCTCGACCGCCACGACGCGGTCGTAGCGCGCCGACAGCTCCTGCGTCAGGCATCCGATGCCGGGACCGATCTCAAGGATCATCGAGTGCGGCTCGTCGGTGCAGTCGTCGGCGATGCGCGCGGGGACCTCGGGACGGATCAAAAAGTTCTGCCCGTATGCTTTTTTGAGATGGGTTCCCTCTTCGCCAAGCAAAGATCGGATCACGGAGGGGTTACAAAGCTCCACGGATGTTCTCCTTCTCTAAAAACTGTGATAAAATAAGAAAAAAATGCATTTTGCTCTTGACAAACGCAAATTTTGATGCTATAATAGGTAGGCTTGATGAGAGCATGCTGGTATGGCTCAGTTGGTAGAGCAGTTGATTCGTAATCAACAGGTCATCGGTTCGAGTCCGATTACCAGCTCCAAAAATTCCGCACACTTTGGTGTGCGGAATTTTTTTATTGTCCTCGCGTCTTTCGGCGCGAGGAAGTCCGGTTAGTTGAGTACGACCTTCTTGTAGCTCTTCTTGCCGCGGCGAAGCATAACGCCCGCCTTCAAGGTTTCAGCGTCAAAGGTGGTGCGGATATCCGTTACCTTCTCGTCGTTGGCGGTCACACCGCCCTGCTCGACGGCACGGCGTGCCTCGGAGCGGGAGGGTACGAGAGCTGCGGAAACAAGAAGCGTCAGAATGTCAGCCGCGCCGTCACGGAGCACGTCCTCACCGATCTCCACGGTAGGAACATCCGCACCCGCACCGCCGCCAAAGAGGGCGCGGGAGGAAGCGCGAGCGGCTTCCGCCTCGGCTTCGCCGTGGACGAGCTTGGTTAACTCGTATGCGAGAATATCCTTGGCTTCGTTGAGCTGGCTGCCTTCCCAAGCGTCCATCTTGTCGATCTCTTCAAGAGGCAGGAAGGTAAGCATACGGATGCATTTGAGTACGTCCGCATCGCCCACGTTACGCCAATACTGATAGAAATCGAAGGGCGTGGTCTTGTTGGGGTCGAGCCAGACGGCACCGCTTGCCGTCTTACCCATCTTTTTGCCCTCGGAGTTGAGAAGGAGGGTGATGGTCATCGCGTGGGCGTCCTTGCCCAGCTTGCGGCGGATGAGCTCCGTACCGCCAAGCATATTCGACCACTGGTCGTCACCGCCGAACTGCATATTACAGCCGTAGTTCCGGTACAGGTGGTAGAAGTCGTAGGACTGCATGATCATATAGTTGAATTCGAGGAAGGAAAGTCCCTTCTCCATTCTCTGCTTGTAGCACTCGGCGGAGAGCATACGGTTGACCGAGAAGCAAGCGCCGACCTCACGCAGAAGCTCGATGTAATTGAGTCCGAGCAGCCAATCGGCGTTATTGACCATGATCGCCTTGTCCTCGCCAAACTCGATAAAGCGCTCCATCTGCTTTTTGAAGCAGTCGCAGTTGTGCTGGATGGTTTCGGGGGTCATCATACTGCGCATATCCGTTCTGCCCGAGGGGTCGCCGATATACGCCGTACCGCCGCCGATGAGCACGACGGGGCGATTGCCTGCCATTTGCAGACGCTTCATCAAGCAAAGCGCCATAAAGTGACCGACGTGCAGAGAATCTGCCGTGGGGTCAAAGCCGATATAGAAGGTCGCCTTACCTGCGTTGACCATCTCTCGGATCTCTTGTTCGTCCGTTACCTGCGCGATCAGACCGCGGGCAACGAGTTCTTCGTAAATTTGCATAGTGGTATCCTTTCTCCGTTTTGGAGTTTTTTGTCAGAATTATTATAACCTTATCTTCTCAAAAAGTCAATAGAGGGCGATAGGGTTTGGGGTATAAATTTCACACCCAAGCGCAGGACAGATCTCCTTGACCAGATCAGCGAGGAGCTTCCCTGCATGGCGCTCGGTATAATAATGTCCCGCCTCGATGAGCGTGATGGGGCAGTCCTGCATCGCGTGATAGCCAAGCCGTCCCGAAAGATAGGCGTCGGCACCTGCGGCGATCGCCGCACCGATCTCATCCTTACCTTCCCCGCCGACCACGGCGACGCGGCGGATGGGTTTCCCCGCATCCGCAACGGAAAGTGCGGGAGCGCCGAGCGCTTCCTTGACGAGGGCGCAAAGCGCCTTTGCCGTCATTGTCTCGGGAAGCGTTCCCACTCTGCCGAGCCCGCCTTCCCCAAAGGGGGTGGCGTCCGAAAGCGAAAGCAGATCGCACAGCCCGTCGTTGATACCGCCTGCAACGGCGTCAAAGCGCGTGTGGAAGGAAAAGACGGCGACGCCCGCCTTTACAAGCGAAAGCACGCGCGACGCAACGGCGCCCTCCTCCGTCAACGATGAGAGCGGCGAGAAGATCAAGGGGTGGTGCGAGATGATCAGCTCGGCACCCGTTTCCTTGGCGCGTGCGACGACCCCGTCCGTCACGTCAAGGCAAAAAAGGACCTTCGTGAGCTCTCGCTCACCCTGTGGCACGCACAGCTTGCCGTCGTTGTCCCACGCGGCGCGGAGTGCTTCGGGAATGCGGGCGTCAAGCGCCGCATAAAGCGCGTTTACCGTCATAAGCCGTGTTCCTCCTTGTAGTGCAAAAGCGAATAAAGAAGCGCGTCCGCCTCACCGTCGGGCACACCGCCCGCGCGAAGCCCCTCGCACCGCTTTCTTTGCGCCTTGATCTCTTTTTCAAGCATTCTTACGAAAAGCGCGTCGTGCGCGCGATGGGCAAGGTTGTCCTTACCGAGCACCGCCTCAATGGGCGAAAGCGCGTACGGCACACCCGTATATTCCGCGGCAAGCACGAAGTAGCTCTTCTCTGCCGCAAGGGCAAGCCGCTCTTCGACGATGGCAAAGCCCTCGCGGGCAAGATACTCCCGCAAGTCGCGTGCGTGCGTCATCGGTTGCAGCACGAGGCGAAGCGAAGCATCCTTTACGAAGGGAGCACGGGCGAGGATGTCTGCGATCAGCTCACCGCCCATGCCGCAGATGGCGACGTCGGTCACGCCCTCGCCGTCGAGCCCGTCAAGCCCATCGCCAAGATGTAATTTTATTTTTTCACCAAGCCCTGCCATCTCCACCTGTCGCCTTGCGGCGGCAAGCGGTCCTTCCCCGATATCGGAGGCAACGGCACGGCTGATTTTATTATTTTGGCATAAAAAGACAGGCAGGAGTGCGTGATCCGTACCGATGTCGGCCAAGACTGCCCCCTGCCTAACCAGATCTGCCGCCGCCAAAAGGCGCCCGTCCGGCTGTTTCACTTACTTTGCCGCGATGCGATCGTTAAGCTGCTTTACGAGCGCGTCTGCATCCGCACCGTGTACCATGCAAGCCATCTCGATGCTTTCACCTCTTGCAGAGGGGCAGCCGAGGCAGTGCATGCCGATGGCAAAGAAGATGTCTGCCACGTCGGGGTACTGGTCTAAAACGTCGCCAATGATGGAATCCTTCGTAATCATAACGTGTTCCTTCCTTTGTTTTTATTTCCCTATTATTATACAATCCCAAAGGAAAAAAGTCAAGTCCTTTCGCGTGAAAACTAAAGGCAAGCCTCGAGTTTTTCCTTGAGCTGTGCCATAATGCGCTTTTCGAGCCGCGAGATATAGGATTGGGAGATGTGCAAGCGGTCAGCAACCTCCTTTTGGGTAAGCTCTCTGCCCCCCGAAAGCCCGAAGCGCAATTCAATGATGCGCCGCTCCCGTTCCCCGAGCGCGGCGACCAGCTCCCGCACGAGGCGGCGCTCCTCTTCCTCCTCAAGCTCGCGGCTGATCTCGTCAGCATCCCCGCCGAGTACGTCGGAAAGAAGAAGCTCCCCGCCGTTTTCATCCGAGCGCAGGGGCTCGTCGATGGAGATCTCGGCGCGGCGCGCGCTTGCCTTGCGCAAGAACATTAGGATCTCGTTTTCGATACACCGCGAGGCGTAGGTGGCAAGCTTGATCCCACGATCGGGGTGAAAGGTAGCGATCGCCTTCATCAGCCCCAGCGTACCGATGGAGATGAGCTCATCGACCGAGGCGCCCGTATTTTCAAAGCGCTTGGCGATATAGGCGACGAGCCTTAAATTATGCTCGACGAGAAGGTCGCGGGCGTCCTCGTCGTGCGGTAAACGCAAAATGGCGTCCGCCTCCTCCTCGGGAGAGAGGGGGCGCGGCAGGGTGTCCGTGCCACTGATATAATACACCTCGCCGCGCGAAAAAATACGGGCGAGCGCCGCACGGATGCGCGAAAAGAGTTTTGTAAGAGCGTTTGCTTTCAAAGCCGAAAACCACCTTTCTTTTGATTTATTTTTCCTCTGCCGCGCAAAAGCGCGAGCGGCAAAAGCCCTTGCGCGCCGCCAAAGCGCGTTCCCTTCGTGCTGATGGCAACGAGCGCGTCAAGCGGTGCGCCGTCGGTAAGAAGGATGAGCGCATCCACGCGCACGGCGAGCATCAGCGCACAGCCCATCGCGCCCGAGGCGGGGATCAAGCGGCATCTGCCCGTGTATTTCCCGTCACGCGGCAGCTCCACCCGTCCGCCCTTGCCGATGGAGAGGAACGCCTCGGGAAAGATGCCGCGAAGCGCGTCACGCGATACGACGATGGCGCGTTTGCCCGTGATGGGGTCGGAGAGCAGGCATCCGCTGTCCACGAGGAGTGAGAGCGTCACGCTCTTTCCCTCGTAGCTGATGCGCACGGGTACATAGCGCGGCACGCCGCCCCCGTCAAAAAGACGCAATGCAAGCGAGAGAAGCAAATAGGCAACGAAGCCTAAGCACAGTACCGCGTCCGCAGGGCGCACGACACCGCCGCCGTCCGTCCCGAAGGCACTCTCCAAGACGGAAAAAAGTGCCTCGATGCCCCCGCCAAGAAGGACGGAGGAAAAGTAAAACAGCGCATAGGTACGAAGAAAAAGGACCGCGCCGCCGCCACTGCCGAAGGTGATCAAAAGAAGCAAAGCCGAGAGCAGGACGCCGACGGCGATATGTAAGAGAGGGGGAAAGGCGAAGAGCACCGCGACACAGGCATACACCCCGCCAAGCGCGGCGGCAAGGAGGGCGCGGCGACGCGCATAGGGTAAGTGAAGAAGGGCGCCCGTCAGAGAGAGGGCAAGGAGATTCATCATAAAATTAGCCAGAAACAGGGTGTCAAGATAGAGGACCGTTGCCGTCACGCGCACCGCCTGCCTTTCGCTTTTTTCTTTATTGTACGGTAAGGAGCGGGATTTTCGTGTCGAAATGGGCGAAAAAATGCTTTTATTTTCAAAAGAGGCTTGCCAAAGCCGCCGTTTTATGATAGAATAGGGACTGTAAACGATCAAACAAAAGGGGGATGGATATGAGCAAACCGATTTCGCAAAAAAAGCTGTTTTTACTTGATATGGACGGGACCATTTATTTGGATAAGACCGTTTTTCCCGAAACGATTCCCTTTCTTGATGCGCTTCGCGCACGCGGCGCACGCGCGCTTTACCTGACCAACAACTCCTCGAAGAGCGTTGACGCATACATCAAAAAGCTCGCGGATATGGGGATCACGGCGACGAAGAACGACTTCGTGACCTCGACGGACGCCACCATCGTATATTTGAAGGCGCACTATGCACCCGAGACGAAGGTGTACGTGTTCGGTACGAGATCCTTTCTTACCCAGCTGACCGAGGCGGGCATCAACACGACGACCGCACTTGAGGACGACGTTACGGTGCTTTTGATGGGCTTTGACACCGAGCTTACCTTCTCGAAGCTCGAGGACGCGTGCATTCTGCTTGGAAAAGGGGTGGATTATATTGCCACCAACCCCGACTACGTTTGCCCCACCTGGTACGGCTCGGTGCCCGATTGCGGCTCCATCGCCACGATCCTCAAAACGGCGACGGGACGCGAGCCCCGCTTCATCGGCAAGCCGCATCCCGAGATGCTCCTTCTTGCCGTGGAGAAGGATGGGGTCACCAAGGAGGACGCGGTGATGATCGGCGACCGCCTTTATACCGACATTGCCTCGGGTGTGAATGCGGGCATCGATACCATTTTCGTGCTCTCGGGTGAGGGAACGCTTGCGGATGCGGAGGTCTCCCCCGAAAAGCCCACCTACATTATGAAGGACATCGGCGAGGTCAAGGACGCGTTTTTGGGCAAGCTTCCCGAATAAAAAACCGCATAGAAAAAAGTTTTTTCCCAAAGCAAAGGGCTCCGACTGCAAAAATATGCAGTCGGAGCGTTTTTTATTTCTCTTTTTTTCGCGCGTTTTCGCAAGGGTTGCCAAATCGCGATCCTTTTTGCCCCGAATTACCATTTTCAGGAAAAATGCGCGTTTTTTCTCCCCGAGATTGCAACACCCATCGACACGCGCACCGTGCTATACTGAATATGGAAAAAACGAGGAGCCGCGCCTCACGGCTGTCGTTTTTCGTCGGAAAACGGAAAAGACGGTTCCCTTCCGACGGTGAAAGGAAACTATGAAGGAAACCAAAAAGGAAACGTTAGAGGAGCAGATGGCGGCGCGAGGAGAACGCCCCGTTCTTTTGCTCCGACGCACCGAGGGCGGGCGTGAGTTCCGCTACGGGGTGGGAGTGACGGCGCATCCGCCCGTCCGGTATTCGATCTATGCCGAGTACCGCGCCACGGATATGCATACCGCCACTCACATTCCCGCCTTTTCGGGCGACCGCGACACGGCGGAGAGCTTTTGCTCACTCCTAGAGCGGATGCAGGCGACGCCCTTATCGCTACAAGCGATCTACGAGGATTCCCTGACGCCTTAGCGAGGTATACTCCGAGCTTTTGCTTGCCTATCCCAGCATCGGGGAAAGGTAAGGAAGCACCCCCTCGACACCTCCCGCCCCTACGAGCAAAAGGGTACATCCCTTCCCTGCGGCACGCACGAGGAAGCGCGCCGCATCCTCGTAGGTGGGCAGATACGCGGCGCGCGCCGCTTCTGCCAACGCCTTTCCCGAGACCGCATCCGTGCCGGGCTCCCTTGCCGCGTAGATGGGCAGAACGCCGCTGATGTGCGGCTTGCGAAGCAGATGCACGTAGTCCGAGAAAAAGTGTCGTGTGCGGGAATAGGTATGCCCCTCGAAGACGAGCGCGACGGGACGCCCAAAGGCGTCGGCACTGCGCAAAAGGGCGGCGAGCTCCTTCGGGTGATGGGCAAAATCGAGGTAGAGCGGCGCGCCGCGCAGGGACCCCTTGTATTCCATTCTGCGTGCGATGCCGCGATAGGTGCAAAGCCCCTCGGCGATCTTCTTTACGGGAACACCCAGCGCCGCACAAAGCGCGGCAGCGCCCAAGGCGTTTTCGATCTGGAAGGCGCCGCCCGTGTGAAGCGTGACGGGATACGAGGCACCGTCCGCCGTGCAAAGGCAGAAATGCGAGCCTCCCTCACGGCAAACGCACGCACGGGCAAAAAGGCTCCCCCCCTCTCCATAAGTCACGTCGGCATCAAAAAGTCCGACGGGAGCGATGCGCTTGCGCACGCTCTGTCCCGAGAGATACCGACGAAAGGAGCGGCGTACGCTCGCTTCATCGGGAAAGTAGTCGGTATGCTCGTGCGAGACGGAAAGCGCAAGGGCGTGGGTCGGGCAGAAGGAGAGGAAGGCGTCGCGATACTCGCAAGCCTCAAACAAAAGCACGCGATCCTCCCCCATCCGAAAGCTTCCCCTGCCGTCCCCGAGATCCGCACCGCTGACGACGGTGGGCGCGTACCCCGCCATCCTAAGTACGGTGGCGCACATCGCCGTAACGGAGCTTTTGCCGTGTGAGCCCGCAACGGCGGCACGGATGGGAAAGGGACGCATCAGCATCCCGAAAAATTCCGCACGCGAAAGCGTGGGAACGGCGCGTGCTCTTGCCTGCATGAGAAGCGGGTGGTCGGGCGGAGCGGCAAAGGTATAAACGAGGAGCGCCGTGCTTGGGGGAAGCCCCTCCCGCTCGCTCTGCAAGGGGACGCCCAGAGCGCGAAGGCGCCGTGTGTTGGCATTTTCCGCGCTATCCGTGCCGCGCACGGCAAAGCCCATTTCCTTGGCGAGTGCCGCCGTGCCGTACATCCCGCTCCCGCCGATCCCGAGAAAGAAGATCTCTCCCGAAAGCGTGTCGAGTAAGTTTCCAAAGCTCTCCATATTTCCTTCGCCTCCATCGTAATTCTTGCGTTTTTTTACCGAAAAATTTCCTATTCAACGCATAACCGTCACAAAGGACTGTTATACTAATGCTATTACAGGACGAGACTGCCAAACCCATTCTAAAATTCAATAAGAACGTTCGCCAAAAGGAGAAACAAAAATGAAAATCACAGATATTAAGATCAGAAAGTTTTTTGAGGAAGGTCCGATGAAGGCGGTGGTATCCGTCACCTTCGACGACGCGCTTGCCGTACACGATATTAAGGTCATCTACGCGCGCGACCGTTATTTCATCGTTATGCCCAGCCGTAAGAATGCCGACGGCACCTACCGTGACATCGTGCATCCCATCAACGCGGATTTCCGCGGCGAGCTTGAGAGCGCCGTCATCGACGCCTACCACGTACAGCTCATCGCCGCCGAGGAAGAGCAAGCCCGCGAGCGAGCAGAAAGCGAATATTCCGTATTTTAAGCTCGCGCCTTTCAGTCTGTGAACGAAAAGTCAAAGCAAATGCGCTTTGCCGATCATTCATAAACGGTGAAGAGTTCACCGCCCTCTCTCTTCCCTCTTCCCTCTTCCCTCTTCACTCTTCACTCTTCACTCTCCACTTTTCATCCCCTCGCCCTCTCTTACATATCGGTAAGAGGGGGTTTTTCTTTTGTCGGAACTCAAAATTTGTCTTTTGTGCGACACGCTCAAGCACGGCGGGGCGGAAACGCACATCTGCACGCTGGCAAACGCGCTGGCGGCGCGTGGACACGCCGTCACGGTGGTGTCGGGGGGCGGCGCGCTCGCTGCTTCCCTTTCGGGCGTAGCACACGTCCGCTTACCTTTGCCGCGAAAGCGGTATGCGGTGGTTGCGTTTTTTTCGCTTTGGCGACTCTTTCGCCGTGAGCGCTTTGACGTCATCCACGCACATACGAGGTACACGGCGGCGCTTGCGCGCCCACTTGCGGGCGGTCGGCTCGTGACGACGGCGCATTGGGTCTTTGATACGGCGTTTCCCCGCCGTCAGCTTTCCGCGTGGGGGGCACGCACCTTGGCGGTGAGCGAGGACATCAAGCGGTACCTGATCAACGAATACGGGCTGCCCGAGGCGCACATTACCGTCACCGTCAACGGCATTGATGGCGCGCGTTTTGCGCCGAAGGAAAAGGGTCATTCGGCGCGGCGGCGCATCGTTTACGTGTCCCGTCTTTCGCCCGATCGTGCCGCGGCGGCGTTTGCCCTTCTCGACGCGTGCGCCTATTTACCGCCCGAGGCATTTTCTCTGACGCTCGTGGGGGACGGCGCATCCCTTGGGGGGTTAAAGGAAAAGGCGGCGGCGCTGACAGCGCGCGACGGGCGCTACGACATCCGCTTTACGGGTGCGATCACTGCCGTAGAAAAGGAGCTTGCCGAGGCAGATATTTTCGTTGGCGTTTCGCGCGCGGCGCTCGAGGCGATGGCGGCGGGATGTGCCGTGATCCTTGCGGGAAACGAGGGGTATCTTTCCGTCTTTTCGCCCGCCGACGCGAAGCGGGCGGAGGAGACGAATTTTTGTTGTCGGGGTGCGACGCGCGTGTCGGCGAAGGCGCTTTACGGCGATCTTACGGCACTGATCAGCCTCTCGCGGGATGCCCTTTTGCGTATGGGGGAAGCCAACCGTCGCTATGCTTGCACGCAGTACGGTACCGCGCGTATGGTACGCGACGCACTTTCCGTTTACCAAAGAATATGCAAGGCGCGTGCCGTTTTATGCGGATATTACGGCTTTCATAACGTCGGGGACACGCTTTTGCACCACGCGTTGAGAAGAGAACTGAAACGGGCGGGATACGGGCGCATCCACACGCTTTCGGCAAAAAAGCTCTCACCGCTTTCCCTTTTTACCGTTTGGCGGCGGTACGACTTTTTTCTCGGGGGCGGCAATCTCTTACAGGATGCGACCAGTCGCCGCTCGCTCTCCTTTTATCTCTTTTTTCTGCGCCTTGCGCTTTGGCGGGGGTGCCGCGTTTGTCTGCTTTCCTCAGGCTTCGGCCCCCTTTCCCACGAGGGAGAGGGGCGCGTCTGCACCATTCTTTCACGATGCGACACGATCGTTTGCCGCACGCGGGGAGATGCCCTCTGCGCCAAGCGCCTCGGGGCGAAACGCGTGGTGCTGGCGGCGGACGCGGTGCTCTCGCTCCCCATCACGCAAAAAGAAAAAAAGGGGGATCGGATCCTCCTTTCCTTCCGCACGCCCCCCGAGGAGGACGCGTGTGCGCTCACGGCATTCGTTTTGCGCCTCTCATATCGCTTTGATGCTAAAAATTTATGCCTTTTTGCAATGCATCCGACCGACGCGCCCTTTTTAGAGCGGCTGGCGGCGCTGACGGGCATTCGCTATTTTTCGGGGTCTGCCGGGCGATTCCTTTCCGTTTTGGAGGGCTGTGCCTGTGCGTTTGGCTCGCGCCTGCACCTCGGCGTGTGCGCGCTCGCTTGCGGGGTTCCCTTCTTTCTTTGGGAGGGCGACGAAAAATGCCGCCGCTTCGTGCGGGACGTGAAGAGCGTATCGGAGAAGGCGTTTTGCGGTCTTTTTTCCTTTTCCGACCGCCCCGCATCGCTCCCGTCCCCCGACGGGATGCAATCAACGAAGGAAAAGCTTTGCGAGCGGTACGAGTGTCTATAAGAAAAGCACCCCGAAGGGTGCTTCTCTTATTTAGTTTACAGGACGCGTGTATGTGACGCTACAAGACTTATCCGCATAGAACTTGCGGTTATTCGCCTTGCCCGAAAGTCCCCAGATCTTGGTCTGTGCCTGTTCGGTGTCGCCGAGCGTGAACATAATGTAGTAGTTGGTGTCCATCTGCGTGTGACCGACTGCGGAGAAGGAACCGAACATCGCGTCATCGCTACCCTGAACCTCGATGGGCTTGCCCGTGTCGGGATCCGTCAAAAGGTTACCCTGATCATCGACGTAGAAGAGATAGTAGCGCTCACCGACAACGCCGCCGGGGCAGTCTGCGAACTTAGAGCCGGGCAGACCCGAGATATCAAACTGGCTGAACAGCAGGTCGTTGATCTGAATGTTGAAGCGTACGAAGTCACCTGCAACGAGCTTCTGACCGCTGGTGAAGGCGTAACCCTCGGGGAAATTACTGCTTACGGGCGTACCGGGCTTACGACCCGTTGCAGTGTCAATGCCCCAAACGCTCGTGTCCGCTTTGCCCTCGGTGTAGGCGGGGAAAGCGATCTCGACATGGTAGGAGGGCTTGGTCTTGCCTTCGGGATCGAATACGCCGTCAAAGGTGGGGTCGTCGTAGGTGTCAAGTGCGGAGCGAACGGCTACAAGCGTTTCATCGAAGTGTGTGGAACGACCGCCGCCGATACCATAGCTTCTGGGGCTAGCGTAGCGAAGCGTTTCGTATTGTTCTGCCAGATCGTTGTAGCAACGGACGCCGCCTACGCTAAGACGAGTGTAGTTATTGCCCGTACCGGTAGCCTTCTGCTCAAAGTAGTACCAAACCTCAACGGTATCGTTCAAGTACGCGTCTGCAACCATCATGGTGTACGTCGAGGAACGACCTACGAGCGTCTTCTCGTAAACTTCAACGAAGAGGTAGATGTATTCGCCGTCCCAAACGAGAGATGCGTCAACGTCCACAGTAGGCACACCGCGATGACCGCCGTTCTCAATATCGTCTGTATTGGTTCCGTTGTAGCCCTGCCACGGCACGTGGTCAGCCTGCTGCATGGTGTTAACGGGGAGATATGCACCGCTTCCCGTTCCGTCGGTGGCGTATGCGGGCTCCTTAATACCGTCAACCTTGATAGTACCGGGCGCTACCCTACCGATCGTACCGTCGGAAATACCGTAGGACGCCTTGAATACGCACTCGTCCTCAATCAGTGCGGTAGAGGACTCGCCGCTGACCTTGATCCAGTTCTTGAAGTACTTACCAGCCTCGACGGGCTTACCTACTTCGTAATCGTCAACGCCGGTACCTTCCTTCATCCGGATATCCTTGTAGAGGGTGGTGCCGTCTTCTCTGTAGAACTTAACGCTGAAGAAGACCTTCTTGCGAACAACGCTCACTACAGTAATGTCGTTGGTTGCGGTTCTCCAAAGCTCATCGGCGACGCCGTCGCCGTCAGTGTCCCAGCCCGTGATCACGTAGTCGGCAAACGCTTCCGTGTCATCGACCACGGCGGGACCGTACACCCAACTGCTTCCCTTATAGACCGTGCGGCGGTATTCGGTAGAGCCGTCCGACAGATACCGCATGGGGTTGCCATACATATCGACGTATTTGAAGGTGATGACGATGCTGGACTTATCCTGGAAGCGTGCGTAAAGCACGAGGTCGTCTTCCGGCATCACCGTGAAGGTGTAGGGCTTGTTATCTGCGGTGACCCAGCCCAAAAATGTGCTAAAGGGCTTGGTGGGATCGGTGGGTGCGGTAACGGACGTGCCCGGGGCGAGCGTGATGGGAGAAACGGCACTGCCGCCGTTGGTAATGAAGTTGATCGTACAAAGCTGTCTTCTGTAACGTGCGTAAAGCACGAGGTCCTCTTCGGGCATCACCGTGAAGGTGTAGGCATCTCCGTCCTCGGTGTACCAGCCGATAAAGGTATAGTTCGGCTTCACGGGGGCGGTGGGAGAAGAAATGGGGGTGCCTGCATACTCCACGATGGGTGCGACCGTACCGTAACCATCCGTATCGAAAAGAATGGTGACAAGCTGTTCGTCACCGCCGTCGCCGTCGCCCCCCCAATCAAAATCGGGGATATACAGCTCGTATTCGGCGACGTCTGCGGGAATGATGACTGCGGTTCTGCCAATGTCGCTGATTGCGAAATTCATAGAGATGTCATAGGTGGAGAGTACTCCGTCGATCGTTGTGGAGCCCTTGGCGGTAAGCGTCATTGACGCAAAGTCTTGCTCCGACGTCAGGTCAATGCGGCAAGAAATCTCCTCGAAGGAAACTTGCGCGCCCGCAATTTCGGCGGAAGCAAGCATCTCGTTAATCTTGGCTTCATCAAAGTCCATAAGCAAATAATGCTTACCCTCAAATTCATAGATCGCGATGGAATGAATGCTCTCGTCCAACGGCACGCTATTGCCCCCAAAGCCGGAATCCTCGTAGTCCTCCGCAGCATACATAATTTTGCTTTCGCCGTCGTTGACGTACACAAAGCCGCCGATAACGGTTTCCTCCGTCACGGTGGTGCTGCCGAGCGTTTCCGTTTCCGTCTTGTTATACGTGCTTTCGCCGGAAATCTTATAAAGGAATTTGCTATTCGTCACAACGCGGCTTTCCCCTTGCGCGAGCGTCATCTTCATGCCCGCGTTCAGCGTACAATTCATTAAAGAGGAAAAATATGCCTCTACGTCCTCGTATAAGGCTTCAGCAGTTTTGCCGTTCAGCGTTTCCATATGTACGGGAACGGGATCCGCGGGAGGTGGCGTGGTGCCGCCGTCCGTGGTGCCGCCGCCTTGAGAAGCATCGTTACCTCCGTTGCCTGCGGGTGGAGTATCGTGACAGGCAACCAAAACGCACAGGATCAAAAGAAGTGCAAGTATACAAAGTAAAATTTTCTTTTTCATTTTTCGTTCCTTTCTTGTTTTCACATAAGCCGAGATGACGCCGTAAAACACGATATTGCTTTCACAAAAAAATGATACCATAAAAACGGGAAAAAGTCAACCCGTATCCTTTGGATGCTGTCCTCACGTTTTTCTCTCGTTCTTCCACGACGCCGTTTTTCTACGCTAAGCAGAAAGTTACCTTATCATAAAATCCCTCCTGTAAAACAAAATAAAAAAGTGCACCCTCAATAAGAGAATGCACCGAAAAATGCAAACTCCTATTGCTGCTACACAAAACCGTCATAAAATCGGATATGATATCCTATCATACTGCGGTGGAATTTGCATTTTTACCAAATGAAACAACAGTATGATATGACGAAAAAGGGTATATGATTCCTTTAACTTCAAAAAGAAAAAAATACCATGATCCGCTTGATTCGATTTTGTGTAGCAACCTTATTATACACCAAACAAAGAAAAATTGCAACAGAAAACCCAAAAAAAATAAAAACCGTCGCAAAAACGATCTGCGACGGAGTCTTTATAACGCTGTGGAGAGGTGAATTTAGTCTTTTTTGACCTTTCCCGCACTCACAGCCTTTTGAATGCCAAGCAACAAAAAGAAGCCGAGGATGGGAAAGAGGGACGCGGTGAGGATGCCTACCTTCATTCCCAGCTGATCCACCGTAACCGAGAGGCGCTCGGCAAGAGCGGGAGCAAGGTCGCTTGCGATGACGCCGTCCACGACGGCACCCACGATCTGCGGACCGACCGAGCCGCCCGCGTCGCCCCCTGCCGCCATCAAAGCGTACCCAACGACACCGACGCCCGTATAATGCTTTTCCATCATAATAAGCGTACCGGGCCAGAGCATGGCGCAGCAAAAGCCCGTGAGGACACAGCCGACGAGCCCGAGGGCGGGAAAGGGAGAAAGTGCGGCAATCAGATAGGAGATCGCAGAGCCTGCCATACCAAGCGTAAGCACGCGCTCAATGTGCCGTCCGCGCTTGGCATAGATCGTTCTGCCGATGCCAAGCAAAAATGCGAAGAGCGCAAGCCCGCAGACGTCGCCCACCGTTTTGGGGATGCCGAGTGCGGTTTCGAGATAGCTTGAACACCAGGTGGTCATCGTGCATTCCGTGGCGCCGCCGAGGAAGATGCAAAGCATACAAAGAAGAACGCCGCGCGGCATACTGCCCCCCTTGCCGTCCTTGCCGCCCATTTGCACGGGCGGAAGCTCTGCTCTTGCGAACAAAAGAAACAGAACGAGCGGAACGAGACTCATCACAAGTGCCATCAGGTACCAGCGATCCGTGCCGAAGAGCTTCAAAAGAAGCGTTCCCACGATGACGACGCTCACCACGCCCCAGCCGTAGATGGAGTGCAGGCGGCTCATTTCTCTTTCGGGATTGTCCGAGGGAATGGCGGCGATAACGGGACTGATCAGCACCTCGCAAAGACCTGCCGATACCGAGAAAATGAGCGTACCGATCACCAGAAAGACATAGGCGTGTTCGGGAAAAAGAGGGGGCAGGATCGCGTAGATGAGGGAGCCGACGAAGGCAAAAAGCCCCGTTGCACGCACGGTCACGTGGATATTGAAGAAGCGGGCGAAGAAGCTGAAGATGAGGTCGATCGAAAGCTGGACGCCGAAGCAGACGACGGAAAGAAGTCCAAGGAGCGTGTAGGAAATTCCATACTGCTCGTGGAAGGTGACGAAAAGAAGGGGCGACAGACAACAGACTGCCGCCATCGCGATATTGGCAAAGTAGCACCCTGCACGGGCGCGTCGGTAAGAGGGTTGCATAAAAAGGGTCCTTTATTCGGTTGCAGTATTTTCTTCGGGTGTTTCGGTTTTCTTCGCCGCAAGAACGCGCCCCGAAAGCAAAGCCGCCAAAAGAAGCGCAAGAAGTGCGGCAGAAAGCTTGCCGAGCATCATAGGAAGCACGTAGGCTTCGCCCCCGGGAAAGGCAATGGTGAAGGCAAGGTGTCCTGCGACGACCCACGCACCCGACACGGCGAAGGCGGCGTTCAGCATCGCCCCACGCTCATCCATATCCTTCATAATGCCGTAGGTGGGCGCACTGCTCGCAAGGGTTGCAAGAAGCCCGACCGACGACGTTTCGTTGATGCCGAAGACCCTGCCAAAGGCGCGCAGAGGGCGGCGCAAAAAGCGGGTGAGAACATAGACGAGGGGGAATGCCCCTGCAAGAAACATTGCCGCGTTGACGCAGACGTCCATTCCCTCCTCGACGGTACCAAGCCCTTTTATAAGCTCAAAGCCCGTCAAAAAGCGAATGATACCGAGGGAAAGCCCCACGATGATAGCGACCGTGATGAGCTTACCGATAAAGGAAAAGATCTTGACGCACGCACCCGGCGCGCGCACAAGTCCGACGGCAATGATCGCGGCAAAAAGGATGAGCGGCAGTAAGTTATAAAGAAGCGGTAAAACGGAGATCCCCGCAACGAGACCGCCCACGAAGCAACCGATCGGAATGGTGACGATGCCGCAAAGAAGCCCGAGCAAAAGCGGGCGGTGCTTCTCCTTGGGTACGACACCGAGCGCAAAGGGGATGGTGAAGGACACCGTCGCACCCATCATCGAGGAGGTCACGAGGGCGTTGAACAAACCAATCTTCCCGTCACGCATAATTTCGGCGGCAAGCGGTGCGCCGCCCATATCGTTGGCAAAGAAGATGGCTGGGATGATAGAGGGGTCGAGGTGCAAGACGTCCGCCGTGAAATCGAAGAGCGGAGAAAGAAGCGTCGCAAGCCCCGGGGCGAGGACGATCATTCCTACCATCGTCAGCACCATCGTGCCGAGAAGCATAATACCGCTGACGAACTCCTTGCCGATCCCGAGGCGTGAGCCGAAGGCGTAGTCAAGTGCGCCAATCACCGCGAAGGCGGCGATCACGATCTTAAAAATTTCCATAAAGTCCTCACAGGGGGACGGCGGTGAAGCCGTCGTCGGTCAGAATATAGCGCTCGCGGAAGCCGTACGCGCGAAGAAGCGCCTCGGCGTCCGAGAAGGCGCAGTCGAGGTAGCGGCAATCGTGGCAATCCGAGCTGATGACGGCGCCAAAGCCACCCTCGCGAAGCGCGTCCAAAAGGAAGGGATCGGGATAGGGCGTGGTGCGGTAGCCGCGCGCGATAGCACCCGTATTGACCTCGAAGAGCGGAATTTTCCCTTTTAGGGCGTCCACCGCATCCAGCGCATAGGTGCGGTACGCCTTGCTCTCTCTGTCGAAGAAATTATGCGTTTCGGCGTGCTTGGTGATAAGGTCAAGGTGACCGATGATGTCAAAGCTCCCGTGTGCGGGAAGCTCGGCAAGATGCTCGTAATACGAGCGCGCATACGCCATACCGTCCCCGCCGAAATACTCGTCGATCAGGGCGGCAACCTCGTTTGCCGAGCGGTCGAAGCCCGGAAAGGTGTCACCCATCTTTAAGTAATGCACGGAGCCGATGAGGTAGTCGTACCCCGAAAGGTCGATCTCGCTGAACATTTCCACCTCAAGTCCGAAAAAAATCGCGATGCGGTCACGGTAAGCTTCCTTTAAGCGTGCGACCTCGGCGCGGCAGAGCGCGGTGCGCTCCTCAGTAATGGCGCCCGGCATATAATCCGAGCCGTAAAAATAGGAATGCCCCGAAAAGCCGATCGAGGAAAAGCCGAGGGCGATCGCCTGCTTCACCATTTCCTCGGGAGTGTCGCGACCGTCGCAAAAGCTCGTATGGGTGTGAAGGTTTTGCTTTGCCGTCATCATATCAGTCCAGCACGGGCTCGAAGCAGGGCATCAGCTCGAGCTTGAATTTGTTCATTTCGTGCAAGCGGTCGATGCGTGCGCGCTTAGCTTCGTCCTCAAGAACGCCCGTGCGGATATAGCGGTCAAGCTCGGCGTAGGTGAAGCCGAGGTTGTCCTCGTCCGTCTTGCCGCAAAGACCGTCGATCGGCACCTTTTCCACAAGGTGATGCGGAAGCCCGAGCGCGTGTCCGATCGCCTTGACCTCCTCCACCGTCAGGCGGGAGAGGGGACTGAAATCGCCCACGGAATCGCCGTAGCGGGTGGAGTAGCCCACGTAGTCCTCCGAGAGGTTACAGGTGTTTGCCACGCGTCCGCCCACCGACTGGGAAACGGCGTAAACGGTTGCCATACGGATGCGGGGCGGCAGGTTGGTTCTCGCCTGCTCACTGATGGGAAGGTTTTCGGGGAATGCCGAAAGCACGCCCTCGACGGCATCTTTGACGTTGATAACGTAGTGACGGATGCCAAGATGGTTAACGAGGTCGTACGAGGCGTCGATGTCGTGCTGCTCACCGCAGGGCATCAGCACACCGATCACACGGTCGGCGCCGAGTGCTTCCACGCAAAGCGCTGCCACGACGGAGCTGTCCTTACCGCCCGAAACGCCCAGCACTGCGGGGCATCCCTTGCCGTTCTTCTCAAAGAAATCGCGGATCCAAGCAACGCAATCGTTTTTTACACGGATGACGTCAAACATATGAAAATACCTTCTTTCTTATTGTTCAAATGCATTGTAGCATATTTTTTATATAAAATCAAGATAAAGACAGACAAAAAGGATAACTTTTTTTCCCGTTTTTGAATTGACAAAGACGCCGCTTTATGATATGATTAAAATGAGAATTTTAAGGAAGGGGACGCGCTATGAGAGAGCTGACCGTGCGCCGCAACGATGCGGGACAACGACTTGACAAATTTCTTTCCAAGGCACTTCCCTCCCTGCCTCCCGCGCTCCTATATAAATCCGTCCGTCTTAAAAAGATCAAGGTCAACCGCCGCCGTGCCGAGGGCAAGCAGATGCTCGTCGAGGGCGACACCATCCAACTGTTTTTAAAGGACGAATTTTTCGAGGGGAGCGAGGGTGCCGCGACCAAAAACGCGCTCGCATCCATCCACGTTAACCTTTCGGTGGTATATGAGGACGAAAACGTTCTGCTCGTATCCAAGCGCCCGGGGGTTGCCGTTCACGAGGACAAGGACGGCAACGCGAACACGCTGATCCTTCATATTCAGGCGTATTTATATCAAAAAGGCGAGTACGATCCCGACGCGGAGCATTCCTTTGCGCCCGCGCTTTGCAACCGCATCGACCGCAACACGGGCGGCATCGTGATCGCGGCGAAGAACGCCGAAGCGCTCCGCATTCTCAACGACGCCATCCGCCGCCGCGTGATCGACAAGTTTTATCTATGCGCGGTCCACGGCGTGCCAAAGCCGCGCGAGGCGCTTCTTTCGGGATATCTTCTGAAAGACGAGGCGAGCAACACCGTGCGCGTGTTTGACAAAAATCCGCCGCGCGGCGCCAAAGAGATCAAGACGCGCTACCGCACGCTCGCCGTAAAGGACGGGTTTGCTCTGCTTGAGGTGGAGCTGCTTACGGGACGCACCCATCAGATCCGCGCGCATCTCGCGCACGTCGGGCATCCTCTGCTCGGCGACGGAAAATACGGCGAAAACAAAGCGGACCGCGCGCGGGGGTACAAGCATCAGGCGCTCACCTCCTACCGTCTTCGCTTTTCCTTCCCCGAGGGAGAGGAGCACGCCCTCTCGTATCTGCGCGGCAAGACCGTAACACTCGGCGCGGATGAAATTTATTTTCTTTCCCTGTTTGAAAGGATCACTTTATTTTGAAAACGAAAACGCTTTGGTTGAAGGACGCGGGGCTTTCCCTTGCGTGCGGCGTGCTTGCGTCGCTCCCTCTCGTGCTTGACACGATCCCTCTTTTGTCGTTCTTCTTATATATTCCCTATTTTCTTTATTTGATGGCAGTCATCAGGGAGCGCTCGCTTCGCTCGCTGTATCTTTCGGGACTGTTTTTCTATCTTGGGTATTATGCGGGAGCCTTTTGCTTTTTTAGTGCGATGTATCCGCTTGATTTTGCGGGACTCGGCGTGCTCGGCTCGGTTGCCGTGCTATTTGCGGCGATGCTCCTGCTTCCTCTTTTCCAAGCCTCCTTTGCCGCCTTTTCGGTGGTGCTTCTCGGCGTGTTCGCCAAGCGGCGGTGGCTTTCTTTCCCGCTTGCCTTTTCCTTGGTATCGGCGGCGCTTTTTACCCTCTTTGCGACGGCACAAAACCTGACTTGGGCGGGAGTACCGTGGGCAAGTCCCGCCGTGGGGATCGCATCCGCTCCGATCCTCATTCAAAGCGCCTCTCTCCTCGGCAGTGCGTTTTTGTGCTTTCTCATTTTCTTCGTGAACGCGGCGCTTGCCGAGAGCTTCGTTCTTTTGCGCGGCTGCCGCGACAAGGCGGCGTTGCTCGCGTTTTTTTGCGCGCTGTGTCTGTTTTCCGTCAATCTTCTTTCGGGTGGACTGCTTCTAACGCGGAAGGACACGAGTGAACGCACGCTGACGGTTGCGGTCATTCAAGGGAACGCCCCCTCGACCGAGCATAGCTTTTTGGGCACGCGCCTTCGCCGTGCAATGATAGAGGCGAGGGAGTCGGCAGAGAAAGCGGACGTGGATCTTATGCTTTGGTCCGAGTCCTTCGTGCAATACGATCTGCTCGGCGACGCACTTCTTTGCGAGGAGTTCGCCGCGCTTGCCAAGGAAACGGGCGCGATGCAGGTCGTCGGCGCCTTTTGCAAAACGGACGATGGCTTTTATAACGCGCTCTATTTATTCACCCCCGACGGTGAGATGAGCGAGGAGCGCTACTTTAAGCGCCGTCCCGTTCCCTTTGGGGAATACGTACCCTGGCGTGCGGTGTTTGAAACGCTCATCCCGCCCTTAACGGAGATCTCTATCCTCGGTCGTGATATTGACGCGGGAGATGCGCCGCAGGTATTCCATACGGAAGCGGGAACGCTTGGCGGGCTTATCTGCTTCGATTCGATCTACCCCACGCTTGCAAGAACGAGCACGAAGGCGGGTGCGGAGCTTCTTTTGCTTTCCACCGACGACTCGTGGTTTGACGGCAGCTACGCCAAGAGCTTACACTTGCGTCACGCGGTGCTCCGCGCGGTAGAAAACGGACGGAGCGTAGTGCGTACGGGCAACACGGGCATTTCGGCGGTCATTGACCGCGAGGGGCATTTGCTTGCCGAAACGCTGCCCGACGAATGCACCCACGCGGTGGCAACGGTATCGCTTCACGAGAGTGGAACGCCCTACACGGTGATGGGCGAGGTCTTCGTCGCGCTTTGCATCACATTTCTTTTTGCACTCCCCGTCGGCGTGACGCTTCGCGGGCGGAAAAAGCAGTCCTCGGATTCAATAAAATAATATATATATACGAAAGGGTCTTCTTATGGCAATCTATTTTGATGAAGCAAGCAAACTCTTTTATCTCGAAGGAAAGGGTTACTCTTACGTATTCGGGGTCAACGAGGTAGGCTTCCTTGAGCACTACTATTTCGGACGTCGCATCGGCAGAGATGACGTGCGCTACGCGCGCGCCTTCAGCGGCAGATATGCGGACGCCGCCGTTCCCGGATATACCGACGATATTCATCAGTGCTACAACCATTACGGCGCGGAGCTGTCCTGCTACGGCGTGGGCGATAACCACGAATGCTCCTTGCAGATCCGCCACCCCGACGGCAGCCGCCTTTCGGAGTTCTTCTACGAGAGCTATGAAATTCTCGGTGAAAAGCCAAAGATCGCGGGTATGCCCTCGATGACGGGCGGCGAAACGCTCGTCGTGACGGTGAAGGAAAAGTACACCGATATCCGCGTGCGCCTTTATTACACGGCGTATGACGACGCGTCCGTTCTGGCGCGCCACGCCGAGATCGAAAACGGCACGAAGGGCGATATCGACCTGCTTCGCGCGTACAGCTTTACGGTCAACTTCCCTCACCACGACTATGAAACGATGACGCTTGAGGGCGCGTGGGCGCGCGAGCGCCATCCCGAGCGCCGTCCCCTTCACCACGGCACGGTGGCTATCGACACCAAGATGGGTGCGTCGGGTACGCTGAACCCCTTTATGGCGCTCCTTGATAAGAACACCACCGAGGATGCGGGCGAGATCTTCGGCTTTAACCTCGTGTATTCCTCTTCCTTCGTGCTCAAAGCGCAGACGGATAATATGGGTAAGGTCCGCGTGATGGGCGGTATCAACGATTTTGACTTCTCTTGGCGTCTTGCTTCGGGTGAGTGCTTTGCGACCCCCGAGGTGGTGCTTGCTTACTCGGGCGAGGGTATCGGCGGAATGTCGCGCGCTTATCACGACGCGTACCGCGAGCATCTGATCAACCCCCGCTTCGTTCACGCAAAGCGCCCCGTCGTCATCAACAACTGGGAGGCGACCTATTTCGACTTCAACAACGAGCGACTGATGGCGATCATGGATGTGGTCAGCGGAAGCGGCATCGACACCTTCGTACTTGACGACGGCTGGTTCGGCACGCGCAACGACGACCACCAGGCGCTTGGCGACTGGTACGTCAACGAGGAAAAGCTCAAGGGCGGCTTAAAGACCATCATCGGTCACTGCCATTCGCTCGGGATGAAGTTCGGTCTTTGGTTTGAGCCCGAGATGATCAGCCCCAACAGCGATCTGTATCGCGCGCATCCCGACTGGGCGATCGCCGTTCCCGGCAGAGAGAGCGCACTCGGACGCTTCCAGATGGTGCTTGACATCACCCGTCCCGAGGTACGCGACTACGTGGTGAATGCCGTTTGCTCGATGATCCGTGACAACGAGATCGATTACATCAAGTGGGACTTCAACCGTCTTCTGACCGAAAACTGGTCGGCGGCGCTTCCCGCAGAGCGAGAACAGGAGATGCATCACCGCTACGCGCTGGGTCTTTACGACCTTTGCGAGCGCATCATTGAGGGCAACCCCACGGTATTCTTTGAGGGCTGTGCGGGCGGCGGCGGACGCTTCGACCCTGCTCTGCTCCACTACTTCCCTCAGTATTGGACGAGCGACGACACGGACGCCTATATGCGCACGCAGGTGCAATACGGCACCTCCATCGTTTATCCCCCCTCCACCATCTCCTGCCACACCTCTATCTGCCCCAACCACCAGACGGGCAGAACGACGCCCTTCGCGACGCGTGCGGATATTGCGCACTTCGGTCCGACGGGCTACGAGCTTGATACGACCAAGATGACCGAGGAGGAAAAGGACGCCGTGCGCGGTCAGGTGGATGCCTTCCGCGAGATGGAGGACCTTGTGGTATCGGGCGACCTTTACCGCTTCGAGGATCCCCACACCTCCAACTATTTTGCCGTGGCACACGTTGCCAAGGATAAGAGCCGCGCGGTGATCACCGCGTTCCGCGCACTCGTGCGTGCCAACGACGAGAACAAGCGCATCTATCCTCGCGGTCTTGACGCGGACACCGTGTATTACGTGCGCGAGATGGACGCGAAGCTCTCGGGTGCAACCTTGATGCAGGTGGGCATTCCCCTGCCCAACGACCCCGTGGACTTCAAGACCTTCGTCTTCCACCTTTCCAAGGTATAACAGAGAAAACGCCGATCCTAGCGTAGTGCCCTTAAAGGCGCTACGCTAGGATCGGCGTTTTTTATTTGATTTTTTGCTTACGGTACAAAAGGACGGACAAAAGGAGCAAAAGAAGAATAGCAGCGGCGCCCACCGAAATTAAGACGACGCCGCGTGCGTGCTCCCCGACGGGGAGAGAAAAAAGAAGCTCCGAAAGAAAGGTGAAGCCCGAAAGGAGGACCGCCGCAAGACTGACGGTGCGCGAGGCGACGAGCACGGGGCAAGCAAGGCGGTCTGCCCAGAGAAGCTCATAAAGTGCAAGCGCGGCACAAAGAAGCGCGTAGATGCCCGACGCGACGGTAAAGAGGGGCGGGGTGCTTGGGCGCCGCTCTCCGGACACCGTTTGCGCGATCAGGATGAGCAAGAGCGCCACCGTGACAAAAAGCAAAAGCCCCGAAAGACGCGCCGCGCGGCGCTCTCCTTCCCCTCGACGGTGGTAAAGGATCAAAAGCAGGCGGTTGAGGGCGAGCAGAAGATAATATACGGCGACGGCGTCGAGAAGGGAGCGGCGGTAAACGACACCGCCCATCAAACGGAACAGAGCGTATAAAAAATGAAAAAGGGCGCCGCCGTAGAGCACGAGGACGGCGCGGCGGCGCGGGTCCTTCACGGCGCGAAGAAGGCGTTTAGCAGGCATAAACACTCCGAAAACAAAAACAAGGATGGTATTAGCATCCTTGTTTTTATCGGGATTTATGCAAATTACTTGGCGGAAATCTCGTGCCGCTTCTCGTACAAAACGAGGAGAAAGGAGATGGCGAAGCCCGCCAGAAGAAGCAAGGCACCAAGGAAGAACGAAAGCGGCGTGTAGGTGCTCCACGCGCGGTAAACGGCGAAAGCGTCCGAGGATAAGAACATCGACACGATGGAGCCGACCGAAAGCCCGACGACGGTATAGAAGGCGCTCGCCTTGTGCGCTTCTAACAGGTGCGAGAGAAGGCGCGAGAGCGAAAGAACACCCAATACGAAGCCGACGACGAGGGAGAGGTACAAAAGCAGGACCTCGGGATGCGCGAAGATATATTCGCGATGGACGCTGTTTAAAATGGGACCGAACTGTCCGAACGCCATCAAGACCACGGTAGCACTGAGCCCAGGGACGAGCTGAGTGACGGATAAAAGAAAGCCGAGCGGCAAATAGGCAAAATACAGCCAAACGGGGATGGTGACAAAGGTGTCGGTGCTGCTGCTCTCGGGCAAAAGGAAAGCCGAGAGAAGCGCGACGAGGATGGGAAGCGCTACGCCAAGCGCCATCAAGGAAAAGCGGGCGGGGGTTACGCGCTCCCCTCTTAACTCCTTCGTGAGCGCAGGGACGGCGCCCATCATCAATCCCGCGAACAAGCAGATGAGATGCAGCGTATAGTCGGCAAAAACCTTTTGGATAATGAAAAATCCGCCGAAAAAGCCGAGCAGCGCGCCGATGCCAAGCGGCAAAAGGAAGCGAAGCGCGCGGCGAAAGTCGCTAAAAAGATGCCCGAGTGCGTAGAGCATCGCGGTGTAAAGTCCCATCATAATGGCGATGGTAGAGCCGCTGACGCCGGGGGCGATGACGGCAAGCCCGAAGAGCACGCCGAGGATGAAGCGGCGAAGCACGCTTTTCCCCTCTAAAATTTCCTTTTCGGGAAGCTTGATTTCTTTTTCTTCCATAATCGTTTCCTTTTTCCTTTTTTATGATGCCGCCTTGCGCTCCATCACGACGTGGGGGATGCCATCCTCCATAAATTCGTCGGACGTGACGCGGAAGCCGAACTTTGCGTAATACCCTGCCGCTTGGGTTTGCGCGTGGATGATATATTTTTCGCAAGGCATTTGCTCGGCAAGGACCGCGAGGGCGTTTTCCATCAAAAATCTGCCCAGCCCCAAGCCGTGACGGCGAGTGAGCACGCGCCCGAGTTTGACGGTGGGCTCGTCGCACCCTTCGAGATAGAAGGCGCGCAGGTAGGCGACGACCACGTCGCCGTCCTTGAGCATAAAGTGAAGGCTTTTATAGTCGAGCCCGTCCATATCCTGACAAAGGCATTTTTGCTCCACGGTGAAGATCTCGGCGCGGGCGCGCAGGATCTCGTACAGCTCGGTGAGCGTGAGGGCTTCAAAATGCTTGACTGTAAAATTCATAGTTTTCTCCTTTTAAGCGTGACGCGGGCGGTGCCGTCACTCTACCGTACGACGCGCGTCCTCGGTCTCCTTTTGGTGATGCAGCTTGTTCTCCGCCACGCCGAGAAGCACGACGGAGGCGAGGATCAGGACGATACCCACGATCTGGAAGGGGTCGGGGATCTGTCCGAGGATCAGCGCGGCGAAGACGGTTGCCGCCATCGGCTCAATAATGCCGAGCGATGCTGCCGTGCCTGCGGGAAGATCACGCATGGCGAGCGTATAGAACAGGTACGGGAGCGTGCAGCCCACGAACCCGATGCCAACGAGAAGAAGGATGGTTACGAGCGGATCCTTTGCAATCAAGGCGGGCATTTGCCAGGGACGGCAAATGAGTGCCGCACCGATGCCCATAAAGAGAAAGGTGTAGGTGCTGGCACCCATCGGGTTGGCACCCCGACGCATAATGTGCTTGGTTAAAACGTTGTACGAGGCGTAGGTGATGCCCGAAAGCACGCCAAAGAAGAGCCCGAGCGCGTCCACCTTGAAGCCGCCCACGACACCCGCGACCAGCACGCATCCAACGAGCATAGAGATAATAGATGCGAGCTTAAGGGACGAAAAGCGCTCCTTCCATACGAACACGGAAAAGAGCATCACGTAGACGGGGGCGGTGTACATCAGCACAACGCCCGTGGCGTTGGAGGTGCGAAGGAGCGAGAGAAAATAGAAGATAGACGTCGCACAGCAAAGAAGCCCGTTGCACGCCATTAAGAAAAAGCTTTTGCGGTCGGTGCGAAGCAGGTCCTTTTGCTTGATGAGCAGAAAAACGAGCATACAAAGAAAAGCGACGGTGCCACGCACGAAGGTGATCTGGGGCGTACCAAAGCCGTAGGGGGCAAGAAAATTAACGAAGATGCCCGTGGTACCCCAGGTAAGACCTGCTAAAATGATATAGATAAACGCTTTGGCTTTCATCTGTCGGAGTCTCCTTGCTTAGCGGTATTCGTCTAAGACCTGCTTTAAGAGCGCGGGGTTATCCGTCATAATGCAATCGCATCCCATCTCGATAAGCTTTCGCATCGTTTCCTCGTCGTTGATGGTCCAATACTGCACCGCGATATTACGGCGGTGTGCGCGGTTGATATAGGTCTGCTTATCGAGGTTCAGCGTGATGCCCACGTCGTAGGAGGTCGGGATCTGCAAGCAGGCAAAATCACTGCCGTCGAAGAGGTTGACGCCAAGCATCTGCGTGACGATGAACTTTGCCGCCGTACCCGTGGGGGCGCCGCGGTAGAGGTCGGGATAGCTCGCTTTGAGCTCTTCCTCGATCTCGTCGTGGAAGGTGCCGACGACGATGCGGTCACGATAAGCGGGGTATTTATCTAACGTTTCGCTCAAAATGCGGCACGCTTCTCTTCCCCGATCGCCCCCGTCCTTGATCTCCACGATAAAGAGAAGGTCGGGGTTGCTTTGGTAAAACTCTTCAAAAAGCTGCTCGACGGTGGCGATCTGCAAGCCAAACTCGGACAAGGAGATCACATCCTTATAGATGCGCTCACCGTTGTCATCCTCGAAGTAATAGCCGAAATTGTATGCGCGCAGCTCCTCGAGCGTCATATCCTTGATGTAATGGCGGTTTGCCTTATCCTTGCAAAGCGCCTTGACCTCGTCGAGCGTGATATCGCCGTTGACGTTGCAGGTTTCGTCGATGTAGTCGTCGTGGTTATAGACGAGGTAACCGTCTTTGGTTAAGTACAGGTCACTTTCGATGATCTCGACCCCGTAGGTCGCAACTGCCTCACGGAAGGCAAGAAGAGTGTTTTCGGGATTGCATTCTCCGCCGCCACGATGTGCCGCGATCATCGGCAGATTTCCCTCTCCCACCACGAAGGGGTTGTTTTCCACGTTCTTTGCGGGCGGAATGAGGTTGATGATGAGCAAAAATGCGCCCAGGATGAGAAGTACGGTTCCGATTCTTTTGAGTGCTTTCATTTTGGTTTCTTCTTTCTTTTTTCTTTTGCGTAGGAAGGGGTTTTCGCTATATTACTGCCTTTTATTTGGGGATCACGCCGAGCGTTTCGTAAAAAGGAAATAAATCATATTTTGCTCTGCGTGTGGCGGCAACGTGGAAAGTTGGGACACGCGTAAAACTGATTGTTTTTCCCGTTCTTCAACACAAGCATCGCGCCGCACTTTGGGCAAAAGTATTTTTGCTCTTGGCGCGCTTGCCGCGGGTTTACCGCACCGCGCTCCACAGTATTGGATTTTCTAACATTACAATCATGGCACAATGTTTGCAGATTATCATAAGTCGATTTTCCACCCTTTGAAATAGGATATATGTGGTCGATCTCAAGATCCTGTGTCGCTCTGCCACATTTGCAGCAACGATTTCCGTCTCGCGCGTAGATTGCAAAGCGCAATTTATTGGTAACTCTTCCACGCTCCACACGACAAATGGATTGCCAAACGTCTTCGTTCAAGTAAAAATCTCCCGATTTTTGTGAAAGACGATGAATAATTCCTTCAATTTCCTCAGCCCCAAAAACCTCTTTTTTGCTGGTAATATACCGCTCGGAGATATCTGTTAACACAAGCGTAACAACAATAGAGAATTTCACCCGAGGCAGTTGGACAGCTTTTGAAAAAAGCTTTTTCTCTCTGTTCAAAAGAAGCCATTCCCATTTGGGAGCTTCTACCGTACCATAAACACCAAAAGAACGGCATAAAGCAACCTTGTTTTGATAGGATGCATAATTTTCTGCGTTTTGGCGCACCTGATTTATAGCGGCAAGAACATCCTTCTTCTTATAAACAAGTTGGTATGTCAAATAGTCCTTAGGTCGGATGTCATTGTAAAAATTCTCGTTATCATATGGGTGCTCCATATCAAAGTTAGGAACATCGTAAAAAGTGAACTGTTCATTAAGTTCATTTAGGGCGTGCAGAGAAGAACTATGTTCACGCAAAAAATCCTCGTAGCGAATTGCGACATATTGAAAGGCAAACCACGCAACAACCGCAACGATTGCAAGGATAAAAAGGACTACCATTTTTATTCCTCCATTACTTCATTTACTGATCACGCCGAGCGTTTCGTAAAAGCGCTCACCTGCCAGGAAGGCGTCCTTGACGCGGGCGGCAAGGCTTGATTTCGGGGTTTGGTCTTTCAGATTCTCGGGGGTGGTGTCCCACGAAAACAGGTAGCGAAGGATAGAGGGTGCCTCGTCCCGATCGACGCGGTCAAACAGGTCAGCGAAGCGTAGAATGCCGCTATCGGGCTTCAAATAGGCGCGAAGCGTATCGTCGAGAAGCCAGGAGTGGCAGGTGAAGACGGTGTAATGAAGCTCGGGAAAGTGCTTGGCAAAAAAGGCGCGTGCCGCATCAAGCGATGCTTTGCACTCCTCTACCGCGAGCTTCCCGCCCTCGGGGATATGCACCTCGACGAGGTCGTCCCCCTTCCCGATGCCATACTTGGGAATATCGCGGTCGGCTTTGCCGATGCAAAACTGGAGCCTGCCAAGGCGAAAAAGCCGTCCGCCGACGTGGAAGGAGAGCCACGGCAGCTCGTAAAGGCAAAGCGTTCCCTTGACGCGCGTCCAGGTGTTCGTCCACGTGACGAGATCGGAAAGCGTATCGGTAACGATCTCGGCGGAGATGCCGCGCGCCTGCGCAAGGCGTTCTGCTTCCTCGCAGAAATAAAGATAGGCAAGGAGATTTTTCTTGCCGTCGGCAGAATCCTTATCGTAGGCGTCCAAGGTCGTGAGGTCCGAGAGATCGACCTCGTCGAGCGCCGCGTAAAACGCGGCGTTATAGGCTTCTGGGAAGCCGAGCCGCGCGTACCATTTTTCAATCGTGGAGCGGGGGGTGAGAGTGGTTTTCATAGGGGCATCCTTTCTTTTTATCGTTCGATGCGATAGCGCTCCACCGACTCGGGAAACTCTTCGCCCGATAGCGGAAAGCCGTATTTTTTTAAGAGCGCTAAGGTGCGCTCGGACATTGGGCAAGTATATTTTAAGCAATTTCAATTTGCCAAAAAATCTTTTTACACTTGATATACGGTTCGCCCATCTCGGCACCGTAATCACAGCCATCAATCCAACCTGCAAAGCCGTCTGATACTGTGAATAAAAAGCCCTCGTCTGTTTTCGTGATTTCCGAATCCAATATCTGACCGACTTTTTCCTTGAAGTCGGCTTCGGTAACTCCGTCAAAGGTCACGGTAATATAGCAACCCCACGTTGTATCAAAGCGTATAACAATACCATCTTCCTTTTCCTCATACTCTTGTATGAGGGAGTCATGGAAACCAAATGCAACCTCTTCAAGGGCGGCGATATCCTTCTCGGTTTTAATCTCAAATAGGTCAGGCACACATATATCCTTGCAATAGTCCTTGAACAAAGGGAATTTCTGAATATCTGCACCCTTCTTTGACCGAAGCGCCTTGAAAAGAGCTTTATCGCTTATTACCCAATCATATCCGGCAAAGTCTCCGCCGCTTGTATCAAAATCATTTGCAAGCACAAATAATTTCCTGCGGATTCCGCCAAAGCCCGTATTCCAAATTCTAATTTTTTTGATTTTTTCAAACGCTTCATCAAAGACAATCGCCTCCGATTTCCAACCAACATATTTCAGTGCAAATATCGGTGACACATAGGTCGAACCGTCTTTGTTCTTTATTACACCGTAAGTCACTTTGTGCTGTTTCCTTTCGATATGTTGTTTCTTGCTTCGCTCGGAATTCGATATATGCTCACCTTGTTTACAAAGGAAACCAATAGTTTCAACAGCGATCATAGGACCAAAAGGTATGTTTTTTAAAACAAACTCCTGTCCTTATCCATCATATCAACAATATTTTGCAAACCGTCTTCGAGGTTCAGATATTGTGTTTCGCCATATTTAACGCCAATAACATAATAAAAATTTGCATCCATATAGACCCAATCTGAAGATTGAATCTCTATAACACTTCCTGGGGAGAAATCCTTGTAGAAATCGTTTTCCAAAAGTGTTTTGCTGCTTTCAGCAATCACTTCCAACAAAACCATACTTTCGGTTCTGGTGCCATCAGCAAGAATATACTCACCACTATAAAAACCATTCAATTCCGAAGCGCTGAAATAAACAGTGGTGCTTAAATAACTTTCATCGTGAAAAGATTCATCGTATTCTTCGAGTTTCCCCGTTTCCTTGTTGCAGACATATATCTTTTCAACCGCAACATCATATGCTTCGTAATTGTTCACATCGCTAAGATGCTTGTACATAATATTGTTATATCCAGAGCAAGCGGTTAAATTTAAAACAAACAAAAGGCAAAGTGAAATAAGTAAAGCCTTGACCTTCATACTCTCCCCTTTAGAATTTCTTTTCGATATGGTATACTAAACTGCTGTAAAATGCACTTTTGAGATTCGCTCGAAATCATTATTTGTCTTTAAACGTTTTCCTTTGCGGTGGTGATGGAGGAGATAAGTTTTCTACGAATAGCGCCACATTTATTTGCGAGAGTTTTATATGTATTTTCGTCCATTGAGCCGACCTTGAACAGTATTTCAAGCCAATAGTCGGTTTCATAACATTCTTTTAGAGCAATTTCAAGTTTGCTCACAAAGTCCGCCGTGCTTTGTGCATATTTCGCCTCATAGCTGTTTGCACCGATGGATGAGCAGGAGCGCAAAAGTTGATTGACAAATACCGCCCTGCCTTTGATGTTATCACAAATGGCTGTTATTTCTATGGTAAGTTCAACTGCGAGTTCTTTGATTGTTTTATTCATAATCGTTTACCTCTTTTAAAGTTCGCTTCGCTCACGCGATATGCACCTTTGGTGCGCGATATATTTGCACCGCAAATGCGATATTGTTTCGCATTGCGAAACAGCGATATGTTCGCCTTTGGCTAACGTGGTGGAAAGCACGCTATCTATAAATCCTCACGCCGCGAAGTTCGCGGCATATCGCGCCGCAGGCATATCGCTTGCCGCAAGGCAAATATCTCAAATCCGTGAGGATTTATATCGCTTTAGTTTGTCTGACGTGTCAGACAAACTAAACTTTCCACGTGCCCCGTGCGAGGGAAAAGGTCAAAAGGATAAACATCACTCAGCGCGTAGCCGCGGTCGGTCAAGAAGCGGGCGTCGCGGGCGAGGGTGTCGGGGTTGCAGGAGACGTAGAGGATCTTTGCGGGACAGACGTTGTCGCACAGGTACGAAAGGAGCGATTCGGCGCAGCCTGCGCGTGGGGGGTCGAGGACGACGGCGTCGGGGCGGAAGTCCTTCCCTTCTGCTTGGCGCACGGCGTCAAAGAGGGCTTGGGCGTCGCCCGCATCCGCGCAAAGGAAAGTGGCGTTTTCTATGGCGTTATCCCTTGCGTTCTGCTTGGCGCATTCGGTGGCGGCGGCGACGATCTCAACGCCGATGACCTTCTTCACGCGGTGCGCAAGCGAGAGCGCGATACTACCGACGCCCGAATAGAGGTCAACGACCGTCTCGTCCCCCGTAAAGCCGCCGAGCTCTGCGACCTTGGCGTAAAGAAGCTCGGTAGCGTCGTGATTGACTTGATAAAACGAGGCGGGAGAGATAGCAAGGCGCACGCCTGCAAGCGTGTCACGCAGGTGCGTTTCGCCCCAAAGATGGCGATAGTCGGACGAGCAGATCAAATTCGTGTCCGCGTCGTTTTGGTTCAGATAAATGCCGACGATCTCCCCGTGGCGAGTGCGCAAATGATCAAGGAGCGCCTTTTCCTTCGGGAAGGGGGCGACGGTACCCACAAGGGTGAGCATCACGCGCCCGTCGCTCGACGCGCGCAGATAAATATGGCGAAGGACGCCGCGCTTCGTTTGCTCGTCGTAGGGCGGGATGCCGTTTTCGTTACAAAAATCGAGGACGTCTCGCACGATGGGGGCGAAGGCTTCGTTTTGCAAGGGGCAGCCGACAGCCGCGCAAAGGCGGTGGGATTTGGGCGCGTAGAAGCCTGCCGCGCACTTCCCTTCCTTATCGGGGGCGACGGCGTATTGGGCTTTGTTGCGGTAATGCGCGGTCTTGCCCGTCGCAGTGACGGGAAGGACGGTCACGTCCCCAAGCCCCGCCTTACGAAAGGCGAAGCGCACGTTATTCTCTTTTTTGAGGAGCTCACTTTCGTAGCGGATGGCGCGATAGGCACAGCCACCGCATCCGCGCACGTCGCAAGCGGATGGAATACGGCTTGGCGAGGGAGTAATGAGGCGCTCGATCTTACCGACGGCGTAGGTCTTACAGACGCGGATAAGACGCACGTCTGCCTCGTCACCGTCTACGGCGTCCGCAATAAAGACCGCCATTCCGTCGAGGTGTCCCACACCAAAGCCGAGGTTATTGAGGTCCGTTACCGTCAGGCGCACGATCTCGTTCTTCTTGTGCATGCTCTTTGCTCCTCTCGCACGCGCGCGGTGCGCGCGTTACATACTACTTCAATATATCATTATAAAGAATCGTGTTGCGTTTGTCAAGATGCTTTTGCAGCGACGCGGCAAGGTGGGGTCGCATTTCGTAAAAAAGAGCGAAAAAAAAGCATTTTTGTGTATTTTGCCTATTTGTTTTTTTACAAAAAAATGGTATAATATAAGGGAAAAGGGAATTTTTTCCTTCAGCCGACAAGCGTCCCGCTCCCACGGCGTGGAATCGCTTTCTACCGCTCTACGGATTTTCCGTTCATTCGACAGAAAGAGGATACGTGATGTTTGAGGTCAACGACTACGTTTTTTACGGCTCGTGCGGCGTGTGCCGCGTTGACAGGATTTGCGAAGAGCCGACCCCCGAAGCCGCCAAAGGCGTTTTATACTACGTGCTTACCACGCTTACAGAGCCGAAGCAGACCATTCTCAACCCCGTCGCGAACGAGCGCGTTTTTATGCGCTACGTGATGACGAAGGAGGAGTGTGAGGCTTTTTTTGCTCTCCTTCCCACCCTTCCCACGCTTACGGGTGGAAACGCGAAGGTGCTTCGCGAGCAGTACATCGGTGCGATGAAGTCTTCCCTGCCAAGCACGTGGGGACAGGTGATGCGCACCTTCCGCGCAAGACTCCATCTTGCCGAGGCAAAGCTCGTGCGTGTGACGGACGCGGAGCGCAATTTCTACGAGGCGGCGCGCCGCAACCTGGGCGCGGAGATCTCACTGGCGCTCGGCATCTCGCAAAGAGAAGCAGAGGAGCGACTTCACCACGCTCTTGACTGATTTTTTCCGTTTTTTGCGATTTTTTTAAAAAAACTACTGTACAAGTGCAAAATTTTATGCTACAATATCCCTGTAAAATCTTTCGCACCAGCGAAAAAAGGAGAGCATACACGATGAAGAAGATTTATGAAGGCAAGACCAAGGACGTTTATGAGTTAGATAATGGCAACGTGCTTCTCAAGTTTAAGGACGATTGCACGGGCAAGGACGGCGTGTTCGATCCCGGCGAGAACACGGTGGGCCTTAAGATCGACGGTATCGGCAGAGAAAATCTGAAGACCTCGATCTATTATTTCGAGCTGTTAAAGCAGGCGGGCATCAAGACGCACTACGTGAGCGCCAACATCGAGGAAGCGACGATGGAAGTGCTTCCCGGTAAGGTGTTCGGTCACGGTCTTGAGGTTATCTGCCGCCTCGTGGCTACGGGTAGCTTTATCCGCCGCTACGGTGAATACATTGCAGACGGCACTCCCCTGCCCGGCGGTTACGTGGAATGCACCTTCAAGAACGACGCGAAGGGCGACCCGCTGGTTACGAGCGAGGGTCTTGCGGCGCTCGGCGTGATGTCCGAGGAGATGTTTGCCAGCATGAAGGAGCAGACCTTGAAGATCACGAAGATCGTTGCAGACGACTTAAAGAGCATCGGTCTTGACCTTTGGGATATCAAGTTCGAGTTCGGTTACAACGGCGACGAGGTCATCCTCATCGACGAGATCGCATCGGGCAATATGCGCGTTTACAAGGACGGCGTGATCGTTCCTCCCGTGGAGCTGACCAAGCTGATTCTCAATCGCTAAAAAGAAAAACTGCTTGTGGCAAGCCACAAGCAGTTTTTTTAAGCGGCACCTGCAAGGTGCCGCTTTTCTTTTAGTTTTGATTGCCTGCTTTTTCCGCGTCGGCGATCATATCGACACGCATCTCGTGTCTGCCGCCTGCTTCGAACTCGGCGCCGAGGAAGGCGTCAAGGATATCCTTCGCAAGCCCCATACCGATCACACGCGCACCCATACAAAGGACGTTTGCGTTGTTGTGCTCGCGCGTCATACGGGCGCTGAAGGTGTCACCGCAGAGGGCGGCGCGCACGCCGTCGTACTTATTGGCGACCATACTCATACCGATGCCCGTGCCGCAAACGAGGATACCGAAGACACCCTCGGGGTCCTTCTGTACGGCGGCGGCGACCTTCATCGCGTATTCGGGATAGTGGGTCCCCGAATTGCCGTGGTCTGCGCCCTCGTCAACGACGGTGTAGCCTTTTTCGGTCAGATAGATCTTCAACTCCTCTTTATAGAGGTAGCCTGCGGAGTCTGCACCAATGTGAATCATTCTCATATCGTGTTTCCCTTTCTGCTGTAAGTTTTATTCTTTATTTTGCTGTTTTTTGAGGAGATCCCGCTCTGCTTGCGGCACGCGCAGATAGATGGGCTTTAGGGCGTCCGCCGTAACGGCTTCGTCCCGTGCTAACGCATCGAGCGCGCAAAGTCCGACCGCCGACGCGTTTTGCGTACGCAGGCGCAGGGGCGTTTCGGGGAGCGCAAGCGGAAGCGCCGAGAGGTATGCGCGTGCGACCTCGTAGCCGTCTCCCGCAAGGCGGACGCTCTCCCCGTGGTAAAGGGTGAGAAGCTCTTCGCCTAATGCGGTAAGCGAGATCGCGCGATCGGGGCAAAGGCGGGTAAGCACCCCGTCCTTCATTCGAAAGAGCGCGTTATAGACCTCGCCGCGCCGCGCGTCCATCACGGCGGCATAAATACCGTCTAAGGGAGCAAGCGAGCGGGCAATAGCTTCCAAGGTGGAAACGCCTACGCAGTTGCGAAGCGCGGCGTCGGTGCGAAAGGCAAGTCCCTTGACGGTGGCGGCGCCGATGCGCACGCCCGTAAAGGAACCGGGCCCCGCACTCACGGCGTAAAAATCGATCTTGGAGAGGGCGATATGGGCGCGCGCGCAGACGTTTTCTGCCATCGGCAGAATGATCTCGCTGTGCGTTCTGCCACCCTCCGCAAAAAATTCGGCGAGCAAAACGCCGTCACGAAAGAGCGCCGCACTCGCGGCGCGGGCGGTGGTATCGAGGGCTAAAAGATTCATTCGGTTTCCTCCAAGATGATGCGGCGACCGTTTTCACCGTCCGTGCGCTCAATGGTGACGGACAGGGCGTCGGCGGGGATCTCCTCACGGATGTTTTCGCTCCACTCACAAAGGGCAAAGCCGTCGCGTGAAAGATAGTCGTCGTAGCCGATGGAATATAGGTCGTCCGCGTCCGTGATGCGGTACATATCAAAATGAAAGACGGGATGCTTGCCCGAGAGATATTCGTTCACGACGGTGTAGGTGGGGCTATGGACGCCCGCGATACCGAGCGCCGAGCAAAAGCCGCGCGTGAAGGCGGTCTTGCCTACGCCCATCTCGCCGTAAAGGGCGATAAAGACGCGCGCCTTACCCTCTGCAAGCAAGCGCTCCGCAAGCGCGGCGCCCGCCTGTGCGGTATCGGCTTCGCCGTGAGAGATGATGGTTTTCGTTTTCATTTTTTCCTCGCAAAATCGGGATAATCTTCGGCGTCTGTGCCAAGCACGAGGCGAAGCGCGGCGCGGTATTCCTCGCGTGCGCGCTGTGCGCGCTCGCTCTTTTCGTCAAAGGCGGGAAGGCGGACGGCGCGAAGGAGGGTATTTTTCGGGGTGTCGTCGGGGTCGGTCAGCTCGAGTGCCGTAGTGTCGTACCCCTCGGCGCGAAGGCGCGCAAGGCGAAGGGCGTCCGTCAGCGTTTCGGCGAGCTTGCCCGAGAGCTTGGGATAGTCGGTGACGAAGCGAAACGCGGAAAGCTGCATTTTCCCGAGCAGGTCGTGCTGACAGCAGGGGGTGGATAAGATGACGCCCGCCCTGACGCGTGCGGCAAAGTGCAGCACGATGTCCGTCGCAACGTCGCAAGCGTGCAAGGAAAGCACGAGGTGGGGTGCCGTATCGGGGGGAAGGGTGCCGATGTCGCCCGTTTTGAAGGTCATCCCCTCAAAGCCGAGCTCTCGGGCGGTGGCGGCGCAAAAGCGCATACAGTCCTCTTTCAAGTCCATACCCAGCATCTCGACGTCGCGGCTTCGGATATTCTTAAAGTAATGATAGACTGCGAAGGAGAGATAGCTTTTGCCGCAGCAAAGGTCGTAAATGAGGAGCTTTCCCTCCGCGGGAAGATGTCCTTCTATATCGCGGATATGCTCTAAAAAGCGGTTGATCTGGCGGAATTTCGCCTGCTTTTTGTCGTGGACTCTGCCGCTTTTGTCCGAAATCCCAAGGGCGATGAGAAAGCTCTCGTCCCCCGAAAGAATATAGTTTTTCTTGTTATCGAGCGGGTCGATCACGACGTCCGAAAAGGCGGGCGCGCTACGCGCGAGCGCGCGGCGGAGCTTGTCGCCGCCGATCAGGGCTTCCTTGCCCTTGCCGCTTCGCTTGTACGCAACGTCCCCTACGGTGGTGATGAGGTTGACCTGCATATAGGGGGAAAGAAGCGCGGGAAGCGCTTCTTCCAGCGCCTCGAAGGCGATGGTTTTATGATAGACCTTACCGTCCGCCTCGCGGCGCTCGGTGGCGAACAGGATCTCACCCTTATGCGTACAAAGACGGGCGTAAATGCGCGTGGTGGCGCCGTCTTCGCGGCGGGAGAGCGTGAGCTTGCGCAAGGCGCCCGCCGTCGCGCTGTCAAAAACGAGAGCGCACAGCTCGTGAAGAAGCGCACTCATCATTTGCGGCGACCTGCCTTTTTGAGCTCGGCGTCCTCACGGGCGCGGCGCTCCTTCTCTGCCGCACGCTTGGCGCTCGAAAAATAGAAGCGGTTCTCGCGGCGCTCCTTGAGGCGCACGATGTTCGAGCGGTGGCAATACAGAATAAGAAGCCCCACCAAAACGGAGAGGAGCAGGATCATTCCGTCCGTTACGGGGTAACCGAACAGCGCCATAATGCGGTTAAGCATTAAGGGGTAGGCGAGCCCCACCACGATGGAAGAAAGCGAAACGTAGTGCGTCACGACCAAAAGCAGGATGAAAATGAGGATTTCAAAGAGGAAGACGAAGGGCGAGAGCACGAGCACCATCGCCGCGGTGCAAAGCACGCCCTTACCGCCCTTAAAGCGGAAATAGACGGGGAAAATATGGCCGAGGATGCACGCGACTCCCGCAAGGTAGAGGAAGGGGTTGAGCGAGAAGGCGTAGGGTCCGTACTGAAAGCCGAGAAAAAGTCCCGTAAAGAGCAGCGAAAGCACCATTTTCAGCACGTCGCCGAGAAGCACCCAAAGGGCGGCTTTTTTGCCATAGACGCGGAGCATATTGGTAAGTCCCGCGTTTCCGCTTCCCTTCTGACGGACGTCCTCGCCGTACAGCAGGCGCGAGACGACCACGGCGGTGTTTAAGCTGCCGAGAAGATACGGAACGACGAGCGCGATCAGGACGGGGACGAGGATCGCAAGCGCGGGCGTGGGGTAAGAAAGCGAAGATAAAATTCCGTTTTGCATAAAGAGTTTCCCCTCTAAATTTCATAATTTTACAGTGTAATTATAGCACAATGTGCAGAGAAATGCAAGGTTTTCCGCCGAAAAGTTTTCTAAAAGGAAAAACGGACCCAGGGGTCCGTTTTCGGGGGTTATGAAAAGGTGTCAAGCGTCGTCGCGTAGGCGTCCTCAGGGCGCATTTCGAGAATGCAGGGGACGCGCGGAAGCGTGCCGTCCGCCCACGAGCAAAAGAAGGAGGCGAGGCTGATGAGCTCCCCGTAAAGCGAGGAGAAGGCGGTGTGGTTTTCAAAGTGTGCGCCCTCGCGCGTGACCTGGTGCAGATGATAGGAAACGATATGCTCGCCAAGCATCGAAAACCAGGTGCCGATCTGATATTTTTGACTGAAGGGCGCGTTGTTGCGCGCGTGTCCGACGTCGAGGTTGATGCCCACCTTATGCTTCGTCTTTGCCGCGACGGCGCGCATAAAGGCAAGCGTTTCCTCGGGGGTGTAGCCGAAACGGCGGCAGTCTACCGTTTCCCCTGCCGTCATATGCATATTCTCGACGGCGACGGTACACGCGTAAGGGACGACGGATAGTGCGTCGGCAATGCGCAGGGCAATTTCGTCAAGGACGCTCGCATTCTCACGAACCGTTCCGACTGACACCTGAGGCACGTGCTGGATAAAGCGCGAGGCACCGAGCCGCACGCCGAGTGCTACGAGCGCCTCGTAGCCGTCACCGAGCGCGACCTCACCGTTTTGGCAGAAAACGTCGGGCAGATGCACGGAAAGCGTTTTCCCGCCCTGTTCACGGAAGGAAGACACGAGCGCAAAAAGCTCCTTTTCGGGCAACTCTCGCACATTCGGGCGAAGCTCAAGATGGCAAAGCCCACGGGATGCCGCAAAGGGAATTTGGGAGAGAGGACGGTAGGCACTGATGCCGAGATGCGCGAAAAAATCCTCGGGCAAGGGGCAAGAAAAGTGGGTTCGCGTGCAGCTTCCCGTTTCGGTATCGTAGTAAAGAAGCGCGGGCTCCTCCCCGATACATTTATCGGGGTCAAGCGCGGGCAAGGAGGCAAAATCTCCGTCCTCGGCAAAGAAGTGCTCGTGCGCGTAAAAAACGCGAACCCCGCTATGGCGCGCCTTCCATTCGGCAAAGCGCACCTGTATTTCTTTGGGATGGCAGGCGGTGGGATGGTGCATAAAAACGACGTCCCCCGCACGGGCGCCTTCAAGGGCAGCAAGGGCCTCGTCCGAGAACGTACCGTCGGCGTCATTCAAGGCAAAAATGCGGATGGCGCCCAGCGCGCTGACGATGGGCGAGGCATCGGCAAAAATCGCGTCACGCGAGCGCACGTCACGCAAATCGGAATTGCCCGGGATATAGAAAAAGGGGAGCCCGAGCGCGCGCATTTGTGCAAGAAAAAAGCGATAGCTTTCAAGGCTTCCGTCTGCCGCCGCGTCCCCTGCAAAAAGGATGGCGTCGGGGTTTTGTTTTTTTACGTCTGCGATCGCCCATTCTAACACACGGTATTGCGGCGCACGCCGATCAAAGGGAAGATGCAAGTCGCACAAAAGGCAAAGCTTCATAGACTTTTCCTCTCTCGTTTTATTTTCTATGACAGTATAGCACACTTTCCGCTTGAAGTCAAGAATAAAGTCGAAAGGAGCCCTTGCCTTTTTGTGCTTTTTGCAGTATAATGGAGAAAACAGCAAGCAAGAGGGAGGGCGGATATGTTACAGCAAGGGCTACAAGAGCTTTTCGCGCGCGAGGGGATCGAGCGCGCGGCGGTGCTTCCGTTTGAAAATTGCCGCGTAACGATGGCGCGGCTCTATACGAGGGTCGAGGGCTTCGTGCCGCAAAGCGTGATCGTGTTTTTAATTCCCTACTTCTCCCGGGAGCCCGAAAACTTTTCGGCGTATGCCACGGCAGAGGATTACCACTATTTTGCCAAAGGACTTTACGAGCGGCTGAACGCCGCACTTGGGGCGTTATACCCTGCGGCGACCTTTCTCGGCTTTGCCGACCACTCCCCCATCGACGAGCGGGATGCGGCGGTGAAGGCGGGGCTTGGCGTGTTTGGCAAGAACCGTTTGCTTCTTTCCAAGGAGTACGGCTCGTATCAGTTTATCGGAGAGTTTCTTTCGGACTTGCCCGTAGAGATGCTCGGCACCGTGGATGCGATCACAGAAACGGCGTGCATGGGATGCGACGCCTGTCTTCGCGCTTGCCCGACGGGGGTTTTGCGCGGCGAGAGTGCGGAGTGTCTTTCCGCCATCACGCAGAAAAAGGGAGAATTATCCCCCGAAGAAAAGGCGCTGATGCGCCGCGTGGGAACGGCGTGGGGGTGCGACGAGTGCCAAAAGGTGTGTCCCTATACGAAGGGCGCGCTTGCGCGCGGTACGGCGAGGACGACGATTCCCTACTTTAAGGAAAACCTCATCACGCGGCTTGATAGCAAAACGCTCGACGCGCTCGACGAGGAAGCCTTTTCCCGTCGTGCCTTTGCCTGGCGAGGTCGGGCTACGGTGGAGCGCAACGTAAAAATTTTGGAAGAAGATTTCTAAATGGGGTTTACAAAACGCGTTTTTTGTGTTACAATATGATGCAGCGGCAAAACGCCCCTATCTACCCGTGGCACAGCTGGATAGCGCGTCAGACTCCGACTCTGAAGGTCGAAGGTTCAAATCCTTTCGGGTAGGCCATAAAAGGGCGATAAAAAAGATATCGCCGCAAAAAGCCTTGATTTTTCAAGGCTTTTTTGCTTTTTTCGGGCGAAATTTTTTAGTTCGATTTTGTAGATGAAAAATGGGTATTTTCCGATACTGAAAGGATTTGAACT
>JAFTIH010000029.1 GCA_017456985.1 Clostridia bacterium | reverse complement strand
TCACCAACAGAAAAGAGAGAACTTTCGGCTATAAACCGTTGTTCTCTCTTTCTGCTTGTAATAAGGGTTTGGGCTTAGCCCATTTGCGTTTGACTAGTCAAATGCGATGCTCGCACTTTGCCCAAAGTGTAAAATTCTCCGCTCGTTTTACAGGTAGTACTTGCGCTTTTTCTCAATTCTTTCACGGAAGAGGTGGTTGTTTTCCTTAAAGACTCTTGCCGCGTTCGCTACGCTCTCGGCGCTCAGGCGCAAAATGACCTTACCGATGCGCTCGTTGGTCGCAATAGGCTCACCCGCGAAGGAGTTGGGGAAATTAAGCGACCACAGCGAATAGAAGCTGTTGAGGTCGGCGTCCCAAAGGGGATAGGACACGCCGTTCGATTTTCCGTCCACCGCACCCATACGGTCAAGGCGCACGAGGTCGGGGCGGATAGCAAGCATTAAGCTGGTCTCCATAAAGCCGCCGTGTCCATCCTCCTGCTTACCTTCTAAGAATCCGCGGATGATCTCCACGTCCTCGGGCAGAAGCTCGGGGTACGCGGCAAGACCGTTTTCTTCGATATCTGCGTAAATATCCTTAAACTTGGGGCAAGGGTAGGTGTAGAGCGCGGTAAAATCTCTCTGCTTATAGTCAAGAGAGTTGAGGAAAAAGTCAAGGAAGGGCAGGTTGCCGCCGTGGTGATTGACGAAGAGGATCTTGTCAAAGCCGTGGCGCGCGATCTCGGTGCAATAGCACTCCGCCACCTTCATCATCACCTCGGGATCCAGACGGATGGTACCTTTGCGGTTGACCAGCGCGTTGCTGTCGCCAAACTCAAACGCGGGGAACACGACGGCACTCTCGATCCCTGCCGCCGCCCAAGCAACTGCCTCTGCTTCAAACACGTCGGTGCGCACGGGCAGGTGCTCGCCGTGCATCTCATAGCAGCCGATCGGGATGATGCAAAGCCCGTCGCTTTTCTCGATCGCCGCGTCAAACTCTTCTTCTCTGAGATCTCCCCATTTCATTAACATATGAAAAACTCTCCTTGCTTTTATTTCGGTCGCCGCGATAGCGGCAGTCCGTTCACCCCCTCATCATACTATAAAACTGCGCCTTTGTCAAGCGAAATTTACATTTTTTCGAGCGGCGGTTGCGTTTTTTCAAAAATTTCAAAAATCCTTGCTTTTTCGTGTAAAATGCGCTATACTGAAATAAAGAAATGCACGAAAGGAGCCTTTTATGAAAACCGTAAAGCTTGAAGCGCTCTCCAAGGAAGCATTCGCCCCTTTTGGAGAATACTACACGATGTCCGCCCCCGAGGGCTATCCCCTGTGCGGTGAACTGCACCGCTTCTATCCCGATCGCCTGACCACCGCCACGAGCGGACTTCTCGCCTTCTCCCCCATCCTCGTCAAAAAGCCTGAGGTGATGAAGGTCACGCAGATCGAGTACCACACCACCACCGCCGAGATCATTCTGCCGCTCAACGACGATATGATCCTGCACGTCGCGCCCCCCTCCGCAGGCAAGCCCCTGCCCGAGTACACGCGCGCCTTCCTCGTCCCCAAGAACACCCTTATCAAGATGATGCCCTGCGTTTGGCACCTCGCACCCCTTCCCGCAAACGCCGACGAGCTGTGCGCGATGATCGTGCTTCCCTCGTGTACTTATATGAACGATTGCACCGTCGTGGACCTCAAAGAGGACGAGCAGTTCATCATCGAAAAGTAAACGCCGCGCCCCTTTGCCGCGCCTTGATCTCCCCGCCCTTCGGCGGAGAGTTTTTCGTTTCCATGCATCCCCACCCCGCCGCAGGGCGGGGATTTTTTTGTAAAAATGCGCGGATCCTCTTGACTTTTTCTCTTTTCTGTGATAAAATAACAATCGATATATAACAATCGTTATAAAAGGAGTTCGCTATGCCACCCAAGGTAAAGATCACAAAAAAAGAGATCGTGCGCGCCGCACTCGCGCTGGTGCGGGAGCAGGGTGCCGAGGCGCTTTGCGCGCGAAGCGTCGCGGGAGCGCTCGGATGCTCGACCCAGCCCGTCTTCTCAAACTTCTCCTCGATGGAAGCACTCGCACAGGCAACCGTCCGCGCCGCCTACGAGGTCTATCTCGGCTTTCTCAAAGACGAGGTCACCCTCGGCAAATACCCCAAATACAAATGCTTCGGGATGGCTTATATCCGCTTTGCGCGAGAAGAAAAGGAGCTTTTTAAGCTTCTCTTTCTGCGCGACCGCAAGGGCGAGGAGCTGACCCCGAGCGCCGATTTTAACGCCTCGGTGGAGATGATCATGGAGACAAACGGCATTCCGCGCGCCGTAGCGGAGCGGATGCACCTTGAGATCTGGACCTGCGTGCACGGCATCGGCACGATGCTCGTCACCTCGTTTTTGCCGCTTGACGAAGCACTCATCAGCGAAATGCTGACGGATATTTATCAAGGCGTCCGCGCACGCCACTTACAGGAGTTGGGAAGATGAACGCCATCGAAATCAAAAACCTCACCAAGCGCTACCGCGACGTCACGGCGGTTGACGGGCTTTCCTTCACCGTGCGTGAGGGAGAGCTGTTCTCCCTGCTCGGCGTCAACGGCGCGGGAAAATCAACGACCATCCGTATGCTTTGCGCCCTGACCGAGCCAACGTCGGGCGATGCGTATCTGCTTGGCAAAAGCATTCTTCACGAGAGTGCCGCCGTCAAGCGCCTTTGCGCGGTATCGCCGCAGGAGAGCGCCGTCGCACCCGCGCTCTCGGTAAAAGAAAATCTCGCGCTCATTTGCGGCGTTCACGGCTTTTCCAAGGAGAAGACCACCGAGAAGATCGGGGAGCTTTCTGCCCTTCTCGGGCTTCAAGAGGTCCTTTCCCGCCGTGCGGGCAAGCTCTCGGGCGGCTATAAGCGGCGTCTATCTATCGCGATGGCGCTCATCAGCGAGCCGAAGATCCTTTTTCTCGACGAGCCGACGCTCGGGCTCGACGTGCTGGCGCGAAGCGACCTTTGGGACGTCATCCGCGCCTTAAAGGGGAACGTCACCATCGTCTTGACCACCCACTATATGGAGGAAGCCGAGGCACTTTCCGACCGCGTCGCCGTGATGAAGGACGGACGCCTTCTCGTTTGCGACACCCCCGACGCCATCAAGGTGCAAACGGGTGCCGTGCGCTTTGAGGACGCCTTCGTCCGCATCGTCAAGGGGGTGGCAAAATGAAAAAGCTCCTGACCTTTGCAAGCAGAAACGCCAAGGAGATCCTGCGCGACCCGTTGACCCTCTTTTTCGGGCTCGGCTTTCCCATCGTGCTCCTTCTTTTGCTCAGCGCGATCCAGGCGAGCATTCCCGTGCCGCTCTTTGAGATCGCGCATCTGACCCCGGGCATCACGGTTTTCGGGCTTTCGTTTATGACCCTGTTCTCCGCGTTGCTGATCGCGAAGGACCGTGAAAGCGCCCTGCTCGAACGCCTGTATACCACGCCGCTGACGCCCCTCGATTTCATCCTCGGCTACACCCTGCCCCTGCTCCCCATCGCGCTTGCACAAAGCGCGGTCACCTACGCCGCCGCCCTCATCCTCGGGCTTGCGCCCACGCCGAGCATCCTGCTTGCGCTTGCGTTTGTTCTCCCCGTTTCGGTGCTCTTTATCGCACTCGGACTGCTCTTTGGCAGTATTCTGACCGATAAGCAGGTGGGCGGCATCTGCGGCGCTCTGCTCACCAACCTTTCGGCGTGGCTCTCGGGCATCTGGTTTGATCTGTCGCTCGTGGGCGGCGTCTTTGAGAAGATCGCCTACGCACTTCCCTTCGTCCACGCCGTCGAGCTTGAGCGCGCGCTGGTGCGCGGCGAGCTTATCCCCGCGCTTCCCCACCTTTGGTGGGTGCTGGGCTACGGCATCGCCGCACTCGCCCTCGCGGTGCTTTTGTTCTTGCGCCAGATGAAAAAGCGATAACGAAGAAGAGAAAAAAAGAACGGCACACCGCTTTGGCGGTGTGCCGTTCTTCCGCGCGCGAGGGCGCAGCGTTATTCTTTTTCTGCTCTTTCAAGCGCCGCCACGCCGCGCAGGATCTCCATCGCCTGTACGGGAATTCTGCCGAGGTGGTCGGGACCCACGTTGATAAGGTAATTGGCGCCGATGGCACCAAGCTTTTTCTTGTTGGCGTAGATTTCGGCGGGCGTCTTCCAGTTGTGGTCGATGGACGAGAAGCCCCAGGAGTCATTGAGCGTGCAAGCGGACTCGTACAGCCCGTAGGGCGAGGGCTTAACGCCGTTGATATGGTTGTAGTCGATCTCGGCGTCGGGATCCACCGCAAGCGAGTCGGGGATCTCGTTGTCGCCCATCGAAACGTAGTCGTACATCCCGTTGCCAAGACGGGAGCTGACGAGGCAGTTGGGTTGGAGCGCCTTGACGGTGTCGTAGATCTCGCGGCTCTGCTCCTTGTTCAGGGTCATCGGCACGTCAAACCAGATAAGGCAAATATCGCCGTAGTTCGTCAAGATCTCCTTGATCTGGGGAAGCATCTTTTTACGGAAAACGATGGAGAAATCCTTTTTCGAAGCGTCGGGAAAATCCCAGGAGTTGTCCCACGTCACGCCCGAGCAGGGGATATGGCGGGAAAGGTACCCGCCGCCGTGCTCCTCGTGCCAGTCGAGATCCTGCGAGTAGTAAAGACCCAGCTTCAAGCCGTGCCGACGGCAAGCATCGGCAAGCTCGCCCACGATGTCGCGGCGAAAAAGCGGGCAGGCGTCGTAGCAGTTGAAGGCGTCCGCCTCGGAGCGGTATAGCGCAAAGCCCTCGTGGTGCTTGGAGGTGAGCACGATATATTCCATTCCGCACTCCTTGGCAAAAAGCACCCACTCGTCCGCATCAAAATAAACGGGGTTAAACTGCTTTGCGAGCTGTTCCATCTCCGCGATCGGGATCCGGCGGTTTGCTTGGATCCACTCGGCATAGGCGTCGCCGCGCTCACCGCGATAGGTGCCCTCTAACATCGAATATAAGCCAAAATGCACCATCATCCCGTAGCGGGCATTTTTAAACCAATCAATATGACCTTGTTCCATTGTTTTTTCTCCTGTGCTAGAAAATTATTTTTGCAAACGGATATCCGTCCCGCGGAACAAATAGGGGTTAAACTCCCCGAAAAGGCGGGAGGTGATGCGCTCGTCGTAGCGTTCAAGGAGCGCCTTTTGCCCGAGGTTGGTGGAAACGAGCATGCTCTTGCCGAGGTTGATGCGGGTGTTGATGACGTTATACAGCGCAGAAAGGGTAAACTGGTTGCTCATCTCCACCCCGAGGTCGTCGAGAATAAGAAGATCACAGCTAAAATACTTTTCACTGCGCGGCACGTCCTCGCTCTGTCCGTATCCACTCTTGAAGCGATCGTACTCAAAGTCCGAAATGACGTTTTGCGCCGTTTCATACACCACGTCAAAGCCGCGCTCGATGGCGCGCTTGGCGATCGCGGTGGAAAGATGCGTCTTGCCAAGTCCCGTGCCGCCCATAAAGAGAAGATTTTGTCCCGTCTTCTCAAAGCTCTCAGCAAATTCCTTGGCGCGCTCCAACGCGACGCTGGCAAGGCGTCTTGCGTCACCCTCGTAAAAATGTAAAGAAAAGTTGTCAAAGCTCTGCTTTTTAAGCAGGCTCCCAAGCCCCGACGAGCGATAACCCGCCTCGACGAGAAGCGCACGCATACACGCACACATCGCACCCGAATCAAGATGCCCCGCATCCTTGCACGCCGCACAAACGGGGATGACGGCGGTATAATTTTCGGGCAGTCCCATCTCGCGCAAAAGCGCCGCGCGGCGCGCTTGCAGGGCAAGGTTCTCTTCTCTGAGCGCCGCTACACGCTCCCGCACATCGGGAGCCTTATCCATTGCCGCGCGAATGAGCGCAAAGCCCGTGGAGCTGAGCTTGCGGTCGATCTCGCGGATCTCCTCGCTGTGCTCGTGTACCCACGCGGTGTTGCGGCGCGCCTTGTCCTCCGCCTCGGTGCGACGGCGCGCAAGGATGTCCTGCACGTATTTGTAATTTTCCATACTGAACGCCATAAGTCCTCGCTTTCCCATCCCGCAAGGGGGTGGGTGTTTTTATTGTCCGAGCGCACGCAAAGGGTGCCGCGCTCTTTTATTTGTCGCCGCCGTCAGTGCCGCCGTAGCTGCGGTCAAGCGCGCGGGCAAAGAAATCGTCCACGTCAAAGGAGCGCATACCGTCCTTCTCTTTTTCCTTCTCGCTCTTGGGGCGGGTCGCACCCTTGTTCTTCTCACTGCGCTCGCGGGCAACGAACGCCTCGGCATCCGCCACCGTCTTACAGCCCGCCTCGTTCCAGCGCGTAAGGATCTTATCCGCATACTTGACGGGCGCCTTTTGGGTCGCCGCCACCGTTAAGTCGTACGCAAGACCGATCACCTCGTCGTCGTAGTGGAACTCCTCACACCAGCGCACGAACGCCGCCTCTTCCTCGGTGGAAAGCGCGCGCTCCCCGATGCCAAAAAGCTTACGAAGTTTGCCCTCGCGCGTCTTTGCACGGATGCGGCGGCTAAGCTCCTCCTCGAGTGCGCGCGCGTCCGTCACGCCCTTTTCGTACAGCGCAAACGCCATTTTCTCCACGTAGCGCATCGGCTTCTTGGGCGCGTCACTCGCCGTCTTGCGTCCCGCGCAATAAGAAACGAGCATACAAATATATTCTAAATCAAGGTGCAATTCCTCGCGAAGCCCCACCAAAATATTGATGTCCGTGGTGGATAAGACCTTGCCGTAGATCTGCTGGCACGCCTCGATAAAGGAGGCGAGGTTTTCGCCGTCGATCATCCCCGAAAGCTCCGCGCCCGAATAATTCGGCAGCTCCTCCGCCGCACGGACGGGGGCTTTCTTTGCGGCGGGGGGCGCCGTCACGCCCTCCTTTTCCGCGCTCTCTTGCGCGTCCGCGCTCTCGCGCTTCTTGGCGGCACGAAGAAGTCCCGCACCCCGCCAAAAGGAGATCGCATCCTTTGCTTCTCCGAGGGACGAAAGGCGCGCCCCCGTCAAAATGTCCTCTGCGCAAAGCGGCTCCGCCGCGTCAAAAAAGAGCCAAAGCACGCGAAGCTCCTCCGCCGACGCCTCAAAAAAGGCGTCAAGAGAACGGGGGTCCTTTGCCGTCTTTACGTATCGCGTCACTGCCCTTCCCTCTTTTCCTTCATATTGTAGCAGAGCATCATCAGTGAGTCGCCCATATGGATATTCTCTACCACGACGGCGTCCTCGGGCAAGGAAAGCTCCTGTCCCGAGAAATTGAGAATGCCGCGCACGCCTGCGGCGGCGATCTCTTGCGCTACGGTGAGTGCCGCTTCCTTGGAAACGGTCAGAACGGCAAGGTCGATCGCGTTTTCCTTCACGTAATTTGAGAACGCCGTCATCGGAAGAACGGGGATCCCGCCAAAGCGCTTGCCGATCACGGCGGGGTCGATATCAAACATCGCCATACGCGAAACGCCGCGGCGCTCAAACATATGACTTGAAACGAGCGCCCTGCCAAGGTTGCCCGCGCCCACGATCACGGCACGGTAGCCCTCATCTACGCCCAGAAGCGCGCCGATCTGCTCATAAAGGTAACGCACGTTATAGCCGTACCCCTGCTGACCGAAGCCGCCGAAGCAGTTAAGGTCCTGACGGATCTGCGACGCCGTCACCCCCATAAGGTCGGACAGCTTTGCCGAGGAGATGCGAAGCGTTCCGCCGCGCAAAAGCTCACCGAGAAAGCGGTGATAGCGCGGCAAGCGGCGCACGACCGCCGCCGAAACGGCACCGCGCTCCTCTACGCTCTTGGGGCGGCGATGAAACTTTCTTTTTTGCTCTGCCATAGTGTCTTTTTCCTTTTGTCATATCCGCCGTGCGCCCGTCGGGCGGGGCGGTTTTCCGTTTGTCCTTTTGCGTCAGGGAATATCGTCGGCGGCGCACGCATTGAGCGTCGAGTCCGCGACGTTTCCCGCTAAAAATTCATAATACCCCTGCGCCGCGATCATCGCACCGTTGTCCCCGCAAAGAGAGAGGGGGGGCAAGAAGATCTCGCGCTTTTTCTTCGCGCAAAGTGCCGAAAGCGCGCCGCGCAGATGCGAGTTTGCGGCAACGCCGCCCGCCACGACGAGCGAGGCGCCCTCATAGCGCGAAAGTGCCGCATCCACCTTCTTAAGGACCGACGTCACGGCGGCGTAGGTGTAGGCAGCGGCAAAGAGATCCCCTTCAAGCGGGGTCCCCGTCTGCTCAAAGCGGTGCAAAAGATTGATCGCCGCCGTTTTCATCCCCGAAAAGGAGAAATCGAGCGAGCCGTCCGCAAGCGCCGCGCTGGGAAATTTATAGTAAGGATTTTTATAGGTTTCGCACTTAGGGAATGCCGCAAAATAGCCCTCTTCCTTGCCCGTCGCTCGCACGAAGCCGTCCTTGGCAAGGCGGTCAAAGGCGGCGCCCGCAGGATAAGGAAGACCCACGATGCGTCCCACCTTGTCAAACGCTTCGCCGATGGCGTCGTCGCGGCTCTCACCGATGCGGCGGAAGGTGGTGTGATCCTCCACGAAATACAGCGAGGTATGCCCGCCCGAAACCACGAGCGCCACGAAGGGGGGCTTGGGGGGCGTATCCATCAGATAGGACGCCGCCACGTGACCCTTGATATGGTCCACCGAAACGAGCGGAAGGTCGTTTTGCGCGGCAAAGGACTTGGCAAACCCAAGCGCAACGAGAAGCGCACCGATCAGCCCGGGGTGCGAGGTCACCGCCACCGCCGCAAGCTCACTCGGCGCGGTGGAAGCGCACGAAAGCGCCTCACGCGTGAGGGCGCTGATCGCCTCGATATGCGCGCGTCCCGCGATCTCGGGGACCACGCCGCCATACAAGCGATGCGTTTCGACCTGCGACGCGACGGCGTTCGATAAAATATGTAATTTTCCGTCAGCGTCCGCTTCGAGCACCGAAACGGCAGTCTCGTCACAAGAGCTTTCAAAGCCGATGATCTTCATATGTTTCCTCTCTTCGATATAAGCAAGCGTCCTCTTTCGGGTCCCGATAATAGCCACGGCGCTCTCCCGTTAAAAGAAAGCCCAGCTTTTCGTAAAGCCGTCTTGCGGCGGCGTTGGATTTGCGCACCTCTAAGAAGCAGACCTCTGAATCGGCAAGGAAGGCGCGGCAAAGCGCCTCACCCATTCCCCGTCCCCGTGCATCGGGCGCGACCGCAACGCGGTATAGCTCCCCCTCGGGCGGGATAACGGCACCAAGAAGGTAGCCGACGATATCCCCGTTTTCTTCATAAACGTATAAAACGAGGTGTCCCTCCGTTACGTGGCGAAGAACGTCATCCTCCCGCCACGGGTCGGAAAAGACCGTCTTTTCCAAGGTGCATACGGCACGCACGTCTTCTTTTGTTCCCTTGCGAACCATACGCATCCCCCAAAAAGCAAACTTTTGTTTACATTATAAGTCTTTTGTAAAGCAACGGCGGCGCTTATGCTGTCGGCTTTCAAAGATCTTCCACTGATCCACCACGCTCGCGTTGGTTTCAAGCTGCGGCCCCGTTTCGGCAGAAAAGATACCCACGCGCCAGGCGTTACTGAAAATATGATGGATGATCACGGCGTTCACGCCCGTACCCTGATAGCGGGGCTCCACCGCGATAAGAAGCAAATTGATCTGTCCGCCGTGCGAAAGGGCGTGAAGGGTGGGGATCCACCCAAACGGAAAGAGCTTGCCGTCCGTTTTTCGGAAGGCGTCCGAGAGCGAGCGCACGGAGGCGCCGAAGGCGACGAGCTGTCCCTGCTCGTCCTCTACAAGACAAGCGAGATCGGGATCGATCAGGGGAACGAACTTCTTCGCATAGCGGCGGATCTGCGCCTCGTCCAGTGCCACCACGCCGTATAGGTCATGATAGGCGGTATTGACGAGCGAAAACGCCTTTTCGATGTAGGGCGCGAACTCGCGGTTGTGCTTCACTTTTACCACGTGAAAGCCATGGCGCTTGAGCGCGCGCTCGGAAAGACGGGCAAGCAGCTTGCCCGCGCGCCCCTCGGGGTCGTCGGGACGAAAGACCTGAAGCTCGATCCAGTCAACGTCCTTCGTATAGCCCAGCCTCTCTAGGTGCTCCTTGTAGTACGGCGCGTTATAGTAAGTAAAAAACAGTCCCTTTTCCTCGAACCCCTCCACGAGCATTCCCTCGCGGTCAAGGTCGGTGAAGCCGAGCGGTCCGTGGACCGCCTCACACCCCATCTCGCGCGCATACGCCTCAACGGCGCCGAAGAGCGCCTCGGAAACGGCGTAATCGTCGATAAAATCCACCTGCGTAAAGCGCATACGGCGGCGCCCCCAGCGCTCGTTGGCACGGCGGCTGAAGATCGCACCGATCCTACCGACGATCTTCCCCTCACGAAAAGCGAGAAAATACTTTGCGTCCGCATACGAGAACGCGGGGTTTTTCCTCGGGTCCATATCCGCAAGCTCGTCCGCATAAAACGGGGGTACGTAATAGGGATTATCCTTATATAGATCAGAGGGAAAGCGCACGAATGCGCGGCGGTCAAGCGCGCTCTTGACTTCCTTGACGGTGAGCGCCGACGCGACTGCATTCCCTTGCGTTCGTGTCATATCGTCATCTCCTTTCGGTTAGCCTATCCGCAAGAAAAGCGGATGCTACGACACGCGGCGATAGAAGCCCTTTATACCATTCTATCACAAAAGCCGTGCAAAATCAAGCAGTTTATGCGGAAAATTATTTTCCAAGCGCGAAAGCGGGCGTGCTCCTCCCCCAAACCGTCTTTTCGCACAACTTTTTTCATTTTTCCTCGCACTTTCCTTGATTTCTTCACGAAAGTATGTTACAATATAATGTAAAGCAATTTTTATATGGCAAGGGAGCACCCCGCGAAAGGAGCGCGTATGTTCGGATACGTCAAGCCAAGGCACACCGATCTTCTCGTCAAGGAATACGAGTTTTACCGTGCCGCGTATTGCGGTGTCTGCCGCCGTATGCAAAAGGAAACGGGCTTCTTCACCTCCTTCGCGCTCTCGTACGACATCGTCTTTCTTGCCGTCTGCCGTATGCTGACGACAGACCGCCGCTGTACGGTCAAGCGCTGTCGCTGTATTGCCCACCCCTGCCGCTCGCGGAGCTGCCTTTTTGACAACGAGGCGCTCTCCTACGCCGCACGCGCGTCGGCAGTGCTTCTGTACGAAAAATGCGAGGACGACAAAAAGGACCGCGGCTCCCACCGCCTGCGCGCCCGACTGCTTTTACCCCTCTTTCGCCGCGCCGCGCGCCGTGCGAAATTAAACTTCCTTTTGGAGCAGACCCACCGTGCTCTTGCCGAGCTTTCCGCATTGGAGGAAGAGCGCATCCCCTCGATCGACGCCCCCGCCGCACTCTTCGGCGATTTACTCGGGTTAGTCTTCGGTGAGGGACTTGAAGGCGAGGCGTACGACGTTTTTTATAAGGTGGGCTACGAGCTTGGCGTGTTCATCTACGCGGCAGACGCGGCGGACGATTATCACGCGGACAAAAAGAGCGGAAGCTATAACCCCTACGTGCTGACCTATCCCCCCGAAGCCTTTGCGGGCGGCGCCCCCGACGAGGTCAAGACCGCACTTCGCCTGACCCTGGCAAACCTAGCAGAGGCAGTCGAGCGGCTCCCCTTCGGCACGGATACGGCGCTTGAGAATATCATTAAGAATACCGTCTACCTCGGGCTTGCCGACCGTGTGGAGCTACTCGGAAAGCCCAAGCAAAAAAAATACAAAAGGGTGCATCCCACCCCGGAGGAACACAAATGAACAACCCCTACAAGGTTCTCGGCATCTCCCCCGATGCCACCGATACCGAGGTCAAGAACGCATACCGCGCCTTGGCACGCAAATACCATCCCGACAATTTCGCAGGGGACGCCACCTCTGCCGAGCTTGCCAACGAAAAGATGCAAGAGGTCAACGAAGCGTACGAGCAGATCATGCGCGAGCGCAAGACGGGCAAGCGTGGCGGCGGCACGGGTGCGGCGGCAAGCTATGCCGACATCCGCAATATGATCAACGCGCGCCGTATGCGCGAGGCGGAGGCGGCGCTTGCCCGCATTCCCGTCGAGGAGCGCACCGCCGACTGGCATTTCTTAGAATCCCTCGTTCTGATGCATCGTGGCTTTGTCAACGACGCGATGCGCGAGCTTGAGATCGCTTGCTCGATGGACCCCTCAAACGTGGAGTACCAGCAGGCAAAGCAAATGTTCAATCAAAACGCGGCGGGCTACGGACGCAACTATTACGGCAGCTATTCCAACCAGCCCCAGCGCGGCTGCGACGGATGCGACGTCTGCACCAACCTCATCTGCCTTGATTGCTGCTGTGAGTGCATGGGCGGCGACCTGATTCCCTGCTGTTAAGATGAGACGCACAAAAAAAATCACGCTGACGGCGCTCTTCTCGGCACTCTCGGTGGTCCTTCTTTTACTCGGCACCCTTTCGCGCGTGCTCGACCTTTCGGCGGCGGGGATCGCTTGCTGCTTCGTCGTATTTTTACGCCTTGAGGTGGGGGGCGCGTACCCCGTGATCTATTGGGGCGCAACGAGCGCCCTCTCGCTCCTCATCTACCCCTCGGGCGGTGCGGGGCTCTTCTTCGCGCTCTTCGGACTTTATCCCTTGTTAAAGGCGCTCCTTGAGCGGCTTCCCCGCATTTTGGAATGGCTGTTAAAGCTCCTCGTCTGCGCGGCGGTGCTCGCCGCCTACGTCCTTCTCGCGATATTCGTCTTTCGCTTGGAGGATACCGTCCTTACGGGATGGATGCTCCCCGTTTTTCTGCTTGCGGGCGTGGTAGTCTTCGTGCTGTTTGATATCGCCCTCTCGCGCCTGATCGTTTTTTACAGCTTGCGCTTGCGCGCACGCATCGCACATCTTTTGAAGTAGGTAACGTATGAAGATCGGATTTGTTTCTCTCGGTTGCTCCAAAAACCTCACGGACACCGAGGTCATGCTCTATAAGCTGAACGCCGCGGGGTACGAGATTACGCCCGACGCCGAGGAGGCAGAGGTCATCGTGCTCAACACCTGTGGCTTTATCGAGTCGGCAAAAGCGGAGAGCATTGAGAATATCATTGATTTGGCATCCTTAAAGGAGAGCGGCACGCTCCGCGCCCTCATCTGCACGGGATGCCTTGTAGAGCGCTATCGCGAGCAGATCTTTGAAGAGCTGCCCGAGGTGGACGCCCTGCTCGGCGTCGGCTCGCTCGAGGATATTCCCGAGGCGGTCGAGGCGGTCCTGCGCGGAGAAAAATACACCTCCTTCCGCGACAAGGAAGCTTCCCCTCTTGGCGGCGACCGCGTGCTTACCACGCCCGAATATACCGCTTACTTAAAGATTGCCGAGGGATGCGACAACCGCTGCACCTATTGCGCGATCCCGCTCATTCGCGGGCGTCTTCGTTCCCGTCCTATCGAGGACATCGTCAAGGAAGCGCAGGACCTCGAGGCGCTTGGCGTCAAGGAGCTCAACCTCATCGCGCAGGACACCACGCGCTACGGACTTGACCTTTACGGCGAGTACCGTCTTGCCGCGCTCGTGCGCGCCATCACGGAAAACACGAGCATCCCGTGGATCCGCCTTCTTTATTGCTATCCCGACAAGATCACCGACGAGCTGGTCGAAGAGCTAAAGCGCAACGACCGCTTGGTCAAATATATGGATATTCCCGTTCAGCACATCGCAGACGGCGTGCTTCGGGATATGAACCGCCACGGCGACGGGGCGACCATCCGCTCTGCCATTGCGCGCTTGCGCGAGGCAGTTCCGGGCATCACGCTCCGCACCACCGCGATGGTGGGCTTCCCCGGGGAATCCGAGGAGGATTTCGAGGAGCTGTGTGCCTTCATCAAGGAAACGCGCTTTGACCGCTTCGGCGCCTTCTCCTTCTCTCCCGAGGAGGGTACGGCGGCGGCAGAGCTTCCTGACCAGATCGACGAGGACGTCAAGGCAAGACGCCTTGACACGCTGATGGAGATCCAGCTCGACGTGTCCGCCGCGCTGCAACAAAGCAAGATCGGCTCCACCATCACGGTGCTGTGCGAGGGCTTTGACATTCCCGCAGGCATCCACGTGGGACGCTCAGCGGCAGACGCCCCCGACGTGGACGGAAAGATCTTCTTCCACGCCCCTCACCGCGTTAAGGAGGGCGCCTTCGTGCGCGTGAAGATCACCGAGGCACTGGATTACGACCTTGTGGGCGTACTCACCGAGGACGCCGACGCATAAATCCGCATCAAGCACATTGCTGGCGCGCCGCTCCTTGACGCGCAGAAAGGAACCGTTATGGCAACAAAACTCAACACTCCCAACACCCTCTCTCTCATCCGTGTGATCCTCGTTCCCGTCTTTATGGCGGCGGCGCTTTTCACGCGCGAGCTTTCCGTTTTGTGGCGTATGCTCCCCGCCGCGCTCTTTGGCGTCGCGGCGTTTACGGATTTTCTTGACGGCAAGATCGCCCGCAAAAGAGGGCTTGTGACCGACTTTGGCAAATTCATCGACCCGCTTGCCGATAAATTTATGATCTTCGGCGCGTGCGTAACTCTGCTCGTGACGGATCCCGCCCTCGCCCCCATCTTCGTCTGGGTGTCCGCCATCGTGATGCTGCGCGAGCTTGCTATTACCTCCCTTCGCTTGGTCGTGGTGGGCAAAAGCGGCGTCGTGATCGCCGCCTCCTTCTTCGGCAAGTGCAAGACGGTGTCCCAGATCATTGCCATCCTCATCCTCTTCCTCGAGCCCGTGCTTGCCGAGATCTTTGCCCTGCTTTCGGTCGAGGCGCTTGCTACCTTCTTTGGTTATCATATCCTCTCCTACGTGGGTATGGCGGTGATGACGCTGACGACCGTCGCGTCGGGTCTTGATTATATGAAGTCCTATTTTCCGCACATTGATACCAACAAATAAGGATCCCCTAATGAAAAAATCCGATTTTCTTTACGAAAATCGGATTTTTGTTTTTCTGTTTTCGAGGGCGACCCATTACACCCCGCCAAGAAGCGCGCAAAGCTCCCTTGCCATTTGCTTTGGTAAGTCGGATGGGGTCACGCCGTAGCGTGAAAGCTCCTTTGCCAGTGCGTCCGCCGCGCGTCCGTGCAGATAGGCTCCCGCGCAAAGCGCCGCAAGGGGGTCTGCGCCCTGTCCCAAAAGCGCTCCGACCGCCCCCGAAAGCACGTCGCCGCTTCCGCCCTTGGCGAGCGCGGAGGAGCCTGTCGGGTTTTCATATGCGCGCACGCCGTCGGTGATGACGGTCCCCTGCCCCTTGAGCAGAAGCGACGCCCCCGTCTGCTCGGCAAACGAGCGCGCGTAATGCTCGCGGTGCGCCTGGATCTCTGCCGCGCTCACACCCAAAAGCCGCCCAAGCTCCAAAGGGTGCGGTGTCATCACGACGGGGCGCTTTGCCCCCCGAACGGCAAGGATGGCTTCCTCACGGTGGCGTGCAAGCGCGCCTAACGCATCCGCGTCCAGCAGGACGGCGCACCCCTCGCGCGAAAGAAGCGCAAGAATAAAGTCGTAAAGACCCTCGCTGACGCCGCACCCGGGTCCGACGACGATTGCCTGCGCCCCCTCGCAAAGGGCAAGCGTGGCGTTTTGCTCCTCGCTTCCCCAAGCACAAAAGGGTGGGACGCTCGAAAGCAAAAGCTCGGGAAAGGCGGTACAGGCAAGGTCGGTCACCGCCCGCTCGCTCACTAACCGCACGAGCCCCACGCCCATACGGAGTGCGCCCTCGGATACGAGAAGCGGCGCGCCGCGATACGCTTCGCTCCCCGAAAGGATCACGAGCCGCCCGAAGCTCCCCTTGTGTGTATTCTCTGCGCGCGGGGGGATGACGGCACGAAGCCATTCTTTTTGCAGGATCTCCATCCGCATTTTCTCCTTCTTTTTTGTAGAAAAGTGACGAAAACGATGTATTATTTTATAAGTTTTCAATTATTTTGACGGAAGCTCTTTACAAATCTTAGCTTTTTTGGTATAATAATGCCAACGAAGATTTTGTAACGACGACCGCGCCGTCGCGCGGCAGACCAAAGGAGGAATTTATGAAAAAAACTATTATCACGATCGCCCGTCAATACGGAAGCGGCGGCAGAGAGATCGGCGAGCGCGTTGCCGCGCTGCTCGGCATTCAGAAATACGATAAGGAATTCGTCACGATGGCGGCGGAAAAAGAGGGCGCCCTGACGGTCGACGCCCTAGAAAAGGTGGATGAGCGCGCCACGAGCAGCCTGCTTTACACCCTGGCGATGGGCTCCAACGTCTTCCCTGCCGCGCACGTTTCCCCTGCATTGCCGCTCAACGACCGTCTGTTCGCTCTGCAATCCTCCATCATCCGCTCGCTTGCGGAAAAGGGGGAGTCCTGCGTGATGATCGGCAGATGCGCCGACTACGTCCTGCGCGACAATCCCAACCGCCTTTCCGTTTTCGTCTATGCGGACCTTGACGCGCGCCGCCGCCGTGTTGCGGAGCGCCACGACATTTCCGAGAGCGAGGCGATCTCCGTCATCAACAAGACCGACCGTCGTCGCGCCTCCTATTACAACTTCTATACGGGCGGCAAGTGGGGCAAATACGACAACTATCACATTGCCATCAACAGCGCCGTTTTGGGCATTGAAGGCACGGCACAGCTCATCGCCGACCTTGTGCGCCGCCGCGAGGAAGCGTAAAAGAAACAGCGGCAAGGGGACCGCACTCCTTTCCTCACGCAACAAAATCAAGATCCCGTGTTCCGCCGTTTGGGGAACACGGGATTTTTTTATCCGATAAAGGTGGAGCGCTCAAACTGCAGCTTGCTGTCGCTCAAAATAGTAGCGTTTTTCAAGGAGCTGCGCGCACCGTCCACGAAAATTCCCCGTATCTCGTTCACGGAGCGCCCTGCGGGCGCCGTTACCGTGATGGTAGCATCCTCGTACGCATCAAGAACGTAGTCGATGCTCCAAGGGGACACGTAATATTTCGTCTTATAAACGAAATATTGATACTTTCCTTTCTCATCAAGGTCTAAACCGATCAGGGCGATCTTATCAAGGAAGCCTTCGCAAAGCTCAAGCTCCTCTGCCGTATAAGGGCTATAGCTCGTGCCGTTCGGAGCAACGATCTTATTCTTGTGCGTCTCGCTTTCGTCCACGCTTCTGTCCTCATACGCCAAAAGGACTGTTTTAGCAACACTCGCTTGATTTTTATCGCGATTGTACGCCGCGTAAACCGTTCCCGTCGTGCCGTCGGTATATTTCACCTTCATATAGCCGATCGCCGTATATTTGAGGGTGTAGTGGTCGTAAAGGATCTGACCGATCGAGCCCGCAACGGTTGCACTTTCCTCGGTCATCGCGTAAAACGCGCCTGCGGGGACGTCAACGTACTGCGTATAGCCTCCTGCGGCAAGTGCCTCGAGCGTGAACTCCTTCTTCACGTAGGAGAGCGGCACGATGTAGGTGCCGAAGGAAACGTTTTCCTCTCCCACGATTGCCGTCAGCGCCTCGTAGGTGGTAAGGGTGATGGTGCTCGTAAAGCGAAGCGCCACGTCACCGTCGCGCAGGCGCACGCTTGCGTCGTAATCGGTCTTATAATCCACGGTAAGCGCCACAAAGGTCGCGTCCTCCGTCACAGCCGTGCAAACACCGCCTGCGGGAAGCAGATGCTTTTGTCCGCCGATCTCGGCATACCAGCCCACGAAGCCCGTCAGCACCTCGGGGGCATCGGGCATCGTCACGCTACCGCCCTCCGCCGTCTTCGTCGCACAGGGGATGGTTTGTCCACCGTAGGAGTACGTAAACTCCACCGTCGGTGCGTCCGCCGCTACGACGGGCACAGCGCAAAGGAAGCAAGTAAGCGCAAGCAGGAGTGCAAGCAGGGTGTTTCTCGTTTTCTTCATATGGTGTCCTCATTTCTCGGGCAACCGCCCTAACGTTTTAGAGTTTCTCTTGAAAAAAGGGCAAACGGCGCCAAAGGCGCACTTCAAACATATCTCTCTTTTCATTATACACGAAAAAAAGAAAAAAATCAAGCCCCTAATAAAAATTGATATGCACGCCAAACGTGTCCAACTTTTGAGGTGCATATCAAATACGGGGTTGTTTTTATATAGAAAAAATCAAAGCTTGCTCCGAGAGTGCCGAATGCTAAACAGAGGCGGCTTTGCACCCCGTGGCGACGAAAAACCGAACGGACGGCGCCCCGAGGAAAACAATGCACCCGTTATGTCCGCCAAAGCGAAGAAAAATTGCGGCGAACGATAAAAAACAACAGCACGCCCAGCACGCCCGAAGCGAGAATTTCACCGATACCGACCGTGAGCAATAAAAAAGGATACGCATCGGGAACCTGATACACCCAAATCAGCACCATCGGGATAAAGACCGCATTCAAAACGATGTTGGGCAAGGGCGCAAGGAGCGCACCAAAGCGTCGATGGATCGCACCGCGAAGCAGATAACAGATCTCTGCCGCCACGAGCGTCACAAGGCTTCCAAGCAATACGTCAAGCAAATGGGCGCCGCTGAGAAAGGACGCGAGCGCACAGCCAAGAGCAAGCCCCGGGACTGCGGCGGGCGTAAAGGCAGGGAGCACAGCAAGGCACTCGGAAAGACGAAGCTGGATCACCCCTTTGTCAAGTCCAAAGGCGAAGGAGATCATCGTGAGCACCACGTAGATCGCAGCGATGAGCGCGGATTCGGTTAAAAATTTGGTTCTTTGAGAGAGCTTCATAAAAATTTGATGGCAAAGCACCGCTTCTTCAAAAGATCAAGCGACGCTTTGCCTTCCTCCTGTAGTTTTGTTTTTCGTGAGGAAGGTTACGAACTCACGGTTATAATAGCAGCATTGCCTGCTCGGGTTTGCCACTCGACTTTGCCTGCTCGGGTTTGCCACTTGACTTTGCCTGCTCGACTTTGCCGCGCAGTTTTGCCACTCAACTTTGCCTGCTCGGCGTTGTCACTTGACTTTGCCGCTCGGGTTTGCCGCTTAGCTTTGTCACTCGGCATTACCACCCGGCATTGCCGCCTTTTTAGAGGCTCGGGAAGCAGAAACGCACGAAAACGCACGCACACTTTCCTTAAAAATGGGCTGTCGCTTGCGCGACAGCCCATTGGGTTTACCGGGAATTAGAATACCAGCGCACCGTTTGCAAAGGTAGCATTCGTTACCTTTGCAGCAACTGCCTCAGCAGCAGTCTTTACAGCCTCAACGTTAGCAGCAAGAACCTCATCGTAGTTGAAGTTCGTAGCCGTGCTATCGTCGTAGGTGTAGGTAGCGATGATGTTGTTGATCTCAGCATCCTTCTTATCGCGAAGAGCGGTACGGAACAACGTATCGTCGGTAGGAATGAACTTTTCGTTGTTCGCATCCAGACGAGCGGTCCAAGCAGCGTTGATGATAACGTCGGTCTGAACCTTCTTCTGCTCAGCGTATGCCTTTGCAACGTAGGTGTCCATAGCAGCCATGAGGTAGGTCTCGTTGCCGCTTACGGTGGTAGCGTCGCTGTACTCAATTACGTCGGTGTACTTGGTCGTACCGTCAGTGTTGAGATCAGCGAATGCCTTGTAGAGGTTGTAAGCGTTGAGAAGCAGACCCTCGCCGGCGTAGTCGGAAAGAACAACGTCGGAAGCGTTTGCTCTGAGAGCCTTGAGGGCAACGATTGCATCGTTAGCAGCCTTAGCAGCCTCTTCAAGAGCCGTGTACTCAGCACGCTTTGCAGCGGTCTCAGCCGTGAGGTCTCTGTTAAGAGCCGTGCACTGTGCCTCGTACTCATCCTCACCGTAGGTGCCGATGAAGTCTTCGATCATACCCTCAACCTTAGCGATCTCTGCACCCTTATCAATAGCGGTGTCAGTGTAGGAGAGAAGAACCTTGCCGATCTCCTCGAATGCGAGGGTGATCTCAATGATCTCATAGCTCTTCTGAGCAGCGATCAGCTGGTCAAGCTTAGGAATGAAGTAGGTTACAACGTAATCCTTATCGAACGCATCGTCGCTCCAATCACCGGTGTTGGTCCACTTGCCGCTGGTCAGCTCAACCGAGTAGATGGAGTCGTACAGCTTCTCGAATACGAGAGTGTTTACAGGATCAGCAAGATCCGTGATTGCCATCGTGTCGTTTGCGGTAGCCCAGGTGTTAAGCTCAGCCCAAGCAGCTGCAAGAGCAGTCTCAAGAGCGTCTGCGTCAACGGGAGTAGCAGCAAGGAGAGCGAGAACTGCGTCGATCTTAGCGTTTGCGCCGTCTGCCTTAGCAGCGTCGTCGCGCTTAGCGTTCAGCTCGTCGTATCTGTCCTTGATCTCGCCGCCGATGATGGAAGCCTCGTTAGTAGTAACGTCCCATTCAACCAGGAAGAGCTCAGACAGGTCAACTGCGAATCTACCGTAGCTCTCAATGAACCAGAGCGTCATGGTCTGACCAAACTTCTCGGTGGAGAGATTGATCTGCTCTTCCATCCAAGCGAGCAGGTCGCCGGTAACGTCGATATTCTCGTTGTTCTCGTCAAGGAGATAAGAAACGGGGAATACGGTGAAGCCGTCAGCAAGCGTATCAGCGATATCGTCGATAGGCGTTCTCAGCTTTTCAATGATCTCAGACTCGATTCTTGCCCATACGCCGTCAAGGCTCTCTGCGAGGGTTACGTACTCATACCACCACTCAAGATCCATCTGAGCAGTCATATAAGTTTCGCTGGTCGCATCGTAGTTTGCCTCGGTGATCTCGTCAAGTGCATATGCCATTTCGAGCATAATTGCATAACTCATTACGAGCTCTTCGTAGTTCTTGATCTCTCTCAGGACGCTGATCTTATCATTGATCAGACCACCGATGGTCGCATTACCGTCCTCATCCTTACCAAGACCGTCACCCTCAAATACCTTCTGCTCGTCGAGCAGCTTAGCAACGGTAGTCTTGTAGGTAGCAAGGATCGCGTTTGCTTCGTCGATGGTGCTGGCAGCCTTGATGCCGTCAGCAGCAACGTCGCGTGCAGCCTCTGCTCTCAGCGCATACTGATTGTGAAGAGCATCGAGAGAAACGCCTGCAAGCTCTGCAAGGATGTCAGCCTTTGCATCGAGGTACTCGCCGAGCTTCTCAACGAAGTCAGCAGCGGTGTTGTCGATAGCAGCCTTGTCGGTAGCGGCGTTGATCTTTGCGGTGTACTCCTGTACGAGAGCGTTCACACCCTTATCGGTGGTGTTCGCAAGCACGTCGGTATTCGCGTTGATCTTGTCTACAGCAGCCTTCTTGTCAACAGCGTAAGGATCGTTAACGGTAACGGGGATGTTCACGATAACGGTAGCGCCGTTTTCAGAGTAGGTCACGCTGACAGAAGTCATACCGAGGGTCAGAGGAGCGTCGCCGACCATTTCCTTGGTCACGTCCTTAGTCTCTACGGCACCGTTGTCGTATGTAACCTTGATCTGCGCGCCGGTGCAATCAAAGGCCTCGCCCTGGTTGTACACCGTCTTGGTAGCCGAACCGGTCACGTACTCCGCACCGGTAGGCATAGCGCTCGAGCAAGAAGCCAGGCAGAGAACCAACACTGCAACGAGTGCCAGAACGACTGCCGCATACTTTGCCATGCGGTTTTTGCTTGTGGTTTTGTTCGTAAGCATATTTGCCTCCATAAAAAATATAGTTTTGATATTTGTATTCTACACGATAACGTAGAAATATGCAATAGTTTTTTTGTGAACGGTCGAAATAATGGATGAGCGGGAAGTATTTTTGCCGCATTTTTCCATTTACTCCAACACGCGGAAAAATTGTATTTTTTGGGCGTTTTTTATGCCCCCGAATACGCTTCAAAGACGCTTTTTGCTTCCGTATAGCGATTCTTCGCGACGGTCACCTTCTCGCCGTTCTGCAATCCGAAATAATAATGCCCGATCTTCTGCACGTATTGCAGATTCACGATGAAGTTTCTGTGTGCGCGGTAGAACTGCCGCTCGGGGAGCGCATCCGCCACGCCACCCAGCGTGCCGATCCCCTCCACGGTATCGTGCCTGGTGTGGAAGAACAGGCGGTTGCCGATGACCTCCACGTAAAGAAGCTCATCGCGCGGAATGAGCGCCTCCTCACCGTCGGGCGTCAGGCAACGAAGCGACGGTCCCGTCTGCTTTTGCATACGCATTAAACGCTGCAAGATGGGATACAACCGCTTACGGTCCACGTGCTTAAGCAAATACCCGAGCGGAAAGACGCTGTACGCCGCGAGTGCGTATTCCTCCTTAGCGCTTACGAAAACGATCTCCGTTTCCTCGTGATAATAACGGATCCTGCGCGCAAGCTCGATGCCTACCGTTCCGCCGATCTCCGTTTCGAGAAAGACGGCGTGAAAGGGCGCTTTTTTCATTGCTTCAAACAAAGGGCGCGCACCGCGAAAGCTTTCGACGGTACAGGAAAGCCCCATATCCGACGCCAAATGCTGCAGCTTGACCACAAGCTCCTGCGCATCCGCCACGTTGCTGTCACATACGGCAAAGCGCATAGCCGACCCCTCCTTTCAAAAGCGTTTTTCTTCCTTATTTATTATATAGCCTATCACAACCGAAATCGAGCCCGTTTTAAGGGGTGGATTTCGGTTGTGATAGGCTAGAGATCAAAGAGCCGCAAACTCCTCGCCGTGAAGCGCGGCGTACGCCATACGGAACGCCCTTGCAGCGCGCACGCGCTCCTCCTCCTCGCCATCCGTCATCAAGGGATAGAAATGGCGGTAAAGCTCTCCCGCAGCGTTCATTTGCTGTAAGAGTCCCTCGCCCACGTCGGTGGGTACGGTCCGATCCTCAAGACGGAGCGCGTAAAGACCGAAGCTGTCCGTGATCTCGGAAAGACGGAAATCCGCCTTGATCGGCACCGAGCCGCGCAAGATCAGCCGCAGTACCGTTCGCTCGCCGTATCCGCGGCGACGGACGTGCTCCGCAATGCGGGGCACTAACGCCTCGGCATCCGAAAGATGAGACACGTCAAGCGTGTCTTCGAGGTAAGAATAGGTATCCAGCAAAACGCGTTCAGGCGTGATGCGCCAGCCGCCCTCGCACGCCTCGGCGCGAATGCGGACGTATCCGCCGACCCCATCTCCTGCAAACGTGCGTCCTTCAAAGTTGCCGCTATACGCGTACACGCCGTCCCCCGCATGGTGGAAGCCGTCGTGCGCACGTCCCGAAAGCGCGGCGTAGTGTGCGCCGAATGCGGCAAGCGCCGCCTCGGTCACGGGTGCTTGCGCCCCGCCTTCTTCGAGCAGCGTATAACCGCACAAAACGTGCAGTCGGTCGCCGCCCTTCACCCGCGCCCCCGAAAGCGGCGCGTGGCGGCAAACGTCCGAGCCGTAGCCCCAGCCGTACACCGTCAAAGGAAGCGTGGGAAGCTCGTATTCTCCCAAAACCTCCTCGCAAAACACGTGAACGTTGGCAGGCAAACGATAGGAGCGATAAACGCTATCCGCCGTGAGCGCATCCGCGGGCCCCGGCGCAATGATGAATTGCACCTCGGGATATGCGGAAAACGCCGAAACGAGAAAGCGAAGGGTGCCATCGGCAGCAAAAGCACCGTCAATCAGATTGCCGCTGAACAAAACGGCGTCCGCCTTTTCCTCGGCGGCGCGAGAAAGGAAAGCAAGGAAAGACTCTCGCAGCTCCTCGCGGCGGCGCTCCTTGGTATCGCGGCGCAAGCGCCCGATGGGTCCGTCAAGAAAAACGTCACCCGCATGCAAGATCGTCAATGCGCGCACGCCATTCTCAGGCGTTTGCCCTTGCAGCTCTCCATCCATCCGAAGCTGTTCCATCCCTTTCCCTCCTTTTTATTATATAGGTGCGCGTCTGACACCGACAAAGAGGTGCCGACACTCGTATACGATTGTATTTTACCATATTTCGGCGGCAAAATCAAGAACTTTATCTACAAAAAGCGAAAGTTTTTCTCTCTGCGCGTCCGCCCCACTCGCATAAAAAAAGAAAAATCGCACCCTTCCGACACTTTTTTCTCTTTTCTACTTGATTCCTCCCCCGAAATATGCTACAATATGGATGATAGACCTCGGCAGAGGTTTTGAAAAAACGACGTAAAAGAGGACTTCGTCTATGTTAAATATGGCTGTTCGCAATACAAAAAAGCTGATCCGCGAAAAATCCAAGGAGCAAAACGTGCGCATTGGCAGATTTTTCACAAAAAAAGGCACCGCGGCGCTCCTGTCCGTTATGCTTCACGCCTCGCACGCCGACAGCGTTTCCGTCTTAGACCCGGGTGCGGGCACGGGCATCCTCTCCGCCGCACTGCTTGAGCGCCTTTGCCGCGCGGAAGGCTATCCGAAAACGGTGGAGCTGACCTGCTTTGAAAACGATGCGATGATGCTCCCGATGCTCGAATACAACCTCGTGCGCCTGCGCAAGCGCTTGCGTCACGATTACGGCGTTAAGCTGATCTATAAGATCCGCACGGAAAACTTCATTCTGGCGGCAAACGACGAGCTTGGCGGCACGTACGACTACGTCATCACCAATCCGCCCTCCGCCCTGCTTGACAAGGACGACGCGGAGGTGCAAGCCCTCTCCTACCTTTGTGCGGGCGCGACGGATCTTGCCCACCTGTTCTTTGCAATGGGCGTCAAAATGCTTAAGGCAAACGGCGAGATGGTTGCTCTTCTGCCTACCGCATACGCCGCAGGCGTACACTTAGAGCGGCTGCGCAAATACGTAATGAGCGAGGGTGCGCTGACGAGGCTCCACCTGTTTGCCGCTAAGAGCAAGAACGCGCTTCTTGATACGGTGCGCGCACAGATGATCGTAAAGTTCGTAAAGGCACCCGTCACGGATGGGCAAACCATCGTCATCTCCTCCTCGTACAGTGACGGCGACGGCGGGGACATCACCGTCCTGCCCCCCTTCCCCTACGAGCGCATCGTCAACCCCGAAACGGGGGCGCTTTTGCTGATCAAGTCCACCGAGGAGGCGGAGATCTTAGAGAGCGTGGAAAGCCTTCCCGAAACGATGTCCTCCCTCGGGCTTCGGATGCGCACGGGTCTGACGCTCGAGTCGCGCTACCCCGAGAGCCTTCGTGACGAGCCCATCGACGGCGCCATCCCACTGGTCCATCCCAAGAGCATTCGCGACGGCATCGTGCATTTGCCTACGGAAAAGTATATCGTTCCCGTCATTCCTTCCCTCGCGCAGAAGAACAAAAATATGCTCTTCATCAAGCGCGTTCCCGCCAAGAGCGACGCGCGCCACCTCTTATGCGGTACGTATATGGCATCCCAGCTTCCCCACTTCCCCGTGATCAGCACGCACAACAAGCTCAACTATATCGACTACGCCGACGACCGAGAGATGGACGCGCAAATGCTCTTCGGACTGTACGCCGTCCTTTCCTCCGACCTGTACGAAAAGTATTGCACGATACTCTCTAAGGCGCCCCAGATCAACGCGACCGAATACGGCGATCTGCCTCTGCCCGACTTGAAAACCATCCGCGCGATCGGACAGCAGATCCTGCTTTCCCGTCAGTTCTCCCCCAAGATCTGCTCCGTCGTGGTGCAGAACGCTCTGCGTCCCAAGACGCCGCGCAAGATCTGATCGCAGTTTTTCATTTTTCACAACTTCTTTTGATCTTTTTTTCAAAAAAGTCTTGCTTTTTATAAAAAACTATGTTATAATGTACCCACTGTAATATGCGGTTTTGTCGAGAGAAGATAAAACCGAAACGGAAAAGATTGATTTTTGGAGGAAATTATGTTTTTGTTCTTGCAAATCGCCCTTCTTGTTATGGGCGTGATCCTGACGGTAGCAGTGCTGATGCAGCACGGCAAGTCTTACGGTCTGTCCGGCACCATCGCCGGCGGTGCGGAAACCTTCTTCGGTAAGGAAAAGGGTGGTCGCATCGATAAGGTCCTCAACCGCGCTACCACCGTGATCGGTATCGTGTTCATCGTCGTTGCACTTCTCACCTTTATGCTCATTCCCGGTGGTTACGACTACTCCACCAAGCTTGAGAATATGAGCTTTGCAAACAGCGCTGACAACTACGTAACGGATGACGGCTCCTCGAGCACCGGCTCTAACGAGAACGCAGGTAGCAACACCGAGGGTAGCACCGAGGGCGGCAGCACCGAAAACAAATAAAGAGAAGCGGGAAATTTCCCGCTTTCTTTTTACCCTTTTTCCCCGTTGCAAGCACAAGCTTCACACGTCGCGCCATCGGGCGCGAAAGGAGCTCAAGCTTTACACACCGCGCCACGGGGTGCAACGCAATACGAATTTTACACACCGCGCCACAGGGCGCGAAAGGAGTTTTTATGAAGCACGCAGAACAGCTCGTCGCGCTTCTTTTAGAGCGCAAATGGCATATTTCCTTTTCCGAATCCTGCACCGCAGGGCTCGCCGTCGGCCGTCTTGCAGACGTCGCGGGCGCATCGGGCGTCCTTGACGTTTCCTTCGTCACCTATGCAAACGAAGCCAAAGAAAAATACGCGGGTGTCAAAGCCGAAACGCTCGCAGCCTACGGCGCAGTGAGCGAGGCGGTCGCGCGTGAAATGGCAGAAGGCATCGCACGTGAGTCGGGCGCCGAGGTGGGCGTCGGGATTTCGGGTATCGCAGGTCCCGGGGGCGGCACTCCCGAAAAGCCGGTTGGCACGGTATGCTTTGGCTTTTTCGTCGGCGGTGTCCTCTCCTCGGCAACCTGCCATTTCGAAGGGCTTGATCGCACGGGCGTGCGCAATGCGGCAGTACAATACGCGCACCGCGCACTCGTTATGCTACTGCAGGGCGCAAAATAAATTCACCCTTAAAACGGGTTCTATTTCGGTTGTGATAGGCTAAAAACAAAAATGATCCTTCCCGTCGGCAAATGCCAAAGCGGTAGGGATCATTTTTCTTTTTGCTCGTCCGCCAGCGCGTTCGCGAGCATCGCTTGCGGAAAGCCCGCAACCAGCGCCTCCTTTTGCGCCTTCGTCAGGCGCTTGATGGCGCACTCGCGGCGAAGCGCCGTGCTCTTATCCTCGCATAGTTCAAAATAGACGAGCACGACGGGGCGGCGGGAACGGGTGTATTTCGCGCCGCCTGCCCCTTCTCCGTTATGCGTGCGCAAGCGCGCGCACAGATCGGGAGTGTAGCCCGTGTAGAGCGAGCCGTCGGCGCACCGAAGGATATATACGTAATGCTCAGCCATACTTTCTCCTGATCCCCTCTTGCCGCCGCGCCTTGGAACGGCGCCCTCGGCACTTTGTGTCGGACGATGTCTTTGGCACACCGTGCCGAAGCGGCGCCCCATTTTAAAACGCCGTCCCGTCATACGGACCCTCGCGCCTTATGTCAAAGCAACGCCCCATCCAAAACCTTTTTAAAAAACGGCGCTCCGCGACTGCGAAGCGCCGTTTGCTTTTTGAATTAGATCTCTTCGTCCTTTTTCTCGTAATCGGGCGTACCGATCAAAGCAGCCGTTTCACCGGGCGTAGCCTCGGGAATGTAGCTGCCGATGACCTCCATCGCCACCGTCTTGGTGCCTGCGATGAGGTAGGTGCCCGTAGCACTTGCAGAGAAGGTGAGGTAACCGTCAGCAAGCTCGCTGATGGTCACTTCGCTTACCGTAGTGCCGTCAACCTTATAGAGCTTAAGGTGTTCCTTTGCCATCTTTGCCACGGAAACGTTGAGGATCATCTTGACGGTTGCGTTGCCGCTCAGAGCGATCTCCTTGCCGTCTGCATCCAACAGCTTGAAGGTGAGAACCTGCAGAGGAACGAAGCCGTCATCCAGCGTCAGCGTTGCAACGTCAGCGACCTTGCCAAAGGCAACGTCAACGCGGCTACCCACGACGAGTGCCGCATTGCCCGAAAGAGCAACCTTGCCGTCTGCATCAAATGCGGAAAGCGTGGTATAACGCTCAACGTCTTTGCCGCAGGTAGAGCATTTTGCAACAACGATACCGGTTCTGTCAGCGGTTGCCTCACGAACGACCGTAGCGGTGGACCAGTCGGGCGTATGCGCACCCGTCGCCTGTTCCAAAACAACGTTACAGTGGACGCAGATCTGACCGTGACCGCAGTCAATCGTGATACCGGGCTTGGGCGCGTGCGTCAGCTGCGCTTCAAGTTCATTTCCGCACACGAGGCAGACGACGCCGCCGTTACAGGTTGCGTGATCCTTGTTGGGAACGTGTTCGCCCACGGGATCGCCAAGCGCTGCCGAGCAAAGCACGCACTGCTCAGGCTTGCCGCAATTGGCAATGCCGTCGGAAATATGCTCAAGCTTCGGCTTGATCTCGGTACGGCAGACGATACAGACCTGTGCACGGTTACAGGTTGCAGCAGGACCCGCTCTGTGAGCTGCCGTCGCTTCAACCGTCTCACCGCAAACAGAACAGGTTGCATCCTGGCACGCCTTAATGTCCGAGCCAAAGCTATGCACGCCTTCGCCTGCAACGATGGCGTGGCACTCGGTGCATTCGTAAGACTTACAGTTCTTTGTTTCATCGTAATCGGCGGGCTTGGTATGAGGAACCTCCGCAGGAATCACCTGCGAGCAGGTGATACAGGTGCGATCCTCACAAGGCTTTTCCTCGGGATTGAATCTGTGATCAGCCGTTGCGTCAACATGCTCACCGCAGACGGTACAGTCGTAATCGTTACAAACCGCAGTTCCCACAGGAGCGGTATGAACACCCGTTGCCTCCATGGGAACGTCATCCATGTCCTCCATCACCTTACCGCAGACGGAGCAAACGTAGTGACCCAGACCGGGCTGCACGCAGGTAGGCTCCTGTCCCGCGTAAGGAACGAGCGTCAGAGTATTGTGGAAGCAGTTAGTAACCGTATCGCCAACCTGGACCCACGCCTGGTAGGTCACGTCAGCGGTAGAGTTTTCAGCAACCCACGCGTTGAGTGCGTCGGCAAGAGAAATTGCGGGATCAGCCGCCTTAAATTCGTAAGTAGTTGCGCCGCCCTCGCCAACGACAGACTCCACGGCACCAACGGTGAATACGTACTCGCCGACAGTCTCGCCTGCGGTTACCGTATAAGAATATACGTCCTCAACAGAACCCGTGTTCTCGGCACCCGCGTTGTCTCTTGCGGGAACCGCATCGTAAGGCTTCTGGGTGTTACTCGTTGCAGCGTAAAGACCGAAGGCGTTGGAAACAGTGCCCTCGTTCTTTGCGGCAACCAGACCGCCTGCCTTTACGTTTGCGCTGGTGGGATCGGTCAGGAAGGTTGCGGCGGATGCGCAGTTTGCAACCGCACAGCCCTCGCCGATCTCGGCAGCAATACCTGCAAGGTAGCCATAGCCCGTCAGGGATACGTTGGCGTAGCAGTTCTTAACGGTAGCGCCGTTCACAAGCTGACCGACGACGCCCGCAACGTGCGTACCGTTCTGGTTGCTGACTCTTGCGTTTTCAAGCGAGCCGCCAACGATACAGTTGCGTACTGCGGTATTGTCGGCAATACCAACGACACCCGCAACCAGCTTAAAGCCTTTCAAGGGAAGCGTCACCACGCAGTTCTCTACAACGGAATTTGTTGCACGGCCGACGACACCGCCAAGAACGGTATTCTTATTGGAGACCGCAAGAGCGCCGGCGCTCGACGTTACGACGGAGCAGCCGGTGATCGTGGAATCCGTAGCAACGGAAGCAAGAAAACCGTACTCATTCTGACCGGGGTTTCTCAGCGCGCTGATCGAGATCGTCAGATCCTTAACGGTAGCGCCCTCCAGCTTCGTGAAAAAGGAGTTGTACTCACCGACGTGAACACGCGTTGCCGTCGTGCCGTCAAGGCTCAAAAAGTGGTCACGGAACGCAACGTTGGAGACCGTCTTGCCGTTACCGTCAAAAACGCCCTTAAACGCCACGGGAGAAATGATGTTCTGTCTGTTATTGTCGGGATTAACAATAATTGTACCGCCGATGGAATTCATCGTGGAAATATTCGCCGCTGCAACGTCGCGTCCGCTCGAAGCATCGGGCGTATCGGGGTTATCGGTCAGAGCAATGTCTGCCTCCAAGCGGAAGGTAATGCCTGCCGTTTCGTTGCCCTTCGCCACGTAGTCGGCAAACAAATCAAGCTCTGCTTCGGTAGAAATCGTCACGACAACGCCCGCCTCGGGTGCCGTGCCGGCGTAAACGTCCGTCATCGAAACGGTCGCTTCCGTATTCGCGTTTACGGAAAACGCGCCCGAAAGGATCATAACGAGAACGAGAAGCACGCACGGGAACAAAAGCTTCTTTTTCATACTGATTCTCCTATTTCTTTTTTCATTGTTTTCCTCATCTAGTGATAAGGATACATTCCTATTCTGTATTGTAGCACAAATCCGCTCATTTGTCAATAAAGACCAAAAAAAATCTTTGTTTCTCGGGGGTTTTTGCCACTTTGTCATATTGACGAAAAACGCCCCTCTTTTTTTATCATTTTACACAAACGAGAAATGCCTTTTTCTGGCAAAGTTTTTTGGAATTTTTCAATAAATATGCTGTTTAGGGAACGAAAAGCCGAAAAAGATTATTTTTTGAAAAATATTTTTCCAAAAGGTATTTACTTTTTGTTTTTTTCGTGCTATAATGGAATCACAAAAAATAAAAAAAGTTTACAATCGAGGCAAGAGTTTTTCCTCGTTCAAACTTTTTTTACATTTTAATGTAAGGAGAAAAACGCCATTATGACAACCTTTTTGACCAATCTTCGTGAACTAAAAGCCCGCCGCGGATTGACGACCGCAGACCTCAGTGAAAAGAGCGGGATCCCCGTCGGCACGCTCAACAAGCTTCTCGCAGGCATCGTGGAGGACCCCAAGCTCTCCACCGCGCAAGCTCTCGCCGCCGCGCTCGGCTCCTCGCTCGGCGCCCTGATCGGGGAAGCCTCCGACACGCCCGCCGCGGACGACGAGCGCAAGCTCTTGCACGACTACCGCGCCTCCGACGCATACGGCAAGGCGCTCGTGCGCACGGTAGCGGAAATGGAAAGCGGCAGAGTTGCCGACACGGGAGAAACGGCGGACGAGCGCGGCATCCGCGTGACGCAGACCATCGACGAGGGCGCCGTCATCACGCTCCCTCTGTACCTTTCTCCCGTTTCCGCAGGTCCCGGCGCCGTGCTTGAAAACGGTCCCCGCGAGACCATCGACGTGCGTGCAAGCTATACCAGCGAGCAGGCAGACTTCGCGCTTCGCGTGAGCGGCAGGAGCATGGAGCCTCGCTTCAAAAACGGCGACATCATCCTCGTGCATCAGCAGCCCTCCGTCCTGTTTGGCGAGCTGGGCGTCTTTATTGCGGACGACGAAGGCTATTTCAAGCGCTTTATGGGCGACCGCTTGCACTCCCTCAACCCCGAGGTCCCCGATATTCCCCTCTCCCGCTTCAATACCGTCATCTGCTGCGGTAAGGTCGTGGGACATATGAAGAAAAAGAGCTAAAAGCAAAAAGCGAGAACGAAATTCGTTCTCGCTTTTTACCTTGAAATGATTGCTTCGCAATCTTGAAATGCGCTTCGCGCTTGAAATGACGCTCCGCGTCTTGAAAAGCACGCCCTGCGGTCGTGCATATACCCTTTTCATACCCGCCCGAAGGGTGCGTATTTCACGCACAAAGCACATTTCAAGACCGAAGGTCATTTCATGCGCACCCAAAGGGTGCGTATTTCACGCGCGAAGCGCATTTCAAGACCGAAGGTCATTTCAAGAATCCGCACAAGCGGATTCATTTCATCGCGCGTCAAAGACGCGCTATTGGGTAGGCAAGGCGCGAAGCGGGGGTGCTGTGCTTAGCACCGCCCCCGCAAGCAATGAAGCATGCGCGATTTTTGTCAAGCACGCTTAGGCGAAAATTTGGGTAGGCGAGGCGCGAAGCGGGGGTGCTGTGCTTAGCACTGTCCCCGCAAGCAACGAAGCATGCGCGATTTTTGTCAAGCACGCTTAGGCGAAAATTTGGGTAGGCGAGGCGCGAAGCGGGGGTGCTGTGCTTAGCACTGCCCCCCGCAAGCAACGAAGCATACGCGAATTTTCGTCAAGCGTTCACGTAAGAGATGAAGCGGAGGAACGCCTCTCTTCCCTCTTCCGTGCATTTATAAACGCCCGCGTCCTCAAGCACCTTGACGAACACAGCGCCCACCTCTTTTTTGAGGATGTCAAGCGCGTTTTCTTTAGTAAAGACGTAGCGGCTCTTCAGCTCCTCTGCCCAAGCGGCGTGCTTGACAAGGCTCTCGTCCTCGGCAATGCTTGCACCGCAAACGAGCGCGTCGGCAAGCGCCGAAAGCTCACCCTTCAAGCGGGCGGGAAGCACCGCAAGGCCCATCACCTCGATAAGTCCGATGTTTTCCTTTTTGATGTGATGGCGCTCCTCGTGCGGATGATACACGCCCATCGGATGCTCGGGCGTGGTGATGTTGTTGCGAAGTACGAGGTCAAGCTCAAAGAGCTCGCCGCGTCGGCGCGCGATGGGCGTGATGGTGTTGTGCATCTCACCCTCCGTCTCGGCAAAAACGAAGGCGGCTTCATCGGTATAGCCGCGCCAAGCGACGAGGATCTTGTCTGCCAGCTCCACAAGGCGCGCCTTGTCCTTACCCGTGATACGGATCACGGAGAGCGGCCAGCGCACGATGGCGGCATCCACGTCCTCAAAGCCCGCAAAGCTTATCTTGCGCTCGATGGGCGCGTTTTCCATCGCAAAGGTGTAATTTCCGCCCTGCATATGGTCGTGCGTCAGAATGGAACCGCCCACGATGGGAAGGTCGGCGTTGGAGCCGATAAAGTAGTGCGGCAGAGCATCCACGAAATCAAGCGCACGCAAAAAGGTGTTCTTGGTGATGCGCATAGGGGTGTGCGCCGAGGAAAGCAAAATGCAGTGCTCGTTATAGTACACGTAGGGAGAATACTGCATATACCACGTTTCCCCGCCGAGCGTGAAGGGGATCTGGCGCAGATTTTGTCTTGCGGGGGAGCGGAGCGTTCCCGCATAGCCCTCGTTTTCGTGGCAAAGCAAGCACTTGGGGTAACCGCTTTGGGGCATCGAGCGCGCCGCCGCGATCGCCTTGGGGTCCTTCTCGGGCTTGGAAAGGTTCACGGTAATATCGATCTCACCGTACTTGGAGGGAACGCGCCAGCGCATATCCTTTTGAATGCGGTAGGTGCGGATGTAGTCCGAGGACAGGCAAAGCTTATAGAAATAGTCGGTCGCCGCACGGCGGTCGGTGCGGTACTTTTCAAAGAAGGTGCGGCACACCACCGAAGGGGGCGGGGTCAAGACGCCCATCAAGCGGGTGTCAAACAGGTCGCGGTACGCAACGCCGTTCTCGGCAAACAATCCGCGCGCATAGCCCTCGTCAAGCAGAGCGGCAAGGATCTCCTCGAGCGGCTTCTTTTCTGCCGTCGCAGGCTCCTCGTATTCGTCCTCACCGTAAATAGCCAAAAGACCGTTGATGGCATAGGTGCGGTCGGACGCGTCAAGCAGCGCCTCGCCGATGGCGTAATCCACGAGCGCCGCCAAATTCTCATACAGTTTTTTCATAGCAAACCCCTCCAAATGTAAACTTTAGTTTTCATTTCAAAGCATAAAACAAAATATCATCCATGTCCAAGCAAATGAACGACGTTATAATCAGCGCACGTCTTCACGTTGGTAACGGAGTACCTCTCGGCAACGCCGAAGGCACTCACCCCGACAAGCTGCTCCTTTAAGTACGCCCGATAGAGGTAGGACGCCGCAAAAGAGGGCAGATCGGCAAAGCAGTTTTTCACCTTTTCATCCTCGGAAAAATAAGGCTCCTCGTCAAGCGCGTAGCGCATCACGAAGTAGTAGCCCTCCCCGCTCGCATCCGCCTTTTTCACCCATTTCCCGACCTCATTTGCCTCGGCAAAGGCAGAGATCAGCTCCGCGGTAAAGATGCGGGAATAGGAGCCGCCCGCGTACAGATAGATGCCGTTTGGATAATTGCCCGAGGTGATCTTATGCTCCGTGTCATTATATGCCGCTTCGAGGGCGGTAAATTCCTCTTCCGTGACACCGTCGGCAAGAGCACTCTCTAATGCCGCCGCGCTCTGCGCCTTGACGTAGATCATATTGTAGCGCAGGTAATATTTTTCGTAAAATTCCCTGAGCGAATTCCGATACGCGTCGCTATACACGACCGCGCCGTCCGAAAACATCCGCTCGTATAGGGCGCGGTACTTTTGTTCAAAGAGCGCGACCTGCTTGACGGCGTTCTTGCCGACGTCGTACTGCTCGCGAAGCACCGAAAAGCCGCGCTCGTCAAAGCGCTCCTCGCCAAGCTCGTCGATGAGGGTATTTAATTCCTCATAATCCCCATCGGATAAGCGATACCCCGCGCCGTCAAAGAGAGCGGCGGCAAGGAAGCGCAAGCGGATCTCCTCGTCGATCATCCCGTCAAAGAGCGCGCCGTACGAAACGCCCTCTTCGCTCGTCTTTGCCCAGCCGTCGGCGCTGTCCGTCACACCAAGCTCCTTGTTCTCCGTTAAGTAGACGTATTTATAGGAAGCAAACCAATAGCGGTACGCGTCCTCACGGAGCGTCACGCCGTGAGCGCGGTACACCGCGGCGGCGGTGTTAAGGGCAACGCCCAGCGCCGTAATGAGGAGCGCAAGCGCCAGAAGCACCGACGCCGACACGATCCAAAAGCGCCTTGTGCGCTGACAAAGCCACGCTTTTAAGGTGGATCTCTTTTTCGTTTTGCTCACGCGTTTTCCTCCTTTTTCTCTTCGCCCCTTGCCTCCTCGTACGCGGCAAGAAGGCGGTACGCCGCCTCTGCCGCCTCCTCACCCCGTCCGAGGCGATAAACGACCATCGGCGCGGCGGCAGACGCAAGAAAGCACAAATTTTTATACTTTTCAAATAAAATGCTCCAAGTCGCAAGATCGGGCGTCTCTGCTTGGAAGCGGACGGTGCCGTCGCGTTCGTCGATGCGGTTGATGCGCACGCGCGACGCCGTCGCGCGCAGAGCGGCGACCCAAAGCAGACGGATGACGGGCTTTGGCGGCTCGCCGTAGCGATCGCACAGCTCGTCCGTCACGTCCGAAACGTCCATCGCACAGCGGATGAGCGAGATCTTTTTATACATCTCCATCCGCTCGGGCGAGGTGGTGATATAGTTTTCGGGAATGTGCGCATCCACCGCAAGCTCCACGCGCGCCTCAAACTCGGGAAGAACGGGGGTGCCGCGCTCCTCAAGGATCGCCTCGTTGAGGATCTTGACGTAAAGATCGTAGCCCACCGCGTCGATATGCCCGTGCTGCTCGGCGCCGAGCAGATTTCCCGCGCCGCGGATCTCAAGGTCGCGAAGCGCGATCTTAAAGCCCGCCCCGAAGGAGGCGTATTCGCGAATGGCGCGCAAGCGCTTCTCCGCGATCTCGGTGAGCGACTTGCCGCGACGGTAGGTGAAATAGGCGTAGGCTTGTCTGCCCGACCTGCCCACGCGACCGCGGATCTGGTGGAGCTGGGAAAGCCCCATACGGTCGGCGTCCTCGATCACGAGGGTGTTGGCGTTCGGAAGGTCCACGCCCGTTTCCACGATGGTGGTACAGATCAGAACGTCGATCTCGCCCCGCACCAGCGCCTGCCAGATTTCCTCAAGCTCTTCCTTGGGGAGCTTGCCGTGCGCGGCGGCGATGTGTGCGTCGGGGAAGGCGCGGCAAAGGGTGTCGTACGGCTTTTCCATACTCTCGACGCGGTTATATAGGTAAAGGACCTGACCGCCGCGCGCAAGCTCACGGCGCACCGCCTCTAAGATCACGGCGTCGTCGTGCTCAAGCACGTAGGTCTGTACGGGATGGCGGTCGGCGGGCGCCTCGTCAAGCACCGACATATCGCGGATGCCGCTGAGCGCCATGTTGAGGGTACGGGGAATGGGCGTCGCGCTGAGCGTCAGAACGTCCACGTCGGCGGCAAGCTCCTTGAGCCGCTCCTTCTGTCCGACGCCAAAGCGTTGCTCCTCGTCCACCACGAGCAAGCCGAGGTCACGGAAGGCAACGTTTTTGGAAAGCAGACTGTGCGTGCCGATGATAAGATCGATCTCGCCCCGCGCCAGACGGCGCAGAATTTTCGCCTGCTCCTTGGGCTTTTTGAGTCCGCACAGCATCTCCACGTTGACGGGATAGCCTCGCATACGCGAAACGGCGGTCTGATAATGCTGCATCGCGAGAATGGTGGTGGGAACCAGCACGGCGACCTGCTTGCCCGAAACGATCGCCTTGAAGGCGGCGCGCAGGGCGACCTCGGTCTTGCCGAAGCCCACGTCGCCGCAAAGCAGGCGGTCCATCGGCACGGGGCGCATCATATCGCCCTCGATCTCCTCGATGGCTTGCAGTTGCGGCTCGGTCTCCTCAAATTCAAAATTGTCCGCGAACTCTCGCTCAAGCTCGCACGCGGGCGGATAGGCAAAGCCCTCCTTCTGCTTGCGAAGCGCGTAAAGCTCGACCAGCTTTTTCGCCATCTCCTTTGCCGACGCCTTGGCGCGGCTCTTGACGCGTTGCCACTCCCCGCCGCCAAGCTTTGAGAGGCGCACGTTGCCGTCCTCGGCACCCGCGCCGATGTATTTTGAGATCATTTCCAATCGCTCGGCGGGCAAGAAAAGGCTGTCCGCCCCCGCATAGCGAATGGTGATATAGTCCTTGGTCACGCCGTCGGTGCGGATCTGCTGCATTCCCTCGAAAATACCGATGCCGTGGACGGCGTGGACCACGTAATCGCCCACCGAAAGGTCGGCGTAGGAAAGAAGCTTCTGCCCCGCAGGGTGGCGGCGCACACGCGCACGGCGTACGGGGCGGCGCACCGTCCCGTCGGGAAGAGTGGAAAGCACCGCAATGCGCGGCACGATCAGCTCAAAGCCCGAGGAAAACGACCCGTGCGTTACCAGCACGGTGGGGTCGTAGGGAGCAAGGGGGTCGAGGCTCTCATCTCCGTCCGCTACGCGGGCGGCAAGCCCCTTTGCCGCAAGGCTCTCGCACACCGCCTGCGCCTCGGCGGCGCTTTCTGTCAGGACGACGGTGCGATAAAGCCCCTTGACGAGCGTCGCGGTATCCTCCGCAAGGAGATCGCCCTTGCCGAAATAAGACACCGTACGGCGCGAGCGAAAGCCGAACAGCCCCGAAAGGGCGCCGTGATACGGACTGCCGAAGCCCGACACGTAAACGGCAATGCCGCGCGACAAAAATTCGGTAAGATCGCCGTATTTACGCGCATAAACGGCGTACCTCGCGGCAAGACGGCCGCGCTCGGCGAGATCCATTCCCGCCTCAAAAAGCGCACCAAGCAGGGCGTTCGTCTTTTCCTCGGTGCCGCTCTCACAAAGCGAAAGCACCACCGTGCGCGCCGCAGGGAAATAGTCAAGAAGCGTGGGACTCTCGGGGTAGAGCAGCGCCATATAGCGGTCGGCAAAGGGAACGTCACCATCCCCCTCAAGCACCGCGATCTCGTTCTGTAAGGCGCTCTTTTCCTCGGCACTTACTTTGCCGAGAAGCGCGCGGTGCGCCTCCGTCATCCGTTTGCGCTCCTCGATGCCGTAAAGGCACTCCCGTGCTGGGAAGATGCGAAGCTCCTCGCACAGCGCAACGCTTCGCTGGGTGATGGGGTCGAAATACTCCATACGGTCGATCTCATCCCCGAAAAATTCAAGGCGCACGGGGTACTCCCCGTCGGGTGAAAAGACGTCAAGAATGCCACCGCGTCGGGCAAGCTGTCCCGCGCCGTCCACAAGATCCACCGCGGCAAAGCCCATTCCCACCAGCTGCTCGGCAAGCAGAACGGGATCCGCGACGCTCCCCACGGAAAGCGTCAGCGCATTGCGGGAAAGAAGGGGGGGCGGCAGGGTGCAAAGAAGCGCGGCGTAGGGGGTCGCAACGACCGTCACGCTCTCCCCCGCGAGCAAACGGCAAAGCACCGAAAGGCGCTCACGCTCCACCTCGTGTGAGGCGGTGATGTTAAGCAAAACAGGCTCCCTCGCAGGGAAGAAAAGGGCGTCGTGTCCCTCCGCGCGCAAAAGCGCCGCAAGCGACCGCGCCTCGCCCTCGTCCCGCGCCAGCAGCAGTCGGGGCGCTTTTTGCCGCTCTGCAAGCGCGGCAAGCAGCTCAAGAAGGAACGCATCACGCGCGCCGTCCGAAAGACCGTTTACCGAAATGGGCAGGGGCTTTTGGGAGGAAAGCTGGGAAAAGAGCGTATCTCTTGCCTCGGAAAACTCACGGTCTGCCGTGATCGCACGGGTAATGAGCTTCATTCGTGTTTCCTCCTATTCTTCGTTTTATCATTTCGTTTTGCCACCTTGCTCGGCGCCAAGTGGCGGGCGCTTTTGTACGCTTGCACCCTTGGGCGCAAGCGTTTTTCTCATATTTGTAAACTTTAGTTTGCTTTTTCGCTATTTTGAAAAGCGGTTTTGTGCCTCGGCTTCCTTGCCCGAGAGCCAAAGAGAGAGCGCCTCGGGAAGCGTCGCCGTCAGCGCATCGACTGCCGCGCGGTCCTCCTTGGAGAATTTACCGAGCACAAAGTCTGCAAGGTCCTCCTCGGGGTGGCGGCGCTCGCCCACGCCCATTTTAAAGCGCACGAACGCATCGCTTCCTAAGCACGCGATGATGCTTTTGAGCCCGTTGTGACCGCCCGCACTTCCCTTTTTGCGGATGCGCACCTTGCCGGGGGCAAAGTTGATATCGTCACAAAAAACGATCACGCGCTCGGGCGGGATCTTGTAAAAGCGCGCCGCCTCTGCGACCGCCTCGCCCGAGAGGTTCATATAGGTCTGGGGCTTCATAAGGAGCACACGCGCGCCCCCCACGGTCGCCTCACCCGTCAGCGCACGGAAGCGAAGACGCGTAACGGCGGCACCCGATGCGGCGGCAATGGCGTCGATCGCCAAAAAGCCCACGTTGTGGCGCGTCCCCTCGTACTCCTTGCCGGGGTTGCCAAGACCCACGACCAAGCACGAAACGGGGAGAGCAGAGCCCTCCCCCTCAATCTTGCGAAAAAGAGAAAAAATATCAGCCATTGACCTCGCCCTCGTCCTTCACGGCGATCAACTTGTCCGCATAGGGAAGCGTCATGATCGCATCGCACAGCACGTGCCACTCGGGAAGCTTATGATGCCGTCTTGCGTAGTAGATATTGATAAGCGTTTCGTAATTCATCGTCACGGTACGCATCTGGTGATACGAGGACGGAAGAAGCTGGATCATATCGTCCCAATACTTGCGCTCGTGCGTTTCTAGGTACAGCTGACGCTGCTCTTCCAGCACCGCGATGACCGCATCGAGTGCCGCGAGCGCCTTGTCCGTCATACGGTCGCACGAGAAATCCTCACGCGCAAACGCCTTGGCTTGGATCTTATGCATCGTGGAGGTGGAGTTTGCCACCGTCGCCACCTTATAGGTGTCGAATTCCTTCCACCAGTAAAGGGGTGCCGTAATATCCACCGAAACGAAGATCTGACGCAGATACTTGCGATGATCGCTTCCCGCACGGGCAAGGCGCACCGCAAGGGAAAGGTCGTTTTCCCCGAGCACGTAATTTCCCTTCTCATCGTAATAGCTGTCCGAGCGATCCCAGCTGTTCATCGGATTGCGCGCGCCGCGGATGGCGTTCTCAAAATTCATTGCGCACAGGCGTTCCACTTTAAGCATAGCGTGTCCCTCTCTATGATAATTATTTAAGAGAAATATATATACACCGCTATTTTACCACGAGTGGCGCGCCCGTGTCAAGAGTTTTTTCGTTTTTTCGCGCGTCGGCTTGTTTTATGGGTCTTACTCCCCGTCCTTTGGGGGCAAAACGCGAAGCACGATCGCCGTTTTATCGTCCTCACTTACGCCGCGCGTGCGGGCAGTCCCCACGATGCGCGCAGCAAGCGCCTCGCTCGTTCCGCCTGCGGCGAGAATTTCCTTCAAAAACGCGCCGTCCTCGCTCTCTCCAAGTACCCCGTCCGAAAGAAGCACCAGCACGTCCCCCTCCCGCACCTCAAAGGACGCCTCCTCGCTGTCAACCACACGCAAGAGCCCGAGCGGAATGGTGCGTGAGCGAATGCGGAAGAGTGCCCCGTCGCGCCAGACGAAGGAGGCGGCGGCTCCGCTTTTGAGAAAGCCCACTCTGCCGCTGTAACGGTCAAAGGAAAGCAGATCCAGCGCCACCGAGCACTCCTCCTCGCCCGTGCAGATCAGGTTATTGAGCATCCCAAGGGCAAGCTGACGCGACACCCCCGCCGAAAGGAGCGTGGATAGCACCGAAACCCCCAGCGACGCCGTGGACGCCGCCCGCGCACCGCTCCCCATTCCGTCGCAAAGGAGGGCGTACGTCATTCCGTCCTCGCCCGTCAGAAGGAGTGCGCGGTCGGCGGCGCATTCGCCCGTCTTGCCCTCGGCAGTATAGGTCGCCCCCTCCACCGAAAAGCAAAGACGGCTCTCGGCACGCGCCGACAGAACGCCCCCCTCGTGGAAGAAGGAAAGCTCGCGCAGCGACCCGCCGCACGCACGCACGACGGCACTCCTCACGCGCTCGCATTCCACGGTGCGGGCGCGCTCTGCGCGCAGATCCTGCAAAAGAAGGCGCTTTTCTCTGTTTCCCGTCAGAACGATCTCCTTTGCCGAGATCCCCTCGGTAAAGAGCGCGTCGGCAAGTGCCTCCTCTGCCGCCGTATCACGGGCGGCGCGACCCGCGCGCTCTCTTGCCGCCTCCTCCATCATCTGTGCGATGAGGGCGTGATCCACCGAAAGGGCACCCTTGGCACCCCCAAGACGGCGGCGGGAGGAAAGCTTCGCCGCCTCACGGCGGATCTCGTCCGCCATTTTTTCATATCCCTCGCAGGGCGGGGTCTTGGGCCCCGTGAGTCCTTCTCCGATGGAAAGGCGGATCACGGCACTGCGCAAGGCGTCGCTGACCGCGTCGTACTCCCCGCACCGTCCTTGGGCGGGACAGCGTAAGCAGATCTTTTCCCGTGCCGCGCGGCAAATTGCCTCATATTCCTCGGGCGTTGGATTCTTCTCATTCTTCGCCGCTTGTTTAAGCTCGTCCGAAACGCGGGAAAGCGCACCCGAAAGGCAAGCAAGCGCCGCCTCCTCGCCCCCCTCCCCGAGCTCCTTCTTTCTTTTTGGGGGCGGCGCGCTCGCGGCGCCCGCCGTGCCCGAAACGTAGCGAAGCGGCACGCACAAAAGAAGCGAGGTCACCGCCATTTCGGGGACCACCGAGAGAAAGCCCGTCAGCCCCCCGACGTAAACCGCGTAGCCGCCCCCCGAAAGCACCGCCGCCGCAAGCGACAGGGGCATCCCGATCCCCGCGTACAGCCCCGAAAGAAGCCCGAGAAGCCCGTAGGCGGGCAGGTACGCCGCTTCCCCCGCAAGCCCGATCAGCAAGCCCGCGGCACAGCCGCGCGCCGCCCCAAAGCGACGCGAAACGAAGAGCGTGAGCGCCGTCACGGCGCATCCCGTCAAGGAGATCCCGAAAAGGGAATACGGGCGCAGTGAGAGCGCCGCAACGAAAAAGAGAAAAACACCCCCCACCGATAGAAGAAGCGGCGCAAAGCGAGGGGAAAAGGCACTCTCCCCCGCCCCGTCCCGTCCAAAGAGGGTGCGGATGCTCCACCCCTGCGCCGTTGCAAAGGAAAAGCCGAGCGTCGTGAGCGGCAAAAGCAGAACGGCGCCCGCCGCAAAAAGCAAGGTGTAGCTCTCCACCCCGAACAAAATCAACTCGTAAAGTGCCATACACAACCCGATCGCGGCACCGCTAAGCGCCCGCGCGGCGGGGCTTTCCGCAAAATACGCCGTCGCACGCTCCTGCCGCACGCGCACGAAGGAAACGCAAAGGCGCAAGGAAAACGCAAGAATATGTAGGATGAGGTAAAGCGTGCCGAGCGGTCCCATCAGCGCACACCCCACCAAAGCACCGACAAAGATGGGCAAAAGACGGGACGAAGCGGCAAAAAGCAACCCTAACGAAAAGGGATACACCCCGAAGAGCGCGTGCGTCCCCGCAAAAAGGCAGGCAAACACGCCCACCAGCAGATCGATCAAGACCTCTCCGTTTCGTTGCGCGCGCAAGCGCAGTCCCGCACGCAAGGAGGAGAGCAAAACGCTCTCCCGTTTAGACTCCCGCACCACGTGCGTGGAAAGCGCGGTGCTCGTTTTTTCTTCTCTGTTCATACGACGTCCTTTCTTAACCGCAAGAAAAAGCGATCTCCTTGCGGCTATGCGGTCGGAATGCGACCGTTTTTTTCATTGTAGCCGAGGGAAACGGAAAAGGGTGTCGAAGCGAGCGGGGCGGTGGGTGCCGCATTTTGTCAAAGACGGACGCCCGTGCCCGTTTTTTTGTTTCTAAAACCGCGTTTTTGTAAACAAAAGTTGTCTTTTGTCGGGTTTTGCGACCGATTTTTACCTTGATTCATTCTATCCTACCCCCGCGCCGCATATTCCTTTAAGAGATAGAAAAACGCAAAGCACGCAAGAAAGGAAAGAAGCTATGCCTACCGTTACGCTCTTCGGAGCGGCGCTTCGCCGCAACTACCGCACGCTCGCCGCCCGTGCGGGCGGGACGCTCATCCCCGTCTTAAAGGCGGACGCTTACGGTCACGGCGCTCTCTTTGCCGCCCGCACGCTCGTGGGAGAGGGCGCCGCACTTTTTGCGGTCGCCACGGCGAGCGAGGCGAAAGAACTGCTAAACTGTAAAGAACTCTTTACAAATCCGCAGGTCTTCATCTTTGGCGCGGTGGAAAAAGAGGCGCTTCTTTCGCTTTGCACTGCCCGCGTGATCCTCTCCGTCCACTCGTTTGCGTACGCGAAGACCCTCTCCTCGGCACTGTCTTCATATAAAGAAAAGGGGCTCTTGCGTGCAGACTTTCGCCTTGCGGTCCACGCAAAGCTTGAAACGGGAATGTATCGCCTCGGGATGAGCGAGCGGGAATGGCGCGCCGCACGGGCGCTTCCCCACCTCTTTTTTACGGGCGCCTACTCCCACCTCGGATCCCCCGATCGGTTTTGGCGCACGGCAGGGCAAGCGCTCCGCTTTCACACGGCGCTCGCGCACGCACACGGCGTGCCCTTTTCCCATCTCGCGGCAAGCGGGGCGCTCTTACGCTACGGCACGCTCGGGTGCGACGGCGCCCGTGCGGGATTGGCGCTGTACGGCGTTCCCCCGCGCGGCACGGAAGGGGTGCCGCTTTCCCCCGTGATGCGCTTTGAGGGACGGGTGCTTGCCGTGCGCGACGTGCCGAAGGGAGCGCGCGTGGGGTATGGCGGCGTGCGCGCGCGGCAAAGGATGCGCCTTGCCATCTTGGACGCGGGCTATGCCGACGGCGTGCCGACGGGCGCGGCGGCGGGCGGCTTTCTGACGGTAAGGGGCAGGCGCTGTCCCGTGTTCGGGCAGGTGTGTATGGACCGCACGGCGATCGAGATCGGCACGCTTCCCCTACGCGAAGGCGACGCGCTTCCCTTTTTCGGAGTGCGCGCGGGGGACACCGCCGCCTTTGCCGCCGCGTGCGGCACCTCGCCTTATCCGCTTTTGTGCCAAAGAAGCGCCCGCACCGAGCGCGTTTTTCTGTAACGCCCGCCCGTTTGTGCTTTTCTTGCCGCCCCCTTTTCCCCAAATGATGCTTGACAGAATTTTGTCGCGCGTGTATAATAGAAGTATATAAGTTGTTTGGAACGAGAAAGGACGGCATTATGGCGTCGGGACTGTTTTTACTGTATAAAGAGCAAGGCTTGACCTCGCAAACGGCGGTCAAGCGCGTGGGGCGCCTGTTCGGCGAGAAAAAGGCGGGACACACGGGGACGCTTGACCCTCTCGCCGAGGGCGTTTTGCCCGTGCTCGTGGGCAGAGCCGTCAAGGCGAGCGAGTTTCTTTTGACGGGCGAAAAAAAGTATATCGCCCATCTGCGCTTCGGCGTCCGCTCGGATACCGAGGATATTACGGGGACGCTCGTCCCCTCGGACAAGCCCCTTCCCACCGAGACGGAGGTTTTGGCGGTGCTCGACCGCTTTCGCGGCGAGATCTTGCAGGTGCCGCCGATGTATTCTGCCTTGAAGGTGGATGGCAAGAAGCTGTGCGACCTTGCGCGCAAGGGACAAGAGATCGAACGCGAGGCGCGTCCCATTCGGGTCTATGAGCTTTCTGCCGAGCGCCTTTCGGACGAGGAGTACCGCCTTTTCGTGCATTGCTCCAAGGGAACCTACATCCGCACGCTGTGCGCCGACATCGGAGAGGCGCTGGGAGTAGGAGGCGTGATGAGCCGTCTGTTGCGCGCCGAGGCGGCGGGCTATTCCCTCTCGCAGGCGCACACCCTTGCCGAGCTTGAGGCGCTTCCCCCCGAGGAGCGGGAGTCGCTTCTTTTACCGCTTGAGGAGGTCTTTTCAGCCTATCCCCGCGTAACGCTCCCCCCCTTCTTTGCACGGCTTGCCCACGCGGGCGCCCCCATTTATCAAAAGAAGATCGGCACCGCCTACCCCGACGGCGAGGTGGTCGCCCTATACGACGGCGAGGGGCTTTTTGCCCTTGCCGAGGCGAAAACGAGCGACGAGGGCGACGCGATGCTCTATTCGCTGCGCTTGTTCCGTCTATAAGACCACACGACTAAAAAGAAAAGGAGGTGCGGTTATGAATCCCACCCAAGAGCAAGAGCACGCCATCCAAACGACAGACCGCACCGTATTGCTTTCCGCGGCGGCGGGCTCGGGAAAAACGGCGACCCTCACCGAGCGCCTGATCCGTATGATCACGCGCGAAAGGGATCCGCTCGACGTGTCGCGGATGCTGGTCGTCACCTTTACCCGTGCGGCGGCGGAGGAGCTTCGCACCCGCATCTCGGCGGCGCTCTCCCGTGCCGTGGCGGAGCGCCCAAACGACGAGCATCTTGCCCGTCAGATGCTTTTGCTTCCCACCGCGCGCATCCGCACCATCGACGGCTTTTGTAACGAGATCGTCAAGGGTCACACCGTCTCTCTCGGTATCTCCCCGCTCTACCGCATCGCAAGCGAGGCGCAGGTGGATCTGCTGGGCGTCAAGCTGATGAACGAGGTCATCGAAGACGCGTACAGCGGCGTCCTCGCCCCCGAGGGACTAGATATCGTCGCGCTCGTGGAGGCGGTGGAAAGCGTCCGCACGAGCGGCGCTCTTGACACCGACCTTTATAACCTCTACAAAACCAAGCTTGCCGCGCTCCCCGAGGGCGTGCGCATCTTGAAGGAGAACGCCGACACCCTCGCGCACGAGGCGACGCTTCCCTTGTTCGAGACGCGCGCGGGCAGGGCGTTTTCGCGCCACTACGCCGCGCATTACGAAAGTCGTAAGAACGCCCTTTGCACGCTTTTCGACGCGCTGTGCGCCGCCGAGGGTGAGGGCTCTCGGGGCGTCTTATCCTATCGGGACAAGGCACTCGGGTTAATGCATCATTACACGCTCGTCAGCGAGGCGGCTGGGCGCTCCTACGGCGATCTGAAAGCCGCCGTTGCCTCTTATACGACGGTGAAGAAGACCACCGTCAAGGACGACACACCCCTCTCGAAGCAAGCCGAGTTCTTTGGCGCAACGGTGGAGGAGTTCGCGAAAAATTGCGCGGCGGAGCGCAAAACGACCCCCTTCCCCTGGGAAGAGGAGGAGCTTTCCTACGCCTTCCGCGCCACGAGCGCGCTTTGCCGTACCGTTTATCTGTTGCTTCGCGAGTTTGAAGGGCGCTTTTTGGAAGAAAAGCGCCGCCAGAGCATCTGCGACTACGCCGACCTTGAGCGCTACGCCTACACCCTTTTGTGGGACGAAAACGGAGAACGCACTCCGCTTGCGCACGAGATGGCGGCATCCTTCGACACCATCTGCATCGACGAATATCAGGACGTCAACGAGATGCAGCACCGCATCTTCGAGGCGCTTTCCACGCCGCACAACCGCTTTATGGTGGGCGACATCAAGCAAAGCATCTACGGCTTTCGCGGCGGTGAGCCCGAAATCTTCGCGCGCTTGCGCGCGTCCTTCCCCTCGCTCGACGAGGAGGGTGACGAGGCGGTCCTCTTCTTAACTAAAAACTTCCGCTCCGAGCGCGCGGTCATCGACCTTGCCAACGGCGTCTTTGATTTTCTCTTCCCCATCGTGGGCGAGGGCATCGGCTACCGCACCGAGGACCGCTTGCAAACGGACAAGGAGCCGTCGGAGAGCGTTCCCCCTCCCACCTTCTATTTGATGAAGGCGCCCGCCGAATCGGAAGGCATAGAGGCGCTTGACAAAAACACCTTAAAGAGCGAAAACGACCTGATCGCCGAGCATATCCTTGGGCTGCTTGCAAGCGGGAAAAAGAAAAACGGCGACAAAATCCAACCCGCCGACGTCGTGGTGATGTGCCGCGGCGGACGCGCAATGGCAGAGCTGGTCGCCACGCTGCGCGCCTACGGCATTCCACTGCAAACGGAGGACAAAACGGATTTCTTTGCCCACAAGGAGATCCTGCTTGCCGTATCGCTTTGCCACACCGTCAACAACCCCCACCACGACTTACATCTGTCCGCGACCCTTCGCTCACCGCTCTACGGCTTCTCCCTTGACGACCTCATCCGCGTGCGCGGTGCCGTGCCGCGCGGCGCCTCGCTTTACGACGGCGTGCGTGCGCTCGCAGAGGCGGGCGACGAGCGCTGTATGCACTTCCTTGCGGACGTTGAGCGCTTCCGCGCACTCGCGGAAAACACGCCCGCGCACCGCCTCATCCGCACCCTCTTTGAGCAAACGGGCATCTACGCCGCCACCCAAAAGGAGGGACGCACCCGTCTTCGCATCTTCTACGAGCTCGCACGCTCGTATGAGGAGAGCGCTTATCGCGGACTGTACCGCTTTTTACAGCGCATCGCCGAGCTTCGCGAGTTTGGCGGCAGTGCCGTGGACAAGCAGACCGTCGGAAAAACGGATGCCGTGCGCGTGATGACCATTCATAAATCCAAGGGTCTCGAAGCCCCCGTCTGCATTCTTGCCCACACGGGCAACTCGCTTGGCGGCGAGGGAAAATCCCCAACCTTCCGCTTCTCCCCCGAGATCGGACTGTTTTCCGCCATCTCGGACGAAACGGGGCTCGCCACGCTCACGACGCCCCTGAGCCAAGCCGTCGCCTTTGCCGCCAAGGAAAAGGAAACGGACGAGGCGATCCGCGTGCTCTACGTCGCGCTCACCCGCGCCGTGGAACAGCTGTACGTGTTCGGCAGTGCCAAAAAGAAGCACCTAAAAACGATGTTAAGCGACGCCGCGCTCATCCGCGCTTGCCCCTCGCGCGCGATCCTCTTTGAAAAAGCGAGCTACGCCACTTGGATGCTGGCGGCGCTCGGCGAGGATACGCCGCTTTGCCAAATCCACCTGTTGGACGCGCCATACGCGCTTCCTACCCCCGTCCCCGCTACGCAAGACACCCCCGAGGACGAGCCGCCCGCCGATGCGGCGGCAGTGCAAGGCGAGAACGAGGCAAACGCCGACGCGGCGGCAGTGCAAGGCGAGAACGAGGCAAACGCCGACGCGGCGGCAGTGCAAGACGAGAACGAGGCAAACGCCGACGCGGCGGCAGTGCAAGGCGAGAACGAGGCAAACGCCGACGCGGCGGCAGTGCAAGGCGAGAACGAGGCAAACGCCGACG
>JAFTIH010000006.1 GCA_017456985.1 Clostridia bacterium | reverse complement strand
GCTATTTTGCGAACCGACTCTCGGTATGAAGCACTTGTCGACCGCTTGAAATCCGCTGCCAAAAAGCCGTAAATCTCGCCCCGCCTCGCGCGGGGCTTTTCTTTGCTTTCTGCATATCAAAAGCCACCACAAAAATGTGGTGGCTTCAATTTTGCCGCTAATTTTGCACGCCATCCTTGCTCTTTTTTATTTTTTTAAGGACTTACATCATCGGCGCAAACAGGCGCAGGATGGCACGATAGATGCGCGAGAAGATACCCCTGCGCACCTTGGGTGCGATAATCGGCTCAGAATGCGAAAGATGCGCAAGGAAGGTTTCCTTGACGGCGGCTACGCTTTGCATCCGATAGAGATAAACGCCGCACTCAAAGTGCAAATACAGGCTTCGGAAATCGAAATTGACGGAGCCGACGGTGGCGATCTCGTCGTCGCATAGCACGAGCTTGGCGTGCATAAAGCCGGGCGTGTATTCGTACAGACGAACACCGCTCTCACACAACTCGGAATAATAGGTGCGCGTGGTTTTATGCACGAGCTTTTTATCCCACTTATGAGGCGTGATGATGCGCACGTCAACGCCGCTTTTGGCAGCAAGGGTAAGAGCTGACAAGATCTTGTCGTCTAAAATGAGGTAAGGGGTGGTGATATAGACGTATTTTTTTGCATTTTGGATGACCTGCAAATAAACCTGCTCTCCTACGGCTTCGTCGTCAAGCGGGCTGTCTGCGTAAGGGATCAAAACGGCATCCGCTTCTTTTGTTTCGGAGCGGGTAGGGACGCTTTCGTCCGCGGGGGACGCGTCGCACTCTTCCCCATGCGGTGGAAGGAAGAGGGCAAGATCTTCCTTCGTTTTCTTTTCTACGGTCATCCACATTTCAAGGAACATCAGGGTAAAGCTCCAAGCCGCGCCGCCCTCGACGCGGATGGCGGCATCTGCCCATTTTCCGAAGCGTGTGACGGCGCCGATATATTCGTCCGCAAGGTTGACGCCGCCCGTATAAGCGACGACACCGTCGATGACGGTGATCTTGCGGTGATCGCGGTGGTTTTGCTCTGCTGAAAAAAGAGGGACGAAGGGATTGAATTTTCCCACTGCAATGCCGTACTTCTTTAAAAGCTTGCGGTATTTGTGCGGCAGGCGCAGAAAGCAGCCGAGGTCGTCGTAGAGCACGCGCACGAGCACGCCCTCTTTTGCCTTTTGGATGAGGATCTCAAGAATGGAATCCCACATCTCACCGTGCTCGATGATAAAGTATTCCATAAAGATATATCGACGCGCGTGTCGCAGATCCTCCTTCATCGCCGCAAGCATCGCCTCACCCGAGGGAAAGAAGGTGTTCTTCCCTTCTCCATAAGCGGGAAAGCCTAAAAACCCCGAGAGATAGCGCACCGTGGGTGGGAGTGAGAGCTCCGATCTGCACGCACCGCCCCGCTCGTAGCGATAGGGAGCTACGTGTGCCGACGCGCGCTTTGCTCTGTGCACGAGTGCGGTACGGGAAAGCTGTTTGTTAAAATAAAGGTAAAGAACGCCACCTACGGCGGGAAAGCAAAGAATGGTAAAGACCCAGGTGAGCTTATAGGCACTCTCTCCCCGCCCCGATGCCACGAGAAGAGCGACGATGACGCTGATGGCGGCAAAGAGGTTGGCAAGAACGCTCGAAACGCGGCTCGTGCTGATGGCAAAATAGATAAGAAGCGCAGCTTGCAGAGCAATCAAGAGCGTCACCACAAGACGGCGCTGCAAGAGTGCGGGCAGCCATTTTTTATTCATCACAAGGCTCCTTTCGCAAGGTGTCAAAAATGAGGAGTGACAAAAGGCGTCACTCCTCAAAAGGTCTTAAAGCTTATTTCATAAGCGTCATATTGTTGCTTCTGTTATAGGTGTAGTAGAAGAACGCCGCGCCGAGCGTGCCCTTCGTCATCGTATCGTTTCTGACAGAGGGATCAAGCAGCTCGTAGAAGGTGGGGTCTGCCATCAATTCATCACTGAACAGCGTCACGTTGTTGCGGAAGGTTTCGAGGTCGGCGCTTGCCATCAGTGCCTCGTACTTTTCCCGGCTAAGTGCGTCAACGTACGCCCATTTTTCCGCGTCAACGCGGTTGACCACGACCTCTTCGCCCTCGTCGTTCAGCTTGGTGTAGCTGAAGTAGTCGGCAAAGGTCTCGTCAAACAGAGGCGTACGAACGTCCATCTCTCTGATCTGCAGCCATGCGTCCTCGTAGAAGCTTGCGTTCTGACCAAAGTCAGCGCAAGGCAATGCGTACTCGCGCAGGTTACCGAACAGGTAATCCTGATGGATGCCGTAGTTGGACATATTACGGAAGTTTACGCAACCGTCTTCAAGACCGTAGTTGGTCTGGGGGTCACCGTACAGAACGACGTTGAGAAGATCGTTTCTGGTCGCGTTGGTCATAAACTCCTGTACGATCTCAAGCGAACGCTTCTCATCGACGCTATACGTGGAAACTGCCAGCATACCGCCAAAGATGTCGTCCTTTGCAAGAACGGGGAGGGTGATGGGGCAGAAATAATAGTCTGCGTCCGAGTTGCGCATACCGTAATCGCCCTCAACGAGGGAGAACAGGAAGTTGCTCTCGTTGCCGTTGCCGTAGTAATCGTTCTTCTCGGCTACGAACCGCATTTCAAGATATCTGGTGTAATCCTCGGTACGGAGAAGGTTCTTTGCCTGACCGAGACCCGCAACCGTCGCGTTGTACCCGTAGGCAGAACCGATCAGCGAAACGGAGGTGAAGTCCTGCGACAGATATTTTACGTTGGGGTTGATGAAGGTCTCCGCCGTGTTGCGGATAACGGCGAAATCATCACCGTACTTTGCTGCCCAAGCGTTCAGATTGTACTCGCCCTGTGCGATCTGCATCTGAGAAAGAAGCGCGTAGGCGTCGGAGAAGGAGTGGATGGTGGTGGGATCCACGGAGCAAAGGTCCGCGGCTTCCTTGTTGACCATCAGGTAAGTATAGCTGCCGTATGCGGTGTTGGCAGGCACGCCGTAGTAGTTACCGTCGCAAGCGGAAGCCTGCTTTGCCGTGACGTGGATCTTGGTGTTGAGCGGCTTGAAGTTTTCCTTGAAGTGTGTGTTCAGGGGAACGATCCAGCCCTCTTCGATGAACTGCTCGTACATTTCTGCGTCAGCGATCAGAAGGATATCGAACTGTCCCTTGGTCGGTGCGGGGTACTTGTATTCGTCATCCTCGACGACGGTGCCGCCTGCACCTGCCTCAGCCTTGGCGTCCTCAAGAGCGGTGTCGCCGTTCAACTTCGCGTGCTCGACCTCTTCCATCAGAGCGGTCATTTTTTCTTTATACTCGGATGCCTTGAAGAATTCAAAATCGATGCGGGTGTTGAGAGAGACCTCGCACTTCTCGTTGAATACCTTCTGCATTGCCTCGACGCCCTCTGCGGTCGTCTTGTCGTCAACCACGATCGCCATACGGAGCGTCAGGTTAGGACGTTCTGCCTCGGGCTTCGAGACCGTTTCGTCGCCGCAGGAAGCAAGCGTCAAAACAAGCATTGCGAGACACATAAGTAATGCTATGAATCTTTTCATTGGAATCCTCCTAAAACTTGCAGAAAATAAACACAAGTATCTTTTTACATTTTACTACAAAAACGTCCCGTTGTCAAGATGTTTTCCCGTGCAAAAAGTAAATATTCGGTAAAATAGGCGTCAATTATTATGGTAGTCGCGCAAATGCTTGGTTCTGCTGGGATGGCGGAGCTTACGGATCGCCTTTGCCTCGATCTGACGGATGCGCTCACGGGTGATGTTGAAGAAGGCGCCGACGTCCTCCAGGGTGTGGGGCGTGCCGTCAACCAGACCGAAGCGCATACGGATGACCTGCTCCTCGCGGGGGGAGAGCGTACGAAGGACCTCGGCGATCTTCTCGCGAAGCATCGCGTTGGAGGCGTATTCCATAGGCGTCAGCGTATCGGTATCCTCGACGAAGTCGCCAAGACGGGAGTCCTCCTCCTCGCCCACGGGGGTGTCAAGGGAGATGGGGGCTTGGGCGACCTTGATACTCTCGATCACGCGCTCAAGGGGCATACCGAGGCGTTCTGCGATCTCCTCGTTGGTAGGCTCGCGTCCAAGCTCCTGCAAAAGCTGCTTGGAGGCGCGGGAGACCTTGTGTCCCGTTTCGACCATATGAACGGGAATGCGGATGGTGCGCGCCTGATCGGCGAGCGCACGGGTGATGGACTGGCGGATCCACCAGGTTGCATAGGTGGAGAACTTGTAGCCCTTCTGGTAGTCAAATTTCTCGACCGCCTTCATCAGACCGAGGTTGCCCTCTTGGATGAGGTCAAGGAAATGCATACCCTTATCTACGTGGTGCTTTGCAATAGAAACGACCAGACGCAAGTTCGCGTTGATCAGCTCCTCCTTTGCCGCCTCGTCGCCCAGCGCGATGCGCTCGGCAAGGTACATCTCACGCTCCGCGGAGAGCAGGCTGATCTTACCGATCTCGCGCAGATAGATTCGCACGGAGTCATCCATAGAAACGCCCTCTTGCGAAAGCAAGTCATCGACGTCCTCAAGGCTGTCCGCCTCGACCTCCTCAAGCTCGCCCTCGGGGATCTCGCCCTGCTCAAGCTGCTCACTGTCCTTTTCGAGGTGCTCTACGCCGTAATCAATGTCGGAAAACAGTTCGGTAGGGTCACTTCTGTCTTCACTGTTCAGAATTTCACTCAGATCTCTTGGCTTGTTGCTCATAGCATATCCTTTCCGTCAAATTATTTCGTCTTGTTTTTTGTTTTTACTCTTCGCGCTTTCCCTTTAACAAAGCGTCAAGCGTTGCAAAGGTGACGGGTGCTTTTTTGGCTTCCTCGCTTGCCTTTGCCGCCTTAAGCTCCTTGACGCATTCAAGGAAAACGGCTTCTCCGTTATCTGACAGGCGCATTCTGCCAACGCGCATCCCCGAAATTCTTCCGACCTCGTCGGGGGAAAATACGCTGTCTAGCATCGCGCTGTCGAACTCCTCGCCCGCATTTGCGGTATCGCGAAGGAAGCAGAAGACCCGACGCCCGAGCTCGGTGACGAAGTCCTCCTCCGTCAAAAGCGGCTCTTGTGCGAAGGTGCGGGTGCGGTATTCGGGGTACAGCTGTAAAAGCCCCAGCACCGCCTCCTCGAGCCGCGCCGCGCGCGGTGCCTTCACGAAGTCGGGGTTAACGCGGTCGCCGTAGCCGCCGAGAATTTCTCTTGCCACCTTGGCGGTATCGCTCTTCTCTTCCTTGCGCCGCAGTGCGATCTTTTTTTGCACGTCGGCGGCAAGATTTTTCGCATCAACGCCAAGCCGCCTCGCACCCTCGGCAATATAGATTTCCCGTTCTACCGAGGAATAAACCCCCGCGATAACGGTACATAATGCATCAATTGCTTCAATTTTCTGCTGGGGTACGTCGAGGTTATAGCGTTGCAAAACACGTTCAAAATTGAAATCAAATTTCGTATGGCTGTCGTCAAGCAGGGAGCGGAACGCCTCGGCGCCGAAGTTGCGGATGTATTCGTCGGGGTCCTTGGCGCCCGTAAGACGCAAGATGCGCACCTCAAGTCCGACGTCCTCAAGCAGGGCTAAGGCTTTATCGGTGGCTTTTTGTCCCGCCGCGTCGCTATCGTACGAAAGGATGACCTTTTTCGTATAACGCGACAACAGTCTTGCGTGCTCGGGTCGGATGGCGGTGCCCAGCGTCGCTACGGCATAGGGAAAGCCTGCCGCGTGTATCGCGATGACGTCCATCGCACCCTCGCAAAGAATGATGCGCTCGGCACAGTGCTTATGCGCGAAATTCAAGGCAAAGAGGGTATTTCCCTTGCGGAAAACGGGCGTGTCCGAGGAATTTTTATATTTGGGCTCGCCCCCGTCCATCACGCGCCCGTTAAAGGCGATGACGTGTCCCGAAAGGTCCATCACGGGAATGATGACGCGGTTGCGGAAGGAGGGATATAGGTATCCCTTTTCGCTTTTTCCGCACAAAAACGCCACGGAAAGCTCCTCGTCGCGGTATCCCTCGCTCTTCATATAATTGACGAAGCTGAAATCGTTCGGTGCATAGCCGAGTCCGAAGTGCTTGACGGTCGCCATGCTTAAGCCGCGCTTTTCGATCCAATAGGCGAGCGCCGCCTTGGCGTCGGGCGTGTCGGCAAAAAGCGCGTTATGGAAAAAGCGTGCCGCCTTTTTATTCATTTCGTAAAAACGGTTTTTGTCGTAGGTCGGACCGCCCGACACGAGCGCCGTTTGCGGGATGTTAATGCCCGCACGACGCGCAAGCATCGCGACTGCCTCGGTAAATTCAAGGTTTTCGATCTTACGGACGAAGGTGATGGCGTTGCCGCCCACACCGCATCCGAAGCAGTAAAAGCTGCCGTCGGAGGGGAAGACAGTAAAGGAGGGAGTCTTTTCGCTGTGGAAGGGACAAAGACCGTTTAAGTTGGCGCCCGCGCGCTTGAGCTTGACGTAGCCGCCCACCAAGGTCTGCATATCGGTGCGGGCGACGATCTCATCGACTAACGTGCGGTCAATCACGGCTCACTCCTTTCCACACCTGGGGGATAAAGAGCCGCTCGTAGGTGGCGATGGCGAACTGGTCGGTCATACCCGAAATATAGTCGCACACCATACGCTCGACGCCCTCCGTTTCGAGGTGCGCGCGATAAAACGCGGGAAGCTCCTCGGGGCGCTTGGTATAATATTCAAAGAGTCGGCAAAGAAGCTCGACCGCCCTTCCCTCCTCGTGCTGGGCGGGGGAGCCTGTATAGACGTTGTCCATCAAAAAGGCGCGCATCTCCATCATCGCCTCCCCCACCTCGCTCGTCATCGCGATGGCGGGCTTGTCCACGCTCGCCTCGATCACGGCGTTGACCATCACGTCAACGCGATGGCTGTAGGTTTCGGCAAAAAAGGGTGCGAGATGACGAGGAATATCATTTTTCGACAAAATGCCCGCAAAAAAGGCGTCGTCGAGGTCGTGATTGATATACGCGATGCGGTCGGCGTACTTGACGACCACGCCCTCAAGCGTGCTCGCCATATTGCTTCCCGTATGGTTGAGAATGCCGTCGCGCACCTCGTAGGTGAGGTTTAACCCCTCGCCGTTCTTTTCAAGAAAATCCACCACGCGCAACGACTGCTTGTAGTGGGCGAAGTCGGGCGAATAGCAAAGGCGCATCGCGCGTTCGCCGCCGTGTCCGAAGGGTGTGTGCCCGAGGTCGTGACCCATCGCGATCGCCTCGGTCAGGTCCTCGTTGAGGGAGAGCGCGCGGGCAATGCTGCGCGCGATCTGCGTGACCTCAAGGGTGTGGGTCATACGGGTGCGGAATTGCTCGTCAACGGGAGCAAAGAACACCTGCGTTTTGTGCATCAGGCGGCGAAAGGATTTCGAGTGGATGATGCGGTCGCGGTCGCGCTGAAATTCGGTACGGTAGGCACAGCTGTCGGCGGGATGCAATCGCCCTCTCGTGTTCGCCGTCAAAAAAGCGTAGGGGGAAAGGACCTCTTTCTCCCGCTTTAAAAACAGTTCTGCGGTTTTCATCGGTTCTCCCCCCTTTTCGGCTTTTTTTCGTTTTCAATGATAAAATACGCGCGCACACGCGATTTTACTTTTTTATTTTCGATATTTTTATATAATTTTAGTCGTGATCAAAAACGACGTCCTCTGCCGTGATCTGCGCGCGTCCCGCAAGCAGCTCGGTGACGGCGAGGGCAAATGCGTCGTAGTCCTCCTCGTGCATCCGAAGCGAAAGCGTGACGCCCTCGGCGTAGGCGGTATCGCGCACGCGGATGCTTCCCTTTTCAAGCTCGGGTAAGAGCTTGTTATAGTCGGGATAGCTCAGCGTAAGCGTCACGGGGCGCCAAAGGCGATAATTGCGGACGCCTGCCGCACGGACGGCGCCTGCGGCGGCGGCGGTATAGGCGCGCACGAGCCCGCCCGCGCCAAGGAGCGTACCGCCGAAATAGCGGGTGACCACCACGACGGCGTCGGTATAGCCGCCCTTGCGCAGGACGTCAAGCACGGGAAGCCCCGCGGTGCCTTGCGGCTCGTGGTCGTCGCTGTAACGGTTTTTGGAGCCCTCGCGTAAAAGATACGCATACACGTGATGGCGCGCGTCGGGATATTTTTTCTTGATGCCGTCAAGAAACGCAAGCGCCTCTGCCTCGGTGGTGACGGGCGCCGCCTCCCCAATAAAGACGGATTTCTTTTCCTCGTAAGTGTCGGTGCCGTACGCGGCAAGCGTGGTATAGCCCTTTTCCATCTCAAAGCTCCTCACTCGCGATATAGGCGCGGAAGCGCCCCTGTCCCTTGCCGTCAAGGACGGCGCAAACGCGGATACAGTCTGCCTCGTAATCGGTGCTCTCCACCGTGCCGTGGGCGTAGATGGCGTTCAAAAGCCCGCTCTCGGCATAAGGAAGGTGGAGCACGACGCGGCGCTTGCCCTCGCGAACGATACGAAGAAGCGCCGAAAGAAGGGTTTCGATCCCCTCTCCCGTTTTCGCGGAGATATAGACCACCCCGTCGGGGGTGTGCGCGGCGTCGGGGATGGGCAGAGCGGCGGCGTCGCATTTGTTATATACGAGGAGCGTGGGCTTGCCCTCGGCGCCGAGGTCTTTTAAGGTTTTTTGGGTGACCGCGATCTCGTTTTCCACCTCGCTGTCCGAGCGGTCGGCGAGAATGAGAAGGATATCGGCGAGCGCTGCCTCCTCCAAGGTGGAGTGGAACGCCTCGACCAGATGGTGCGGCAGTCCGCGGATGAGCCCGACGGTGTCCGTCAAGAGCACCTGCTCCCCCTCGGGGAGGGTCAGGTGACGGGTGGTGGGGTCAAGCGTGGCAAAGAGCTTATCCTCGGCGAGCACGCCCGCGTCCGTCAGGCGGTTGAGCAGGGTGCTTTTTCCCGCGTTGGTGTAGCCAACGATGGCAACCTTGGGAATGCCCGAGCGCTCGCGCTGGGCGCGCATCGTGGCGCGGTTCTTTTCCATTTCCTTGAGGGCGGAGGTAAGCGCGTCGATGCGGTGACGGATATGGCGGCGATCCTCCTCGAGCTTGGACTCACCCGGTCCGCGCGTGCCGATGGTACCGCCAAGGCGGGACATATCGCGTCCCCGACCCGTCAAGCGGGGCGCCGTATAGCGGAGCTGTGCCAGCTCGACCTGCAGCTTGCCCTCGCCGCTCGTGGCGTGCAGGGCGAAGATGTCGAGGATGAGCATACTGCGGTCGATGACCATCACGTCCCCCAGCCCGTTTTCAAGGTTGCGGATCTGGGAGGGGGAGAGCTCCATATCGAAGATGGCGAGGGTGATCTGTTCACGTGCGCAAAGCGCGGCAATCTCCTCCACCTTACCGCTTCCGATGACGGTGGCGGGATCAACGCTCGGCTTTTGTTGGATGACGCGCGCGACCTCCGTGCCGCCCGCGGTATCGAGCAGGCGCGAAAGCTCGTCAAGGCTCACCTCACACGCGGCGACCTCGCGCGCGCTTTTGGCGAGGGCAACGAGCACCGCTCTTTGGTTTTGTACGGATTCGCTCACGGGGCGCTCCTTTCGTTAAAAGAATAAAAAGCAGAAGGGGCTGTACGGATCGGTACAGCCCCACGAAAAAACGTTTCTGCTACGATACAAGATTACTTGCTTGCTGCAAGACGCTTCTTGAACTTGTCAACGCGTCCGCCGGCATCAACGAACTTCTGCTTGCCCGTGTAGAAAGGATGGCACTTGGAGCAGATTTCTACGTTGAGATCACCGACTACGGAGTGGGTTTCCACAGTAGCACCGCAAGCGCAACGAATGACAGCGCTCTTGTATTCGGGATGAATTCCAGCTTTCATTTTTTACACCTCTTTGTTTGGTTTCATTTCAATCTTCTGCATTATAGCATATTTTTTTTGATTTTGCAATAGGTTTTTGAAAGTTTTTTTGTTTTTTGCACTTTTTTTATTTTGGAAGCGCAAAAAACTCAGGCGTGGAAGAGCTTTTTGGTCTGATAGCGGGGCTCGCACGTGAGGTTGACACCCAGCTTTTTGAGGATATTTTCATCCACGGGAGATAAAATCACAGAGGAATGCGCCTCGCATCCGCGCAGGCGGTCAAGCTGCTCAAGCGCGAGCTTGGCGGTGGGATTGGTGACGGCGCTGATGGAGAGTGCGACGAGCACCTCGTCCGTATGCAAGCGGGGGTTATGGTTGCCGAGGTGACGCGTTTTGAGCTCCTGCACGGGACCGATGACGTCGGGCGAGATGAGGTGCGCCGCATCGTCAATGCCCGCATACGCCTTGAGGGCGTTGAGCAGCATTGCGCTGGTCGCGCCGAGAAGCCCCGAGGTCTTACCCGTGATGATGGTTCCGTCGTCAAGCGAGATGGCGGCGGCGGGAGAGCCCTCCTTTTCCGCCTTGTCGTTGGCGGCGGCGATGACGGGGCGGCTCTCGGGCGAGATGCCCGCCATATTCATCAAGAGCTTGATCTTTTCAACGTCGTCCCCGTCGCTCTGTCCCTTACGGCGATTGGCGAGAGCGTGATAATACCGGCGGATGATCTCCATATGGGAGGCGTGGCGGCACACCGCGTCGTCCACGATGCAGTTGCCTGCCATATTCACACCCATATCGGTGGGGGATTTATAGGGGCATTCGCCGCTGATCTTTTCCATCATCGCGCGAAGCACGGGGAAGATCTCCACGTCGCGGTTGTAGTTGACGGTGGTCTCACCGTATGCTTCGAGATGCCACGGGTCGATCATATTGACGTCGTTAAGGTCGGCTGTTGCCGCCTCGTACGCCATATTGACAGGGTGGCGCAAAGGAAGGTTCCAGATGGGGAAGGTTTCAAACTTCGCATAGCCCGAGCGGATGCCGCGCTTATTGTCGTGATACAGCTGCGACAGGCAAGTCGCCATTTTGCCGCTGCCCGGCCCCGGGGCGGTGACGACGACGAGCGAGCGCTCGGTTTCAATATATTCGTTTTTGCCATAGCCGTCGTCGCTGACGATGGTGGCGATATCCGAGGGATACCCCGGGATGCGATAGTGGCGGTAGACCTTGACGCCCAGCGATTCAAGGCGCTTTTGGAAGGCGAGCGCGGAGGGCTGGTCGTTATAGCAGGTCAGCACCACGCTACCCACGAAGAGTCCAAAGCCACGGAAGGCGTCGATGAGGCGGAGCACGTCCTGGTCGTAGGTGATACCCAGGTCGCCGCGAACCTTATTTTTCTCAATATCTGCGGCGTTGATGACGATCACGATCTCTGCCTGCTCGCGCAGCTCGACTAACATTCGGATCTTGCTATCGGGAGCAAAGCCGGGAAGCACGCGTGCGGCGTGGAAATCGTCAAAGAGCTTGCCGCCGAACTCAAGATACAGCTTGCCGCCGAACTTTTCGATGCGCTCTCGGATGTGCTCCGACTGCAATCGAATGTATTTTTCATTGTCAAATCCTATTTTGTGCATAGCGGCATTCCTTTCTTGCTCAATGAAATAAGTATATCACAACATTCTTTCTTTTGCAAGAGGATTTGCGCTTTTTTTGCATTTGTTTTTTTCAAAAAGCCCTTGTAATTTTGCGTGGGATATGCTATACTGTATACGTATAAGAATTTTTCGACAGAAATAGAAAAGGTAGGTAATCCCTTGATCATCGCTTTAGAAGAAGCGCGGCTCAAGCTGTGCGCCCTGCGCGCATCGCTCGAGGAGCTGGGCGCTTCCTTACACGTAGAGGAGCTTCGCGCAAAGGCGAAGGAGCTTGAAGAATTGACGTATGCGGAAAACTTCTGGTCCGATCAGGCGCGCAGCACCAAGATCGCCAAGGAGCTTGCCGATTATAAGGATACCGTAGAGGGCTACGACCGTCTTTGCGAGCGCTTGGAGGAGGCGATCATGCTGGCAGAGATGGCAATCGAGGAAAATGACGACGCTTCCCTTCCCGAGGTGGAAGCGGAGCTTGACGCCATCGTGCGTGAGGCAGAGCGCCGCCGCATCGAAACGCTCTTCTCGGGTGAGTACGACAAGAACAACGCCATCCTCTCCTTCCACCCCGGTGCGGGCGGTACGGAGGCGCAGGACTGGGCGTCGATGCTATACCGTATGTATTGCCGCTGGGGTGAAAGCCACGGCTTTACCGTAAAGCTTCTCGACTGGTTGGACGGCGACGAGGCGGGCTTAAAGAGTGCGACCATTCTGGTGGAAGGACTGCACGCCTACGGATACCTCAAAAGCGAGAACGGCGTGCATCGCCTCGTGCGCGTTTCGCCCTTCGACGCGTCGGGACGCAGACAGACCTCCTTTGCATCGGTTGAGGTGATGCCCGAATTCAACGATGACGACGACACCATTGAGATCCGCGACGAGGATATCGAGGTGACGGCGCACCGCTCCTCGGGTGCGGGCGGTCAGCACATCAACAAGACGGACTCCGCGATCCGCATCGTGCATATTCCTACGGGCATCGTGGTGGGCTGTCAGACGGAGCGAAGCCAGTTCCAGAACAAGGAAACGGCACTCAAAATGCTCAAAAGCAAGCTGATGGAGATCAAGGCGCGCGAAAAGCTCGACCGCATTGAGGACATTCAGGGCGTTAAGACCAACATCGAGTGGGGCGCGCAGATCCGAAGCTACGTCTTTATGCCCTACACCCTCGTCAAGGACACGCGCACGGGCTATGAAACGGGCGACGTTGCCGCAGTAATGGACGGCGACCTTGACGGCTTCATTAACGCATATTTACGCGAAAATTCGAAATAATCAATATACGAAAAGGAGAGAAAACTATGTTTAAGAAAGTAAAGCTTCCCGCTGCTATTGCACTGCTCGTGCAGTCCGTGACCTTCTTCGTTTTATTCCTCATTCTGTGGTCCAAGAAAAAGAGCCTTGCCTCCACCTTCCTTGCCGTATCTGCTATGGGCGGCGCCGCTTGCGGTTGTCTCATCTGGCAGATGAGAAAGGAGATCGCCGAGACCGCCGTTGAGTTTGACGACGAGTTCGACGTGGATGAGGCAGAGATCAAGGCAGACCTTGACCGTCTTGACGAGGAAGAGGTCCTTGACAACTAATTCCTACTCTTGATAGGCTTGGAAAAAACGGCACGCACGTGCCGTTTTTTTCTTTTGCGGGAAGGTTTTTGGCTCTTCCCTTTTGCATCTTGCCGTCATATAATATATATGAAAACAATCGAAGGAGAACCAAATGGATATCGTCCGCATAAATGATAAAAAACTAAAGATCACCCTCTCCGACGCGGATATGAAGCGCCACGGCGTGACGAAGGAGTCCTTTTCGGGCGGAGAGCAAACGCACGCGGCACTCTCGCGGCTGCTAAGTGAGGCGAGAGGGAGCGTTGGCTTTTCGCCTACCTCGCGCACACTCGTGGAGGCGTTTCCGGGGCGGTGCGGCGGGTGTGAGATCTTCGTCGTCCTGTTAGAAGGCGGAAGAGCGCAAAGGGAAAAAAGAACGCTTTTTTATTTTTCCGAGCAGCAGACGCTTTTGTGCGCGGCGCGAACGTTTTTAAGCCGTTTTGAGGAAGAGGTTCCGAGCGCCTTATACCGACTGCCGTCGGGCGGCTACGTGCTTTCCTTGGCGCTTGGCGAGGAAAAGGAGAGCGCCGCCCCCTCAAAGTACGACTTTCTTTCGGAATACGGCGAGCGCCGACAGGGTGGGGTATTTCTTGCCTACATAAAAGAATACGGCGAATGCGTTTATCAAGAGGGCGCCCTGTCTGCGCTCCTTGCATAAAAACGGAGCGGTAGGGCAAAAATAGGAAAAACCAAACAAAGAAAGGAACCACAAAAATGACCCTTACCGCCAAAGAACAGTCCCTTTTGAAGGATATGAAGGACAGCGAGCAGCTTTGTATTGACAAATATACGCGAGGAGCGACCTCGGCACACGACGGACAGTTAAAAAACCTCTTTTCGACGCTCGTGGAAAACGAGCGCTCGCATTTAGATCTGCTCACACAGATCGGAAACGGCACCGTTCCCACGATGCCCTCGGGCGGTGCGAGCTTTCCAACCTTCTCGGCAACGTATTCGTCTGCGACACAAAACCAGGACGCCAAGGACGATGCGTATTTGTGCCAGGATGCACTCTCGGGCGAAAAGCAGGTTTCTTCCCTGTATAACACCTGCATTTTTGAGTTTACGGACAACGGCGTCCGCAGTGTGCTTGCCGATATTGAGAAGGCAGAGCAAAATCACGGCAAGATGATCTACGATTATATGAAGGCAAACGGGATGTATTCCTAACCGCTTGCACGCTCCGAGAGGCAAAAGGCTTCTCGGAGCTTTTGTTCACAAAAAGTTTAAAAATAAAATTTTAAAACGGTTATTTTGAAAAAGCGAGAAAACGAGAGAAAAACAGAGAAAACGCGAGCATTCACTGTAAAAAACCGAAAAAAACAAAAAAGTTTCAAAAAACCTCTTGACAAGGGGCGCGGGGCGTGTTATAATATCCGCGTTGTCAAAAATGCCCCTCAGGGCGAACAAAAAACGGAGGAAAAAGAAATGTCCACTTTTATGGCAAAGGCTGAAACCATTTCCCGTAAATGGTACGTCATTGACGCTGCCGGCAAGACGCTCGGCGCTACCGCAGTCAAGGCAGCCAACATTCTTCGCGGCAAGCACAGACCGGAGTTTACTCCCCACGTTGATTGCGGCGAGTACGTTATCATCATCAACGCATCCAAGGCAGTTCTGACCGGCAACAAGCTGGATCAGAAGAAGTACTACCACCACTCCGGTTACATCTCCGGTCTTAAGACCGTTGGTTACCGCCAGCTGATGGCAGAGCGTCCCGAGATGGCAATGGAGCTTGCAGTTAAGGGTATGCTTCCCAAGAACACCCTTGGCGCAAAGGCGTTCAACCGTCTGAAGGTTTACGCAGGTGACACCCACAATCAGCAGGCTCAGAAGCCTGTCGTGATCGACTAAGGTAGGAGGATAAGAAGAATGTATACTAGTGCAAAGCCTTATTTCTACGGCACCGGCAGAAGAAAGAAATCTACCGCCCGTGTTCGTCTTTATCCCGGTACCGGTGTCATCACCGTTAACGGCAAGAACGTTGACGAGTACTTCGGTCTTGAGACCCTGAAGCTCATCATCAGCCAGCCCTTCGGCGTGTCCGAGAATGAGGGCAAGTTCGACGTTGTCGCAAACGTTCGCGGCGGCGGTCTGTCCGGTCAGGCAGGCGCGATCCGTCACGGCATCGCTCGCGCACTCGTCGTTGCTGATGCTGAGAACCGCCCTGCTCTGAAGAAGGCAGGCTTCTTGACGCGCGATCCTCGTATGAAGGAAAGAAAGAAGTACGGTCTGAAGGGCGCTCGTCGTGCTCCTCAGTTCTCCAAGAGATAATTTCGACCGAAGGTCGAAATCTGCAAAAATGCTCCGCATCTGCGGGGCATTTTTGTTATCTCTTGGACGAACTGAGGAGCAATGAATTGCCCGCGGGGCGTGAGTAGGCTGACGCCACGAATTGCACCTGCGGTGCATGAATTGCCTTCGGCATGAAAGGAACAGGGCAATTCAATTCATGACGGCTTGCCCGTCAATTCATCATCAAAGAATACAAAGCCAAAATGGCTGAATCTATCGAGCACGATTTGCTTTGATCAAAACGGGCGGTTCACTTTGTAAAGAATTGAGCCGTCCTAT
>JAFTIH010000005.1 GCA_017456985.1 Clostridia bacterium | reverse complement strand
GGTGCTTTACTTGGTACTGCCCCTAGGCGAGCAACGACGTGTTTCGTTTGTTGCCTTCTCCCGTTTCAGATGGGTGAAAAAGAGGAAAAATCGTCCAAGGCGAGGCGCCGCCGAGGGTGCTATACTTGGTACTGCCCCGAGGCGAGCAACGACGTGTTACGTTTGTTGCCTTCTCCCGTTTCAGATGGGTGAAAAAGAGGAAAAATCGTCCAAGGCGAGGCGAGCAACGACGCATTGGACGATTTTTACCTTTTTCACTTCAAAAATCCGTTGATGATCTGTTCCTCCGCCTCTTCCTCCGACAATCCCAGCGTCATCAGCTTCATAAGCTGCTCACCTGCAATCTTGCCGATGGCGGCTTCGTGGACGAGAGAGGCTTCCGCGACGTTGGCGGTGATCTCGGGAACGGCGCTGACGGAGGCGTCACCCATAATGATGGCGTCACACTCGGTGTGACCCGTGCAGGGGGCGTTGCCGTTGATCTGCGAAAGGAAATATTGGCGCGAGCGATCCTTGGCGACCGAACGCGAAATGACGTTTGCCGAGGAGCCTTCGCCGTTCATATCCACGGTGAAGGTGGTTTTTGCATACTGCTCGCCGTGCGTCAAGAGCGTTTCCTTGATGACCACCGAGGCGCCCGCCGCAAGCGTGGCGCGGGTGATGCGGTCGGTGGAATCCACGCCCCCCAACTGCGCGGTTTCCATTTCCATCGAGCCGCCCTCGTCGATCTCGATGACGGTGGTGGGGTTCATCACGTTTTTACCGTTACCGTCGCCCTGACCGTAGTGCTTCTCAACGTAGCGCAAATGAGCGCCCTTCCCTACGTGGAAGGCGTGGATGCCGTCGTGACGGGACTCCTTGTCGCCGCCGTTGTGGATGCCGCATCCCGCGACGATGACGACGTCCGCACCGTCGCCGATATAGAAATCGTTATACACCGTTTCGGTGAGTCCCGACTCGCTGAGCAGAACGGGCAAATGCACGCTCTCGCGCTTGGTGCCGGGGCGGATGATGATGTCGATGCCGTCCGCGCCCTCCTTGGGACGGATCTCAATGTTAGCGGAGGAGGCTCTGCCGAGGCTTTGTCCGTTGGCGCGGATGTTGTAGGCGCCTGCGGGAACCTCGTGCAGGTCAGCGACCGCCGCAAGTAAAGTCTTTTGTATCTGGTCCATAACAGTTCTCCTTACGACAGCTTTTCAGGAAGCGTCTGGCAGGCACCGCCCGCCGCACCGAGCAGTTCGGGGAGGATCTCCTCACGCGTACCCATCTTCTGAAGCTCGCCGCCCGCGATCACGACGATCTTGTCCGCGATGTTGAGGATGCGCTCCTGGTGGGAAATGATGAGGATGGTTCCACCCTTTTTCTCGTGCATTTTTTCAAAAACGTTGATGAGGTTGCCAAAGCTCCAAAGGTCGATGCCCGCCTCGGGCTCGTCAAAGACGGTAAAGCCCGTACCGCGCGCAAGCACGGTGGCGATCTCGATACGCTTGAGTTCTCCGCCCGAAAGGCTGGCGTTGACCTCGCGGTTGATATAGTCGCGCGCACAAAGTCCGACCTCGGACAAATACACGCACGCCTCGGCAACCGAAAGAGGCTTGCCTGCGGCAAGGTTGATCAGATCCTTGACCGTGATGCCCTTGAAGCGCACGGGCGCTTGAAAGGCGTAGCTGATGCCCGCACGGGCACGCTCGGTCACGGAGAGGTTGGTAATATCCACCCCGTCGAGCAGGATCTTGCCCGAGGTGGGCTGATAGATGCCCGCGATCAGCTTGGCAAGCGTGGATTTGCCGCCGCCGTTGGGTCCCGTCAGGGCGACGAAGCGTTCTTCAATTTTTAAGGATACGTTCTTGACGATCTCTTTTTTTCCATCCTCGCCGTCAACGGCGAAGGAAACGTCGATGAGTTCTAGCATAGTTTTCTCCGAGTTTTTCATTTTCGAAAACAGTATAGCATATTTTTTTATATTTTACAAGGGCTTTTCCCAGAAAAAAACACCGATCGGCGTCGGTGTTTTTTCTTTGCTTTGTTTTTATGCATTTTCCGTATGTAAGCGGATCACACCGAAGCGGCACGCGGCGGCGCATTTGCCACAGCCGACGCATTTGGTCTTATCGATGCGAGCAAGACCGTCCGAAACGGTGATGGCACCCACCTCGCACGCGCGCTCGCAAAGCTTACAACCCACGCAGCCTGCCGTGCAGACGGCTTTGGTCGCCGCACCCTTTTCGGGGTTGCCGCACAGCACGGTGGGGATCCTAACGGGCAGGACGGTGATACGGTCCTTGGGGCAGACGCGGGCGCACTTTTCGCATCCGACGCAAAGCGATTCGTCGATCGCGGCGACGCCTTGGCGGACGGAGATGGCTTGCACGTCGCAAACGGCGGCGCAATCGCCAAGACCGATGCAGCCGTAAGCGCACGCCGATCCACCGTTATAGTAGCTTGCGGCGGCGCGGCAGGTGGTAACGCCGACGTAGTCGGCAGTTCTCTTGCAGGCGTCGGCAGTACCGCGACAACGCACGCGTGCGACGCGGCGCTCGGTTGCTTTGGCTTCGGTGCCGAGGATCGCGGCGATCTGTGCCGATACGGCGTCACCGCCCACGACGCAAAGATTGGTGCGCACGTTGGGACTTTTGGCAAGTGCCTCCGCATAGCCCGCACAGCCCGAGAAGCCGCAAGCACCGCAGTTGGCACCCGGCAAGCACCCCTTCAAGGCGGTGACCTTGGGGTCCTCCTTTACGCCCATAAAGTGGTTGGCAACACCAAGTCCGATGCCAAGGAAAAGTCCAAGCCCCGAAAGGAGCAAAACGGCAAGAAGCACGGGATTCATACGCCACCTCCGAGAAGTCCCTCCACGAGTCCGCCGAAGCCGAGGAAGGAAAGGGCAACGATGGCGGCGGAAATGAGGGTGATGGGAAGTCCCTTAAGCGACCTCGGAACGTCGGCACTTTCAAGGCGCTCACGCACGCCCGCAAAAAGCACCATCGCGACCAGATACCCGACACCCGTGCCGAAGGCGTTCACCATAGCGTGAAGGAAGGTATAGCTTGCGTCTGCGGCACTCTTCTCCAACACGAGGATGGTGATGCCGAGAACGGCGCAGTTGGTGGTGATCAGCGGCAGATAGATGCCCAGCGCACGGTAGAGTGCGGGGATGTAGCGCTTCAAGACGATCTCTACGAGCTGGACGAGCGCGGCGATCACGAGGATAAAAACGATCGTCTGCAAATAGGCGAGGTCTAGGGGAACGAGCACGAGGGTGTAAAGGGGGAAGGTCACGGCGGTCGCGATCATCATAACAACCGTCACGGCGACGCTCATTCCCACGGCGGTGCCAAACTTTTTGGAAACACCTAGGAAGGGGCAGATGCCGAGAAACTTGGTTAAAACGTAGTTCTCGGTCAAAATGGCGGCAAGGAAGACGGCAAGCAGGGATTTAATCATCATGGCACGCGCCCTCCGTTTCCTTTTTGGTGCAGGCGCCCGCAAGCGGACACGCCTCACAAGAGAAATCCCGTCCCTTCGATTTGCCACCCTGCAGCTTATTTGCGAGGGCGATCAGGAGTCCGAAGACGAAGAAGCCGCCTGCGGGAAGGATGAGAACGGTGATGGGGGTATAGAACGAGGGCATCACCTGCATCCCAAAGAGGGTGCCTGCGCCAAGCAGCTCGCGGATCATACCCATCAAAAGCATCGCGGCGGTAAAGCCCACGCCCATACCCAGCGCGTCGAGCGCCGAGGGGAGAACGGGATTTTTGGAGGCGTACATTTCGGCTCTGCCGAGGATGATGCAGTTGACGACGATGAGCGGCAAGAAAATGCCAAGCGACTCGTCGATAGAGGGGGCAAGCGCCTTAACGAGCATCTGCACCACCGTCACGAAGGCGGCGATGAGAGTGATGTAGGCGGGAATGCGCACGGTGTCGGGAATGACGCGGCGCAGAAGTGAAATAAAGACGTTGGAGCAAAGAAGCACCAGCGTTGCGGCGACGCCCATACCGATGGCGTTGGAGGCACTCGTGGTGACGGCGAGCGTCGGACAGGTGCCCAGCACCAGGCACAAAACGGGGTTTTCCTTCACGATGCCCTTGGTGAACTCGTGAAGAAGTGATCGTTTCTTTTCCACGTTATACGCCTCCCTTCGTTAAGAGCTCAAAATCAGCAAGTGCGGCGCGCACGGCACTCTCCACGGCGCGCGAGGAATAGGTCGCGCTCGTGACGCCGTCCACGTTGTCGCCAAGGGTGGGGGCATTGCCTGCGCCCAGTCCCAAAAAGGCGTCGGTAAAGTCTTTTTTCTGAACGTTGACGCCAAGTCCGGGCGTTTCGTCGGGAGCGCTGACCGAGAGTCCCACGATCACGCCCTCCGTACTAATGCCCACGACGCAGGAAACGTCACCGCCGTAGCCGCGCGCAGCGCGCTTGATGACGTAGCCTACCACCTCGCCTGCGGCGTTTTTACCAAGGAAACCTTCGATGCCCTCTTCTTCGAGGGGGATAAGGGCGTCCGCGGGCAAAACCTCGCGGGCGGCGGCAAGATACCGCTCTTGCTCGACGGCGGCGATCCTATCCTTGGTCAAGTGATTGGTCAGGGCAGTCGCACCGCCCATTACGACGCAGATGACGGCGAGGATGATGGCGGGGAAAACGGTCTTTTTAAAGCTCATTTGCCCTCACCTCCCCTGCGCTTTTGCTTCTTTTTCGCGGGAAAAAGGAAGGCACGGTCAAGAAGGGGCGTGAGAATGTTCATCAACACGATGGCGTAGGAAACGCCCTCGGGAAGGTTGGCATAAAGACGGATGAGCACCGTAAAAAGACCGCAGCCGACGGCGTAAAGAACCGTTCCCCGCAGCGTGACGGGGCTGGTCACATAATCGGTCGCCATAAAGACGGCACCAAGCAGAAGTCCGCCCGAAAGCACCTGAAGGACGGGGTCTGCGCCCACGATCAGCGAAAAGAGCGCCACCGTCCCCACCATAACGACGGGGATGACGGGGCTGATCACGCCGCGCACGACGAGATATACAAATCCAACGAGGATCGCGAGCTTGCAAGCCTCGCCCATCGCACCGCCGATCCGTCCGAGAAAGAGATCCGCGACGGAGTAGCCCGCGCCGCCCGATAGAGGGGTCGCCGAGGTGATACCGTCGGGCAAAAAGAAGTTATTGCCCGCGCTCGCCGTGGCGGCAGGAAAAGACACGAGCATCACGATGCGTCCCGCAAGAGCGGGGTTGACGAAGTTGTTGCCAAGACCGCCAAACATCTGCTTGACCACCACGATGGCGACGAAGCAGCCGACGGCGAGATGGGAAAGCGGGATATCCGAGGGGAGCGTTAAGGCAAGCAGAACGCCCGTTACGGCGGCAGAGCCGTCAAAGACGGTGTTGTCGCGCTTCATTATGAGGCGGCAAATACATTCAAGCCCCACGCAAAGCGACGCCGAAAAGAGGATCACGAGAAGTGCGCGCAGTCCGAAAAGGACGCCCGCGGCGATCACGGAAGGCAAAAGCGCGATGAGAACGTCGAGCATAATGCGGCTCGTCGTGCTTTTGCCGTGGAGATGAGGGGAGGACGATACGGTCAGCTTCATCGCACTTATCCTTTCCTTTCCTTTTTCATTTTTTCGCGCAGAAGCCCTTTTCCGATGCGGATGTTCTGCACGATGGTGCGGGAGGCGGGACAGGAGTAGGAGCAGCAGCCGCACTCCATACAGGAAAGCGCGCCTGCCTTTTGCAGAGTGTCCGTGTCACCCGCGCTCGCCGCGCGCGCAAGCGTGAGGGGAGAGAGTCCCATCGGGCAAGCGCGCACGCAAAAGCCGCAACGGATGCAGGCGCTCGGCGCCGCCTGCGCCGCCCCCTTTTCCGTAAGGGCAAGGATGCCGTTATTGTTCTTCACAAGCGGCACCGCGGTGTCGGCAAGCGCCGTTCCCATCATCGGACCGCCCATAAGCACCTTGCGGGGCTCTTCACGCAGTCCGCAGAAGGCGAGGACGTCCGCGATGGGGGTGCCGATGGGAACGCGCACGTTTGCGGGGCGCTCGATGGCATCGCCGTCCACCGTGACGCGCTTGGACACGAGCGGCATTCCCGTTTTGAGATAGCGGGCAAGCGTCGCCGCGCCCGTGATATTGAGCACGATACAGCCCGCGTCGGCGGGAAGCCCGCCATCGGGAACCACTCTTCCCGTCGCCGCACGGATAAGCACCTTTTCGGCGCCCTGCGGATACGAGGCACGAAGGGAAAGCACGCGCACGCGGTCGCCCTCGTCGAGCGAGGAGTCCGCGATACGGCGAAGCTCTGCGATGGCGTCGGGCTTGTTGTTTTCTACGCAGATAAGAACGCGGGGGATGTCGAGGTAATGGGCAATGGCATATACGCCGCTAAGGACGTCCCAGCCGTCTTCCAGCGCGGTGCGATGGTCGCCCGTCAGGTAGGGCTCGCACTCTGCGGCATTGATGAGCAGGGTGTCCACCGTTTTTCCTTTGGGAACGTTTAGTTTAATATGCGTCGGAAAGCCTGCGCCGCCAAGTCCCACGAGTCCGCTCTCGCGCACTGCCGCAAGGAAGGATGCGCGGTCGGTCACGGTGGGGGGAGCGAGGGGTGCCTCCTCCATTTTGCCGTCCGAGGTGATCTCCACCACCGTCGATACGGCGCCGCCGCCCAGCGTCATTGGATAAACGCCCGTCACCGTACCGCTGACGGAGGCGTGGATGGGCGCGCTGAAGGGGGCGTCGGCGTCACCGATCTTTTGCCCGACGAGCACGGTGTCCCCCACCTTGACGAGAGGATTGCAGGGGGCGCCGATGTGCATTTGCATCGGAATCTTGACCTTTTCGGGCGTGGGAAGCGCGACCGTTTCCAAGGCGGCGGTGTGTTTATGATGCGGCACGTGGACACCGCCCTTTGTCCGACAGGGCTTTCCCGATATAAAGGGGTCTTTCATATCTTACGTTCCTTTCCTTGATGTTGGCGGCGCGAAGAGAGCGCCAGCGTCGCACGCAGAGCGGCGGCGGTGATGAGTCCGCTTGGGACGGATAAGAGCAAAAAAACGGGGGCGTAGGCAAAAATCGCCGCGCCGTACAGCGCGTACGAGAGCAAAAGCTGTGCCGCGCTATGGGTAAAGGCGCCGAGAAGACTGATGCCAAAGACGCCGAGGAGCTTTCCGTATCGAAAAAGGAAAAGCAAAAGGATTGCGGAGCAAAGCCCGCCGAGCGCGCTGAAGGCGGCGCTGACGGCGCCGCGTGAAAGGAGGGCAAAGACTGCCTTGAACAGCACCACCGTGAGTGTCGGGAGCCATCCCATCGTCGAGGCAGCAAGCATCACGACGACGTTGGAGAGCCCCGCCTTGGCACCCGGGGGAAGCAAGGGAGTAAAGAGTCCTTCAAACGCCGAAAGCGCGATCGCCGCGGCGCAAAGAAGGGCAAGGCGTGTGAGTTTTTTGACGTTTGTTTTCATCCCGTCACCCCATCTACGGTCCCGTCCCCCGAAAGGACGACGACCACGCCGAGCGGCGCGCAAACGATGCTCTCACCCGCGCGCGCGATCTTGCCCGTGCGCGCGCAAACGCCGTCGGGGCAAGCGGCGTCCGTCACGCAGACGCCGTCTTTTTCGATAAGAAGCGTAAGGGTGCCGCGCTCCGTTTGCAGGGTGTGGGAAACGGGCTCCTCTACGTCCTCAAAAGCTAGGGTGAAAACGCACTCGTCACCGCAAAAAACGGAAACACTCTCTGCCCTCTCGCGGGTACGGAGCCACAAAAAGCCGCCGAGCGAGAGAGCGAGGACGGTCAAAAGAACGGCAAGATCGAGCACGGAAAACCATTTTCGCTTCACCGATAGACCGCCTCCCATCCGCGCGCGGGAGAAAAGTCCTCACGAAGCGATTCGCTGACGAGGAGCGTGCCGTCCGTCTTAACGGCTACGAGAAGAGCGCCGTATTCGGCAGCAAGAGAAAACGCCGCGTTGGCACCCACGAGGAAGCAGGCGGTCGAGAGCGCGTCAGAGAGCGTGCCGCTCTCACACACGACTGTGACGGAGAGCAGATCACTCTCGGCGGGGCGCCCCGTTTTGGGATCTAAAATATGGTGATAGGCAACGCCCTCGTAAGTAAAGGTCTTTTCATAGCTTCCAGAGGTGGAAACGCAGGCATCCGACAAAAGGAGAGTGCCGAGCGTTGCTGTGGGACTCTCGGAAAAGGGATCGCGCACGCCGATGCGCCACGCTCTTCCCGCCTTCGTGCCAACGGCGGCAAAGCTTCCGCCCACGGCGACAAGCCCCGTTTCCGCGCGCTCGCGCAGGGCGTCGGCAAGCACGTCACAGGCGTAGCCCTTGCCTACGGCACCGAGATCCAGCGTGCCGCCCGTGCGGCTGACCGTGTCCCCGTCAAAGAAAAGCGCGCTGTCCCGAGAGGCGGCGAGCGCCGCGGTGATCGCGTCCTCCGAGGGGGGCGCAGGATGCTCCGCATTAAAATTCCAAAGAGAGGTGATGGGCAGAACGGAAAGCGAAAAGCGACCGTCCGTTTTGGCTTTCAGCTCCTCACAAAGACGGAGTGCGGCGAGGAGCCTGTCGTCCGCCGTGACGCTTCCCGCACCGTTGAGGCGGGCAATGGCGGAGTCGGGGACCGCGTGCGACAAAAGCGCTTCCGTCCGAGCCAAAAGCGGCGCAAGCGCGGGCGTTGCATCACCGTCCTCGCCCGCGGTGCCTTCAAGGGTCAGCGTGCAAGCGCTCCCCATTGCAAAAAGGCGGACGGTATGATAATCCACACGCGCACACCCGAAGCAACAAATAAGAAAAGAAAGCGCCGCAAGGAGCGCCGCCGCACGGCAAAGAGCTGCTGCTTTTTTCACCGTTCTGCGCCCTCCTTTTCACCGTTTTTATTCTTATCTATTTTATCATAAAGCGGCACCAAAATCAACCCTTTTTGCCAAGCTTTGCATAGGCTATGCGTTCTGTTTTTAACTTTTTTGTTAAATTCGTTATTTTTTTGTCTTTTTCCCTTGATTTATATAATCTATTATGTTATACTCATTTGGAGCGGCAAAAACGACGGTTTTTCGCCGTTTTGAGGAATTGATTGTAAAAAAAATAACATATTTCAGGAGGTTCTTCTTATGGCACTCACACAAGAGCAACTCGCTGCAAAGATGGAAGAGCTGAAGGCGTTCATTGAGGAAAACAAGAACGTTGACGGTCCTCTTATGCCCATTATGCAGAAGGCGCAGGAGTCCTTCGGTTATCTCTCGATTGAGGTAATGACGATGATCGCCGATGCGCTCGACATCCCCGTTTCCAAGATCTACGGCGTAGCTACCTTCTACGCACAGTTCTCGCTGACGCCCAAGGGTGACAACATCATCCAAGTCTGCACGGGTACCGCTTGCTACGTTAAGGGCGCGCAGGCAGTTCTCGACAAGGTCATCGAGGAGCTTGGTATTCACTCGGGTGAAACGACGGCTGACGGCAAGTTCACCATTCAGGACACCCGTTGCCTCGGCTGCTGCGGTCTTGCTCCCGTTATGACCATCAACGAAGACGTTTACGGTCGTATGGTTCCCGGTCAGGTCAAGGGCATCCTTGATAAGTACCGCGCACTCTAAAAGAAAGGACGATTGCTATGAAAACGATTGCAGAACTTTACGCTCGCTGCGAAGCGATGCAGCCCAAGATGGCTGTCCGCCGCGGCCTTGCACAAATCGAAAAGGACGGCTACCGCCGTCACGTTCTGATCTGCGCCGGTACGGGCTGTACCTCTTCGAGCAGCCTTAAGATCGCTGCCGCACTCGAGGAGAACCTCAAGGCACAGGGTCTTGAAAACGACGTTAAGATCGTCAAGACGGGCTGCTTCGGTCTTTGCGCCGTGGGTCCCATTATGATCGTATATCCCGAAGGCACCTTCTACAGCCAGGTTGCGGTTGAGGACGTTGCCGAGATTGTGGAGACGCACCTTAAGAACGACAAGATCGTGACCCGTCTTGTATATTCGGACGAGCACACGCCCAAGGTTGAGGGTCAGAGCGTTGCGCTCTCCGATACCACCTTCTATAAAAGACAGCACCGCGTTGCACTTCGCAACTGCGGCTTCATCGACCCCGAGTGCATCGACGAGTACATCGCGATGGACGGTTACAAGGCTCTCGCTAAGGTACTGACGAGCATGACGCCCGACGACGTCATTAAGGTCGTTCTCGACAGTGGTCTGCGCGGCAGAGGCGGCGGCGGATTCCCCACGGGTATGAAGTGGTCCTTCGCCAAGAAGAGCGTTTCCGAAAAGAAGTACGTCGTTTGTAACGCCGACGAGGGCGATCCCGGTGCCTTTATGGACCGTTCCGTTCTCGAGGGTGACCCCCACGCCGTGATCGAGGCTATGGCAATTGCAGGCTTCGCGATCGGTGCTGACGAGGGCTACGTTTACGTTCGTGCAGAGTACCCCATCGCCGTTCGCCGTCTGAAGCTCGCCATCGAGCAGGCGCGCGCAGAGGGTCTGCTCGGCAAGAACATCCTCGGCACGGGCTTCAACTTTGATATGCAGGTCCGTCTGGGTGCAGGCGCATTCGTCTGCGGCGAGGAGACCGCGCTTTTGACCTCGATCGAGGGTAACCGCGGTGAGCCTAAGCCCCGTCCTCCCTTCCCTGCCGTTAAGGGTCTGTTTGATAAGCCTACCATCATCAACAACGTTGAGACCTACGCCAACATCGCGCAGATCATCAACAACGGTGCGGAATGGTTTGCTTCGATGGGTAAGGATAAGTCCAAGGGTACCAAGGTCTTTGCTCTTTCGGGCCGTATTCAGCATACGGGTCTGGTAGAGATCCCCATGGGTACGCCCCTGCGCGAGATCGTTTACGGTGTCGGCGGCGGTGTGCCGAACGGCAAAGCGTTCAAGGCTGCTCAGATGGGTGGTCCTTCGGGCGGTTGTATCCCTGCTTCTCTCATTGACACCAACATCGACTACGATTCTCTCGCCGCGATCGGCGCGATGATCGGTTCGGGCGGTCTTGTCGTTATGGACGAGGACAACTGTATGGTCGATATTGCTAAATTCTTCCTTGAGTTCACGGTTGACGAGTCCTGCGGTAAGTGCACGCCCTGCCGCGTCGGTATCCGCAAGATGCTTGATATTCTGACCCGTATCACCGAGGGCAACGGCGAAGAGGGCGATATTGAGAAGCTGGAAGAGCTTGCTTATATGATCAAGACCAACTCTTTGTGCGGTCTGGGTCAGACGGCTCCTAACCCCGTTCTCTCCACCATCCGCTACTTCCGCGACGAGTACGAGGCACACATCCGTGAAAAGAGATGCCCCGCAGGCGCCTGCAAGAAGCTTTCCAACTTCTACATTCTCACCGACAAGTGTATCGGCTGCGGTCTTTGCGCAAAGAACTGCCCTGTCGGTGCTATCGAGCGTCTTCCCAAGGAGGACTTCCCCGACAAGAAGCTCGCACCCTTCACCATTGACACTTCCAAGTGTATCAAGTGCGGCGTATGCCTTGGCAACTGCAAGTTCAAGGCTATCATTAAGAAATAAGGAGGCAGGCTGACAATGAATACCGTAACGCTTACCATTGACGGCGTACAGATCACCGTACCCGCAAATTATACCATTCTCGAGGCAGCTGCTGAGGCGGGCATCAACATCCCCACCCTTTGCTACCTCAAGGACGTCTGCCAGATCGGCGCTTGCCGTATGTGCCTCGTTGAGATTGAGGGCGCGCGTGCGCTTCAGGCTGCTTGCGTTTCGCAGGTTGCTGAGGGTATGGTCGTTCGCACCAACACCGAAAAGCTCCGCCGCGACAGACGCTTGAACCTTGAGCTTCTGCTTTCGGGTCACAACCGCGAGTGCACCACCTGCGTACGCTCCAAGAACTGCGAGCTGCAGGCTCTTTGCAACGAATACGGCGTGGATACCGTCCGTTTTGAGTCCCCCGTCAAGAAGGAATACGAGAAGGACACCCTTTCTCTCTCCGTCGTTCGCGACAACAGCAAGTGCATCAACTGCCGCCGTTGTATCGCCGCTTGTAACGACGTACAGAAGATCGGTGCCATCGGTCCCTCCCTGCGCGGTGACAAGACGGTCATCGGCTCCATCTTCGGCAAATCTCTTGCTGAAACTCCCTGTATCAACTGCGGTCAGTGTATCGCAGCCTGCCCCGTTGGCGCGCTGACCGAAAAGAGCGCGATCGACGAGGTCTTCGCGGCTCTTGCCGATCCCGACAAGTTCGTGGTCGTTCAGCCCGCTCCCGCAGTCCGCGCAACCATCGGCGAGGAGTTCGGTCTTCCTATGGGCGTTGCTCAGACGGGCAGACTGGCTACTGCGCTCCGCCGTCTTGGCTTTGACCGCGTGTTCGACACCAACTTCGGTGCTGACCTTACCATTATGGAGGAGGGCAACGAGCTGCTTGAGCGTCTTGGAAACGGCGGCACGCTTCCTATGATCACCTCCTGCTCGCCCGGATGGGTTTCCTATTGCGAGACCTTCTTCCCCGAGTTCATCCCCAACCTCTCCTCCTGCAAGTCCCCCCATCAGATGACGGGTGCGATTGTAAAATCCTACTTTGCAGAGAAGAACGGCATCGATCCCGCAAAGATCTACGTCGTTTCCGTGATGCCTTGTACGGCTAAGAAGTTCGAGGCAAAGCGCGAGGAGATGGAAGCGAACGGCAACCGCGACGTGGATGCTGTTATCACCGTCCGTGAGCTTGCCCGTATGATCAACAACGCAAACATCGACTTCGCACGTCTTCCCGAATCCGGCTTCGACGAGATCCTCGGCGACTCCACGGGTGCAGCCGATATCTTCGGCGCAACGGGCGGCGTTATGGAAGCGGCTCTGCGTACCGTTTACGCAAAGGTTACGGGCAAGGAGCTTGCCGACGTCAACCTGACTGCTGTTCGCGGTATGGAAGGCATCAAGGAAGCGACCATCGATCTTGGCGGTACGCCCGTTACCGTTGCCGTTGCTTCGGGCTCGGGTAACGCTAAGGCGCTTCTTGAGGCAATTCGCCGCGGCGAGAAGAGCTATACCTTCATCGAGATCATGGGTTGTCCCGGCGGTTGTATCAACGGCGGCGGTCAGCCTATCGTTTCCGCGAAGGACCGTATGTACGTGGATTACAAGGCACTGCGTGCCGGCGCCCTCTACGCAGAGGATGCAGGCAAGGCTCTGCGTCGCTCGCACGAGAACGCTTCCGTTCTGAAGCTGTACGAGGAATACCTCGGCAAGCCCGGCAGCCACAAGGCTCACGAGCTTCTGCACACCCACTACACCAAGAGAAACAAGTATTGATTTCTTACAAAGAAAAAAGCACTCGCTTCGGCGAGTGCTTTTTTACGTGCGGCGGATGCTTGAGCGTGAGAAATAAAAAGGCGTGATACGCTAAATAGCGTATCACGCCTAAAAACGATCGGTTGGGAGCTATCGCGTTGCTTAATGAGAAACGTAGCCCCAATCACCCGTGCCCGAAGGGGTGTCCGTTTTGCCCGAGGGAGCGTCGCCGCCGTTTGCGTCGCCGTCGTCCTGTGGCTTTTCCTCCTCTGCCGCCTGACGGTTTTCTTCCTTGCTTTGCTTCTTTCTCTTTTCGACGATTGCAAGCAGGTCCTCATCCGTCACGCCCGCGTTTTCCATCGCATAGGCGAACTGCTCGCCGTCCATCACCTCGTATTTTGCGAGGAAGGCTGCAATGAAGTGAAGCTTATCGATGTTTTCGGTCAAAATGCGCTTGGCGGTGGCATAGCCCTCGTCGATGATGCGCTTGACCTCGCTGTCGATCAGGTGCGCGGTTTCGTCGGAGTAATTCTTACCCGAATTGAAATCTCTGCCGAGGAAGACCTCTGCCTCGCTATGGTCGCCGCCGAGCAGCACGGTACCCAGCGCCTCGCTCATACCGTAACGCGTCACCATATCGTGTGCGATGTGGGTAGCACGCTGGATGTCGTTGGAGGCACCGCCCGAAACGTCACCGAAGATGATATCCTCCGCAACGCGGCCTGCAAGGAGCATCGCGATCTTCTCGCAAAGCTCGGACTTGTAAACGCTGAATTTATCCTGCTCGGGAACGCTCAGCGTATAGCCGAGGGCGCGCCCTGCGGGGATGATGGAGATGCGGCGCACGGGATCCTGCGTGGGGAGCACGTGCGAGAGGATAGCGTGACCCGCCTCGTGATACGCGGTGTTCTTCTTCTCCTTTTCGGAGAGACGGGACTTTCTCTTTTCGGTACCCACGAGCACCTTGAGGGTCGCTTTTTCGATCTCGTCCATACCGATCAGGCTCTTGCCCGCTCTTGCGGCAAGCAGCGCCGCTTCGTTGAGAAGGTTGGCAAGATCGGCACCCGTGAAGCCCGCCGTGGTCTGTGCGATCTTGGCAAGATCCACGTTGCCCTCGAGAGGCTTGTTGCGTACGTGCACACGCAGGATGGCTTCTCTGCCCCGCAGATCGGGGTAGTTGACGGTGACCTGACGGTCAAAGCGACCGGGGCGCAGAAGCGCGGGGTCAAGGATGTCGGGGCGGTTGGTCGCCGCCATCACGATGACGCCCTCGTGCGTGCCGAAGCCGTCCATTTCAACGAGAAGCTGGTTGAGCGTCTGCTCGCGCTCGTCGTGACCGCCGCCAAGACCCGTTCCGCGCTGCCTGCCGACAGCGTCGATCTCATCGATAAAGATGATGCTGGCAGGGCTCTTGCGCGCCGTTTCAAAGAGGTCGCGCACGCGCGAGGCACCTACACCGACGTACATTTCCACGAAGTCGGAGCCCGAGATGGAGTAGAAGGGGACGCCCGCCTCGCCCGCAACTGCCTTGGCAAGCAGGGTCTTACCCGTACCCGGAGGGCCTACGAGAAGCACGCCGCGCGGGATCCGCGCGCCAAGACGCACGAATTTCTGGGGGGCTTTGAGAAATTCGACGACCTCCTCAAGCTCCTCCTTCTCCTCGTCGGCTCCCGCCACGTCGGCAAACTTGACGGGGTTTTTCGCATCCTCTGCCGTCTTGGTCCTTGCACGGGAGAAATTCCCCATTCTGCCGCCTCCGCCGTTCTTTGCGGCGCGCACGGTGATGACGATGACGAGAATGATGCCGATGCCCAAAAGAAGATAGGGCAGGTAGGTCATTAAGATGGGGGTCTGCCTGGGCTCGTCGTAATCGAAGGAGGAGAGCGAGCCGTCTAACACCTTTTCTGCCGCCAGCTTCTCGATGCTCGACATCTGCGTGTCGGTCAAAAGCTTGACGACGTAAAGCTCGGTGATGGGCTTGCCGTCATCCGCAAACTTCTGGTTGCCGTTTTCATCGTAAACGCGCACGGCAAGCATAACGGATGCGTTGTTTTTGACGGTCAGGCTTTCCACCTTGCCGTCGTTTAAGTAGGAGAGCACCTCTCCGTGGGTGAGTTTTTCCGTTTTTGCCCCGTATCCGTTGAACACGGTCGCCATAACCACGACACAAAGGATGATCGCAAGCAAAAGCAAAAAGTTTTTGAAACTGAATTTCATGAACGTTCCTTTCCCTGCCGCGCGCGGCGGCTATATTTTTTCACGTCCTTGGGACGCGAGTCTGTCACGTCTTAAAAAGTGCTGTTAAAAGCTGTTCATACGCCTCGTCCGACAGCCGCTCTCTTGGAAGATAGAGCACTTCGGGCGCGTTTTCGTTTTGGACGCCGTCATCCCGCACCCCGAAGGAGGGTACCCAAAGGATTCCTTTTTCATCCGTAAGGACGGGCAGGCGAAGCTTTTCCGTTTGCGAAAGCTTGCGGTCGGAATACAGCTTTTTGAGCTTGTGCGTCATCCCGCCGTAGACATAGCCGTCCCCGTCGCGCTTGGCGCGTACGGAGAGCTTCCCTTCTATCTTAACAGATGATAGCGCCCCTCGTATAGATAAAGTGTAAACAATTTCGGGCAAAGAGGGTGTAGTTTTTTCCAAGAGGAAGAAAAGGCTTCCGTCGGAAAGAAGATTCGCACCCACAGCAAGCGTTTTGGGGGCAAGAGGCGTCGGCTCTTCCCGTAAAAAATACAGCCATCCGCGCTCAGCACGAACGCGAACGCCCCCCGGGAACGAGAGTGCAAAATCGCCTTCCCCGTTCAGTGCGGCAACGAGCGCCTCCGTATGCACGCGCTCAGGCAGGGGAAGCGACGGGTGTCGCTCCTCGTAAAGCGTGCGGACAAGACGGTGAAGGATCGCGGGGTGAAGCGCGCGAAGCGCGGCGACGGAAAGTCTTCCGTCCCGATCGGACGCATCGCATAGCGCGGCTTTCGCAACGCCCGCGAGGTAATCCTCGTCACAGCGTGCGTTTTGTGCAAGGCGGGCAAGCGCGCGCTCGGGTGCGGGTGTAAGACCTTCCAGCAAAGGAAGCAGCTCGTGGCGCACGAGGTTGCGGCGATAGCGCGTGTCCCCGTTGCTTTCATCCTCGCAAAAGGCAAGGCTTCGCTCGGCAAGCGCGGCTACGACCTCATCCTTGTAAAGTGCAAGAAGCGGACGAAGCACGCGGATCTCCCCCACCCGTCTGACGGGGGGGATGCCGCAAAGCGCGCGGGTGCCGCCGCCGCGAAAGAGCGAAAGCAGGACCGTTTCGGCAAGGTCGGAGGCTGTGTGCGCCGTCAAAACGGCGCCGTAGCCCCGTGCGGCACATTCCGCGCAAAGCACCTCGTAGCGCACGCGGCGTGCCGTCTCTTCAATGCCTTCTTTGCCTGCCTTGGCAAGCGCGGGGACGTCGGCATATACCACGCGAAGCGGAACGCCCAGGCGCTCACAAAGCGCCTTGCAAAACGCCGCATCGGCGTCAGCACTCTCGCCGCGGATGCCGTGGTGCAGATGAAGAGCGGAAAAGGGGATGCCCTTTTCCTTAGCATAGTCCGAGAAAAGAGAAAGAAGGAGCACGGAGTCCTTCCCGCCCGAGAGCGCTACGAGGGCGCCACCCGCAAGGAGAGAGCCTCTGTTTTCTTCTTTAAAAAAGTCACGAATGACGTGTTCGGCGTGGGCGTAGGCACTCACGGCTCTTGACGCTCCGATTCGTCGAGCGTGCGGAACTTGGTAAACTGTGCGTTCCAGCCCATTGCAACACTGCCGACGGCACCGTGACGGTTTTTCGCCACGATGATCTCTGCGGTATTTGCCGCCTCTGCTGCTGCCTTTGCCGCCGCCGCATCGCTTTCCTTATAGTATTCGTCACGGTAAAGGAAAAGAACGATATCGGCGTCCTGCTCGATCGCACCCGAGTCACGAAGGTCGGAAAGCATCGGCTTTTTGCTGGTACGGGATTCGGGTCCGCGCGAGAGCTGCGCACAGCACAGCACGGGGACGCCGAGGTCCTTTGCCATAATTTTGAGGTTACGGGAAATATCGCCGACCTCTTGCACGCGGTTGTCGATGTTTCTGCCGCTTTGCATCAGCTGCAGATAGTCGATGACCACCATACCGAGGTTGTCCACGCGGCGAAGCTTCGCCTTCATATCCGTGGGCGAGATACCCGTAGTATCGTCAATGAGAATATCGCATTCCGAGAGCATCAGCGTCGCGTCGGCAAGGCGCGGCCAGTCCTCGTTGCTGATCATACCGCTTCGGAGCGAGCGGCTATCCACGAGCGCTTCACTCGAAAGCATACGAAGCGCAAGCTGCTCGGCGGACATTTCGAGGGAGAAGACGGCGACCGCCTTTTTCTCTTTTTTCGCGACCTCGACCGCGATGTTCATCGCAAACGAGGTCTTACCCATACCGGGGCGCGCACCGATGAGCACGAGGTCGCCCTTGCCGAGCTGTACGAGCACCGAGTCGAGTGCCGAGAAGCCCGTGCGGACGCCCGTGATCTGATTGGGATGCTCGCTCAGGTCCTGCAGGTTGCGATAGACCGTCTGCATCACGTCGCGGATGTGCTGAAACTCGCGGGAGTCCTGCTTTTGCGCAATATCAAAGATGCGCTGTGCGGAGGCGTCGAGGATCTGCTCGATCTCGCCCTCCTCACCGTACGCGTCGGCGCTGATCTCCTCGCACGCGGTGATGAGCGAGCGGAGCGTCGCCTTATCGTGTACGATCTTGGCGTAGTCCTTGATGTTGGCGGCAGTCGGGACGGCTTCCGCGAGCGCACTCAGATAGGAGATGCCGCTTTCGGTATCGCGGTAAGCGCCCTGCGCAACGAGCGTATTGACCAGAGTGACCGCGTCCACGCTCTTGCTCGAAAGGAACATGCTTTGTAGTGCGATAAAGATCTTTTTATGCTCGTCGGCATAAAAGTCCTCCGCGTGCAAAATGCCCGTTACGTCGGCAAACGCCTCGGGCTTGATCAGGATGGCGCCAAGCACCGCCTGCTCTGCCTCGAGGGACATCGGCATTTTGCGGATCAGATCAACAGCCATAGCTGCCTCCTTTTACTCGTGTACTACGACGGTGAATTTTCCGATGATGTCGGTATAGAGCTTAACGGCAACGGAATAGGTGCCGTAGCTCTTGATGGCGTCCGCAAGCTCGAGCTTGCGCTTATCCACCGTGATGCCGTGGTCGCGTGCGAGAGCTTCGGCAATATCCTTTGCCGTGACCGCGCCGTAGAGTCTACCGTCCGCACCCGAGGCGGAGCGGATCTTAACGACGGTGCCCTCAAGCTTTGCCTTGGTGGCGTTTGCCGCCTTTTTCTCCTCCTCGATCTTGTAAAGGCGGGATTCCTCCTTGCCCTTCAGATCGTTTTGTGCCTTCGCGTCGGCAACGATCGCAAGCTTCTTGGGGATGAGATAGTTTCTTGCGTATCCGTCAGACGCCTCGACGACGTCGTCCTTTTTTCCAAGTCCTTTTACGTTTGCAAGCAGAATGACTTTCATAGTATTATCCTCTTTTTTCGTTATTTTGTCGTAGGTCTGTAATGTTTATCAATGGCGCGGCGAAGTCGCTCAATGCTGTCCTCCGTCGCATCCACCTGCGCACCTGCGGCGTCAAAGTGACCGCCGCCGTGCAATTCCTCCAAAATGGCGGCAACGTTGACGGTACCGTCCGAGCGTGCGGAGATGTGGACCTTCGCGCCGATGGTCACGAGCGCAAAGGAAGCGCTGATGCCACGGCCCGTCAAGAGATTATCCGCCGCCTTTGCCGCGATGATGCGGTAGGACGAATCGGTATTGCCCTCACACACGGCGATCGCGATATGCTCGCGGTAGATCATCGTATTGGAGAGGAACTGCGCTTGCTTGCGCATATCCGAAACGTCGTTTTTGAAGAGCTCGTTGGTTTCATTCGGGTCTGCACCCTCACCGCGCAAGAAGCGCGCCGCACCAAAGGTGCGCGTACCCGTGCTGCGCACGAGCTGCTTGGTGTCGAGAAGAATACCCGAGAGCATCAGCTCCGCCTCTTCCTTTTCGAGGCGGATCGCACCGAGGTGTTGTTCTAGGATCTCCGCCACAAGCTCGGATGCGGAGGAGGCGGAGGGCTCGATGTAAAGCAAGGAGATCTTTTTTTCAAACGCCTCCGACTGGGTATGGTGGTCGATGATCGCCACCTTTTCCACCATATCGAGGAGCCTCGGGCATTCGGTATGCGGGAAGTGGTTCACGTCGAGAACGATGAGCAGGGTGTTGGGGGTGACGAGCGCGGGCGCGTCCTGCGGATCGCAGAACATTTCGCGGTAATCGGCAAGCGTGCCAAGCCGCTCGAAGCAGGAGCGCAGGTTCTTGTCAGCGCGGTTGACCACGATGTGAACGCGCTTGGTGTCGAGGTGCTGAAGCGCGAAGCGCGCCATACCCACCGTCGCACCGAAGGAGTCGTAGTCGCCGTTCTGGTGACCCATGATCAGGACGTTATCCGATTCCTCCATCAGGCGGATGAGCTGCAGTCCCACCGTCCGTGCGCGCACGTTTGCACGCTTGTAGGTCGCCTTGGTCTTACCGCCGTAAAAGTCAATGCCCGACTCACTGCGCAGCACGACCTGGTCGCCACCGCGCTGCAACGCCATATCCATCGCCTCCTGTGCGAGCAACGCGCGCTCGGCAAGCGAGGCGCCCTGCATACAGGAAACACCCATCGAAACGGTGACGGGAAGCTGGTCGTCGATATGGACCGAGCGAATGGTGTCAAGCACGTCAAAGCGGTTCTCAATGCACGCCTGCAAGCCGTCGTAGCGGAAAAAGGCGATGTACTTATCGCGGTCGTAGGAGCGGATGACGCCGTTCATATCGCCGACCCATTTGTAAAGGATCTCCGCGACATTCGCAGTCGCCTCGCGGAAGCGCTCTTGAATGTTCTGCAAGAGGTCCTCGACGTTGTCGATGATAATGTACGCGACCGCCGTCTGGTTGTTTTGTGCGGCGAGCGTGGTTTCGGCAAGCGCGCGGCTGGTTTCGTTCCACGCGGAAACGGCGTGGAAGGTGTAAAGATAAAATCCGCCGCCGCCCGTCATCGTGGTGCGCTCATAGACGTAGAGCGTGTCACCGATGGAGCAGACCTCCTTGTCCTGCAGATCGCTTGCCAGCGCCTCGGGCGCGATGGGAGAGCAAAGGGTGTCCATCGGGGTACCCGTTGCGATCTCGCTTTCACCCGTCGCGTGCAGGAAAGCGTCGTTGTACCAAAGAACGGTATTTTTCAAATCGCAAAACAGCGCGGGATGGTGAGAGGCACATAAAAACTTGGTTAAGTCGCCGCCCTCCTCCTTGTCGGGAAGCACGGGGGCAAAGGTGCGATTGGCAAGACGGACGGTCGTATAGGCGGCAAGCGCCGTCATAAACAGAAATACGGCAAGCATTCCCACGAACAGCGGGTCAAGCGCGGTATAGGTGCATACGGCAATCGTGCCAAAGATGACCAGCGCCGCAATACAGACGACGACGGCAACGTCGCGTCCCGAAAGAGAGCCTTGCTGCTTTTTCATATCATTCTCCTTTCGAAAAAGGTGTATGCTTTTATATTAGATGGTAGGAAGCGATATTCTCCTATCTTAAACATTATAGCAGATAAAAGCGTTTTTGTAAACAGAAAAACCGCATTTCTTTAAAATTTCACCTTTTTTTCACGAAAGATGGCGCTCACTTCACGCAAAAACCTTGATTTTGCGCTCGGCTTGTGATAAAATTAAGTAGAATACGATTTTGATAGGAGGTTTGCATGGCTCTTTCGCTCTCATCGCCCATCTCGGCACTTCACGGCGTGGGTCCCGCCAAGGAAAAGGCGTTTGCCCGACTTGGCATCGTTACCGTGCGTGACCTTCTTTTTCATATCCCCCACGGCTTTGAGGACCGTGGGCGCATCCGCACGCTTGCCGAGGGGATCGACGGCACCCCCTCCTCCTTTATCCTGACGGTCGGGACCGAGCCGCGCACGGCGCGCATCCGCGCCCATATGACGCTCACCAAGTTCCGCGCCTTTGATGAGAGCGGCAGTGTTGAGGTGGTCTTTTTTAACCAGGATTATTTAAAGGGCACCTTCCGCGTGGGCGACGTGTACCGCTTTACGGGAAAGCTCTCCGCGCAAAAGCGGGTCTATACCCTCACCGCCCCCAAATTTGACAAGGTCGAGGATGGCGTGGCTCTCCCCACGCTTTACCCCGTTTATTCCCTCACCGAGGGGCTTTCTATGGCACAGCTACGCAAGTGGACGAGCACCGCGCTCGACGCCTGCCGCCACGAGCTTGTCGATTATCTGCCCGAGGAAATCCGTCAAAAGCACGGCTTTCCGACCGTCGGGCAAGCGCTTTGTGCGCTCCACGACCCCGTGGATATGAAGGACGTCGATGGGGCGCTTCGCCGTTTCGCCTTTGACGAATTTTTCCTGTATTCGTTAGGAATGGCGCTCTCGAAGCAAAAGGGAGAGGGCGTTTGTGCAACACCCTATCCGACGCCCGACAGCGCCCCCTTTTTATCGAAGATCCCCTTCCCGCTGACGGCGGCGCAAAGCCGTGTTTGTGGGGAGATCGCCGCGTCGCTTCGCGAGCGAAGCCCGATGAACCGCATTTTAGTAGGCGACGTCGGGTGCGGCAAGACGGTTTGTGCCGCGTTTGCCGCGTATGCGGTCGCGTCGGGGGGCGGTCAGTGCGCCCTGATGGCACCCACCGAGATCCTTGCGCGCCAGCACTATGAGGACATGGCGCCGCTGTTCGCCTCGCTTGGCTTTCGGACGGCGTTGCTCGTCGGCAGTACGACGAAAAAGGAAAAAGAGAGCGTGTATGCGGCGCTCGCATCCGGCGAGATCTCGCTCGTCATCGGCACGCACGCGCTGTTAAACGAAAAGATCGCCTTTGCCTCGCTCGGGCTGGTGATCACGGACGAGCAGCATCGCTTCGGCGTGATGCAACGCGCCGCGCTCCGCGAAAAGCACGCGGGCGCACATCTGCTCGTGATGAGTGCGACGCCTATTCCCCGCACGCTTGCGCTCGTGTTGTACGGCGATCTTGCGATCTCGCGGATCGACGAGATGCCGCCCGGCAGGCAAAAGGTCAAGACCTACGCGGTGGACGAGAGCTATCTGCCCCGTCTTTACGCCTTTATCGAAAAGCAGGTGTCTGCGGGCGGGCAGGTGTATATCGTTTGTCCCGCGATCGAGCAAAAGCCCAGTGAAGAGGAGGAGGCAGACGTGCTTCTTTCCCCGCCCCCGCCTATGAAAACGGTCGCAGAGGTCAAAAAAACGGTGTCCGAGGCGCTTCCCTCCCTCTCGGTCGGCTATTTACACGGCAAAATGAAGGCGGCAGAGAAAAAGGCGACGATGGACGCTTTTGCCTCGGGCGCGCTTTCTGTGCTCGTTTCGACCACGGTGATCGAGGTGGGCGTGAACGTGCCGAACGCGACCTTGATGATCGTGATGGACGCCGACCGCTTCGGGCTTGCCGCGCTCCACCAGCTACGCGGACGCGTGGGCAGAGGAAAAAAGGAGTCCTTCTGCGTGCTCGTTTCGGGCACGAGCAGTGAAGAGGGGCGGCGGCGTCTTGAAACGATGAGCCGCACATACGACGGCTACGCCGTTGCCGAGGAGGACCTGCGGATGCGCGGTCCGGGTGATTTCCTTGCCCCCGTGGCAGGAGAAGGCGTGCGTCAGAGCGGCGGTCTTTCCTTCCGCTTTGCATCGCTTTGCCGCGATACGGATCTGTTGTCTTGCGCCGCAGAGGAGAGCCGTGCGATCATCGACCTCTCGAAAAAGGAGGCAGAGGCGTACCGTGCAAACCACCCCGCGCTTTTTGACGAGGTGCGCGCGCGCTTTGCCGAATCCCAAAATTTACTTTCTTAAAGGATAAAACTATGAGTGTAAAACCGTTAGCCGACAAGATCCGCCCTACGAGCATTGACGATATCGTCGGGCAGGAGCACCTGTTTGGTCCGCGCGGCACCATTCGCGCGATGCTTTCGCGTGGGCGCATCACCAATATGATCTTCAGTGGTCCTCCCGGTACGGGCAAGACCACGGCGGCGTCTATCGTTGCCGCCGCATCGGGAATGCGACTGTTCCGCCTGAACGCCACCACTGCGTCGCTCTCCGACGTCAAGGCGGTCGCGGAGGAAACCAAAACGATGTTCGGCTCGGAGGGCGTGCTGCTCTATCTCGACGAAATTCAGTATTTCAACCGCAAGCAGCAGCAGTCCTTGCTTGAATATCTTGAGGACGGGCGCATCACGCTCATCGCCTCCACCACGGAAAACCCCTACTTTGCCATCTACAACGCGCTGATCTCGCGCTCCTCCGTCTTTGAGTTCAAGCCCGTGCCGCCCGCCGCCTGCGTGCGTGCGCTTCGCCGCGCGTGGGAGCTTCTCAACGAGGGCGAGGGTACGAGCAAAACGGCGCCCGACGCGCTTCTTTTGCGTCTTGCCGAGTGTGGCGGGGGTGACGTGCGCCGTTCCATCGGCATTTTGGAGAACGCCTATTTTTTGACGGACGAAGCACTCTCGGAGGACACCGTGAAGGAGCTCACGCCCTCCTTTACGGGCAATTTTGACGCATCGGGCGACGTGCATTACGATATGCTCTCCTGCTTGCAAAAGTCCATTCGCGGCAGTGACCCCGACGCCACCGTCTTTTATCTTGCAAAGATCTTGGCGGGTGGCGACCTGCTTTCCGTCTGCCGCCGCTTACAGGTCATCGCCAGCGAGGACGTGGGCGCAGCATACCCGCTCGCCGCCGTCGTCACGCGTGCGTGCGTCGAAAGCGCGCGCGACCTCGGGCTTCCCGAGGCGGCAATTCCCCTTGCCAACGCCGCGTGCTTGCTCGCTACCGCACCCAAGTCCAACGCCGCGCACGACGCCTACTTTGCCGCCTTAAAGGACGTGGAAGCGGGCAGAGGTGCCGAGGTGCCGAGCCACCTGCAAAGCCCCCTCTTCAAGGGCTACAAATACCCCCACGCCTACCCCAATCACTTCGTAGAACAGCAGTATCTGCCGAGCGACTTAAAAGGAAAACGCTACTACGAGTTCGGCACGAGCAAAACCGAGCAAGCGGCAAAGGCGTATTACGATTTTATCAGAGGAAAGAAATGAAAAAGACGCCTTCGGGCGTCTTTTTTCGGTTATGCCAAAATTCCGCACGCCCCTTGCGGGAAAATTTTGAGCAGAACCCGGCAAGGGGGACCCGAAGCTGTATAACATACTGTGAGAGGTCCCACCTCGTGCAAAGAAAAAAGGATGCCATCGCATCCTTTTTTCGGTTATGCCAAAATTTTCCGCAAGGAATTAATAGGTTTCGAATTTGTAGCCCACACCCCACACAGTCTTCAGCGCCCACTTATCCGACACGCCCTCCAGCTTCTCACGCAGACGCTTGACGTGGACGTCAACGGTACGGGAGTCGCCGAGGTAGTCAAAGCCCCAGACCTTATCGAGGAGCTTATCGCGGCGAAATACCTGGTTGCTGTTGGAGGCGAGGAAGTAGAGCAGCTCCAGCTCCTTGGGAGGAACGGGAACGGGAACGCCGTTGATCTTCAGCTCGTACTTCTGGAGCGAAACCTCCATATTTTCATAACGCACGGTTTCGTCGTCACTGGGGCGTACGCGAGACGCGCTGCCGCGCAGACGGACCTTGATGCGGGCAAGAAGCTCGCTCTTTTCGACGGGCTTTACCACGAAGTCCTCGGCGCCAAGCTCAAATGCCACGACCTTATCGACGGGGTTATCCTTGGCGGACACGACAATAATGGGGGTGGTGGGGGAGATCTCGTGCATCTCGCGGCAGACCTCTCTGCCCTCCTTCTTGGGGAGCATCAGATCGAGAAGAACGAGGTCGGGAGCGTACTGACGGAAGAGGTTGACCGCCTCGATACCGTCGTTGGCGATCGCTACCTGATACCCCTCGTTTTCAAGGTTCATTTGGAACGCTTCGCAAATATAAGGATCGTCATCAACAATTAAAATTTTGGTGTCCAGCATACGGTGCCTATCCTTTCTTTTCCCCGGCGCGGAGCCGAGGGCTCTTGTAATTGTGAAGTTTGTTAAGGATTCTGCAATTTTAACAAAATTATTATACAATATATGAACAAAAAAAGCAAGGGGTTTTTGTGTGCTTTTGCATAATTTTTGGAGAAATTTGTGTGATGCTTCCCGCAAAAACGACTAAAAGAAGGACGCGAAGCAAAAAGTTTTCGTTTTCTCGCGCGAACTCCTTGATTTTGCGGCGCAAATGTGCTACAATAACTAGGATAAAGAACACCGTCACGGAGGAATGACATGAAGCTTGGTATCGTGGGCTTGCCCAACGTAGGCAAGAGCACCCTTTTTAACGCATTGACAAACGCGGGCGCACAAAGCGCAAACTATCCTTTCTGCACCATCGACCCCAACGTGGGCATCGTATCGGTTCCCGACGAGCGTTTGGATAAGCTCGCCGAGATGTACCATCCCGAGAAATTCACCCCTGCCACGATTGAATTCGTGGATATTGCGGGTCTTGTCAAGGGCGCGGCACAGGGCGAGGGTCTTGGCAACAAGTTCCTTTCGCACATTCGCGAGGTTGACGCGATCGTTCACGTCGTGCGTTGCTTCGAGGACGACAACATCATCCACGTTGAGGGAAGCGTTGACCCCATCCGCGACGTGGAGACCATCAATATGGAGCTCATCTTCGCCGATATGGAAATGGTGGAGCGCCGCATCGAGCGCCAGAAGAAGGCGGCAAAGTCGGACAAGTCGCTGCTTGCCGAGGTTGAGGTGCTGGAGCGCATTTACGCCGCACTGTGCGACGGCAAGAGCGCGCGCACCGTTCCCCTGACCGCGGAGGAAGAGGATATGCTCTACGAGGCGCGCTTGCTCACCAAAAAGCCCATCATTTATGTGGCAAACGTTTCGGATAGCGAGGTTTCGGGTGCATACGCGGAAAACGACGGTTACAAGAAGCTCGCCGCATTCGCCGCAAGCGAGGGCGCGGAGATCATTGCCGTTTGTGCGGGCATCGAGGCGGAGCTTGCCGAGCTTGAGGGCGAGGACAAGGAGATGTTCCTTGAGGATCTTGGCATCAGCGAGAGCGGTCTTGACAAGCTCATCCGCGCTTCCTATTCCCTGCTCGGACTCATCAGCTTCTTAACGGCTGGCACGCCCGAGGTACGCGCTTGGACCATCACCAAGGGCACCAAGGCGCCCCAGGCGGCGGGCAAAATCCACAGTGATTTCGAGCGCGGCTTCATCCGCGCCGAGGTGGTTTCCTTTGAGGACTTGATGCGCGAGGGTAGTATGGCGGCAGTCAAGGACAAGGGTCTGCTCCGCAGCGAAGGCAAGGAATACGTGATGGCGGACGGCGATATCGTGCTTTTCCGCTTCAACGTGTAAACAATTCTTTACATTTTAGCACATAAAACGCCCGTGACGAAGGTCACGGGCGTTTTATTATAGAGATTGTCCGGGGGTAGGCGGTATGGTAAGGATCGCGACAAGGGCATCGTACTGCGCCTGCGTAACGGCGTAGGCGGTATCGCTTGTCAAATCAAACAGCACGGTAGGCGTCAGGCGGTAATGCGCAGAGCGTGCCGAGCCCGTGAGGAAATCAGAAAAGATCATATCGTATTCGCCGTCGGCGCGATCGGCAGAGGGCAGGTCACTGACGGTAGTCCCCGTCTTGATCGCATCCACGAGGGCTTTGATCTCTCGCTTGCGGACTTCGGACGTGAAAAGCCGCACCTCTTCGCCAAAGGAGACCTCGATGCGGGCGACGTCCATCCATTCTTCGCCGCCGATGGGGGTTTCTTCGCCCTCGTCACACGCGACGACGGAGAAAAAGGTAAGAAAACAAAGAAGAAAACACAAAGCGGTCGTTATCGTTTTTTTCACGCACATCACTTCCCTTCACCCTCATTATAGCACGCAAGCGAGCTTTTGTCAAGCATTTAAAAGAACGCCACGACCGCCGAGGATGCCACGAAATGCAAGGCTTGCGCCTTGATAATATACACCTTCGGTGATGATATACCACCCCTACGGGGCGGATGATATGCCATTCCGCTGGAATGGATGATATCCAAGAGCCTGCGGCTCTTGATAAAAAACGTCGTTGCAGCGGATGCCTCTTTTATGCCGCCTTGCGGCGGATGACATACCGACCTGCGGTCGGATTCCATACAAGAGCCTGCGGCTCTTGATATAAAAGAAGAGAGGTTCCTGCGAACCTCTCTTCTTTTATAAACGCCCATTGAAAACCGAACAAAGCTTTGGAAACGAAGCTCATAGAGAACTGCTTAAAGAGCAGTTCAAGCCCTCG
>JAFTIH010000028.1 GCA_017456985.1 Clostridia bacterium | reverse complement strand
TTCGTAAGTTTTGCTGTTTTGTGATGTGGCGACCTTGGGACAAAAAACAGCACCCGCCTCAAAGCCTAAAATTCTGCTTTGATACGGGTGCTTATATAAATATACAACACTCGCGGTACCACTCAAATTGCGGATATAAACGCTCCGCCACCTCTTCGAAGTCAGACAACTTCTATGCACTAACGTAGCATACACGGGAAGCGCCTACTGGGTGTTTATGCCTTTGGGACTTCCGGCTCAGAAGGGATGGGAAATCTACTGTCATTTATCGGGATCGCACCATCCCCGACTCTCTGTGAAAATCGCTCGTAGTTTCCGTCTTCATCAACGCCTTTGTTTTCGAGATCGAACAACCTCTATGCACTGACGTAGCATACACGGGACACCCTATGCACCGAGATCGGCTTTCAGGTGAACGGCTCAGAAGGGAGAGGACATAGCTTTTACATACCGATTCGCACCAACCATCGGCTCTCTGAAATGCGTGATCGCTGTGACCATTCTTCATCATAGCTTTTGTTATTATCTAATTTTTGATGCTCGCCCTCTTCTTTTATGAAAGGATTTTCGATAACTTTTATAAAAGGGGTTGCATTTTTGATGAGATTAGTATATAATAACTTTCATCATTAGTCAAGCAAATGATTTCGATGACAACTATCTATTTTTTCGATACACGGAGAATGCGTTATGGAACTTAGAAATCTGATCACCTTTATACACGTCGCAGAGCTTGGAAGCTTTACAAAGGCAGCGGAGCACCTGGGATATTCGCAGTCAACGATCTCCTTTCAAATAAAGCAGCTTGAGGATGAGCTTGATTGCCTTTTATTTGAACGGATCAACCACACGATCACACTTACGGAGCAAGGGCACGAGCTTGTTTCCTATGCACATCAGGTGCGTGCGCTGACCGAGGATTTTAAAGAGACGCTCGCGAAAGAAGATCTGAAAGGTCATTTGCATATCGTGACGCCCGATTCTGTCTGCGAGAAAATGATCTCAGCTCACTATGCGGATTTTCACAGGAGATATCCGTCTATCTATATTAGGTTTTCCACGGGAGATTCAGGTAATCTGCTCCATATGCTGGACCGTAACGAGGCAGACGTCATTATTACACTCGACCACCATCTATATAATAAAGATTATGTCGTTGCAAAAGAACAGAAGATACCAATGCATTTTGTGGCATCATCAGAATCCAAGTTCGCCCACTGCAAAGGGCTGTCGATCAAAGATATTATCGAAGAGCCTTTTGTGCTGACCGAGTACGGTCAAGGCTACCGCCGCGTTTTTGATAGAGAGCTTGCTAAAAAGTCCTTGGAGATCACGCCGGTCCTCGAGATCGGGCGCACAGACATCATTACTTCAGTTTTAATAGAAAACGATATGATCTCTTTTTTGCCTGATTTCGTTACCGATGAGTTGATCGCATCGGGAGAGCTGTGTTACCTTGACGTTGTCGATATGCATATTGACATTTGGAAGCAGCTCATATATCATAAAAACAAATGGCTCTCGAAAAGCATGAAAACCTTCATTGAATATATCAAGGCTCACGAATTTACAAATTGAATACCGCGATTGAGAATCTTTGGAAAGGCATTAATGATGAGTTTGGTATTATCGTCTGAAATACACCTATCGTTAAAATTGCACTCGTTGACCTTGATCTATACCTATTTACCTTAAAATGCACCCATTAGGATTTTTATCCTATTCACCAATTACTCACAAACGCAAAAGCGCACCGCGCGGGTGCCTTTTTGCTTCGGTGGAGGGCGACACCGCAAAGAACACGGCGATGCATAGCATCGCGCGACTCCCCCACAGGGTCCCCCGTCACACCTTGCAAATACAAAGAAACCACTGCTTTCGCAGTGGTTTCTTACATTTTGATCCATCATTCATAAAAGGAATCGTCGGCATCCGTAAGGCTGTGCCGATTGTCGTGTCGGGAAACGGCGATGGCGTCGCGCTCCGTAACGATAAAATGGTCCAAGAATAAGACGTTTATGCTATGGAGTGCGTCCCGCGTGCCCGTCGTCAAGGCAAGATCCTGTGACGTTGGAATGGGGTCTCCCGATGGGTGATTGTGCGAGATCGCCACGTAAGCCGCACGGTATGCGATAGCAAGCTCGGTCACGCTTCGCATCACGACTGACGCCGTATTCACGGAGCCGTGAGAGCACGGAACGAGCTCGATCAAGCGTTTATCCTTGTCAAAAAGTCCAAGCACGACCGTTTCTTCGCAATTGGTGCCGATGGCATCACAAAACATTTCCCCGAGCTCGCGAGCCGATCGGTAGATCTTTTTCTCGGCGCGGATACGGGAAATGTGAGCGTTTCCGTAGACCTCCGAAACGATCCTCAGAAAAAGAAGCGCCGAGGCATATTCCTCGTTTTCTTCCACGAGCGTTTGATGCGGTACGAGAAGCAACGTTCCGAGCGTTCCGTATTTTGTGAGCAAGGAAACGGAAAGCTCGTTTGCCTTTTCCTCGGGCAAAACCAGAGAAAAGATCTTGATCAGCGCCTCAAGGGAGTCTTCGTTCAGCTCGTGAAACGTACTTTCGCACGGCTCCACCAAAAGTGACTGTGCGCTCTTCACAAAGCCCCCACTCATCAAGCGAGGAACGGAGCTGTATACACCGTTTGCCACGACCAGATAGTTCTTCATATGAATACCGAGCGCCGAAAGCTCATCGCGCAACAGGGAGATGCTACTCATTACGGTTCCCTCGGGAAAAGCAATGCCGTTTGCCTTATAATCGGCAAAAGCGACCTGCGAGGCACGGTAAGAATATACCAGCCTTGCCAAATTGCCCGTATTGATCAGTGAAATACAGCTATCATTGGGCAAAAGAAGATGGCGAATGATCTCGTTGCGGTTATTGAGCAACACGAGCGCAGAGCTTTTCTGGGCAAGCTTGTTAAAGCGCGCATAAAAATAATCCGCCAGCCGCTTTTCCTCGTTATAGGTTTCCGTATGCGCTTCCACACGCGCAACGTAATGCATAAAGGGGAAAACAGAAAGCAAGAACTCGGCAGTACGCTTGCCGACGCCCTCTACGGTACACAGCTCCGCGACCGAGGCACAAAGAACCCGTTCCAGCGTTCCGAACTTGTCGATCAAGGCATGAGCGATCGGCTTAGTATCTCTGCGCGGTACGGCGTAGAAGAGCAAAAGCTCAAGCACCTCGTAATCCTGAAAAGGACGAAGTCCCTCGCGCAAAAACCTTGCCCGAACACGCTCTCTGTGTCCTTGCTTGAAATCCTTTGTCGTTGCCATACTACTGTCTCTCTTGTTATTTTTTCGGTGGCGTTAAGCGCAGCATATGGATGGGATAGCCCTGGGAAGAAAAATTCATCTCGTACTCCGTCATCACGTTATCCTCCATATAGGAAGAGTGATGCAGGTCACGCGTCAAAGCAACGGGAGTTAACCCAAGCGCTTCGATCTCCTCAAGCGTGAAATCAAAGAGCGCAACGTTGTCCGTTTTAAACTGTAACACACCCGTAGGCTTGAGCACGCGGAAATACTTTTGCAAATAATTGCGATGCGTTAAGCGTCTTGCAGTATGACGCGCCTTGGGCCACGGATCGCTGAAATTCAGATAGAGAAAATCCACCGAGGCAGGCGCAAACCACTCTTCAAGATCATCGGCGTTAGCGATGATGAAGCGCAAATTATCCGCCGTGCGCTCTTCTACCCGTGCCATCGCCTTTTCCAGCGCGCAGATCATCACGTTGGGAATACGCTCCATCGCGAAGAAGGCACGGTCGGGATGCTTCTCTGCCATAGCGCAAGCGAAGCCACCCTTTCCGCATCCGATCTCAAGGCACACGGGCGCACTTGCATCGGCGATCAGCGCGGCGCCGAGGGGTGCCTGCTCTTTTTCACACAAGATCGCACGGCAAGCAGCGAGCCGTTCTTCACCGTGCTTTTTCTTTCTCATTCGCATATCATTACTGTCACTTTCTTAAAAAATACTGCTTCTATTCTATTCGTTTCCGTCTCGTTTGTCAAGAGCTTTTTAAAAACTCATACACGCTCATACGCGCTCTGCGGGAAGAGCGTCGCTATAAAGCGGAAGCTCGAACCAGAACGTCGTTCCCCGCCCTAGCTCGCTACTGACGCCGTAACGGGCGCTGTGCAGTTCGAAGATCTCCCGCACGATAGAAAGACCGAGACCGCTTCCCGTCACACTTCTTCTGTGCTTACGGTCCACACGGTAATAGCGGTTCCAAACATTTGGCAGATCCTCCGCGGAAATACCGATACCGTGATCCTCCACCTCGACCCTGACACGCACGTCATCGCAAAGAACGCGCAAATATACGGTTTTTTCCTCCGCCGAATAGTTCATCGCGTTATTGATGAGATTGCAAAGCACCTGCGCGATCTTTGCCCGATCGGCAAGCACGGGCGCCTCGCCCTTCGCCTCAAAGCCGAACGTAAAGCCCGAGTTTTCCTTCAAGCGGCGATATCGCTCCACCGTTTCGTTCGCAAGAAGCACCATATCGAAGGACGTCATCTTACACTCCTCGATCCCCCCTTGGAAGCGCGAGATCTCCAGAAGATCGTTGACGAGTGCGGAAAGACGCGTTGCCTCATCAATGATCACCTGAACGTTTTCCGGCGTATTCTCCCCTTCGATATCGCGCATCACCTCGGCGTACCCGACGATCATCGTCAGAGGGGTGCGCAGGTCGTGGGAAATGTTTGCGACAAGCTCCTTTTGCATCCGATCGACCTTGGTCAGCTCGTCGGACGTTTGGTTCAGGATCTCGGAAAGCTCCGCGATCTCCCGATAAGAATTTTCGCTGAAATCAAGGTCGTACTCGCCCTTTGCCATCCGTTTCGCCTTTCCGCTGATGCGCTCTATCGGGGCGGCAATGTGACGGGCAAGCAAAAACGCAATACCCGCCGATACGGCAAGCATCAAAACGGATACGAGCGAAAAATGATTTTGCATCAGAAGAACCAGGTGCTTCATAGGCGTCCGCGCCGTATCCAAAAGGATCAATAGCGTGCTACCGTCTGCGCGCTCATCAACGAAGGCAGACAGAAGCCGTCCTTTGCGCTCGTTTGGCGAAAAACGGTTATCCTTCAGCGTATCGCCCAGCGTTTCCTGGAAAAAGCCGCCGTTTTCCTTGGCAAAGCGGTAGATCGTTTCGATCTCGGCGCTGTCAAGACGCTCTAAAACACTTAGGTGCTCCGTGCTTTCGGCAATCAACGTTTGCGAGCTTCCGTCGATCAGATACACCGCAAGCGCCGTCGATGACTCTTGCGCAAGCGTCTCGGCATCCTCGGAAAAACTCTCGCTGTTTGCAAGATACCCAATCTCATACACCAAGCTGCGCATACGGCTTTTCACGGTGAACCCATATACCGTGTCGATCAGTAGGACCTGCAACAGCGTGACCATCATCAAGATCAAAGCGGTAATGGCTGTAAACGAAACGAACAGCGACCACTTGATCTTGGGGGCTCCACGCTTACGGCGCGTCAAAGCGATACCCCACGCCGCGTAGCGTGACCACGCACTTGGCAAATCTGCCAATGCTCTTGCGCAAGAGCTTAATGTGCGTATCCAGCGTCCGATCACTGCCGTAAAAATCGTAGCCCCAGACCTCGGAGATCAGCTTTTCACGGGAAAGCGCGATATTGCGGTTTCTCACAAAATAGAACAAAAGATCGTATTCCTTGGGAGAAAGCGGAAGAGCTTTTCCGTCGATCGTCACGATGCGCGCGGTAAAATCCACAGTCAAGCCGTCGTAGGAATAGATCTCGCTTTTTTCTTCCGTCTTTTCTTCACGCACCACGCCCGCGCGTGCACGGCGTAAAACGGCTTCCACGCGAAGCATCAGCTCACGCGGAGAAAAGGGCTTTACAACGTAATCGTCCGCACCAAATTCAAATCCGTTGATCTTGTCGTACTCCTCACCGCGCGCGCTGAGAAGCAAGATCGGCACGTCGGAAAACTTGCGGATCTCACGGCATGCGGAAAAGCCGTCGAGCTCGGGCATCATAATATCCATAATAACCGCGTCAAAGCGCTCCTCGCGGCACAAAAGAACCGCCTTCATGCCGTCAGTCGCTTCTGCTACATCATATCCAGCAAATTCTGCGTATTTTCGCACAAGTGCGCGGATGCTGTCCTCGTCGTCAACTATCAAAAGCTTCATTTTTTTGCTCCTTTTAAGTATAGCCCGACAGAATCGTCCATCGGGCTTTCGTTTGTTTTACGGGGTGACCTCTCTTGCCGTCAGCGTCACGGTATAATACTGCGTTTGTTGATAAAAACCGAATTGCTTGACGTGTCCGATCGTTGCCTTGACCGAATCGCCGACCGACAGCTGCGCCAAAACGCCGCGATAATCGCTTAAGGATGAGATCACGATTTGTTCTCCGTCGATCTCAATTCCGACGAGCACGTCGCCCGACTGGATCGTGGTGGTGCTGCTCTCGTTGTAAGCATAGCTGCTGATCACAAGACCGCCCGTCGTGGTCGTTTCGCGAAAGATCAATCCAAGATCGACGCGACCCGCAACGTATCCCTTTTCTAAAAGCTCGCTTACCATTTGCCTTGCATAATTAGAAGGAATGGCATACCCAAGCCCCTCGATATTCGTGCCAACGCTCTTAGCGTTCACGATCCCGATCAGGTTGCCGTTCATATCAAAAAGCCCGCCGCCCGAGTTTCCGGGATTGACGGCAGCGTCGATCTGCAAGAGCTTCATCGGTACGCCCTCGATGGTGAGCGTTCTCTCCACGCCGCTAAGCACACCGCGCGAAACGGAGCCGCCGAGTGCGCCGAGAGGATTGCCGATCACGACGACGTCCTGCCCCTGCAAGAGTAAGTCGCTGTTTGCCCAAGTCGCCTTCGTCATTCCCGACGCTTCAATTTCAAGCACGGCAATATCCGATTGCCAATCCGTTGCAACGATCTTCGCCGTATACTGCTTTCCTGCGTTGGTGCGGACGTAGATCTCGCTGTAATTCCCTTCCACAACGTGATTATTCGTCACGATATAGGTCTTCGTTCCCGTCTGATCCTCGGCGATGATCACACCGCTTCCCGCACCGCTGACGGTTTCCGTAGCGCTTCCGTAGGAATACGCCGTGATCATGATCTCCACCACGCTCGCGGCGCTCTTGTTGACGACCGCGGTAACGGTTCCCTCTTCAAGGGTTGCCGCCGTCGCGTCCGTTTGGTTCATGATCACCGTGTTTCCACCCGTCGCGGGCGTTTGGTTGCCAGTGCTACCGCCCGTCGCATCTCCCGCAGGAGGCGTCTCTTGCAGCCGATCGCTTACGACTTTGCCGATCCCATAGCCAAAAGCGCCAAAGAGAACGGAGAACGCAAGACAAAGCGAAAGCACGATGGCAATCGTTTTTCCCTTTTGCTTTTTTCTCGCGCTCTTCGTCGCTTGATAAAAGGTATCGGGTCCAAACTCGACGGAGGAAGAGGCGTTCGCGGACGTGCCGTCGCCGTTTTCCTTCTCGTCCTTATCGGGACCGCTATAAAAATCTTCACTCATAATCGTTTCTCCTAATGAAAGCACCTTTCTATATTTCCACCTTCATTATACCCACATAATGTGAAGGATAAATGAAAGGTGAGCGGTTTTTCTTTGAAAAAGCCGTTAAAGACTCGAAGCACTGTCTAAATAATTCTGCAAAATGATCTGTGCAGAGAGCGTATCGATCACGCTTTTACGCTTTTTCCCACCCGTTTCCGTCAAATTTAATATTTGATGCGCGGCGGCAGTGCTGAGGCGCTCGTCGTAAAACTCGTAAGGGATCTCCGTATATTCCGAAAGAAGAGCGGCAAAGGCGCGCACCGCCTGTGCACGGAAGCCCTCGCTTCCGTCCATATTCTTGGGAAGCCCGATCACGATCAAAACGGCAGACTGCTTTTTGGCTTCCTCTGCCACCGCGATCGCAGTATTTCGCATCCCGCCGGGACGGATGGTACCGATCCCCGACGCCAAAAAGCCCGAGGGGTCAGACACGGCAAGTCCCGTGCGCACGTCACCGTAATCAACGCCAAGGATCCTTCCTATCGTTTTCATACGCCAATAACCTTCCTTTCGCATAAAAAAGAGTTGACTTTTCAAAGAAAATAAGGTAAGATAGTCTTTGAAAAAGTGAGGTGTTTCTATGAAACAAACTGAATTGCTGGTTTGTCCCGTTTGCGGCGACGCGCTGTCGCGCAAGGAACGCGCCTTCGTTTGCGAGAGCGCCCATTCCTTTGACATCGCAAAGCAAGGGTACGTAAACCTGTTACATATCAAGGGCGGGGTCCGTGGCGATAACGCGCTGATGGTCAACGCACGACGCCGTTTTCTCGGTGGCGGATATTATCAGCCGTTGCTTGAGAAAGCCCAAGAGATCGTAAAAAAATATACACCGAGCGGTGCCGCCGTTTTGGATATTGGGTGCGGCGAGGGATATTATACCGAAGGCATTCAAAGCGCGCTCGCAGATACGGACGCCACGGTCTACGCCTTCGATATCTCCAAGGAAGCCGTCAAGTGGGCGGCAAAGCGCCGTGCGGCGGATTTTCTGTTTGTCGCGGGCGCCCACTGTATGCCCGTTTCGTCCGCATCGATGGATCTTGCCCTTCTCTTCTTTGCCCCCTTCTGCCGCGAAGAGGTCTTACGCGTCTTGAAGGATGACGGACTGTTTTTGATGGCGTACCCGGGGGAAAGGCATTTATACGGCCTTAAATCGGCACTTTACGACGAGCCGTACCTAAACTGCCCCAAGGACGACGCGATCGATGGCTTTTCCGTGGTCGAGGCAAACGAGATCTCCTATTCCCTCGCGCTAGAGGGTACCGAGTCGATCTCCGACCTGTTTATGATGACACCCTACTACTACAAAACGAGCAAGCAAGACCAGGAAAAGCTCTTGACCCTCACGCACCTCGAAACGGAAATTTCGTTCCACCTGGTGCTATACCGTAAGTCATAAATTCTTTTTCATTCTACCATATCTGCATCAAAATGTCAAGAAAAAAGTCGGAAATAAAAATCCCCCCGTATAACGGGGGGTATTTCATTTTCGGGCATAGCCCTAATAATACTGGCGGCGCACAAGTGCGCTTTTTGTTGGCCTGCCAGCCATGCAACTGCTACTTACTACCCATAAATGGGTCCCGTGGGTCGAACATAGCTATTTGATCACACTCTTTGTCTTTCGTCAACTGATTTGCGATATATTCCTTTATTGCCTTTGTGTTCTTCCCCACGGTATCTACGTAATATCCCTTGCACCAAAATTCGCGGTTTCGGTACGCAAATTTCATATTTCCCCATTTCTGAAATATTAAAAGCGCACTTTTGCCTTTCAGATATCCCATAAAGCCCGAAACGCTCATTTTGGGCGGGATGCTTACCAGCATATGTATATGATCCGGGCATACTTCTCCCTCTATTATTTCTACTCCCTTCCATTGGCATAATTGTCGTAGTATTTCTCGTATTTCTAGCCGTTTTTCTTCGAAAAACACCTTGCGTCTATACTTTGGAGCAAAGACAATATGGTACTTGCAATTCCATGATGTATGTGCTATAATGTTGTTGTCTATGGGCTCTTTTTTCATAGATAAATCCTCCAATGCGTTTTTTGTTTTGACTGGCAGGTCAATTCATTATAACACATTGGAGGATTTCTTTTCACCGGTTAACCTCTTTGGAACCACGCGACTATCGCGTGGTTTTCGTTATACAACAAAAACAGAGCCACACGGCTCTGTTTTTGTTGTTTTAACGCGCCTCAAAGGCACCGCTATAAGTGCCGATAGATACAGTATAACTCTCTCCCTTTTTGAGGGAAGGGGCGCTATAGATCATAATCTGATAAGAAAGCGGCGGTGCGTACTCCAAAAGGACCGTCCCGTCCGCGTCCAACACGCTAAATTTTGTATTTGCCGCTTGATTTCCGACCTGCAAGGCGATAATTCCCTGCTCACCGGCACTAAAGCTCTGTGCCATCATCGAGGCTCCCGTACCGATAAATACACCGCCCGTGATCATAGCGCTTGTGTCATAATCCAACGTCGCCGTATCACCCGAGGTGGGACCGCAAACCGTGGTATGACCTCCGCTGATCAAAAGCGAGCCGTTGGCATCGATTCCATCTCCAGAAGCACGAATACAGAGCGTCCCCCCGGAAATCGTAATGCTTCCGTTCGAGGCTCCGCCGCCAAAAGCATCGTTTCCGCGAAATCCGCCCATACCGCTACCGTCCGTGCCGCCTGCCGCATTGATGCCGTCGTCATCGCAAACAAGGGTCACGTTACCGCCGGAAACGAAAACGTGAAGCCCCTCCAACCCCTCGTAGCTTTCGGCCACTGTGATCGTACCGTTCAGAACCGAAAGAGTTTCGTCAGAATGAAACCCGTCGTCTCCCGTTTCTATCGCAAAGTTACCTGCAAAAACACTAAGGCAGGCGTTGCTGTGAACGGCATCGTCCGCAGCGTCGATCGTAAAGTCTCCGCCGTTTATCAAAAGGTCATCTCCGCTTTTGATCCCCTTGATGCTCGTACTGTCCTCAGCGCTTGTCATTGTCCCCGTTGCGCCTCTGCCGCCGGGACGCATCCCGCCAGGAAACCCGCCCGGCATTCCTCCGGGCATATTTCCCCATTCGTCGGAGGTTTTATCTTCTCCATTTTCGCTACCGCCGCCTGCAACAATTGTAAAAGCACCGCCGTTGATCTGCATTTTTCCCGACGCAGAGATCCCGTCACCCTCAGAGGTCAGGGTGTAGGAGCCGCTATCGATATAAACGTATCCAAGCGCCCCGTCGTCGTTATTTTCGGCGTGCAAGCCATCCTTCCCCGTTTGGGCTATTACGGTGGTATTGCACGCGCAAAGGCTGTCCTTGCCGACGATTCCGTGCGATGCCGACATCACCTGAATCACGCCACCCGTCAGCTTAAGCGTATCCTTGGAAACGATACCGTGCCCCACCGGAGAGCTTACGGTGAGGGTGCCGTTTCCGTTTATCGTTACGTCTTCTTTGGAAAAAAGCGCCGCATCGACCTCGTTTTCATCCGTCTGCGTGAAGACACCCCCGTTTACAAGCGTGTTTTCCGTCCCCTCCTCAAGCGTCAAAAACACCTTTTCCGCTTCCCGAACATAAAGGGCCGCGTGCGTTTCATTTTGGATGCTGACACCCGAAAAAACCAATTGTACTTTATCGTTTTTGGGGACGGAAACAACGAGCGCACCGTTAGTGAGTGTTCCCGTGATCCAATAACACCCCGCTTGTGTGATCGTTACGGTATCGCCTGCTATAACAACGGTATCGGAGTTCGCATAGCAATCACCGTCCGCAAGCGTTATCGAAACACAAGATGCGTCGTCGTAGGATGCGTCAAAATCACGCTCCGTGAAGATGGTATCGGCATCAGCAATGGGCTCCGCAGTGTCAGTTTTATCCCCTGCTTGGGGGTCTGCGCAACCATAAAGCAACAAAACGGAAAGAAGCAAAGAAAGGGCTGTAATCTTTTTCCACATAAATGACTCCTTATAGTTCAGAAGTGCTGTTTTCCTGCCGTGACAAAGCAATTTCAAGATTTCCGTTTCGCACACGGATGGCGTCAAGCATCTCCTTTTCCTTTTCTGGATCTAACAGTACCACGTCATAGGTCAGACGAAAAAGGCTTCCCATAGCCGTGGTTTTCACCCGTGTCAGCTCATAGCTTTTCGCATATCGCGCAAAGATCTCATCAAAAACGCCCGTATAATCCAAATCCTCGGGGATGGTGACGCTTAACGTTTTGTGAGTCTGGGCAAGCTTTCCCACACCAAAACCAAAACGGCTGTAAACGAAGACGAAAAGGCACATAATCAAAGTAAACAAAAGCGCATAAGCGAGATACCCCATTCCTGTCACGAGCCCCGCACCCATTGCAAGAAAAAGCATCGTGATCTCTTTTGCCGTCCCGGGGACGGACCGAAACCTCACAAGACTAAAGGCGCCCGCAACCGCAACGCCTGCACCGACGTTTCCGTTGACCATCATAATAACAACGCAAACGACAGAGGGCAACAGCAAAAGCGTTACCAAAAAGCTTTTGGTGTAGCGGCTTCGATAGGCGTATGCAAGTGCCATTAACCCACCAATGAGGATAGCGCATCCAATACAAAGCAGAAAATCGGAAACGGCGATCACGCGCGTTGTGTCCGTATCAAAGACTCCTTTAAAAATTTGTCCGATCATCACAATTTATCCTCCTGCATTTTAGGTAAAATGAATTTTAAATATGCCGTTCCGTATTTTGAGAACGACGTTTTATAGATTTTTTCATCCGAAAGAACGTGAACAAGCCAAAGCGGTATCGCTCCTATGCACTTGATCTCCATCAAAGCCTTCCCTTTCGGCAGAAGCGCGTCACCAAACGGCTCGGAGTCTAACGTCAGCAGTTCTCCGCGGTAGCGGATATCCTCATCAAAGGTTACGCGAAGCTCGCGGTCGTCCTTAGCATAGTACGCTTGCCGCTTGTAGGAAATAAACGCCATCGGGCGCAAAGAGGCGTAGAAATCTCTAAAATACGCAAGCTCCTTTGCGATCTGCGTCAAGGGCGCCGACGGCTCTCGCTTTTCTATCCACGCAATCGCGCTTTCCTCCGTCATTGACATTCGTCTTTTATACACGACGGACTTATATTTTTTCTTGATCTCAAGAAAAACAACGTCTTTTTTTTCCGCCCGTCCGTAGCTTCGCATCCTGAGCTTTTCCTTGTAAGGGGGCTTTTCGACGGAGCGACGGATCAAACGGTAATCAGGTGTATCAAAATACAAGTTTCGAATAACCGTTTCTCCGTAGGCATCCTCCCGAAGGTGCGCCCCAATAGCACGCATTAGGCGCTCTTTTTGCTCGGCAGTGATCAGATATTTTAATTCGATCCGCTTAAAAACTGATTGATAAGCCATAACGCACCTCCTTGTTCGCATCATACCGCACCAACCTTAAGAGGGCTTTAGAAAAAGAAAAAAGAGAAAAATTTTCTCTTTTTTCTCTAAATTTCAAAGGGTTACCCAAAAGGCAATCGTTTGATCCTTTTCGTATTTTGCAATGATCTTACCACCGTGCGCCTCAACGATGGTACGGGCAGCGGAAAGTCCTATGCCGAAACCACCGTCAGCACGCCGCGAAGGATCGGTACGAAAGAAACGATCGAACAGCTTTTCAGGCGGCACGCTCGGCACCTTCTCCACGGTATTGGCAACGGAGAGGTGAATCTTTTTCTCCACGCGGTTTAAGGCAAGGTGTACCTTGCCACCTCTTGATGTGTACTTCACAGCATTATCAAGCAGCGTACAGACGAGGCTGGTAAAGAGCGGGCGGTTGACCGCGCAAAAAATCTCACCTTCCACGCACTGCTCATATTGAATATCCTTTAGCGAAAAGCCCTCCGCAAACATATCGGCGACCTCACACACCAGCTCAGAAAGATTAGTCTGCTCCTTTTGCAGTGACTCTACACTCTCATCGATTTTTGCCAGTGCTAACAAATTCTGCATCAAATCCGACAAGCGTACCGTTTGCTCACGGATGTTACGCGTCCATTTGTTTTCCCCCTCGTGAAGTGCAAGCGCCTCGGTATTAGCCAAAATGATTGCCAAAGGCGTTTTGATCTCGTGACCTGCATCGGTCACAAATTGCTTTTGCTGCTCCATATTTCGTGCTATGGGACGAATTGCTTTGCGTGAAAGCAGAACGACAAGAAAGAGCATCCCACCGAAGGAAACTATCGCGACGAGAACGGAGATCAACGCCAGTCGTATAACGGATGACACGGACTCCGATACATCAAGAAAAACGAACTCAACGCCTTCTATCGTATTTCCTTTGCAAGCAAATCGCCACGTTCCAATCTGCCCCTCCGTTTTTCCATCGACAAGCGCGCGCGTCGCAAGATCATACGCCGCCGTTTCATCTAAGGAGGGGGTACGAGAGCAATCAACCGCGTTTACTTTTCCGAGAGGATCCGTAAAAACGAGAAAAAAGGAAGCATTCTGCTTGCTGTTTTCGTTGGGAGCACCTGCCAAAAAACCGCCGCCATCCCCCTTAGGCGTTTCAAAATCGGGAGTTGGTCTTTGCATGCCCGGCTCTTGCGGAGGCATCTCTATTTTTGTCAGAGCGTCCATCAACATATCGTTACGGTGATCCGTAGAAATAATATGGAATAAATTAAGCGCGCCGATCAGCACAAGAATCAAAATACCGACTGCTGTCATAGCGGTAATGATAAACTTCTTTTGTAGTGTCTTAACCACGGCAAACCTCCAAAGAATACCCGACGTTGCGCCGTGTTCGCAAAATAAGATCGGAGCCAAGAGCAGAAAGGCGCTTGCGCAGATAAGCAATATAGACCCAGACGATTCCGAGCTCCGCATCCGTGTCATACCCCCAAACGCGACATAGAAGCGCCTCGGTAGAAAGATAAACACCCGTATTGAGCATTAACGTTTCCAAAAGCTTATATTCTAAATTCGGAAGCTCCGATTGCCGCTCACCCACGATTAAAATGCCGCTTCCGCGATCAAGCGACGTGTTTCCCATCGTCAAGACGTCGGGAGTATAGGTCTCTTTGCGCCGAAGCATAGCGCGTACACGCGCAAGCAGCTCTCCCATAGCAAAGGGCTTAGGCAGATAATCGTCTGCCCCGGCGTCCAAGCCTTCAACACGGTCTTCGATCTCCCCCTTCGCAGTCAAAAGCAAAACAGGGGTCTTGTTCCCACCTTCTCTCAGGCGCCTCACCACGGAAACGCCGTCAAGCTTTGGCATCATCACGTCTAAAATGATTCCGTCGTATTCACCGCTTTGCGCATAAGCAAGAGCTTCCGCACCGTCAAAAACAGCATCGACACTATATTTGTGATACGCCAGAACATCCACGACCGCCTCAGAAAGCGCACGCTCATCCTCCGCATACAAAAGCTTCATTTGCTTCCCCCCTTTTTGATCAAGAATACTACGCTTACCTTAATTTTAACATAAAAGAAAAAAACGTGCAAGTCTTTTTCAAGAATTGCACGCTTCTTCATCAACGGAGCGCTGAGCGTTTATCTTCTCCAAATGCGTGATAAGCAAGCTCCTCGTAGGGTAAGCTTCGCGCTTCGCAGTATCGGCGGATGCTTGCCACCTCTTCTCCCGCATTGAAATCGGGAATCACGGGAATGCGGATGCAGACCTTGGCACCGCACTCTCGAAGCGTTTCCAAATTGGCAAGGATGCGCTCGTTTGTGACGCCCGTTCCTCTTTGATGGAGCACGGGATCCAGGGCTTTGACGTCGTATAAAAACAGATCGACAAATGGCAATACCTGTTTAAAGGACGAAAACGGAACGTTGCCCGCCGTATCTACGGCAACGGCAATTCCCTCCTCGCGGCAACGGCTGGCAAGATGGGCGACCGCCTCGGGATAGAGCATGCACTCGCCGCCCGAAAACGTGACGCCGCCGCCGCAGGCGTCAAAATACGGCTTGTCCGCACGAAGGATCGTCATCAGCGCTTCTGCATCATATAATGCACCGTAAAGACGACGCGCTTCCGCAGGACACGCCTCCGTGCAAGCGCCGCACAAGGAGCAAGTATCCCTATGAGTACAAACACGCCGACAAGCGCCACAAGCGATGCATTTGTCTTTAAAAAACGCAATCTGGGCAAGGGGTGACTTTCCCTCGGGATTATGGCACCAGAAGCAATCAAGATTACAGCCCTTAAAAAAGACCACCGTGCGAAGCCCCGGTCCGTCCGTCGTTGATGCGCGCTTGATATCAAAAACAAGGGGCAGCTTCATATCACGCACGCTCCAGCGCCAGAAGCTCATCCAGCGTTAAAGAAAGTGAAAGCCCTTCGAGGTTTTCGAGCAGATGCTCCGTCTTTGCAGAAAAAAGCGGAATGACGCGCGGATATCCTTCCAAACGGTAAAGATTGACGAGGTAGGCAACCACCAGGGGGCTCGCGCTCACGCCCTTTTCTTTTGCCATCTCCTTCAAAGCGGCAAAGCGCACGCCCGTTTCGTATTCTGCGGGAATCCGTTCTTCATTTTCATACCCGCCCTTGCACAGGCAGGAATAAGAAACGAGGGGCATTCCCTTATCGCAAAGGAAACGAAGGCGCTCACGGTTTACCGACTCGTTAAAGACGTATTTGGGTGCCACGCCGAATTTCGGATGAAGATAAGTCAAGCGTTGCTGCATCACGGAAAAAGGCGTCATTCCCTTATGGGAAGCAAGTGCGTTTGCCTCAGCGACACGCCATGTGTCAAAATTGCTCGTACCGAGCGCGCGCACCTTGCCCTTTTGGACCAGACGGTCAAACGCCTCCATATATTCCTCGGCGGGCGTGTTTACGTCGTCCGTGTGTGCATAGTACAGGTCGATATAATCCGTCCCGAGCTTACGAAGGCTTTCGTCGATCCAATATTCGATCTGCTCTTTGCGAAGACCTGCGCCCTCACCGTGACGGTCGAAGCCCACCTTGGTCGCAAGCACGATCTTATCTCTGCCGCCGCGCGCGCGGAAATACGACCCGAGCACCGTTTCGCTCTCGTCGCCCGTGCCTGCCCAATGGGCGTAATTGTTAGAGGTATCAACAAAATTTCCGCCTCTGTCGAGATACGCGTCTAACACACGGTAGGACTCCTCGGGCGAGGTCGCGGTCCCGAAATTCATCGCGCCAAGTGCAACCGCGGACACGCAAAGTCCGTTTTTAAGTACAAGCTTTTCCATAAGTCGTTCTCCTTATCATTCAAATCGCTTGATAATATCGTTTTGTAAGCGTGGACAAATGTCAACGAAAACACCGCTATACCCCGTAACGCGCACACGCAGATCGCGATGGGCGTCGGGATGTACCACAGCGTCCGACAACGCCTCTTTTGAGAGTGCGCTGACCTGAGCGTGTAATCCGCCGCGATTAAAATACGCAGCAAGCAGGGCGGCAAAAACCGCTTTGCCGTTTTCCCCTGAGAACTGCCTTGGGTCCACGTCAAGGTTTAACGCGCCTGAAAGCAGACCGTCCGTCGGAAGGTTGAGCATTGCGTTGAACATCGCCGTGATACCGTTTTTACAAACGCCGTTTGATGGGCGAGAATTTTGAGAAAACGGGATTCCCGCACGGCGTCCGTCGGGCGTTGCACCGTATGCTTCCCCCTTTTTTAAGTGCCACGTATCGCTTTGCATGCACGGCACGAGGAAAAGCCGATCCTTTTCAAAATACGGCTTATTCTTTTCGATCACGAGGGAGCACGCCGTATGCGAAAGACGCTTTGCATGGGCGTTGGAGAGCGGTGTATCCTGTCCGTATTTCTCGGCACCGCGGCAAAGCGCGAGGACCTCTTCAAATCCGACGAAATCCGCACGAAGTGCGTCTAAAAGCGTCCCAAGCGTCAGCTTTTTTTGAACGAAAACGAGCTGATCCAGGGCGATCACCGAGTCGGCAACCGTCCCGAACATTTGGAAGCTTTGTAATTCAAAATGGTATTTTGCGGTTGCCGCAAAGCACCCCACTTCCTTGATAGAATTCCGTAAAAATGCATCACCGAAGGTCAAAAGCCGTGCGGGGTGACGTCGCCGCGCGGCAAGCTCCCGCTCATAAAAGGCAAGCTTTCGATCAAGAAAATCCGACATTCGAGAAAAGAAGCGTTCGTAAACATCCTCGATCGTGACGCTCTCGCCCTTTTGCTCATACAGCTCGCCAAGCACCTCGACGAGATCCTCGGGCCAGCCGTGCTCGGCATTCATTCGCATGTACGGAGCGGCTAACGCCCGCTTCTCTTCTTCATTTTCATACGCGTCAAAGCATACCGACGACGGTCCGCCGCCGAACCACGCACCGTTATCACCCGTCGTGGGCCAGTTGCATCCAAAATGCGCGTAAGCGCGGGCGTCCTGCTCGGGAAGCCCCATACGCCGCCAGGTGGCGTAAACGTTGTCGTCGTTGTAAAACATCAGCGACGCGCTGGCAAGTGCCTTTTCCGTCAACGTTTTCCAAAGGACGGGGGCGCTTTCGTCCATTCCCTTGACGTAGCGCACGACCACAACGGGGTTTTTAAAGGATGGAACGATGCACTCAGCAAATAGCTCCGTCAACTCGTTGACAGCAAGAGAGCCCTTCTCATCACGACCCGCAAGCAACAAATACTGCGGCGCATCAAAGTTTAAAATACGGGCAAAGGTCGTGCTGTTGGATGCGTCACCAACCTGGTGCTCGCCGCGCCCCATAATGAGGTTGTGCTTGCAATAATAATCCGTAACGTACGCCGCCGCTTCTTGGCGCGTCAGTCTTCCCGCATCCAGATCGGCTCGGTAAAGAGGATAAAGGATCTGGTCAAGGCGGCCTACGGTAAGCGTTGGGTTTTCCGTTATATAGGCGCAGTCGATCAGCGTTATCGTCCATAAAAGCTGCAAGGCAACGACGAAGCTTTGCGGTTGGGTCGTCGCGGCTTGATGCAGGTTTTCGGAAAGTGCGTGCATTCCTGCCGCATCTGCCGCGTCGGCATAGCGCAAAAGGTAGGCGGCTATGGCGTCGTAGATCTCCAAGATTGCGAGCAGAAAATCCCTCTGCTCGGGATCGTCCGCCAAGGAAAGCCGTTCTTGCGCCTGTGCTTTGAGTCCGGGCAAGCCGAGAGAAACGACCATCTCCCAGGAATAAGTGGCGTGCCCCGAGGAAAGAAAGCTGCCACCGTCGGGAAAATCGGGATGTCGGATAAACGCCGCAAAGCGCCGTTCCTCTTCCGCCGTCAAAAGGCGGTCAACACATCTTCCAGCAATCAGATCGTGCGGTGCAAGCGGCACAGAAACGCGCGCCAAAAGCAAGGATAAAAGCTTTGCAAAACGAAGCGGATGAGAAAGCTCACGGTAGTCGGACTTGATGTCATCCAAGATCAAAAAGCGCTCTGCCGAGGTTGCCAAAAGCGGCTTTTGGGTAAGGGCAAGCTCCGCCTCTTGAATATTCACAAAAACATCCATAGCCTTTCTCCTTATAAAAGATTTAAGCATACGATACCGCACAAGGCGATCGCTGTCCCAAGTGCACTGCGCCTTGTAAAGCGTTCTCCGAAAAAGAGTGCCGTGACGTTTGCAGTAACAAGGCACCCGCCCTTGACTACGGGATAGAGAACCTGGGACGGCATACCAAAGGCGCCCGTGGCGGTCGTTTGCGCGTAATTTGCGCCAAAAAGGCACAGCGCCATCACCGCAATATACGGGAGCGCGTGCAAATACGCACCGCGACGCGAAGACAGCGTCTTCCCCCGACGGCGTCTTACCAAAACCAAACCGATCAGCACCAAAAGCAAGATCAGCGCGGCAAACACATACGTATAGAAATGGTAAACGGCATCGGGATAAATCTGCTCCCCTGCGCGGGTACCGTTTTTGGTGTAAAACTGTTTAAAGAGCTGCTGAGAGAATCCCGTTAACCCGTCACCGAGCGCAGCAAAAACAAGAAGAAAAACAGAAAGAAAACCTGTTTTTTTCTTCACACATTTCTTACGAGAAGAAAGAACGATCGAAGCGACAAAAATCAAAGCAAAGCCGCCAAGCTTTCCAAGCGTGATAGGCTCATCGAAAAAAACAGCACACAAAGCGGCAGGCAACAGTGCTCCCAGTGTTAACGTGACATCCACGGCAACCATCGTATTTTTCTGTACGGCAAGCATCCATCCCACGAGAAAAGCCGCATTAGAGGCGCCTGCAAGCACACAGATCCACAGCATTCCGTCATCGATCGCAAGCGATGCTCCCGCATTTCCCGCCAAAACGATGCAAAAACCGATCAGCGCACACATAACGAGTCGCAAAAGATTGAAAACGCTGGTATCGAATACGCCTTGCGCATCGGTACTGATCCGCTTGCCGCAATACCCTTTTACGGTCAGGGCTACGAGGGCAAGAAAAACGATTAGATAGACCACGAAAGCACTCCTTGGTGAAGGGATACCTTATTGTAGCACATCTTCTGAAAAAGTGATATGTATTTTTGTAGAAAAACCTTGACTTTTCTCTACAAACAAAGTATAATTCTTCTATCAAGCGAGGTGAGAGTCATGCGTACCGTTTCCCTTTCACAGTTGTGTGACACAGCATTTTCCTTTTCCGATTTAGAGATCTTTCCCGAATCCTGGACAAAGCGCCACGCCTTTTCCCAATATGCAGACTTCCCGCGACCAAGCTCCGCACTGTTTTTTATTTGTACGAACATCACGGTGACGTTTCATCTACACGACGGCGACGTCGTTTGTGCCAAAAAGGGCGACGTCGTTTTTATTCCCTCGGGCATAAAGTATTCCGTCACCGTTTCGGGTGGGTCCGAAAACCGCATTGATACTTACACGCTGAATTTTCGTTTAATGGGTGTGGAGGAGCTTCACCTATCCGATACCGTTGCCGTTGTTTCTGCGGGCGACGTGGGGCGATTTGAGGTGCTGATCGAGCGTTTGAACGTCACCCTCCACCCTGCCTCGGAAATACGCAACAACCTGCGTGCAGGCGCAGACTTTTATTCCCTGCTTGACACGCTTGCCGAGAAACGGGAGGAAAGCTTCGCCATGTATTACCCCATCCGTGCTGGCGTAGAGGCTCTAAAAAACGAGTGGAATGAGAACAAGGACGTCCCCTACTACGCATCACTGTGCGGTGTCAGCGAAAGCTATTTTTATCGATGCTTTCACGTTTTTTCCGGAAAGAGTCCCGTAGAGTACCGCAACGAGCTACGCCTTTCCAACGCCGAGGCGATGCTCCGCAACACGGATATGAAGATCGGAGAGATCGCCGAAACCGTCGGCTTTGACGACCCATTTTACTTCTGTCGCATCTTTTCAAAGGCGTTCGGTATTTCTCCCCGAGAATACCGAAAGCGCTTTCTGTAATAAAAAACGCCCGCTGGGGCGTTTTTTTATTTTTCTTTCTTTTCTCTTTGTTGCTCACGGTACAGCGAACGTGTTTTTAGGAAAGCAAGGGCGACACAAACGACGGAATAGATCGAATAAATCAGGTAAGGCAGTTGCGCAGGGGCGGAGCGAATGATCATCGCGTGAAGAACAACGGTCAATACTGCCGAGCAAAGACTAAAGCTCACATATTCAATATAGGACAGAAGCGAAAAAATCGCAGATATCGTGCTGATCACCGTCACAAGCGTGTCAAGGACACTGTTCTCGGATCCAAGTGCGCGCAGAGCAAGCACGCCGCCAACACAGCAAACAGCACTGACGACAAGGACGACGGCATACTGCTTCCCCGTCAGCCTTTTGAACACTGTGGAGCTTTTGTAGGCATTTTTCTTCCAGCGAAAAAACGTCCAGATCTGAAGCGGAAAAGAAACCAAAAGCGCTTGCAAAGCCACGCCGTAAAGGGACATCAAGAGATACGCCACAGCGTAAAGAATGGAATTCAAGCCCCCGAGAAGATAGGTATAGCGATTCGCCGAGGATTGTAGGAACATCACCACGATGGAAACAAAGAGCGGCGCGACGATAAGGGGCGACTGCGGATAAGCAACACACGCAATCACAAGGAAAGTGGCGGTCACGATGGCGAGAATATACCGAAAGATATCCTCGCGTTTTATGCTTTTCATATTGATACTGTCCTTTTAATCGTTTTGGCAAAACCTTTTGCCGTAGGCAGTATAGCATAGAAAAAACGCTTTGTAAATATCGCCCAAGGACGCTTTTACCGATTTATGTCCGTTTGTAATACAAATGCACTCGTCTTTCACGAGAGCATCGAGGACTGCCACTTTTCCATACGGAGCCAATTATAAAAGCAATACAAATCGTTTAAAAGGAATGCCGCAAAGCACACCACAACGGAAACGTAAGCGGTATTTTCCCTTGCCGCAAGGATCCAAAGAAGGATCAATACAACGTCGTTTGCGGCGTATGCCAAGGCAAAATACGGGCTTCTGCAAAACGTCATATAAACCGCGAGAAAGCTGGTCGTCACGGATAGGGTGCTAAGCGGGAGGTTTTCTGTATGAAAGTAGGCTAGGACGAAGTAAAAAAGGACTGTCACGAGTACCGTCAAAACGAACATAAAGGAAATCTCTTTTCCCGAAAGGCGCTTCACCGTCACCTGGGAACGTCTTCCCTTATACGGATGACAAAGCCAGGAGATCAAGGCAAACAGCGCCATCGGTGCCGTCATACCGAGGTAGGTGATCATTTCCCCGTAATACGAATAGGAAAACGAGATAACGCCGTAAAGAAGGCTGAAAACGATCATTAAGAACTGCCCAAACGGGTTTCCTTTGGCGTTAAAGATCAAGGACGTCACACCGATCAGCGATGCGACAAGCGTCAGATATCCCGAGCCGCCAAAGATGAAAAAGGAGATCAGAATAAGCGCAACCGACGCGCACCACAGCAAAAGCTCTCCGTTTGTAAAATACCGTTCCTTTTTTTGTTTCATATGCTCCTCCAAAAAAGAAAGCATCCGCCGCGCGTATCTTCAAAGACCTAACGATACGCACACGAATGCTTTGCATTTCCTACCCGGTGGCAGTTTCTTATATTTTTATTGTTTTTCCGTTACCTTGTGATACGTCGCGCCGATAAAATTCGCAGGATCGTATTCACACTCGGGATTTTCGGCGAAGTATTCTCCACAGGTGAAGGAAAACGATCCATCCTCGGAAAAGACGAAGTCCATCAGCTCATAATCCGCTTCGACGGAAACACCGCTCTGCGCCGCAGGCTCTCCGTCACCGTGCGTCACGTAGATCAGAGCCACGTCGTGCCGCTCGCCCGTATCCCAATCCTCGTACCAGCTCAAAGAGATCGTTCCCTCGATCGCCGTACCATTTGCGTGATTTTCATACCGCATATAAACGGTATAATACGAGCTTTCCGGCTTTGACGAATACGAATTGTTTGAAAAGTAAAACAGATTGCCAAGCTCATCGCAAAACGTGCCGTCAAGCTTAGAGCAACCGAGGTAATCCGCCTTACCGTTTTGGTACGTGTAAGGCTCCGTGGACTCCTTGACGTACGTTCCGAATGCGTACGGCATATCGGACAAATGATAATCCCTGACGGGTACGCCGCCGCTACGCAAAGGCTCAATATGGTACCCTTCACTCATAACTGTGAATTGATGCAGCTGATCCTTCGTGTCTTCCGTGTAGCATTGCAGATAGTCAAATATGGACAGCCCCGTTTCGTCTTCTCCGAAATTCAACACGATCACAAGCGGATTCAAGGCGTTATCCACCCCTGAATACGTCACTTTATGGGTACCCTCTTTTTTTAGGACACCGTCCTCGTAATACCGAAATGTATCTCCTGCAAACTCAAAATACGCCGACTGCACAGTGCTGTATGCATTATTATTGTGAACGAGGTTCCATTTGACACTTGCTTCACCGCCGCCCATATCCACAACGTCATCGTTCATATGAAGCAGTTCGGATAAAGCGCACCCCGACAGCGCAAGCACCATAGAAAGAATAACGACGAACGCCAATACTTTTCTCATACCTGCTACCTCCCTATTTTCGGTGGTCTGGCTATAGTATAGCACGTCTTGACGAAAAAGTCAACAACTCGAGCTCCCCTAAAAAATCTTGTGCAGCATCAAGCCACAGAAAAATGCGCCCTGACGCGCAATGAAATACAGCCCCAAATCGCAAACAATCAAAGGATAGGCTTGTATATCATACACAAATCGTTGCGGTGCGCTTTTTTCCGGTGCGGGCGACAGGTAAGCGAGGTTAAAACAGTTAATAACTGTTTTGACCGAAGCGCCCGAAGAAAATAAGGAGAAATGGAGCGAAGCTGTGCTTCGTGCGCATTTCGACTATATTTTCGAGCCGTCGGCGAACCTGAATTTTTTCAAAATTCAAGGTTCTTTCCGCGCCCGCACCAAAGAAGAGAGAGGGGAGCCGTGTGGCTCCCCTCTCTCTTCTTTGGTGCGGGCGACAGGACTTGAACCTGCACTCTTTCGGAACTGGTTCCTAAGACCAGCGTGTCTACCGTTCCACCACGCCCGCGTGTCTGTCTATTGTATCACAATAAAACCGTTTTGTCAAGAGGAAAAGGGTGGCGGATGCCACCCTTTTCGGCATCAGAGGTTTTCGAGGATCGTGGCACGCAGAAGCTGCGGGTCACAGTTGCCCTTGAGCTCCTTCATACACTTTCCAAAGAGCGCCATCAGAGCTTTCTCCTTGCCGCTCTTATAGTCGGCAACGCTCTTGGGGTCGGCGGCGATCACAGCACGGACGACCTCGACGATCTTGCCCGTATCGTTGGACACGATATAGCCGTTCTCCTCGGCATATTTCTTGGGGTCGATGTCTTCGTCAAACATTACCTCAAGGATCTTTTTGCCGTTGGCGTGGCTAACGGTGCCGTCTGCCACAATCTTAACGAGAACGCCGAGCGCCTTGCCGTTGATCGAGAGCATATCGGTCGTCATTTGTCTGCGATTGAGCAGATTCATGCAGTTGGTAATGAGCCAGTTTGCCGACTCCTTGGCAAGCCCCGACTCGGCATACGCCGCTTCAAAGGCATCACAGAAGGCGCGGCTTTCCACAAGCATATCCGCATCGTACTCGCCAAGTCCCAGCTCCTCGATATAGCGCACGCGCTTGACTTCGGGAAATTCGGGAAGCGAATCGCGGATCGTGTCAAACCAAGCGTCGTCGATAACCACGGGCATCACGTTGGGATCGGGGAAATAGCGGTAATCGCCCGCCGTTTCCTTGTTGCGCATCGCAAAGCTCTTGCCCTTGATGTCATCCCAACGGCGCGTTTCCTGTACCAGCTCCTCGGTGCCGTTTTCGATGGCATCGATGTGACGGGCGCTCTCGTACGCGATGGCGCGCTCAATAGCGGAAATGGAGTTCATATTCTTCATCTCGGTGCGCACGCCGTATTCCTTCTGCCCGACGGGACGCACGGAAAGGTTGACGTCGCAACGCATCGAGCCCTGCTCCATACGGCACTCGGAAACCTTTGCAAAGCGCAAAAGCGAGCGCAGGCGCTCCAGATAGGCAACGACCTCCTCAGCGCTCGAAAGATCGGGCTGGCTGACGATCTCGATCAGAGGAACGCTCGTGCGGTTAAAGTCAACGAGTGTGGTGTCCGTCCAATCGTCGTGGACCAGCTTACCCGCATCCTCCTCCATATGGATCTGCTTGATGCGGATCGCCTTCTTCCCTTTCGAGGTTTCAATCTCAACCGTACCGTTTACGGCAACGGGAGCAAACCACTGGGTGGTCTGATAGGAGCCGGGAAGATCGGGATAGTAATAGCTCTTTTTATCAAAGGTGGTGGTGCGGTTGATGTGACAGCCCAGCATCATACCCGCCGTCATACCGAGATCGACCACGCGGCGGTTGACCACGGGAAGCATACCCGGCATACCACAGCACGCGGGGCAGACGTGCTCGTTCTGCTCACCGCCGAATTTTGCGGAGCAGGAACAAAAAATCTTGGAGTTGGTGGCAAGCTCAACGTGGACCTCAAGTCCAATCACGATTTCATAGTCTTTCATCACTTGCCCTCCTTTTCATAGAGTTCTGCCAAGGCATAAAGCGTGTTTTCGGAGAACGCCTTACCGATGAGCTGAACACCGCCGAAGGCGATCGCGGGCAATCCCGAAATGGATGCGGGTGCCGTGTAAAGGTTTTCGTCGTAGGCGAGTGTGTACTTTGCGGCGGTATCAGCGAGCGTAAAGGCGCTCTTGGAAGCCGCAGGAAGCAAGATCGCGTCGAACGAGGAAAGAATCTCACAAAGGCGCTCGGAAATCACGCGACGCATGCGAAGCGCTTTATCGTACACCTTCATATAATTCTCGGTCGAGAGCGTTTCCGAGCCAAAGAGGATCGCCGTTTTGAGTAGCGGACCGAATGCCTCGGTACGGCTATTCGTATAAAGCTCGTCGATGGTCTTATAATTTTTGGTACGGTAGCCGTACTACACGCCGTCGTAGCGGGAAACGTTATTGCAGAGCTCGGCGCTCATCAAGACGTTCCACGCCGCTTTCGCCGTCAAAAGAAGGCTATCGTCGATCTCGGCGACCTCGATCCCATTCTTGGCAAAGGTCTCACGCACAAAGCGCACGCGCTCCTGCATATCGGGCGCCGTGCTCTCAAGCAGTCCCTTTGCCAGCGCGACGCGCTTGGGCGTAGCAGGAGCACCGCTCTTAGCAAGCAGGCACTTTTCCTCGGGGAGCGAGGTGCCGTCCTTATCGTCGTGCCCGATCAGGCAATCGAGGACCGCCTTGACCGCATCCAACGTAGCGGCGGTCACCGTGATCGTCTCGCCCGAGCAAGCCAGGGAAACCGTGCCAAAGCGCGATACCGTGCCGTACGTGGGCTTCATACAAAAGCCACCGCCCAGTGCGGCGGCACGTCGGGGCGTACCGTTTGCGTCCATTCCTACGGCAGCATACGCCTTCCCCTCGCGCACAAGAGCAACGGAGGCGCCGATGAGCGAGTCCCCATCGGTCACGGGACCGTAGTAAGAGCTCTCACCCAAAAGGTCGATCGCCATTTCACCGATATTCGCTTTTCCCGATACGGCGTACCCGGCTGCGGTAAGACGATTTACGACCTCGGCGTCGAAAAGGCTCATATAACCGTCAAGCATTTTAGAGCCCGCACTCGTGGGGAGATCCTTGGTCAGGATCACGTCGTCAAGGACGATGCCGCCCTGTACGGCTTCATTTTGAGAAATATAATATTTCATCTCGGCACCCCCTTATTCCACGAGTCGAGGCACCTGCCAATAGCCGTCCATCGTCTCGGGCGCGCCCTTTTGCAGGTCTTCTCTCTCAAACATTTTAATAACAACGTCATCCCGTACCACGGTATAAACGGGCATCACGTGTACCATGCGCTCCACTTCCTCCGTATTCACGGCGGCAAGAGCCTTCTGCTCTTCCTCCTGCTCGGCGTAAAAGGCGAGGAATGCTTTTTCCTCTTCCTCCGTCAGGGCAAGCTGGTTGAGCTTTTCCAAACGTTTCAGAACAGTTTCGTTCATACGATCACTTCCTTAAATATTTTTTGGCTTTGAATTAGTCTCTAACTTTAATGTGTACCTCGCGCAGCTGCTGCTCGGTCACGTCACCGGGCGCACCCATCATAAGATCCTGTGCGTTGCCGTTAAGCGGGAACGCAATCACGTCACGGATGGTTTCTTCCTCCGCGATGAGCATGATCATACGGTCAACACCGGGTGCCATACCTGCGTGAGGGGGCGCACCGTAGGAGAATGCCGTGTAAAGGGCGCCAAACTTCGCCTTCACGTCCTCTTCCCCATAGCCTGCGATCTCAAACGCCTTCTTCATAATCTCGGGGTTGTGGTTACGCACGGCACCCGAGGAAAGCTCCACACCGTTGCAAACGATGTCGTACTGGTATGCAAAAATCTCAAGCGGATCCTTGGTAAGAAGCGCTTCCATACCGCCCTGAGGCATCGAGAAGGGGTTGTGAGTAAAATCGATCTTTTTCGTTTCTTCGTTGTACTCGTACATCGGGAAATCCACGATGAAGCAGAACTCGAAGCGGTCGCGGCGGATGATATCCAGCGTCTCGCCCAGCCAAGTGCGGATCTCGCCTGCAAGGCGGTTGACCACAGCGGGAGCGTCGCAGATAAAGAATACCGTTTCGCCATCCTTGATGCCCGTGATCTTTTGAAGCTCTAACTTCTGCTCAGGGGACAGGAACTTGGCGATAGGACCCTTGTACTCGTCACCCGCAAGAGTGAGGTAACCTAAACCCTTCATACCGATGCTCGTAGCAAACTTCAGTGAATCCTCGAAGAACTTCTTGGATCTGCCTGCACAATCCGCAACGATACCGCGAACGGGCTTGCCCTTGAAGATGGGAAAATCTACGCCCGCGAAGAACGCCGTCAGATCGCAGATCTCAAGCGGGTTACGCAGATCGGGCTTGTCGGAGCCGTACTTGATCATCGATTCAAGATAGGGGATGCGACGGAAGGGGGGCGCTGAAACCTCCTTATCCGTGAAGGTCTTGAAGGTGTTATACACGACCTCCTCGGCTACGGCAAACACATCCTCTTGGGTTGCGAATGCCATCTCGAAGTCGAGCTGATAAAATTCACCGGGAGAGCGGTCCTGACGGGCATCCTCATCACGGAAGCAGGGAGCGATCTGGAAATAGCGATCAAAGCCCGATGCCATCAAAAGCTGCTTGAACTGCTGAGGCGCCTGCGGAAGCGCGTAGAACTTACCCTTGTGCTTACGGCTGGGAACGAGATAGTCGCGTGCGCCCTCGGGCGAGGAAGCCGTCAGGATGGGCGTCTGGATCTCAAGGAAGCCGAGCTTTTCCATCTGTGCGCGCAGATAGCTGAGGATCTTGGCACGCAGGATGATATTATTATGGATCGCGGGATTTCTTAAATCAAGATAGCGGTACTTTAAGCGGACCTCCTCGCGGGTATCGCGGGAAGCGGTGATCTCAAAGGGAAGACCTAACTTGGCAGGACCAAGAATCTCAAGGCTCTCTACCTTGACCTCAACGAGACCCGTTGCGAGCTTGGGGTTAACGGTCTCCTCGTCGCGCTTTGCAACGGTTCCCGTAACGGATACCACCGTTTCCTTGCTGACGCCCGAGAGAAGGGAGTCATCCGAAAGGACGGTCTGCGTAATGCCGTAATGGTCGCGCAGGTCCAAAAAGATGACGCCGCCGTGATCGCGGACGGTATCGACCCAACCGCAAAGCGTAACGGTTGCGCCAATATGCTCGATGCTGAGTTCATTACAGGTATGCGTTCTTAACATAACGTTTCCTCCATAGATAACTGCATTATTTTTAACGGTAAGATGGCGGGCTATGCAAAAGAAAAAAGATGTCACCGCCCACACTTGGGACGAAAGACATCTTCCGCGATACCACCCAAATTGGTTGCGCGTGCGCAACCCTCTTCATTCCGTCGTAACGGGACGCTCCGTGCGGTTCTACTTCCCTGTCGGGCTTCTTCCGCAAGCTCGGGAGTGTTTTTCGTGCGCCTTTCCATACCGTCTTTGCACCGTCCGACGGCTCTCTGAATGAAATCGTGCGCAGTACTCTCTCCTTCACAGCCATTCACAGGTGTAGTTTATCACTTTTTTAAAGAATTGTCAAGGGCTTTTGCGATTTTTTTGTGAAAAAGGCTTCTATATCTTATATAGCAACAAAAAAGCCACGCACCCTTTGAAGGCGTGCGTGGCAAAGACGCTTATTTTATATCGCGCACCGAAAGCGAAACGCAAAACGAGGTGCTCTCTCCTGCGCCCAGCGTCTTGGTGGCAAAGCCGTCGTCAAGGCGGGTCGTCGTGGGCTCAAGACCGAGCGCGTAATCGCCGCTGACCATACTCTTCCATTCGAGAAAATGCGTAAGCACATCGCCCGAATACGCAACGGTAAAGCTCCGTCCGAGCTTCGGGTTTTCCAGCGTGACGCTTGGGGTCCCCAGCGTCAGATAATAACAGGTTTCCTCGCCGTCGGGCGTGGGCAGCGACATCTCCCGATACGTAGCAATATTCTTCTGCGCCCAGTCGTTGCGGGCTTCTGCGTTTTGAATATCCCCGCGAAGGACGGCGCCCTCGTCAAGCATCGGGTAGCCGACGTTGATATGGTACAAAAGCGCGTAGGACGCGTCCTTGTGTCCCTCGTTCGTCAGCGTATCCTCCACCGTCACCGTATCTGCACCGACGGCGGCACTCACTTTGCGGCAAAGCACGAGATTTTCTCCGAAAAGCTGACTGACGCGCACGCGTGCCTCGATCACGATTCCCTTTTCGCTACATTCTGCACGAAAAACCTCGGCGGGGGTATTATGCAGGTTTCCGTGCAGCTCGTGTCCCTCTCGTCCGCCAACACTGTCAAGTCCGCAGGTGTAGATCATACCGCCCTCAAATCGGGAAAGAAAGTCGACTTCTCTTGCGGTAAAGGCGTTTTTAGAAACGAAGGAAACGTTCTGCCCCTTATAATAAAGCTGCATCATATCCAGCGCCTTGCTCTCGTTTAACAGAAAGCGGATGGTGCCGTTATCGCAATCGATGACGCGAAGCCCTGCGCCTTTGCCGTCCGTGATCGTATAGCGGCGCACGCTTGCAATCTGTTCCAAGTTCGTAATTCTTCCGTCCATGGTTTTATCCTTTCGTTGCGTTTTTCTATGGAAATTTTACCACGAAACAACCGTTTTGTCAAGTGGGTCAAACCCACTCGGAGAGCCACCAGAAGTTTCCGAAGACCTTCAAGGTTTCGTAAACGTTTTCACGCATCTCCTTTTGCACGCGCAAGGCGAGGTTGTGGAAGAAATCCGAGTCCTTTTCCTCGATGGTCTCCTTTGCCGCCTGGTAGCCCGCATAAGACATATAGGAATAATAGTTGATCTTCACGATGCCGCGGCGAATGACCTCACGGTACTCCGCGTGCGAGATGCCGCTACCGCCGTGCATTACGAGCGGCACGTTCGTTTTTTGCGCAACGGCGGTGATGATATCCATATTCAGAACGGGCTTGGTCTTATAAATACCGTGTGCCGTTCCAAAGGCAATGGCGAGCGCATCAACACCCGTGCGTTTTACGAAATCGGGAACGAGTGCGGGCTTGGTATAGAGCTCTGTGGGATCGGCTACCGTTGCTTCTCCGCCGCCCTCACGCTGCGGAAGCGCGCCAAGCTCGCCCTCCACGTCTACACCGTGAGCGTGTGCATAAGCGACGACCGCCGCCGTTTGCGCAACGTTTTCCTCGTAAGTGGCGGTCGAGCAGTCGATCATAACCGACGTGAAGCCGAGATCCACCGCACGCTTACAATACTGATAATCCTCACCGTGGTCGAGATGCACGCAGACCTTGACACGGCTTTGCTTTGCCATCTCGATCATTACTCTGCCGATGATGTTAATGGGGGCGATATCCTCGTGACACTGCGCGTGCGCGATGATGACGGGGACGTTCAGCTCCTCTGCTGCCGAAAGCACCGCGAGAATGCTCTCAAGATTGGGCGTATTAAAGCTTCCGATCGCGATCTTGCGTCTTTTCCCTTCCGCAAGGACCTCTTTTAATCCTACTAACATTTCCTTTACCCCTTAATCAATGTCAATGATATCGTAGCCGAGATAGGTTCGGAACGCCTCAATCAAAACGTCCTTCATATGTCCGACACCCACCGTGGTATGATGCTTAAAGCCGCCGCGTGCGAGGGTGATCAGCTTGTTCTGCAAATCGGGGATCTCCGCAACGCCGCCGCAGCCGAAGAACGCGCCCTCGATGGGTTCACCCGTGAAGCGTGCCTCGCTGACGTAAACCTTTAATTTTCCGTCCTCTGTAAAGCTGTTGGAGAAGGTCATATCAAACGCGGCAATTCTGCCCTCGTTGGAGCCCCAACCGCTTCCTGGGTCGCCCTTCGCGAACATCTTGTGCTCGGTGACCGTTCCCTTTTCCGCCATCAAGGACTGTGCGACAGGACCGCAATGGAACAAAATGACCTTGTTTTCGTCCTCACCGTAGTTGTTGTTCCAATCAAGGCAAGCCGTGGGCTTACCCGATGCCAGCTGCATCGCGCGCATCGTGATCGCACTCGTCAAGTCGATCTCACAAGAGCAAACGATACCACGGTCGTTGAGCTCGGAAATGAGCACGCAGGGGCATACGCGCAGGATGGTCTCCATCTCGTTCCAGCAACGGAGCGTCACGGCGTCAAGATGGTACTCTTCGATATATTCGTCGATTACGACCGAGATCTTGGCAAGCGTCAGCTTGTTGCGCAGAGGAACGCGCGAGAAATCCGCGTAATTCTCAAGGCGAGCCATTCTTGCCAGAACCTTTTCGTCGTCATCCGTCTTGGCGTTGACCTTGAAGATCAGCTCGGAAAGGTCAAAGCTCTCGACGTTGATGCCATAGCGCTGCAAGGTCACCTCATCAAAGCGCACCGTCTTGAACGCGGTCGTTCTGGCGCCGATGCACCCAAGATTAAAGCGCTTCATTCCCTTTACCACACGGCAAACGGCGGCAAAATCGTCAAGATTTTGACGGAACGCCGCAGAAAGCGGATGCACCACGTGCGGCTTCATCACCGTAAACGGAATACGGTACTGATAGAAGACGTCCGTAACCGAGAATTTTCCGCAATACGCGTCGCGGCGATGCTTGAAATCCATCTTACCGATCTCGTCGGGATACGCCTGCATCAAGATGGGAACACCCGCATCCTGAAGCGCCGTGATCGCGCCGTTTTCGTCGATAAAGATGGGCATACAAAGGATCACACCGTCGTACTCGCCCTCGTGGGATTTAAGCCAATCGTGATAAAGCCTACCCTCGTCGCGCGTTTCGACGGCGCCGTAGCGCGTCGCACTCTCATCCATCACGAGATACTCGTGTCCTGCGTCGGTAACAGCCTTGATCATATCGGCGCGTGCGCCCTCGATCAGCTCGGCGGGCATAAAGCCGCGGTTTCCAAAATAAAGTGCAAATTTCATATCAGAACAACTCCTTTACGCTTGCATATAATTTTTTATATTTTTCATAAATAGGATCGTAAGCCGCCCGTCGCGCGGGATCGGGGGTGAAGGCGTCGGCGTATTGCACGAACCACGCACGCGCCTCTTCAAAGGTAAGACCGCCCACGGCGGTAGCAGACAGCACGGCGCAACCGCAAAGCCCGCCCTCCGAGGAGCGCAAGCGTACGACGGGCAGATCTTGCACGTTGGCTTTGAGTGTAAGCCACGCACGCGACTTGGCGCCGCCGCCCGTTGCAACGAGCTTCTTCACTGCGATGCCGTATTTTTTCACGACGTCGGCGTTATAACGCATCTCCATGCAAAGCCCTTCCATAATACCTTGGAAAAGCTCGGTATCCTTCGTATCCGTGTGTAAGCCTAAGATCACGCCGCGCGCGTGAATGTTCTGATGCGGGGTGCTTGCACCCCCAAAATACGGAAGCACGAGGAGCCCCGTGGGGTCGCGCGGAAGATCCTTTTCTATGTAAGCAAAAAAGCTTTGCTCTTCTCCTGCGTAGCCGTGCATAATGCGCTTTCGGACCCAATCGATCGTGGAGCCCGAGGAAAAATTGAGCATATAAGTACAATAAAGCCCCGGGACTGCATACGGAACACAGGGGTATCCCTCTTTTCCCATAGAAAGATCCGTCGGCTTGTCTTTGAAAAGGACCGTCGTGCATTCCACCGTACCCAATCCGTCCACGGCGTCCCCCGCTTGCAGGGCTCCTGCACCGAGCGCGGCACAGACCTGATCGTGAGAACCCAAAACGAGAACGGGTGCGCCTTGGAGTCCGAGCGAGGTAAGAAGCTCCTTCTTGATCGGACCGACGACGCTTCCCGCAGGACGCGGCACCGAAAAAAGCGTTTCCGACAAGCCAAACGGTGTAAGCATTTCGGCGGAGAAGGTCTTTTTCTCCACGTCAAACGCTCCCGTGCGCGCGGCAAGCGCGTAGTCGATCGTCCGCTCTCCCGTCAGGCGGTAACCGAGATAATCGCATACGAGCATTACCTTAGCGGCGCGGGAAAACTTTTCGGGGGCGTGACGCTTGATCCAAAGAAGCTTGGAAAGGGAGTACATGCTGTGCGGTGTAACGCCTGCAATTAAAAACGCGCGTTCTTCGCCGACGGTGCTTGCAATCAAGCGCGCCTCCTCTTCCCCGCGTGCGTCGGTATAAAGCATCGGATAAAAAAGGATCTCATCCTTCTCATCAAGCAAAACGAAGGATTCGCCCAAGGAAGAAATGCATACGGAGGTGATCTCGTGCGCGGCGCCAAGCTCGCGAAGCATTTCGCAAAGCGTCTGCCATACGGCATCAACGTCAACGTACTTTTCTCCGTCTTGCAGTTTAAAATCATATTCCTTTACGCGGTAAGCGAGGATCTCTCCCGTATCGGAAAACAGCTGACATTTCAAGCACGTCGTGCCAACGTCAAGACAAAAATAATTCATTTTTCCACCTCCTTTTTCATTTTACTTGATTTTTTCAAAAGAATATAGTATAATATACTCACAAATATGGTAATTTTGTATCAGGAAAGACGAGTTATGAACACTTACAACAAAGCAAAGCTTCTCGCACTTTTAGAGGATTTTTACACCTTGACGGGTATCAAGATCTGCATTTACGACAATGCAGAAAACGAGATCTGCTATTTCCCCGAGAAATTCTCCTCCTTTTGCGCAACGCTCCGCACTGACGCGGCAGCAGATGCGAGATGCCGCGAGTGTGACCGCCGTGCCTTCGCCATATGCAAAAGGACGCACGAGCAGTATATTTACACCTGCCACGCGGGGCTTCTTGAATGCGTTTCTCCCATATTGCACGAGGGCGTTTTGATCGGTTACGTTTTTATCGGTCAGATCCGTCCCGATGCCCCTTGCCGCTTTGAGGATATCGCGCACCGCCTCCCCGAGCCGCTTCGCGACGCCTTGCGGGAGACCTTTCAAGCGCTCCACCCCATTGAAGAAAACAAGCTCCGTGCGGCAACACGCGTTTTAGACGCTTGCACGGGTTACGAATACCTGCGCTCGTGGATCCGCGAAAACGAGAGAAAGATCGACGCGCGGATGGAGGAATATATCAGCGCACATCTCGCGGATCCCTTGTCCGTCGCCTCTCTTTGCGCAGAGTTCCACCTCTCCCATAGCGAGATCTACGCGATCTTCAAGGAATACTTTGGTTCCACGGTAGCGGAATATATCAAGTTTCGCCGCTTGGAGCGCGCGTGCACCCTTTTAAAGGAAACGTCTCTCCCCGTTTCTCACGTGGCGCGCGTTTGCGGCATCGGGGATTATAACTATTTTTCCAAGGTCTTCCGCCGTGCCTACGGAAAAAGTCCGCGCGCATACCGAAAGGATAACTAAGTAAAAAAAAGAAGCGAGCCGTTCCTCACGACTCGCTTTTCTTATATTCAGGTCAAGAAAAGATGTTGCCTCTCCAAGCCTCGTCCTTTTCAATGCGCAGCTGGCGAGAACTTGTCTGACATTTGATGCGGTGCTTGCTTCCGCGGGCAAAGAGGTTGATCGCCGTCCGTTCTCCGAAGGAGTTTTTGAGCAGATTTTCCACTGCACCGTTTTCCAAGAAGCTGCACGAGAAAATATCAAGGTTTGCCTTGCGCTCCTTGATAGAATAATGGAACGCGATATGGCTTTGCGCGACCACGAGAATACCCGAAATATATTCGGGATCCGTCACGCGATCGTAGATCACGTAGGGGCGGGAGATCGCCTGCATATTGATGCGCGGCGCGATGCGGTCAAGCCAGGTATAGACCTTCTCAAAATCCACGTCCACGTCCTCGACCGTGATCATATAGTGCGGACCGAAATCGTTACCCGTGTCAATACTGCCGTCAATGCCCTCAAAGACGCGGCGATCCACAACGTTGGTGTTGATGGTGCTCGCGTAGATCTGATTGCGGATCATATTCGTCACGTCAGCTTCGCTGAAAAACTGATCGGTGAGAATGTCCACGAAATAGCAAGAGCGGTACGGAAAGGTGTGGATGGTAATGTGTGATCCGTTTGCACAAATGCAAAACGCGCTGATTCCGCCATCCTCCGCATCCTCGCAATAGTAATACGGGATCAAAAACGGCGGCATCACGGGCTTGAGCCCAAGCTCGTTGGTGATCTGCACCAAAAGATCGTTGACTACCATAATGCTATTCGCCTGCTCTACAAAGCAGCCGTAAGCATCCAGCATATAATGTCGGGTCGCTAACATAATTTCTCCTATGGTTTTATTCAGTATCTACGCTTTCGACGAAGATCTCGTTAAATTCCTTGAAATTGATCAGAACGGGGTCGATCCACCACTTTCTGTTGGAGCGCAACACGTTAGGCAAGCAATAGAAAACACCGCTGAGGTTGTAGGAAAACTCCGTGAGCACGTTGATATATTCCTTTTTATCCACGCTGTCGTCGCTGTCAAGCTCCAAATTCAAGGTAAAGGTGACGGTCTTATAGCCGTCGTAGTTTTCGTTTCCGCGGTTGTAGGTCGCGGCGAAGGGATATATCGCGCGTTCCGGTCCGCCCGAGCTCTTCTTGAAGCTTCCCGTCTTTAAGTAAGAAAGGATATCAAGCGCAAAGGCGATCCACGCATCCACGTTCTCCTCGTTGATCTCGGAGAGCGTATGAATGCATCCAAGCACGTAGCTCTTGAATTCGCCAACGTTGAGGATCTCGTGCTTTCCAAGCGCCGCATAAAGCTTATGCCCCTCCAAGGAGGATGCGGATACGGAGGCGCCGCAGGTTTCGCAAAGCTCGATAAAGCGTTGCATCAAGGCAAGCATGTCCGCATGCTCGGCGGCGTTATAGCATTTCAGCGCGTTCGCCTCCTCGGCGGCGGCGCTCATAAAGGCGCCGTGCATCTGCTTTTGGTAGGCGGCGATCTTCTGCTCCGAGAAGCAACAAACGCAGGACTCTGCGTCAAAGGTCGCCTTGATCGCACCGTACTCAAGCAGTCCGCGATAGAAGCAGATCAGGTGGCGGAAGGTCTCGCTCAGGATGATGCACACGTACTTGCAGCGCTGCTCGGCATCCACGTCCACCTTCATCTTTTTGAGGAGGGTGATGTTGTCGTAAATGTTGCCCGCGCAGATGGATTTCTCTACCTCGTCGCCCTTCTCTACCGCAGAAATGGAAGAAATAATCAGAAAAGATGCGGCAGAAGCATAAAGGCGCTGATTTGCACGGGAGCGCGGGATCTTACCGAAGCCGCCCGCCTCACCGAGAATAAAGCGCGTGCGGATGATCTCGTTGACCTTGCCGACGAGCTCGTGCTCGTTGAGTCCGTAGATGGGCATATCGGGATTATCAATGCGCTTGCACAGGTTGCGCGCCACCGAAATAAAGGTCTGCGGCACGGCGCGGAAAAGCGTTTCCAAAACGCTCGTCGGGCTGGACTCGATAAGCAGCATTACGATAATGCCGTCCCAGTCAAGCTTCAACGATTCAATATCCGCCCCTGCGGGGATCTTGTCAAAGACGTCCTTGTGGCGCACGCTGTACGCGTCGTAAAGCGCCTTTTTGGAGCCCATATTGGCACTGATCGCATCCGAAATCGCAAGTGCCAGATTCTTGATATATTTATAGTTGATCGCGTGGACCTGATCTATAAAGTTACCGTTTTTTTTTGCAGATTGCTCCTCGGCGTCGTTACTCCAATCCTCGCCCGTGATCTCGTAATAGTAGTCCTCGGGCTCGGCGTCAATGTGGAATTCCTTCTTTTCCTCGTCCTCGGGCTCTTCTTCACTGACGGTAAAGGAGAGCATCTTAAAGCCGTCTCCCGCAACATAGCGGAGCCCCAATGCCCTGCTGTGCCCATTTTCCTCGATCTTCTCGATGCTGTAAAGCGAATACATATCGAGGTACTTGTCGGGATCGTAGTACATTAAGTGCTGTGCGGGGATCATACTGTATTTGCCGAAATCCCCGAACTGCATCGCTTCCTTTTCCTTGAAGACGAAGTAGCCGTCCTCGCATTCAAGCTCGTAATTGGCAAGGAAGGTCATATTCTGCAAGAGCTTTTGGAACATTCCCGCCAGCTCGTTGGAATTCATATCAAAGCGCGAGGGTCCCTCTCGCCACTTGGCGATCACCTTGTAGTACTTCGTCAAGCTGAATTCCTTGGAGCGGAAGGTACAAAGGTTTTCAAAAACCTCGTACAGCTCGCTATCCGTTCCCTGCAGCATCTCAAACTGGATATCTGAGAGCACGAACTGGATCAGCTCGTGCGTTACGGGATATTGCGTATATGCCTTATGCAGGCTATTGATGATACGCAAGGAGCTTTGCTTTGCCGCTCTCTTATGTACGGGATCCTCGCTGTCGTTGTCACAACGCAAGCATCCGTGGGCAAAGATAAACGCAAGCGACAAAATGTTATTGATATAAACAACGTAATCCGGTACGCGCTTCACGTAACGCGCTACCTTCGTGCCGCCGAAAATGTAGTTCTTCATATTGTCGCAAACGTTGCGCTCAAAGAACTTTCCAATTCCTTCAATTCGGCTGGCAAGCTGTTGTTTTTCGGCAGCAGATACTTCGTTCATGCTGTACCCCCTGAATTAGTAATCGGCGTCGATGTCGGCGATGATCTTCGCTAACTTGCGATAGCGCTCGAGCGCGAGCTTTTCGTTATCGTTGAGATCGCTCTTGGGCTTGGTGTAGAGCGCATCCTCGATCCACATAAAGCGGTTAACGGCGGGAATACCGAACTCATCGGGGTCTAACATATCAAAATGATAGGTGTTGGAAACGCTATCCTCGAAATCCGTCGAAAAGTCGATGCGGATCTTACTGATCGCCGCGTCGGGATAACGCAGGTCGTTGATCACGACCTCGTTTTGCGGGATAACGTTGGGAACGAGCACGAAGTGCTTGTCACCGCTGAGCATCTTTTCGTCATTTTCCACGCCCTGCAAATAGCGGTGCGTACCGTTGACGAACTGGATCGTGGGACGCATAACGCATACGATGATGGTCGCCGCCTCGTTCGAGATGTTGGCGAGCGCCGTGTTACCGACCGAGGAGTCGAAGATAACGGCGGGGATATCGTAGCGGCGGTCGCACACGTCAAGGAAGCTTTTGAGCGATTCCATATAGGAAAATCCGCCACTCTCGGCGTAGTTGTTCTTGGAATCCTTACCGATGTTCTTATTATCCTTTGCGGGAAGCAGAAGGATCGCTTCGTTCTCCTCGTAGCCGTAAGCGTTACCTACGGGGATAAGCTGAGAGAGGAAGGGGTGCTCCGCCACGGAGGGAGCCGCCTTAGTGTCAAAGGGCGTACCGAGAAGATGCTGGATGCAGTTGGTATCGGTGACCTTCTTCTCCGCCTTGACGAGATAAGACATACCGCAGCTATCGACGTCCGTATCTACGACGATGATGGGCGACTCTGCCGTAGGCTGAATATGCTCTGCGGCGAGGATCGGAATGACGTTGTATGCGAGCGTGCTTCTACCTGCACCGCCCTTGTAAGAAAAGAAAGAAATGGTTTTCATCTGATATCGTTCTCCTTAATACTGATCGTCAAAAAGCTTGCTCGTGCTTCCGTCACTGTTCTTGACGTTAGCGATATACTGCTTGATGTCCTTTTGGAACCGGGAAGCGACCCAAGCGCTGAGCTCGTTGTATTTCTTGACGTTTTCGTCCTTGGTGACCTTGCCCGACTTCACCTGGTCAAGAATGTGCTTGCTGAGCATAGCAAACAGGAAGCTGCTCATCGCACCGGCAAAGCTCTTCTGCGTATCGGTAGCAAGCGTGGGATCCACGTCGTCGACCGTTAAGCCCTTCGCCGCATCGGCAAGAAAGGCACAGAGCATCTCAGGCAGCAAGCGGGTCATTTCGGCACGCACGACCTCGGCAACGGCGTCCTCAACGGGCGTCTTTACGCCGTCGAGCTTTTCGCTGAGCTTCTTGATCTCGTCGTCCCTGTCGCGAAGCTCGCGCTTCAGGTTGTCAATGTCACCGCCGGGCGCCTCGAGCTCTTTCATATGCTCGCTGACGATGGTGGCGCGACCCGTTTCGTTCTGCGTGAACGCCTCGATGTACTTCTGCTCGTACTCTTCGTAGTATGCGTAGAATTCACCGAGTGCGGAAACGTAGTAATAGTTACTGCAAGCAAAATAGCCGTCGTTTTCCCAGATCCACTTGAACTTGTTCTTTTCCTCGTAACGGTTTTCGAGAATGTAGCCGAGGTACTTTCTCATATTGATCTGGGGATATTTGATCAGATACTTGCTGATGGCGTTGTTGGTACGGATCAAAAGGGGCATCAGCGTAAAGACGCGCATGCGCAGCTTACGAAGCTCCTTTACCATATCCTTATGTACGCCGAAGTTCTCGTTAAAGCCGACAAGGAACTGCTCAACGATGTACTCTTTTCCTTGCGTCTTAAGCTTCTCGTACGCACGGAATGCCTTTTGCGAAGAAAGCTGGCACGCATCAAAAAGGTTGTTGTACTCGCGGTCTGCCTCAGCCGCCTCATCCTCGTCGATCGCCGTATCGCGCTGCAGGGCGAGATCCTCGTCAAGACCTGCGTCCAGAAGGATGTTGATGATATAGACGCTGTTGAAGAGTGCGTCACTCGTGGTAGCGATCGCGATGTCCTCCTCGGAGAGCGTGGTGTTCAGATCGTTATAGAAGAAATGATCGGCAAGATGCTCCTTGGAAAGACGCCAAACCTCGCGGGCAACCGCCTTACAGTTTGCTTCCAGCTCACCGTAAATGGTGCCGTCGATGGTTTCAAGGCCACCGTTGATCTCGCAATAGCGCAGACGAAGCTCGTTATACGCATCAAACTGTGCCAGCTTCTTCCCTTCCGCGCTATAACCCTGGTCGCCCTTTGCGAGGTCTCTTTCGTAGTCCTCCATATGCTTCTTGAAGGCGTTATCCATCGCCTTGTCGTTTTTCTTGCTACGAACTGCCTTGCGATAGGTCAGGTATTCGCTGAAGGTCTCGAAGAAGGACACGAGGCACTCACAAACGGTGAAGGTATAGAACAAGGAGGGCTCCTCACAGTCGTTCGTGAAGTTCCAACCGATCTCAAGCTTGTTGGTCTTACCCTCGTTCTCCGACTTGATAAAGCTCTTGTTGACGTACTTGATGCCGTAGGCAATGACGTCAACCAGCTGCTCCTGCCATTTACAGGTCTCACCAATCTCCGCGTGGTATTTCAGCGCCTGCAAGAAGGAGGTGATGACCCACGTGATGGTTTCAATGTTGGAATACTTATCGCTGAAATAACGTGCCGTATCGTAGGGCGAGGCATCAAACTTATAGATGCCCTTTTCCTTGGTTCTGATGCGGCGAATGACGTCCTCGATGACTTCGTCCATAATTTCACGAAGCGTCATATTTTCTTCTTCGTCGCTGACGATATGCTTATCGTCGAATTTGAGGTCAAAATCGGACGCTAAAAGCAGAAGCGCCTGCAAGGACTGGCACTGCGAAAGAATACCGATCTGCTGCGAGTCGTCCATATAGAAGCCCTTGCGCTCGCCCTCCACGTTGTGGAAACGTGCGTAAAGCTCTTTGAAGATCTCTTTACCGATCAGCTTCTTATCCTTGTATGCATAGAAAATGGATTTTCCGGCAACCGAGGTATCGACCAGATCTCTCAGTACACCGTAGGCACTTCTTTTGTAGCCGTTGATTGCTGCCATTGCTTATTCCTCCACTCGTTATGTATGTTAGTTGTTTTCAAGAAACGCTTTGGGAACACAGATCACGGGGCGAACGCCCGATTTCTTGGTGCGGAAATTGTATCCGCCCGCATAGACGGTACCGTTCTTTTTGACGACCTTTTGGAGCGCGCCCATGCTGATGTCGCTGATCCAAAAGTGGCTTTCCGTGGCGTCGGGCGAGAGCGGAAAAACGAAGCGCTCGGGGTCGTTCGTTTTCTGGATGTCCTTTTCGCACAAAAGACGCAGCTCACAGATCACCGCCCTCTCCGCATCCGAGAACGCGAGCGGGGCGAACACGGTCTGCAACCATTCGTTTAATTCCTTACCGCCGTTGCGAACGTCCACGACCTCCTCGGATAGCAGGACCGCCATATCCTTTTCCTCGTAAAGGCGGCGCCAAAGGATGCGCTTTGTCGAATACGCCTTACCGTCCTGCACGAGATAGGTTGCGTTCTGATGCTCGACGCGCTGATCCTTCGTCAGGTAATAGGCGGGAAGATCGCTCGTCGGCGACAGCTTGCAAATGCCAACGGGGATGCTCGCAGGAGCGATGCCACCGACGGCAGCTTGCGTTTTCTTTTGCATAGCCGCTTTGTCCACAACGGACGGAAGCGCTTTGGTGACGTTATCGCAAAGGACCTTTTTATACCCCTCGGTGTCAGCGGGGTCTGCGTAGCAGTAAATGACGTCGCTGTCAAAGAGCTCCACGATCGTTTGCAGATAGCGGATCGGGAAAACGCGCTCTGCCTCGGCGTCACTTTCGGGCAGCGCGGCAAAGATCTCTTTCAGCAGCTGCATCGTCGAGGGCTTGCCGATATTGACGGGAAAGACGTAAAAGGGGCGGTCGGTCGATTCGCACGCCTTTTGCTTTTCGATTGCAAAGGAACGCTCTTTATATACGGGGTCGCTCATAAACGACGCTACGCTGTTAAAGAAGATCACCCCACGACAGTTTTCGTGACGGATCAATCCCTCTGCCACGCTGGACCACTTGTTACCGACGACGAGATCGGCGTCATACCAAAGACGGATCCCCTCGGCAAGAAGGGACTCAATAGCATCCGCAACAAGCTCTTTATTCTCGTGCTTATAGCTGACGAATAAAAATTCGCCGTTTACGACCTCTTCCTTTGTAAGATGCGTTGCCAAATTTAGCCTCCTTGCTTACCTATCGGTACACGACGGGATTTTAAATTATACTATATATAGTAGTATAACACGCGTCAAAAAAAATGTCAATATATTTTCCTAAATTGCGAAATTTCATTTTTTTACGAAATCAATGAAAAAAGGCTTGTATTTTTTTGCTTTTCGTGCTACAATATGGATATAGAAAAAAATAACGGAGGAAACCCTAATGGCAAACAAATATGCAGGCACCAAAACCGAAAAAAACCTCAGAGAGGCGTTTTCGGGCGAGTCCCAGGCAAGAAACAAGTACACCTATTTCGCATCCGTCGCAAAGAAGCAGGGATATGAGCAGATCGCGGCTCTTTTCCTTGCCACCGCTGAGAACGAAAAGGAGCACGCAAAGCTCTGGTTCAAGGCACTGGACGGACTTGGCGACACGGCTGAAAACCTTGTGAGCGCCGCAGAAGGCGAAAACTACGAGTGGACGGATATGTACGACCGTATGGCACGCGAGGCGGACGAGGAAGGCTTCCACGAGCTTGCTGAGCAGTTCCGCGGTGTTGCTGCGATCGAAAAGATGCACGAGGAGCGCTATCGCGCTCTGCTCCACAACGTGGAGACGAAGGCAGTCTTTGAGAAGAGCGACGTACAGATCTGGGAATGCCGCAATTGCGGTCACGTCGTCGTCGGCACCAAGGCTCCCGAGCTTTGCCCCGTTTGCAAGCATCCGCAGGCATACTTCGAGATCAAGAAGATCAACTATTAAGTCGGAATAAAAAAAGCGCCGCGAAGCTTCGCGGCGCTTTTTGCGTTAAGAAAAGTAAACACCGTTTTTCATCGCCTCAAGCAACGCCTTTGCCGAGCTCGCGTTGGTCGCAAGCGGAATGGCTTGTACGTCACAAAGGCGAAGCAGGGCGGAAACGTCAGGCTCGTGCGGCTGTGCGGTCAAGGGATCGCGCAAAAAAATGATCAGGTCAAGCTCGCCGCAGGCAAGCATCGCGCCGATCTGCTGATCGCCGCCGAGCGGTCCGCTCTTCATACGGTGGATGGGGAGCCCCGTTTCGCCCATGATCAGCGTTCCCGTGGTTCCCGTTGCGTACAGCTCGTGCGTGCCAAGAACGTCGCGGTATGCCTTGGCAAGCTCAATACTTTCGTTTTTCTTCTTGTCGTGTGCGATAAGTGCAATTTTCATGGGGTGAGCTCCTTTTTTGTTTTTCCACTTGATTTTAGCACATAAAAACGAAAAAGGCAATATTTTTCCGTAAAAAGCCTGAAAAAAGCCATAGAAAAACAACGTTTTTCTCCGTCATTTCAAAAAAAATCAAAAAAACTTGCAAAACCCCTTGCTTTTTTCAAAAAAGCGTGCTATAATAGCAAGGTCATTTAGGGGTATAGTTCAGTCGGTAGAACACTAGTCTCCAAAACTGGGTGTCGTGGGTTCGAGTCCTTCTGCCCCTGCCAAAAAAGAGAAGTGGGATGCGTAGCATTCTGCTTCTCTTTTTTTGTAGAAGGACTCGAAGGGGAGCGGTAGTGAATGACAGTCCTGTGGACTGTCAGAGCCGCGGAAGACCGAGCGCGCAGTTCGCGCGAGAATCGAGTCCTTCTGCCCCTGCCAAAAAATCCGCATTCAAAAGAATGCGGATTTTTTTATCCAAGCCGCAGGCTTGGCATATCATCAGCCCCTTTGGGGCTGTATCTCATCACGCGCCAGCGTGCATCTTGCCTGCGGATTGATAATATACAACACTTCGTGTTGATGATATACAAAACTTTGTTTTGATGATATACCGCAACAAGTTGCGGATGATATACACCCCCTCTCGCGGGATTTTATTGCAAAGCGGTTGAAATATCCGCCCGCTCGTGCTATAATGGAAACCGAAGAAAGGAGCGACATATGAAACGAACCGATACAAGCAAAACGATCATTTTACTCATAAAAATATTCTTAACGATCGGGATCGCGATCGGCTCCTACGTCACGGGACTTTTAGGACTTGTTTACGCGTTGATGAGTCCCAACGTCTCGGGCGTGGTTTTATCCGTTGCCGCGATTCTGTTTCTTCCCTCTTTGGTCCCCTTCGTATGGATGAAAAGGAGAAAAAAATATCTGATCGGATGGAGCAGCTCCCTGCTTGCCGTTGCGATTATATTTGCCATTCCGTACGGCATTGAAAAATACGAAGAGAGCATTACGATCAACGTAACGCCAAGCATTAACGTGCGGGAATATTTACCCTTTGAGGAAGAATCGAAGATCGTCAAGCTCAAAAGCGAAACGCTCCGTCTGACGGGCGATCTTCCCATTATTGACGGCGCGACGGCGGCATTTCCCGTCTATTCTGCCTTCGTCCACGCCGTGTATCCCGAAACGACGAGGCTTTACGACGGCGTCTTTGAATACAACAACACGCTTGGCGGCTATGAAAAGCTCGCCGAAAAGAAGACGGATATCTTTTTGGGCGCGGCGCCATCCAAGGAGCAAATTGCCTATGCAACGCAGTGTAATACCGTATTTCAATACACGCAAATAGGCACCGAGGCATTCGTCTTTTTCGTGCACAAGGATAACCCGATCGAAAGCTTGACGGTGGAGCAGATCAAGGGGATCTATTCGGGACGGATCACGAACTGGAGCGAGGTGGGCGGAAACGACGAGGAGATCGTCGCCTTTCAGCGCAACGAGGGCAGTGGCAGTCAAAGCATGCTGATCCGTTTTATGGGAGATACGCCCATTATGCCGCCCGAAACCAAAAAGATCAACGGTATGGGCGAGATCATCGAGCAGGTCGTTGACTACCAAAGCAAAACGAATTCCATTGGTTTTTCGTTCCGTTATTACGTAGAAGGCATCATAAAAAATCCCGACATCAAAATGATCGCCGTCGATGGGGCCGCGCCAACCGTTCAGAACGTGAAAAACGGAAGTTATCCGATAACGACCCCCGTATACGCGGTAACGTACGAAAACAACCCCAACCCGAACGTCAGCATGCTCATAAGCTGGATCCTTTCCGAGGAAGGACAGTACATCATAGAGCAAACGGGGTACGTCGGAATCGAGAAGTAACGCTTCCGTTTCTTTGCCGCAAGGTATTCAATGTTAGAAACAAAATAGAGCGTCTTTTTTCGCATACGGAAATCACGACGGAGGTTTTCAGATCCTATATTTGTTTTTCTACTTGCTTTTTACATCGGGATATGTTAGAATGTAACCTAATAGGGCTTTTGCCCTTGTAACGATTTTTGGAGATATGACTATGGAAATTTACGAAGGCAACGAGCAATATATTTTCGTCAGCTATGCGCATCGCGACAGTGACACCGTCGTTCCGATCATCCACACTTTGCAGGAGAACGGATTTCGCGTATGGTACGACCAGGGGATCCAAGCGGGTACGGAATGGCCCGCTTATATTGAGGATCACCTGAACCGCTGCTCCCGCTTCATCGTTTTTATGACGGCGTCCACCGTGGAATCCGTCAACTGCCGAAACGAGATCAACTACGCCGCGATGCTCAAAAAGGAAATGCTCGTCGTATATTTGGAGAAAACGACGCTTGCTTACGGCTTAAATCTTCAGCTCAATTCCAAGCAATCGCTTTATAAATACAGACACGCAGAGGACAGCTCTTTTTTAAGAGAACTGCTTCACGCAAACATTTTGCGATGCTGTAAGGTGGGCGAGGATGTCGCTCCCGATAGCTTTTCTTCGGCATCCGCTCCGCGCACCGAGAGCGTTACCTACGCTGCGTTTGACGCCGAAAGCAAGGAGCGCCAAGACACCCTTCTCTCCCACGCAGGCGGCGAGTACACGATCGCACGCGTCGGCTCCATCGGAGCAAAGGAGGCATCCAACCTTTGGCCCACGGGCGAATACTCCCATACCGTTTCCCTGAAACACTTTTCTGCCGTGCAATTTCATTGCAGTCTGATCACACCGCAGCGCAAAAACGAGAAAAGAACGGTCAACATCCGCATTTACGACGCAAACGATGCACTCGTCTTTGAAAACCAAGTCGTCGTTTCCTTCTCCGTCGGCAACGACAAGTTTGCGATCAGCTGGGTCATCCGCGACGGGGGCGGACTTGCGCAAGAGGCGGGCAAATATACTGCCTTGATCTGGATCGACAACTCCCGCGTGGTGGAGCACACCTTCCGCCTTGCAAGCGACAATGCGGCAGCTTTCGCCCCCTCGAAGGAAATCAAGCGCTTGGAAGGTCGATTAAACGCCCCGAAGCTCCTTTTGTGGCACTTCATTTCGTGGTTGAGCTATACCTTCTTCTTTTCTTCCGTTGCGGCAGAGGCAGGCTTCCCCACGCTTTTGTTCGGCGTACTTTCCCTCGTGATTACGATCCTTTACTTTAAGAAAACGCGAAAGCTTGCAAGCTACGGACGGTTTTTGACGTTTGTATTACTTTTCATCGTTTCCTTCTACTATGGCATTTATCTGGTTGTGATGAGCATTCTCGCGATCATCTACCGCAAGGCGTGGAAGGAAAAGCTCGCACGGCTTTACGACGAAGCGTAAACGAGAAATGAGCCCATTATTTGCATTATGAAGCTGTTCGCACCAAGCTATTATCAAAAATTCAAGTGCATCGCCGACCGTTGTCAAAACAGCTGTTGCATCGGCTGGGAGATCGACGTGGATGAAGGGACGTACGGGCGATACGCCAAAAGCGAAGCCCCTTACGCAAAAAATATTTTACGCAGTATAGAAGCAGGTGAGGAAGGCACAAAGCACTTCCGTCTTGCTTCGGGAGAGCGTTGTCCGCATTTGGATGCGCGCGGGCTCTGCCGCATCATTTCCCAAATGGGCGAAGCGTATTTATGCGAGATCTGCCGCGAGCATCCGCGCTTTTATCACGACACGAAAAGCGGCAAAGAGGTCGGGCTTGGTATGGCGTGCGAGGAGGCTTGCCGTCTGATCCTAACGGAGGATTACCGCACGTTCGTCCCGATAGGCGAGTGCGAGGGCGAGCCGTACAGGGGCGCTTTTGACGCCACGAAGGAACGGGCGGCGCTGTACGCGATCCTTTCTGACCGCGCACTTCTCTACCCCGAGCGCCTTCGCGCGATCAGCGAAGCATACGGCGTTTCCCTCGCGATCCATGCGGACGAAGAGTGGCGGGCGATCTTACAGTCGCTTGAGTACCTCAACCCACCGAACAAAGACCGCTTTGCCCGTTTTTCTTCCGCCTTCACACATCTCCAAAGGGCGGAGGGGGCGCTGGAACGCGCGCTCGCATATTTCGTTTTCCGCCACGCGTCGGCTGCCGAGTCGCTTGACGAGTTTCGCGCCCGTCTTGGGTTTTGTCTTTTTTGCGAAAGACTGCTCGCGTCGCTCGTATCCGAAGCCCCTGAGGAGGACGTCGCCGCCCTTGCAAGAGTGCTTTCCGAGGAACTGGAATACAGCGAGGAAAACACCGTAGCGCTTATAGAGGAATTTTACTTTTCGCTTCCGTAAGCATTCAAAAGCCCAAAAACAGCAAAACCGTCCCGTCAAACTGACGGGACGGTTTTGTTAAAAAATCAAAGCTCTTCTTGCATAAAGCGAAGAATGCCTGCGCTCCAGCCGTGGCACAGACTGTGACGAAAGCCTTTGTAGCAGAATGCGCCAAAGTCGCCGTGAATATCCTTTTCGCCTTCACGCGGCAACGTATCGATGCGCGAGGAGTTTTCCATCCAATCGAGGTCGAAATCCTCCCAAAAGCTCGTTGCACCCTTGCTGAGCATAGCGCCGTAGTATTCCTTCATCATACGGATAGCGGCGCACTTATCAAAGGACGCCACGGCTTTCAGGATATAATAGCTCATAAAGGTAGATAGCCCGTGGGCGCCACCTTCGAGAAGCCGCTCCTTGTCCGCATCGTTCAGCCCGAGAGCAAAGAATTTGAGCGCGATGACCTGTTTGCTTTGCCGTGGGGCGATCTCCACCTTCAAGAGGCGTGCAAGCAAGTCCTCTGCCGTCGCCGTTTCTCGCCCGAAGTGCCGAAGCAAGGCAATTGCCTTTTTTACCGCGATCACGTTGATCGCGCGCGCGCCGTGCGGCTCGTCGGGCTGACCGTGCGTAGGCCAGTCCACGAAAAAGAAGGGATAGTTGAGTGTACCGTCCTCTAAAACACAGTCGGACATCAGCAGAACGAGCTGCTCCAAATAATCAAGCTGCTCCTTTGCGAAATCCTCTGCCACCGTATATTCCATATAATCGGCAACGATGATGATCCACCACATAGAATACATCGGAATATTGTTCATCCACAAGGGTGGGGGTGTTTGTTTCCTGATGAAATCGAGGGAACGCTCAATCGACGGAAGACGCCCGTAAAGGGTGGTGAGTGCCAGCATTTCGGGATGCATATCACCCACCCAAACAAGGCGGTCGCGCTTGATGCCGTCCCAGACGTAATCTCCCGCAGCACACAAGTCAACCGTGCGCTTTGCCGTTTCATAGATTCTTTTAAGCAAAGCGTCCTCGCCTTCGTAGCGATACTGCGCGGGCTTCCTTAAAATGCAACTTTCCGCCAAAATGGACTTGATGGTAGTCTCGCCGCCGAAATCGAGTCGCACGAAGCGAAAGCCCGTCTGCCCAAAGCGCATATCCGAAAAATCCTGTAACGCCACCGTAAAGTCGCGCAAGGAGTGATCGTTGGTTGCGTTTTCCTCGCCGCCAAGCTCCGCGCAGCACTCGGAAAGGCTCTCTCCAAAGCGGATGCGCACGGGAACGTCCTTCGCTGCTGACGACAAAATGCGAATGCCGCCGCAAAGCTCCTTACCAAAGTCTAACACGAGCTGCGCCCCTGTCGAGACACGTACAAGGTTTTGCTCGGCAAGCCCGATCTGCAGCTCCTTTTTTTCAAAGAGCGCGGCTTCGTTTACCACCCCTGCCGACAGTTTGATTTTTTTCGGAAGAAGAAATGTTTTCATAGTAGGCTCCTGCTATCAATCGTTTTAAAACAACGCCTCTTTGTTAATCGGAAACTCTCCCGCATAGGACGGGAAGGCAAGCCTTAATAAATGAAGGATGCTTTTCCATTCCTTTTGCGACACGAATTCAAAGCCGTCACGGGTAGCGAGGGTTTCCGTATAGAAAAAGTAACAGATGTCAACCAAATATTTTCGCACGGCAATATAGTCGTAGCCGACGCCTGCGTAGTCCTCGTGGACAAATTCGCTTGCGATTTGAAAAAGCTTTTCGATATCCTTGGAGCCCGTTGCCTCGTGCAAAAGGTCGGACATTTTGAGAATGCGGTTTCCTTTTTTGTCCCGCGCCCAGCCGTATGCAAGAAAATTTTCTTTGTTTCGTTGATAGGCGGGCTCGTTTTTGAGATATTCCGCCATTTCGGTCGGAATGGGCGCAGCGGCGTGCTTATGCATCTGCAAATACAGATTGAACCGCTTGAAAAGCACGTATTCCTCGGGAAAGTGTTCCGCCAGCGTCAGCTTGCAAAGGATCTCAAAGGTACCGCGAAGCAACGCCATACCGTGAACGTCATCCCCGATCGTTACGAGCAGCAAAAGCGAACGGATGGAACGCAAAAGCGCGCTCCATTCGAGCACGAGCCACTCGTCAAAGCTCTCAAAATCGTGCGTGCTTGGGTAAAAAGAGTGTAATCTCTCGTATAAGATCCCCGAAATATAAATGACGGTAGCGGCGACCGGCTCAAACTGTACGGGATGCGTCGTGCGCATCACGGACAAATTCTTTGCGATCACGGGCAAGAAGGAATAGAGCCACCCCTTTACCGTGCGATCGAGCTCGGCTTCGTTTTGAGGGGGAAAGGAAACCTTCATAACGTGGCAAAAGGCAAGCGTGACGCGCAAAAGAAGCTCGTCACGGTCCTTGCTTTGAAGCCCTAATGGCGCAAGCGTCTTTTCGACGAAAAGGGGAAGTCTTGCGTAGCGATGGGCGACGCGCTCATAGGTCGCCCTTCCCCACGCGCGCTCCTCTTCCGTGAACGCATTTACGTGATAGTGACCGTCGTCAATGGGAATGTAAGTCATTTTACTCTCGCTCGGTGAAGAAATAAGTACCACCCGAAAGCTCCTCGCGGTATCCCGAGGGGAGCGTGAGCGTTGCAGTCGTTCCTGCGGGAAGGGTGATCTCGTAATGGATCATACCGTCGCGATACTTCCACTTGACGCGAAGCGTTCCGTATGCAGTATCGATGGATGCGTCGGCAAAGCCGAGATTTTTGTTCGGGTGCGGTGCGATCTCGCTATGCAGATAGGCGGGCGCGCTCTCGTCAAGGCGAATACCGACGCAGGTATCGAAGATCCATTCGTAAACTACGCCACACCAATAGTGATTAAAGGAGTTCATCCCCGTGCTCCAGAAGCCGCCGTCCTCCTTGAGGCTGTTCCAATGCTCCCAGATGGTGGTCGCGCCGTGGTTCACGGAATACAGCCAAGAGGGGCTCTCCTCGCGGAACAAAAGGCGGTAAGCGAGATCGTTGTAGCCGTTTTCGGTGAGCACGTGCAGAATGTGCGGCGTGCCGATAAAGCCCGTCGTCATATAGCCGCGCTCCTCGATCATATCCACCAGCTTTTCGGCAATTCGCGCGCGATCCTTTTCTTCGCAAAGGTTGTATGCCAGAATGATCACGAGCGCCGTCTGCGTCATACCGCAGAAGGGGTTGGGACGGGGCGGATTACCGACGACGACGTCACGGACGACGGGACACTTTTCAAGCGGCATACCGTCCTTCATAAAATATTCGCGGAAGCGAGCAACGATTTTATCGTAAAGCGCCTCGTACGCCGTCATATCCTCACCAAGGACCTTACCTGCCTTCACGAGAAGGTCGGTCGAGCGAGCGTAATACGCAGTCGCGATCAGATCGTTGGAGGTGGCACCCACGAAGGAATCCTCACCGTCGTCAAGCGCAAGCCAGTCTCCGAAATGGTCGCCGCCCAGCCACAAATATTCCTCGGGACCTGCGGTGCGCAGATAATCCACCCAGCGCTTCATCATAGGGTAATGCTCGGCAAGGAGTGCCTTGTCGCCGTAGGCAAGATAGATCTCCCAAGGGCAAACGCAGGCAGAGTCCGCCCACGCGGCGGAGATGGGCATATTCTCATCGACACCGATCAGCGGCACGAAGGGAGGAACGGAGCCGTCCTCGTACTGATCGAGCGCGACGTCGGAAAGCCACTTTTTGAAGAAGCGCTTGACGTCAAAGCTCATAGCTGCCGTGCGGCAGAAGACTTGCGCGTCTCCCGTCCAGCCAAGGCGCTCGTCGCGCTGCGGGCAGTCGGTGGGAACGTCGATGTAGTTGTTCATATTCGACCAGATGATGTTGTGATACAGCTGGTTGATCTTTTCGTTGCCGCACACGAAGTGACCCGTACGCGTCATTTCGGAATGGATCGCTATCGCGCGGATGGCGTCAAAGTCGATGGGTACGTCGGGATATTCGTCAAGGCGGATATAGCGGAAGCCCTGGAAGGAGAAGCGGGGCTTAAAGACGTCCTCTTCCCCACTGCAAACGTAGGTGATGAGGTTTTTCGCGGAGCGATAGTTGCCCGTATAGAAGTTGCCGTCCTTATCAAGCACCTCGGCGTGCGAGATCACGATGCGCTCGCCGCGCTTTGCCTTGATCTTAAACTCGACGTAGCCTGCGATATTCTGACCAAAATCCAACACGCGCTCGCCCTTCGGGGTGATGATCAGACGGAAGGGCGCAAAGCGCTCTGCTTCCTTGACCCATTCCCCCTCCTGCGGGACGCGCGCGGTGTTGACGGTAATCTCCACGGCGTCCCCGAGGGGCTTCGGCGGTGCCGTTCTATCCTGCGTTTCACCGTCGTAGATCTCGGCAAACAGGACCTCCGAGGTATATGCCTGCCAGGTTTTATCCGTCAGGATTTCTTCTTTCGAGCCGTCTTCGTATTCAACTTCCAAAAGCGCTGCGGCAGAAACTCTGTCGGCGGAATAATGGATGCGGTGGTTAAATCTGCCGACCGCCCAGCCCTGCGCGCATTCGAGCGCAAGCGTCGCGCCGTCGCGAAGCATATCCGTGACGTCATAGCTTTGATACTGAACGCGCTTTCTGTAAACCGTCCATCCCGGCATCAAAAGTGCGTCGGTAACGTCACGCCCATCAATATAGGCACGGTACAGTCCCATAGCGGTGGCGTTGAGCGTCGCCCGCTTCACTGCCTTTTTAAGGTTAATCTTCTTTTGAAAAACAACACCTGCCTGTCCGCAATCCACGGGGGCGGTGATCCACTTTGCGTTGTTCATCTCGTTACTCCTAACGTCTGTTTTTTCGTGGTACTTTTATTATAGAGGAATGAGAAAAAAAGTCAAGCCTTTTCTCTAAATACAAAAAATATTTTTTCAAAAAAATCCTTGACATTTCCTATACTTCGTGATATGATGTATTACGTAAGGGGGAGTATTCAATGGATGCACAGTTAAAACGCGGTCTGCTCGACGTATGCGTGCTTGCCGCCATAAAAAACGAAGAATCCTACGGCTATCAGATCTTAAAGGATATGAAGCCTTATATGGAGATGTCGGAATCGACCTTATATACCATTCTCAAGCGATTGGAATCGGCAAGTCTTTTGACCGTCAGAAGTGCTGAGCACAACGGCAGGCTTCGCAAATACTATCGCATCACGGCAGCCGGTCGCGCACGCCTTGCGGAGTTTAAGGCAGAGTGGCGCGAGGTTACGTCCATTTATCAATTCGTTACCAAAGGAGATGAGCATCATGAATAAAAGCGTTTTTTTGTCTATGCTCCGCGAGAAGCTCTCAGGTCTTCCCGAGGAGGATCGAAACGAGCGCCTCGCCTTTTTCAGTGAGAGCATTGACGACCGTGTAGAGGAAGGGCTTTCGGAGGAGGAAGCGGTAGCGGCGCTCGGAACGGTGGAGGAAATTGCGACACAGGTCATTGCCGACACCCCTCTCGTCACCATCGTGCGAAAAAAGCTCACTCCAAAGAAGCGGCTGAGAGGATGGGAGATCCTGCTTTTAGTCCTCGGTTCCCCCGTTTGGCTCTCTCTCGGCGTTGCCCTTGCCGCGGTGGCGCTTTCTCTGTACGCGACGCTTTTTGCGGTGATCGTTTCGCTTTGGGCGGTCTTTGTTTCCCTTCTCGGCGGCGCGCTTGGCGGTGTCCTTGGCGGCGCGACGGTCGCCCTATCGCAAGAAATGCTTCCCGGGCTTGCCTTGGTGGGTGCGGGAGTGCTCGCGGCAGGACTTTCCGTTTTCGTATTCTTCGGATGCAAGGCGGCAACGCGCGGCATTTGCGCCCTTACGAAAACGATCGGCTTTAAAACCAAAAGATCTCTTACTCGGAAAGGAGAAGCGTGATGAATAAAGGCTTAAAAATTTGGCTGATTGCAGGCACAGCCCTTCTTCTTTTGGGACTCATTCTTTTCGGAGGTGTTATGACGATGCTTCGCTGGGATTTTTCTAAGCTTTCCACGCAAAAATACGATACCCGAGAGCACGAGATCAAAGAAAGCTTTCAAAGCGTCACGGTCGTAACGAAAACCGCCGACGTTACCTTTTTGCCCTCGGAGGGCGATGATGCGCGCGTCGTATGCTACGAGCAAAAAAAGATGGCGCATACCGTCACCTTGGCAGACGGTACGTTAAAAATCGAGCTTCACGACACGAGAAAATGGTACGACTATATCGGCTTTGATTTTGACTCACCAAAGCTCACGGTGTATCTCCCCGCCGAGGTGTACGGCGCGCTTTGCGTTACGGTAAGCACGGGATGCGTGAGCATACCGAGCGACCTTTCATTTGAACGCATCGACGTCAAGAGCACCACGGGCGACGTGACGTGCTCGGCATCCGTCAAGGACGAGATCTTCATCCAAACGAGCACGGGCGACATCACGCTGGAGGGGGTCACGGCAAGGACGCTTTCGCTTTCCGTTTCTACGGGCAAGGTCAGCGTGAAGGACGCGCAGTGCGAGGGGGGCGTGAGCGTCACGGTCAGCACGGGCAAAACGCAGCTCACGAACCTTTCTTGCGGCACCCTTTTTTCGGAGGGCGATACGGGCAGTATCCTTCTTTCGGGGGTCATCGCGCAAGGAAGGATGGAGATCGAGCGGGACACGGGTGACGTGCATCTTGACGGGTGCGACGCCGCCGAGATCGTGATCGAAACCGATACGGGCGACGTCACGGGAACCCTGCTTTCGGAGAAGGTCTTCGTTCCCCGCTCCGACACGGGAAGGATCGAGGTCCCCGAAACAACAAGCGGCGGTTTGTGCAAGATCACCACCGACACGGGCGACATTCAAATTGACATTGTGAAGTAGTAGAAAAGAAGGCGAGCCGCACGGCTCGCCTTGTTTTAGTTATGAAAAGCACTTGGTTTCAAGTCCTGAATGGTTCGATTGATCACCATTCGCTTTAATTCATCCGAGAGGCGGACGAAATACTCTGAATAGCCGCCTACCCTGACGATCAGGTTACCGTGGCGCTCGGGATGCTCATAAGCATCTAACAGCTCCTCGCGTGAGGCGTAAGTGAGTTGCAGTTGAAGCCCGCCTTGCTCCAAATATCCTAAAATCAGGCATTTTAAGATCTCATCGTCTACCTTTTGCATCACGTTAAAATTGAGTACGGGAGTCCCGAGTGCGCCCTTTAAATCAAGCGCGGCGACGCTATTGAGAAGTGCGGTCGGACCAAGGGAGTCCTTGCCGAAAATCGCCGCAAGCGAATCACACAGCGGCGCGCCCGCCTCGCGTCCGTCGGGCGTGGCACCGATGCCCTTTCCCGCCTCGGCTTGTGAGTTAAACTGGATGGACGCCGATAAAAAGCCCTCCCCGAAGCACACGTCCCCGTGATCCGTCATAGAGAAGATGGTTCGACTAAGCTCGTGAGCGAAGCGATTGACCTCGTCAAGGTCCTTCCCAAAGCTTTTGGGCTGAGCGATCATCTCGCGCAAGAAATCGGCATCGTTTTGCTTTAAGTGCGCGAGCATCTGCTCGGCGGTGTACTTCCCTTTTTCAAAAATCAGCTCTTTTACGTTCAAAAGCGAATCGATGACGTTAATGAGTCCCGCAAAATTGATGATGCTCCAATTGTAGCGCGCGCCGCCTTGGTTGTAATCCGTTCCGCTGTCAATACAATCATCGATCAAAAGCGTACGCATCGGGAGCGGGTTGCGACGGGCGCGGTCAAGGCGCGAATTGCAGATTTCGTGTTTCACCTGCTCCACGACGTCCGCTACGCGGCGAAGGTATTCTTCGTAAAATTCTTCAAAGCTTTTTGCGCACGGCAAAGCGGCGTAAAGCGCTTCTTCTAGGATCAACAAAAGGTTGATTCCCGCGTCAAGCGACCCGACGCAGGAATAGCCGCAGATCATCGACTCCGTACAGCCACCGCCGCAAAAATGTGCAAAGTCCTCGTCGCGAATGGTCGGGAAACGCTCCTTCAAGCCTTGAAAAAGAGCTGTGGCGTGATAAAAGGCGGGCTGTCCGCTACCGCTTTTGACGGTTTCAAAGGCGGCTTGCCAGACGTCGGACGAGGTGCGCTCATCCACGAAAAGCTCGATCATCGGGCGGCGTTTTCCCTTGGCGGCGCGCAAGCACTGCACGGTAAGAGGATCGGGCGCCTCGGGAAGAAGGGATAAGGAGTAGCCGTCATTTGCTTCTATATTATCGTATAGGCAAGCAAGAAGCGCCTCGATATTTTCTCCGCGAAAATAAGGAGAAAGCCCCATCGAAAGACACCCGAGATTGTCACAGTTATCAAGATAAAGTAAAAAATTCCAAGCAACGATTGCCTCATAAACGCTCGTTGCGGGACAAAGCGGCACTCTTTTTAGCGCCGCTATCAGCTCTTCGTCCGCAGAAACACGCGTCAGATATTCTACGCAGCGTTCGGTATAGCACCGAAGCCCCGCGATCAAATGCAAAAGCCCCTCTTTCATATCGACGTCGGCATTTTTTTGAATTCGGACGGTGTAGGAAAGTAAGCCTTCCTTTAGAACACGCTCGTAATTCGGCATAGAATGCGTGTACATATTTCCCGCAACCGTGTGCTCGGGCGGGACGGAAGAATACTCACCCGGACAAAAATCCGCCTCAGCACGGCTTGAAAGCGACGGCGAATCGAGCGTCGCCTTTTCGGGAAAATACCGCACGCCCCAAAACGTATCGGGAACGATTCTCATTTTTTGTGGGATGACGCCACAAGGATATAGCTTTTCGCCGTTGTAGGGCGCGAGCTCACATTTTTCGAAAAAGCGGCGAAGCGCCAAGGACTTGCGGTAAAATAAGCTTCTCTGCTCTTCTTCGTAATAACCTGCTGCGGCATATTCGCCGATTGCTAAAAAATCATCGCGTAGCATCGGAATCCCCCCTTTTTCTATATTTTACAACACTCCTTTGTCTATTCCTATTGACAAATCATAACAGCATATGGTAAAATCATAACAAAAGGAGGCGATCTTTTTGAAAACAAAATGGGTAATAGCATCTGATTTTATCGCCATCCCGCAAATCTATGCCATCGGCTTTTCGGACGACGTCAAGGTCACACGTCACAGCCGCGCCATACGAAACCAATATATCATTCACTACGTTTTGTCGGGAAAGGGCTTTTTTAACGGGAATATCGTAGAAAAAGGACAAGGATTTTTAATTTATCCCGATCGGTATTCGGAATATCGTGCGGACGCAAGAGAGCCATGGTCCTTCCTTTGGGTGATTTCGGAAGATGAAAAGATGCACCGTTTTTTTGAGAGATACAACGCATGCGCCGAAACGGGAATTTTTCAATTTCATAACTTGTACGCATTAGAGCAGAGCGCAGATCAGATCAAAAATGCCACCGACGATTTTCCCTCTTCGTCGAGGCTCTCCGAGTTTTTCTTGCATCTTTTTCACGCGTGCAACGCCAAAGGAGAAACGAGCAGCGCTCCCATCACGAAAACGTATTTTGATTTTTCCGTAAATTATATCAAAAGCAATCTGCACCTGCCCCTTTCGGTCGGTGCGCTTTGCGACGTACTGGGCATCACACAGCCCTATCTATACAGAATTTTCAAAGAGTTTGCGGGGTGCTCCCCCAAGCAATACATTTTGCGCGATAAGCTCACGCAAGCAAGGCGGCTTTTAACACAAACGGAGTTATCGGTGTCACATGTCGCGGATGCCGTCGGTTTCCAAAGCGTTACGGAATTCTCGAAATTCTTTTCCTCAAAAACAGCACTCTCTCCCACGGCGTATCGAGAAGCCTATTTGCTCGGCAAAGCATAGTCCGCTTTTTGCTTTCGCCTTAAAGAACGAAAAAACAGAGCCCAAAGGCTCTGTTTTTTCGTTTGGTGCGAGAGACGGGTAAGCAAGGCGAAAACAGTTGATAACTGTTTTCGGTGCCGCGCCCGAGCAAGACAAGGAGTATCAGAAGCAAATCTATGATTTGCGCGTGAGACGACTATGCTTGCAAGCCGACGGCGAACCCAAATTTTCAAGGAAAATTTGGGTCAAGGACCGCTCTCGCACCACGCAAAAAAGCAGACTC
>JAFTIH010000027.1 GCA_017456985.1 Clostridia bacterium | reverse complement strand
GTTTCGCAACTGCTCCTGCAGAAAGCATTTGTTCGCACGATACGCCTAACAGTTCAGAGAAAATGGGTAAGTCGTAGGTTTGAATACTTTTCTTACCTTTTAAGATTTGGGAAAGCCTATTCGCAAGTTTACGTATCTCTTCGCTGCATTGGTCTTGCGGATCGTCTGAAAAACCCATTATGAGATCAATATACGCCACGCAAAACTGTCTGCATGAAGGATATTTTGATAAGATCAGTTTCTTTAAATAAGCCCCTATTTCTTCATTGGTTTTAAGTTCAAACATGCCACTCAACTCCTTGTACCAAAAGTATATCACAGATCGTTTTGTTTGTATATCTAGTATTTGCATACACAAAAAGCATATATAATTTATGCAGCCATAATTATATATGCTTTTTGTGTATATGTCAATATTGGGGAACGAAAAGATGTTGTGCGACCATGATTATTTTCTCGTTGAGCCTTTTCTTTTATCAGTTTTATAGTCTTCCCCCTCAAAGGTTTTCTTCTCGCTTGCACAATTGGCAGTCCCGTCGCACAGAATTTTGCCGATCACCCAAAGCCGAAGGCGTTTGGAAAGAACGTCTAGGAGCAAATGCAAGGGATTGCAATTGATGGCGTAGGCAAAGGCGATACGGTAGTTTCATCCCGTCGTAGGCGCCCGTGATGAGAATGGCTTTTTCTCGTTGGTCCTGCCGCGCGATTTTGCTTTTAAGGCAGCGTGTGACCTGCGGCGAGGTAGATCGCATACCACTCCTCGCGCGTGAGCGTGACGTCTGCCGCCGTGCAAACGTCGGCGAGGTGAGCGGGGTTCATCGTGCCGGCGATGACCTGCATATTGACGGGATGGCGCAAGATCCAAGCGGCGGCAACGGCGGTTTTGCTGATGCCGTATTTTTCACCGATCTTGGCGAGCGTCGCGTTGAGCGCGGGGAACTTTTCGTGGTCCACGAAGTTGCCCGCAAAAAAGCCGAATTGGAAGGGCGACCACGCTTGGACGGTCATTTTCTTCAAGCGGGAGTATTCTAAAAGCCCGCCGTCGTGCATCACGCTCTCGGCGTTCTTCATATTGACGTTGAGCCCTGCGCTGACGAGCCCCGCCTCGGTGACGGAAAGCTGGAGCTGGTTAAAGAGAAGGGGTTGCTCCACTGCCGTTTTCAAAAGCTCGATCTGCATCGCGTTGTGGTTAGAAACGCCGAAATAGCGCACCTTGCCCGCGCTCTCTAACGCGTCAAACGCGGCGGCGACCTCCTCGGGCTCCATCAGGGCGTCGGGGCGGTGCAAAAGCAGCACGTCCACGTAATCCACGCCAAGGCGCGAGAGCGAGCCGTCCACCGACGCGATGATATGCTCCTTGGAGAAATCGAAGCGTCCCTTGCGGATGCCGCACTTGGTTTGGAGGATCATCTGCTCGCGCGCACCCGCGTGACGGGCAAGGTACCCGCCGAAGAGCGTTTCCGACTCGCCCGCGCCGTAAATGTCGGCGTGGTCAAAGAAATTGACGCCCGAGGCAAGGGCGCAGTCAACGATGGCATCCACCTCTATCGCGCTCTTCCCTGCCATACGCATACAGCCAAGCGAAACGACGGAAGCGCGAAGGGCTTCCCCTACGGTTACATACTTCATAATTTTTCTCCTTTTCCTTTTTATTAATTTTCGTTTTTTTGCGGATCGTAAGTCCAGCCGAGGTCGTCGTGATAGATCATCTGCCGTGTCATTCCTCCGTCGATGCAGACGTTTTCCCCCGTGATAAAGCCCGCTGCATCCGAGCAAAGGTAGAGCACCATTGAGGCGATATCCGAGGGTCTTCCCACTCTTCCTGCGGGATGCTGCGAGGCGTCCGCCCCCTCCCATACGGCGTCCGCCGTTTCGATCCACCCGGGGGAAACAGAATTGACGCGTACGCGCCCCGCAAGACTGACGGCGAGCGCGTGTGTGAGTGCGGCGATGCCGCCCTTTGCCGCCGTATAGCTCTCGGTTTCCCTTTGGCTCATACGGTCGCGCGAGGAGGAGATGTTGACGATGGCGGCGTCCTTCGCAAAGTGCGGAAGGAAAAGCTTTGCAAGATAAAAGGGTGCCGTGACGCCCACTTGAAGCGTGCGCGTGAAATCCTCGTAGCTCCCTTCCGTGATGCCGCACATCCCGGGGGCGGCGTTGTTGATGAGAAAATCCACTCTGCCATAGCGATCCGTCACCGCTTTGGCAAAGCGTTCCAGCGTTTCCTTGTCGGCAAGATCGCACACGAAAAAGTCGTTTTCAAGCAGGTCGATGACGCACACCTCGGCACCTGCGGCGCGAAACTGCTCGCAAATGCATTTCCCGATGCCGCGCGCACCGCCCGTTACGACGGCGACCCTTCCCGTGAAATCGAACATACAAAACCTCCTAGCAAAAAATGGGAATATCTTCTCTTTAATTTTATCATATTTTTTTGCCTTTTGCAATCCCTTATCAAGAAAAATCGGCAGGGACGGGCGTCTCTGCCGATTGGGGTATTGCTTGGGGGTGCGCCCTATTCGTAGTGCGCCGCGTTTTTTTAAGGGTGAGAGGACGGGAAAAGATGCCGAAAATCGTCACACCCCACACTATGCAAAAGTTTCGTTTCTTGCAAGGGCGTAGGCGAGTTTCGAGCAGATTTTTTCGTCCGTGAGTGCAGGCGTATTTTCATACGGCAAGCGAGCAGACGGAACCAGATGCCGAAAATCGCCACGCCCCGGCTCCGCACTTCGCCTCGTTTCTTGCAAGGGCGTAGGCGATTTTTGAGCAGATTTTTTCGTCCGTGAACGCCGGCGTATTCTCATACGGCAAGTGAGAGGACGGGAAAAGATGCCGAAAATCGCCACGCCCGCAAGCCATTATCTGTCTTTGATAGCATCCACAGGCTTCTTCCTTGCGATGTTATTGACGGGCAAGAAGGAAGCAAGGAGCGCGACCGCAACGCTGACGAGAAGCATCAGGACGAACTGTCTGACGCCGTAAGAGAGGAGCGTAATGGTGATGCCCTCTCGGTGCATCATCAGGTTTGCGACGAAAACGCCCGCGACGACGACCACCGTCGAGCAGATGAAGTTGATGAGCGCGATGATCAGCGCCTCGCTGAAGAAGATCTTAAAGACGTCGGAAGAGCGCGCACCCACGGCGCGAAGCACACCGATTTCTCTCTTCTTGTACGCGATAGAGGTTCCGATGAAGTTCATAAGCAGCAGTGCGGAGAAGACCGCGAAACCAAGACCCACGTAGAGGAAGACCTGTGCGCCCACCTCGATAAACTCGTTGAAGGAGTCAAGCGTGTCCATCACATAGTTTTGCATTCCGAAATGCAGGTCCGCACCCTCTTCGGCGTAGGAGAGCGCAACGAGCTTTTCCATCACGCCCTTATCCTTGGTCATAGGTGCCACAGCAAACGCCCAGATGCCGTCGTCGTGCTGTGCGTAATCCTCGATCGAGCTGTACTCGTCAAGATTGTCCTTCTGCCATTGCTTGAACTCGGCAAGCAGAGTGTCGCTGACGGCGATCTCGCTGTAGTAGCCGCCCGGGATGCTGTAGAAGCCGACCACGGTATAGTTTTTCGTATTCGTTCCCGTGTTGACCTCACCGCCCTCGCGCCATTCCATTGAGGAAAGGGTGAAGCTAACTCTTTCGGCAAGAGTGGAGGCATTCACACCCGCACCGTCAAGGAAGGCGTCCTTGGCGATGGCGGCAAGCTCTCTGCCTGCGGTGCCGTAGCGGTTGCTTTCATATCCAAGCTCGCCCAAGGAGAGGTAGTAATCACGGTAGAAGAAACGCGTTACCCTTGCAATCTCATCCTCCGTCATTTTATCAATTTCATCGGCGTAATCATAATCGTTTAACAAGCGGCGGAAGTCCCCGTCTGCCGCGAGATGATGCTTGGTGACCGCGTAGTCTGCGTGCAGAGAAAACAAGATGTATTCGAGCTGGTGGCTTTCCACCTTTACCGTCACGTCACCCTTTTCATTTTGCATACCGCGAAGCAGCTCCGCCATCTCGTAATGCCAATTCGCGGAGAGCGTCATTCCTTCCTCGGGCATCGGGATGCCGAGCCTTTCAAAGAAGAAGGGATACACGTCGGATTGCATCTTGGAAACGAGTTCCTCAGAATTAAGACCGCCATAATACAGACTTGCCGCATTATAAAGGTTATCGTACAGGTTTTCGAAGCTACCGCGGTCCTGCGTCCAGACGGCGCCGTACTTCGCCGTCATAAAGGCGTCAAGCTCGTCGTAATCGACAGTCCACGTAAAGCCTCTCGGAATCAGATGATCCAGCACGCCGATGGGCAGAAGGATCTCGCCCTCGCCGAGCTTCGTTTGTTCCCCATTCAGCCAAGTGACGTTAAGATATTTGAGCACGTCGCTGCCCGCTACCTCACGGAAGGTGCTTTCGTTGCTGTCAGGATCCTCGTCCGCATCGGTACCCGAGGGGAGTCTTGTCGTATTCACCTCAAGGTACAGATTCTTGTTGCCCATACCCATATAGGTACCGAGATTTCTACGGTCAAAGTGGGTGTTCTCGGCGAGCGTCTTGATATCCTGCGCGTGGGCAAAGCCGAGCGCGTGGAAGCCGTAGCCGATCTCGCTTTTGATCTCCATATCCAAGACCATCGCCTCGAGCATATTGCCCTCTTCGTCGGGACGGTTGCTATCGTCCGTGGGCAGAAATGCGGCGTATCGGTCGTAATTAAAGTGCGTATCGATCACGCCCACGATCTTTAAGACCGCGCTCGTGCCTTTTTCCGAACGGATCTCGACGTACTTGCCGAGAATGGAATCCTTGGAGCCGTCGTCCGTCATCGTTAAGCTTCCCGCCTTGACCGCGTCACCGGTTTTGGCATCGACGAAGCCGTACTCGTTAAACTGACGGTACATAAGCTCCGTGATGGCGAGCTCGCCCTCTGCCTCGGGAAGCCGTCCTACGTCCGCCTGTAAGCCGACGGAGGCGAGCATATCCGCGCTCATCGTAACAAGACCGTGAAGCTTGCCCGTATAAACGCTGTTTCCGCTATAGCTTTGCATCGCACCCTGCACGGAAAAGCCGCCGTTATGATAGCCACCGTATCGGCTACCCGTAAAGACGGGCACGAAGGAAACGCCCGTTTGCTCCTTTAAGTATGCGATATCCTCGTCGTTGAAGGTCGCGTCATCGTAATAGGTATAAGAATCGCCGTCGCCGTAGGTGCTGGTGTGGCGCACGCCCAGCGTAAAGGAAGCGTTACGCACGTTGGAGTCGTACAGGGAGTCCACCGCCGCCGAGAATTTCTCGTATGCGGCGAGCGTGTCGGCAAAGCCGAACAGCGCAAAGGCGATGAGCGAAAGGAACACCGTCATCACCAGGCGGAATTTCTTATGCTTCAAGCCGCTCGCGCCCATACGGACGGCGTTCTTCATCGGAAGGCGGGAGCGGATAAAATGACTGTCCTTCTTTTCGTACTTTTTGAGTGTGTAGTCCTTCTCGGCGTCCGTCCTTTCAAAGACTGCCATCGCGCCCGTTTCACTGATGCCTGCGGCGGAGCGCAATTCGTCGTTGATGCGCCCGTCGCCCGAAAGCAGGACGTCCGAGGCGTTTTCGGCAAGGTAGGCGTTGATGAGGCGAAGGTCCTCTGCCGTCAGGGTATAGCCCGCCTTGATGCGCAGAATGCTCGAGCCGATCTTCTCAACGCCCGCGCTGACCTTTTCGCTCTCGTGCTCGTGCTTGGTGACGTCCGAGATGATCCTGCCGTCCGCAAGTTCCACGATGCGGTCGGCGTAGCGCTCCGCAAAGTCGCGGTCGTGCGATACGACGAGAACGAGCTTAGTCGCGGAGAGCTTTTTCAGGGTATCGAAGATCTGCTTACCCGTGTTCGAGTCGAGCGCACCCGTCGGCTCGTCCGCCATGATGATCTGCGGGTCCTTGACGAGCGCACGCGCGATGGCAACGCGCTGCTTCTGACCGCCCGAAAGCTCGTTGGGCTTGCGCTTGGCAAAGCTCGTCAGGTCCACCTGCTCCAAGATCGCGCCGATCGCCTCAGGCGTTGCTTTTTTGCCCTGAAGCTCAAGAGCAAGCGCGATATTCGCGCCCACGGTGAAGTCGTCAAGCACGTTATACTCTTGGAAGATAAAGCCGATAAAGGTATTGCGGTAGGCGTCAAAGTCACTGCCCGCAAAGTCGCGCGAGCTTTTGCCCTTGATGATAAACTCGCCGCCGTCGTAGCTGTCAAGACCGCCCATAATATTGAGAAGCGTGGATTTACCGCTACCCGATTTACCCAGAATAAAGACCATTCCCGTTTCGGGGAAGGTGATGTCCACGCCATCAAGTGCGCGAACCTCCTCGCCCGTTTTGGAACGGTAGATCTTACGTAAGCCTTTGATTTCAAGCATATCCGTTTCCTCCGTTTTGGATTTCTTTCCTTTTTCATTTTACACGATACCGCGCTAAAACGCAAGTCCTTTTGCTCCTTTTCCTTTCTTTTCCATCCTCCTCTTGTGCAAAAGAACGAAAAAGGCGGCGCCGTTTTGTGCAAAACGGCACCGCTATCCCTTAACGAACGAAATTCGTCCAAACGCGGGTCTCCTTTTCGGGGAGCCCGTAAGCCTCCTTGCCCAGCGCGATGCTCTTCATCAAAAAGACCATATTACGCGCAAGCGTGCGGACGGTCTGCATTCCCTCGCCGTCCTCGGCGACCTCGCCCGGACGCATACCGTGCACGTCGTTCCAATACTGGCTGGACGCGATGGGCATTCCCGAGATGCTGAAATATTTGTTGAGCTGGTCCATCGCGCTCGAAAGACCGCCGCGACGTGCGACGACCACCGAGGCGCCCACCTTCATCCGCTTATCGGTGGTACCGCTCGAATAAAAGAGGCGGTCAAGGAAGGACACGAGCGTGCCGTTGGGAGCGGCGTAATAGACGGGGCTACCCACGACCACGCCGTCGCATTCGGCGAGAAGCGGCACCGTTTCATTGACGAGATCGTCAAAGGCGCACTTGCCCGTTTTTAGGCAGCTGCGACAGCCGACGCAACCGCGAAGCGCTTGGTTTCCGACCTGCAAGAGCACAACCTCGACGCCCTCTTCTTCAAAGACGCGCTTCATTTCGTCGAGCACCGTCGCCGTATTGCCCGATGCGTGGGGGCTTCCGTTGATGAGTAATACCTTCATACCGTTTTCCTCTCTTTGCGTGTGATTTCTACGCTTATTGTAGCATAAAGCTTGCAAAAGGTCAAGATTTTTTTGTTAATACAGTATATGCGCGTCCGTGGGAATTGACTTTTCGCTTTTTGCGTGCTATAATGAGCACAGTAACTTTAAGGAGTGCATTTATGGCAAACTGGCTTCGCGACGCGGTGGTTTACGAGATCTATCCGCAATCCTATTACGACACGAACGGCGACGGCATCGGCGACCTTCGCGGTATCATTGAAAAGCTTGATTATATTGCCGCGTGCGGCTTTACCGCCATCTGGCTGAACCCGATCAATAAAAGCACCTTTTTCGACGCGGGGTACGACGTCACGGACTTTTATTCCGTGGCAGAGCGCTACGGCACGAACGAGGACTACCGTGCGCTTTGCGAGGCGGCACACGCGCGCGGTATGCGCGTCATCTTCGACCTTGTGGCGGGACACACCTCCATCAAGCATCCGTGGTTCGTCGCGTCCTCGCGCGCCGAGAAAAACGAATACACGAACCGCTATATCTGGGCGGATCACACCTTTGAGAATGAGGAAGGCATCGCGGGATACGCACAGCGCGACGCAAACTACATCACCAACTTTTTCTGGTGCCAGCCCGCGCTCAACTACGGCTACGCCCATCCCGACCCCGAAAAGCCCTGGCAGCTGCCCGTGACGCACCCCGACTGCGTGGCAACGAAAAACGAGCTTTTAAGGATCATCGATTTCTGGACGGACCTCGGCACCGACGCCTTCCGCGTGGATATGGCGGCGTCGCTCATCAAGGGGGATACGGACGGCTCCTTTATGCGCGCCTTTTGGAGCGAGGTGCGTGCGCATCTCGACGCCCGCGCGCCCGAGGTGCTGCTGATTTCCGAGTGGGGCTTCCCCGATAAGGCGATCACGTCGGGCTTTGATCTTGATTTTTACCTACACAGCGGACAGCCCGCCTACACCTCGCTCTTCCGCGCCGAGGCGGGGAGAAACACCACGATGCTCTTTCCCGGTCACAGCTTCTTCGCGCTGGACGGCAAGGGTAATATCAACACCTATCTTGACGTGATCGAGCACGACCTTGCCGTCACGAAGGGCAAAGGCTATATCGGACAGATCACGGGCAACCACGACATCCCCCGTCTTGCTTACCGCCGCACGCCCGAGGAGCTTCGCTGTGCGCTCGTCTTTCTCTTTACGATGCCGGGCGTTCCCTTCGTGTATTACGGCGATGAGATCGGTATGGACCACATCGAGGGGCTTCCCTCCAAGGAAGGCTCCTATACCCGCACGGGTTGCCGCACGCCAATGCAGTGGAACGAAGGCAAAAACCACGGCTTTTCCGAGAGTGACACACCTTATCTGCCCACCGACAGCCGCGAGGGGGCGCCCACGGTCGAAGCACAGCTTGCCGACCCCGCTTCCCTGCTTCACTTTGTGCGGGCGCTCATTCGCTTGCACAAGGGGAGCCCCGCGCTTCACGCGGACGGCGCATTTACCGTGACGTGTGCGGCGTATCCCCTTTGCTTTGAGCGCACGAGCGGTGAGGAGCGCATTTTCGTTGCCATCAACCCCTCGGCAAGAGAATACACCGTCGCTCTGCCTGCGGGCGCTGAGATCCTTCTTTCTCAAAACGCAGACGCAAACGGCACGCGCGCGACGCTTCGCGGCGCGTCCTTCGTGATCGCCAAGGTCGCAAAATAAAACAAGAGCCCCCGACGGGAAAGCCATCGCTTTCTGTCGGGGGAAATTTTATTTCGTTTTCTTTTCGGCGTATTCCTGCATCGTCCCGAAGATCAGGTCGCCGATTTGATCGTCGCTGACGCCCGCCGCAGTAAGGCGGTCCGTGCGGAAGCGCACGAAGGAGAAGCGTGCCGTCCAGCCCTCTGCTGTGGGTAGCAGAGCAAAAGTAAGGTCGGTTTGGGTCGCATAACGGAAAAAGAGGTCGCTCGCCGTTCGGTTTTTCTCAAACGGGTCGAACGGCACCACTCCCTCGCGTGCAACCAGATCAAGCGTGAGCTCGATGTGGTCTCTTTCCTCGCACACGCGAGCGGCTCGTATCCGATAATAGGGACAAACGGCGATCAAAAAGAACGTGTACGCCTTCACCGTGCACTCGACGGAAAGCACGGCGTAACAAGCGTCTACGTCGGTGCAAGGCAGCTCCGTATCCACGAGGCGCCTCGCGCATTTCTCCATCGCGGTATACAAGAAGTCAAATTCAACGGGGCGACGTTCCCGCAAGCGACCGCAGTCGAGATCTGCCGACGGTTGTTTCATATTTGTGTGGATAGTCATTTTCTCTTTTTTCTCTTTAAAAGTAAAGTTTGGTTTACATTTGATCGGCAATGGTGATGCGGCGACGCCATCTTCCCGCGAGGAAATAGATGGCGCCCGGGACGGCACACCCAAAGGCGGCAAGCCCGTAACCGAGCACGAAGCCGTAGAATCCCCACGAGAAGGCGATGCCGAACAGCCAGCTGAGCCCCACGCGCAGAACGACGCCGTCGAGGAGCGAGAGCACCATGCCCAGCTTTGCGTTGCCGATGCCTTGGATAAAGGCGTTACTGCCACGCATTACGGCGAGTGCGGGGAACATCCAAAGAATTGCCGAAATAAAGGTGTCGGACATCTCGTGCACGAGCACGTCATCCGAGAAGAGTGTGAAGAGTTCTTTGCCGAAAAAGAGATATACGAAGATGATGAAGACGGTAAAGATCGCCGAGAGGAGCCAGGTATGGTAAACGACCTGCTTGGCGCGCGTTTGCTCCTTGGCAGCGATGTTCTGGCTGATCATGGGCATCGCGGCAAACTGCAATCCCTGCGCGACCTTATTGAAAATATCATCGATGCGCACGCCCACGCCAAAGGCGGCAGAGGCGACGACGCCCACATCGTTGACGAGCGCGTTGACGAACAGCATCGAGAGGTTGATGCATCCCGATTGGATCGCCATCGGCGTGCCGAGGCTGAGCATCATTTTAGTATAGCGCGCATTCATACGGAAGCTTTCTTTTTTGAAGTCAAAGCCGAATGCCTCACGCTTGCGGTAAAGATAATAAAGCGAGTAGAAGAAGGACACCGCCTGCCCGATGATGGTGGCGTACGCCGCGCCCGCAACGCCCCAGTCGAGAAGTCCCGTAAAAAGAAGGTCCAGCACGATGTTGACGGCGGTGGCGATACCGATGAAAAGGAAGGGGCGGCGGGCGTCCCCCATCCCGCGCAGTGCGGCGGACACCATATTGTACCCTGCGGTAAAGAGAAGTCCCGCGCCGCAGACGGTCAGGTAGTCCTTTGCCATGGCGTAGGACTCGGGAGGTACCTTTAAGAGCGTAAGAATAGGATCGCGCAGACAGAGAACGAGCACGGTAAAGACGGCGCCGAGTAAAAGGATCAGGTCAAAAAGCGTACCGATGACGCTGTTGAGCTCCCGCCGTTTCCCTGCCCCGAGGGCTTGGGAAATGAGCACCTGCCCCGCGTTAGAAAAGCCGAGGCACACCATCGTGACGAAATTGAGGATCAGACTGCTTTGCGACACGGCGGAGAGTCCCGGGGTGCCCACGAACTTTCCCACGATGATCATATCTACCGTAGAATAAAGCACCTGCAGGGCGTTGGTCGCCATAAAAGGAAGCGCCAAAAGAAGCAAGCGCTTCGGAATGCTGCCACGGGTAAAGTCTTTTGCGATCGCCATTTTTCGCCCTCCTTTTGCAAAAATAACAAAAATATTATACTCCCCGAGGCGGGCATTGTCAAGAGTAAGAGAAAAAAAAACGGATGCAAAAGCATCCGTTTTTTTGATTATGCCGAAAGGTAATACGTAAAATCAAAAGCACCGTTTCTCGCAAGGGCGTAGGCGATTTCCAAGCAGATTTTTTCGATCGCGAGCACAGGCGTATTTTCGTACGGCAAGCGAGGGGGCGGGAAAAGATGCCGAAAATCGCCACGCACGTTATCTGACGATGACGCTTTCGATGCCGAGTATATCGGCGATCTTTTTGATCTGATCGGCGTGGTGACCGATGCCGAGTGCGTAGTGGTGGGTGGGAGCTTCCATGACCCAGCGCTTGATAAAGTCCTTGGTGTTGGGCTCGAAGAAGCCGCGGGTGTTGGTGTTGCCCGTGGGGGGGATGGGACCAGCCTTGGACATGCCCTCGCCGATAACGAACTTGAAGCCGCCGTTCGCCGTCTGGGTGATGCCGAGCATGGTGATGGGGCCTTCCTTGATCTTGAACTCGACGCCTGCGCCGTGACCCGGCTTGCCGTGGTACTTCTTAAGGCTGCGCAGGATGGGCTTGCCGTTGGCGATGCGCAGGTGGTGCGGCCCGTCGTGACCCACGAGGATGAAGTCCTCGGCGAAGTCGAAGGGATGGAACTCGGCAAAGCTGCCGCCGATGTCGAGGCGGTCCATGATGAGCATCGCGATGCAGGTCTTGATGTCAAACTCGCCGCACATAGGGATGCCCTGTGCGTTGAGGATGGAGTTACCCACGATGAAGGTGGTGGTCAGCTCGCGCTGTACGGTGCCTTCCAGACCCTCGTAGTAGTAAGCAAGACCCGTGAGCTTGTACTTTTCTACCAGCTTATCGAGCGCGACGGCGCTCTTTGCCGCCTGACGCTTGTCCTCGTCGGTGAGCTTCATCGTGATGGGGTCGCTCTTGGGGTCGGGCATATCGAACTCGGCGTCGATGATGGCGATCTTTGCGGCGATCTCCTCCTCGGTAACGGTTTGATAAACCTCGACGGCGTCATCCACCTCAAGAAGCGGCACGTGGACGCCAAAAGCGGCGGCGATGGCAGTGGGGTCGGCGTGCATATCGTACATTGCTTCCATCGTGTGACCCATCAGACCCATACGCGCACCCTTTAAGGCGTGCAGAACCTTGGCGATGTCGCACCACTCGGTGATCTCGGCGTCTGCCTGCTTGTCGCCGTACAGCGTACCGATGATGACGTCCTGGATCTTCTTGCCAAGACGCACGGCAACGCCCGTAAACTCGGGTACCGAGCAGATGTTGTCGTTTTCAAGCTGCATAAAGGTGGACGCCTTGGTGTAGTCGAGCTTATCCAGCGGCTGAAGGGCGACCAGCACCATAGGAGCGGCGCAGTTCTGGATGATGGGAGAGAAGACAGAGGAGGTCGCGTAGGTGACCATATTGCACATAATCAGGTCCGCGCCTGCGGCGTTGATGGCGTCAGCCACCTCGAAGGCGCGCATATTACTGCCCACGATGCCGAAGTCCGCGACCTCGACGTCGTTTGCGCGGAGCTTCTCCACAAAGTCGCTGTGGTACTTGTTGAGCTTTTCCTCGAGGCCCTCAAACTGCTTGAAATAAATTTCGTGCACGACGGCGAAGGTCGCAATTTTCGCCGTGCGCTGTGCCTTTCTTTCGATCATGGTGATTTCTCCTTATCGTTTATTTCTGATAAATGCGGATGGCGGGGGATTTGACGTTGAGCTGCGTTTGCATATAGCTGTCCGTCCAAGATTTGGTGTCGGTCTCGCGGTTTTCAAACCACGTAAAGTCGGTGGCGGAGCCGCCCACCCACGCGGCGTCCTGATGCGAGTAGCCGCCGCCAAAGAGGTTGCCGATCTCGCCCTTGGGATTGTGGTAGGGACCGAGCAGGTTGCGAAGGGTGTTGACGAGGCGTACCTCGAGAACGTTCTCACCCGTGCGGAGCGCCGAGGCGACGTCGATCTCGTAAGGGTAGGAGTGGATGGCGCCAAGCTCCTTGCCGTTGAGCGTCACGTAAGCGAGGCAGGCGTTCAGCTCCTCAATAAAGAGCGTCACGTGGGGGGGGATAGCCTCTGCGCCGAAGGTGAAGCTCTTGCGAAGCGTTAAGTCACCCGCGTAGAAGGGGTAGCCCTCTCGCGTCAGCTCGCCCAGCACGTGCTTCTTTTCGGGTGCAAGCGTCATATGGCGGGAGAAGCGGAGATCTCCGTTTCTTACGGGCTCACTCACAGCGAGCACGGCGAAGTCGCCGAGCAGGTACACGCTCTCAAGCTCACAACCCGTGCGGCTTTGGAAGAGCGAGCCGATCGCAGACTTCATCTTGGAAAGGGGCGCGTAGGTGCGTGTGATCTCGATGACGTTTTTGCCCGCCTTGGCGTCGCCGAGCGTGACGACCTCAAAGTCCTTGGCGTGGTAGTAGCCGTCGCGGCGCGCTTCCACCCGTTCGCCGTTCAAGTAGATCTCATGCTCTGCGGCGTCCTCAAGCGCGAGCGAGAGGTTTTTCATCGGCTCGGCACAGAAGAATGCAAAGCGTTGCGAAAGCGGTCCGCGGTAGTCCTCTGCCGTGAGGATCTGCTGAACGGCGAGCACGGGGTAATCCTTTGCGGTATAGTCCCCATCGCCCTTCTTGTAGGAGCAGAACTCAAGGAGCAGAACGTTTTTGTGACTGCGCTTTGTTAACTCCCATTCGTTGGAGAGTGGGAGCGTGAGCACGGGCGCCTCGGTGGCAAGGGGGGCGACGGAAAGCGTGTCCGTCGGCTGGGTGACGAGCATTAAGCTTCCGCCCTCGGGCAGGCGCAAACGCATTTGCGTTTCGCCCTTTTCGTGACGGACGGCGACGGGCGTCTTTTCTCTCGTAAAGCCGTTCCAAAGCTCCGCCTTCACGGTGCCGCGCACGGAGAGCACGCCCTCGACTGCCTGCGAGCAATCGGGGTTAAAGAGGAAATAGTAGCCGCAACCGTTTTCGGTACGGCGGCGGATATAGACGGTCTTGTCCGCAAATTCACTGCGGAAGCTATACTCGCGGTTTGCCGTAAGAAGCTCGACCTCCACGTGATCGGCGGCACGCACGTAGTTGATGCCGTCAAGCGGATCCCCCTTTGCGGGGAAGCCATCCACGAGCTCGGGAATGCGCCCCATCACGATGACCTTACCGCCCGCACGGGAGAAGGCGCGAAGGAGCTTTAAGGTGTTCTCTTGGATCTCAATGAGGTCGGGAAGCACGACGGTCGAGTAGCACATTTGACCGACGCGGAGCTTGTCGCCCTCGACCGAGCCGAGCGCCTCCATCGTGCGCTCGTCGCCAAGGTCGAAGATGCAGTTGCTAAGGAAAAGCGACATAAGCAGGCGATGGAAGTCCTCGTCGCGGCGTTGCATCGCGATGCGCGAAGGGGGCGTTCCCGTGATTTTTGCACTGTAACGGTTGACGTATTCGCAATAAGCGGAATCGAGCGGATGCACCACGAGCACGTCACCGTCGGGCTTGCCGATGGAAACGAAGCGTGCGGTGGACGCCACGTAGTCGTAAAGCAGATGCAAGTCCTTGAAATAGGGCTGGTAGTAGTTGACCTGCGGCGGATAGGTGCGCTTGCTTCTGCCGTGCATCGAATAGAACATACCGTGCACGCTGCGGTGGTTGATGCCGTGCATCGCCATATAGTCGAACAGATGCTTCTGGTGACGGAAGGTCATATTCTGCGTGGCAACGCCGTACATCTCGCAAAGGATATGCTCGCTTCCCACCTGACGGGCGACCGAGGTCATCTGCAAGGGGGTAGTCGTTACGATGGGGCGATATTCGGAGTTCATATGGTCTTGGAGCCACTCGTGATGGGGATGTAAGGGGTTATGGCGCCAGTTCATCTGTCCTTGCAGGACGTCGATGCCCGGGATATTGAAGTAGCGGTAATAGGGCATCACGGCGCAAGCGCGGTCGATCTGCGTTTCCATAATGTCTTCCATCATCAAATGCCCGCTCGCCCACAGCCCGTGCGCATCGCACCAAGCGCGGAGCATCGCAAAGTAGCACACTTCAAGACGGTCTTGGAGCAGCTTGCGGTAGTGATAGCGTACCGTGCGGTAGCCCTCGTCGTCGGTGTAGAGCTTGTGGACGTTCTCTTCGAGGGAATAGCCCCATCTCTCGCGGAAGCGTGCAAAGAAGTTGCGGGGCAAGGGCAGGTCGTCCCAGCCGTAGCTCGGCTCGTCCACCCAGATAGAGGGGACGGTGGTGCCGAAGTATTCTTCAAAGCCCGCCCACATCTTATTGTAGCTCTGGTCGAGGTAAAACGCGACGGAGTCCTCGTTAAAGAGGTCAAGGAAGGTACCCGAGTGATAAACGGTGTAGGTGATGCCGTCCTTTTGGGTGATCACCTCTTCCCCCTCGGGGATCTCTTTGCCCTCGGGATACAGACGGATATAGTCAAGGGAATATTTCTCGGGCAGGTCCAGCACGTGCTCGGGCATATAGCCCGCTTGCAGGAAAACGGTCATCCCGTGCTCCTTGGCGCGCTCGCAGATGGTGCGGATGCGTGCTTTAAAATCGGGACCCGGATAGTCGCTCTGCAAGCCGATGTAGGTGCGTGCCAAAACGCAGTGCACGCCCTGCTCGTGTATACCGTCAAGCTGACGGATGAGCTCCGCGTCCTCAAGCTTGCCGTTGAGCATAAAGAAGTCCATGCCGCGGTAGATTTGATCGGGATTTTGGAAGGATTCAAACGGTGTCATAAAAGATACCTCCTTTTTCTGTTTTCAGTATAGCATATTTTATCTCTGCAGTAAAGGGATAAAATGGGGTCTTTTAGCACAAAACGTCCAAACAAAACTTGACAAACGCATTTTTTTGCATTATAATATTTGCAAAGAGAGGAGTTGACGGGCGTGGCAGTATCCAAGGAAGACTATTATATCGACGTGGAGGAGGTCGTGCTTGCGCACCGCTTTACCTTCAAAGAGGGCACCTATTGCGACTATTCGGGCGGGCGGCTCTATTGCGGACTGATGTACGCCGCGCGGGGGGACGCGCGCTACGTGCTGCGCACGGGAGAGGAGCATCTGATCCGCGAGGGTGAGGTCGCCTTTATTCCCGCCAAGCTTGCCTACGTTATCCGCGCGGGGGGCGAGCGGTACGAGCATTACACCGTGAGCTTTACCGTCAACGAGCAAAAATGCGCGGGGGACGCCGTGCATTCGTTGCTTCGCGCAAAAAATATGGTCCACTTCACGCCCGCGTCATCGAGCGTTTATGAAACGCGCTTTTCGCGCCTTGCGGGTATCTGGCAGGAAAAGGACACGGGGTACCGTATGACGGCGACCTCTCAGCTTTATACCCTGCTTGACGCGTTTATCTCGGAGCGCTACGTGCGCGGCATCGACAGCGTGTCCTACGCCAAGGTCCTGCCCGCCAAGGAATATATCGATAAAAATTACGACAAGAGCATTTCCATCGATATGCTTGCCAATCTCTCGGATATGAGCCCCACCAATTTCCGCCGTCTTTTTCTGCTGGTCTTTGGCAAGACGGCGATGGCGTACAAAAACGGGCTTCTTTTGCTTCACGCCTGTGACCTGCTTGCGGACAACGTTTATACCGTGGGCGAGGTCGCGGACCGTTGCGGCTTCCGCGACACCACCTATTTCAGCCGCTTCTTCAAAAAGCACATCGGCATCACCCCCACCGAATACAAAGCCCAATATATCCGCCCTTGATCGCGCTTCCCTCTTCACTAACTTCGCTAAAAAAAGCCGTCTTTCGACGGCTTTTTCGTTTACACGTATCTGACGTAGTCGGGCTTGCGGGGGAGCAGGGGGCGGAAGGCGCCATTGGCGGCGGGATCGCGATAGCCGAGGATACAGTTGCCGATGCCTTCGTAGCGCTCGGGGATGCCCCATTCGCGAAGGAGCGCTTTGCCCTCTTCCGTTTCAAAGACCTCCTTGGCGCGGAAGATGTAGCAGGAATCGACGCCCACGGCGTGCGCGGCGTTAAGAAGGTTGCCCATCACCAGAACGCCGTCGTAAAGATAGGTGTTGATCTCGGGGTCGGAGAGGACCACGAGCAGGGTGGGCGCGCCGTAGAAGGGGTCGGTGGTATAGCCGCCCACCTTGGCGTTGAGGGCAGAGAGGCGGTCGCGCGTCGCTTTATCCTGTACGCAGACGATGAGGGGGGCTTGGCGGCCTCTACCCGTGGGGGCGTAGGTGCCTGCTTCTAAAATCGCATCGAGCGCTTCTTTTTCAACCTGCTGATCAAGGTAGGCGCGGCAAGAGCGGCGTTCTTTCAAATCGATGAGTGTTTCTTTCATTTTATCCTCCTTTTTGTAAACCTACGGTTTACATTTTAAGTTTTCGTATATGGTTTGAGCGCGGGCGGCAATCGCCTTACACTCTTCCTTTGGGATGCTGTGCAGACGGCTTTTTCTTGGCATTCCCCAGACGTCGAAAACGCGGGGACCGATCCACGTTAAGTGCTCCGTGGGGACGAACAGACCAAGGAGAGGCGAGAGCGCCGCCTTGCTCGGCTTCATAAAGATGATCTTCATCGGATGCTTGATGATGGCGAAGATGACCTTGGGATAATGCGCGGTGATGCCCGTAAAGGTGATGCCGGGGTGGACGATGGCAAGAGATGCTTCCCGCTCCTCGCGAAAGAGCTCGTAAAGCGACGCCATCAGATAGCGCTTGGCGTTGCCATAAACGCGCGAGGCGGCGCGGCGTGTGCGAAAATCCACGTCTGCCGCATCCGATTTTGAGTAGCGGTGCGCGATGCTTCCCACGGCGACGACGCGTCCGCCGCGCGCACGAAGAGTGGGCAAAAGCTCGCGGATCATATAATAAGGTGCTACAAAATTGATCTGAAAGACGTTATCGTAGCCCGCATCCGTCAAAGCACGCGGGATGCTGTATGCGCCTGCGTTGTGGATAAAGACGTCAAGCGGGAGCGCCTTCAACTTTTCGGTGGCTTTCTGCACGCTCGTCATATCCGCAAGGTCGAGCGGAATGCGCCTGACCGAAAGGTCGGGAAACGCCGCCGTCAGAGCGCGCTCGTGGGCCTCGCTTCGCTCTTGGTTGCGGTCAAGCAGAACGAGCTGCGCGCCGAGATGGGCAAGGTAGCGGCAAAGCTCCTTGCCAAGACCGCCCGTGGAGCCCGAAACGGCGACCGTTTTCCCCGCAAGCGATGCGGCGTGCTTTGCAAGCCAGCTTTCGTGCTTCACGCTTTTTCACCTCTTGCGAAAAATTCCTCGAGTGCGCGCGTCAAGCACGCCATTTTGTCCGCAAAGCTCCCCTCGTTTCCAATGATGCGATGATAAGGGTGTCCTTCCCACGCCTCGATCAGGCGGTCGTCGATCCGTCGCGCTTCCTCGGGCGTTTCGGTGCGGCTTTGGTTGTTTGCCGTGGTGTAAAACCGTTCGGCGCCCTTAGCGGCGGTGCATAGGTGGAATACGGCATCATATTCGGCAAGGCAGTCCTCGCGCGTGAGGTGAAGCGCCGCACAAACGGCGTCAAAATCCTCCCCCGTCATATAGGCGCGGTTGTCCATCAGTCCGCGGTCGCAAACGATCAGAATGCGCTCGGCGCGCATTCCCTCTGCCGCGCGGGCGAAGACGCGCTCCTTTTCAATCTGCAAGCGCATCTGGCACGCCTGATACGCCGCGTTGCTTGCACACGTCCAGGGGGCGACGCCACCGCTAATAAGCTCGGTTGCCGTTTCCGCGACCGTGAGCACCGTATAGCCGTGTGCCTCGGCACACGCCTTGATATGGGAGAGTGCGCTGGATTTTCCCGCGCAAGGTCCCCCTGTAATGACAACTTTTGTTTGCATTTTACTTATTTTTCCTCCAAAGCTTCAATCAAAAAGCTGACGGGGCGGAAGCCGTCGTTACAGCTGATCAAGGCGCTTTTCGGGTCCTTCATCCAACCGTCGAACAGCCCTTCCCCGCCCGATGCGAGCGCCATCACGAAGGGATAAAGATTTTGCCAAGCGCTCTCGCAAAAGCCCTCGGGACGCGTCGCACCGTAGGAAAAGAAGACGTCGCCCTCCTTCACCGAGCAGGCGTGCTCGATGGGATTTTCATAGCGTGCGATCAGATCGTCGTAGCGCGCACAGCGCAAAGCAGTAATTTTACAGATTTTCATAAACTCTCCTTATTTTTCCCCGTCAACCTCTTGCCAGAAGCGGGTGAGAAGTGCCGTTAGGGACGGGCGGTCGCCCACGTAGCGAAGTCCGCGCCATGTGGTGGGAAAGACGCGGCGGCAAGCCTCGTCGCGCAAGCGGTCGTCGATGAGGACCGCGACGCCGCGATCGTCCTCGGTGCGGATCACGCGCCCCGCCGCCTGCAGAATGCGGTTGAGTGCGGGGTAAAGGTAGGCGTACTCCGCGCCCTCGCCGTAAAGGTCGCCGTAGTAGGAGGCGATCAGCTCGCGCTCTGCCGATACGCTCGGCAGTCCCACCCCCACGACTACGGTACCGATCAGGCGGTCGCCCACAAGGTCGACCCCCTCCGAGAAGATGCCGCCCGAAACGCAAAATCCCACGAAATAGCCTGTGGGGTTTTCCTTGAAGCCGTCAAGGAACGCCGCGCGCTCGGCACTCGTCATCTGTCTTTTTTGTACGGCGTAGGGCGTTTTGGGGGTGAGGCGGTGGAACGCCTCGGCAAGCTGCTCCATATAGTCGTAGGAGGGACAAAAGACCATATAATTGCCCCGTCGCGGCTTCATTGCGGTGACGATGACGCGGGCGATCTCGGGAAGCGTTTCCTCGCGCGCACCCGTGCGTACGGAGATCTTATCCATAATGCCCACGCAAAGCGCGCCGCGCTCAAAGGGCGAGGGGACCTCGATGCTGACCGTTCTTTTCTTTCCGCAAAGCACCGAACGATAATAGTCGAGCGGTGCGAGCGTCGCGGAGAAAAACACCGCCGCCCGTCCGAGGGAAAGGCGCTCGCACACGCGCGCCGAGGGGTCGATGCAGAAATACGAAAGCCGCCTTTCCCCGTCCTCGCGTAGCGCATAGGTTACATAATGTCCGTCGTAACCCTCGAGCCCCGAAAGGAAATCCTTTAAGAAGTAGACGAACGCTCGCTTTTGCTTTAAGGCGGGATCCTCGGCAGAGGTGTCGCGCAGCTCTTCCAAAAGCGTGCGCACGCTTTTTTCAAGAAGGGAGCGGAAGGCGTCGGGAAAATTCGCGCTTTTGGCAAAGCCGTAGGCGTGTCCGTCCTCCGTTTTGCGTAGGTCGTCCTTGAGTAATACGTTTACCGTCCTGTCAAGAGCGCCGCCAAGCAGGGCTAACACCTCTGCCGCGCGCCCCTCGGCGGGATAGAGCGCTCTTGCCGCGGCAAGGTCCTTCGCGCAAAGGACACCCGAATAGGTCTCTCGCGCACGGTCGGGCAGGTTGTGCGCCTCGTCAATCAGGAAAATGCGCTCCTCGCCCTTGCGAAAGAGCGCTTCGGGAGAGGCGGCGGGGTCAAAGAGATAGTTATAATCCCCGACGACAAGGTCGGCGTAGCGGCTATACGCAAGTGCAAGGCGGTAGGGGCAAACGCCGTGCAGCGCGGCGATCTCGGAAAGCACCTTTTCTCCCACCACGGGAAGGGCGCGGGAAAGAAGCACCGTTACGGCGTTACGCAGGGCGTCCCCCGTCAGGTGACGGCAACGACAGCCGCTACAGTCGCCGCGCTCTGCGCGTCCCGCGCAAAGGCGCTCCTTGGCGGCAAGATAAAGGCAACGCAGGTGCATCCCGTGCGAGGCAAGAAGCTCTGCCGCACGAAGTGCCTCGCGTGCCGAGGTGGTTTTTGGCGTCAGATAGAAAATTTTGTCGGCGTGTCCCTGTCCGACGGCGCGCAAGGCGGGGAAAAGCGCCGCCATCGTTTTGCCCGTTCCCGTGGGAGCGGCGGCAAATAAGACCTCGCCCTGCTTGACGGCGGCAAAAACGGCGCCCATCATATCGCGCTGTCCCTCTCGCACGTCCGCATAAGGAAAAGCAACCGATAAAAAGGAGGGCAGGCGCTTCGTCACGCGCTCCACCTCTCGCTCGGCGTCTGCCGCAAGCGCGGTAAGGGCGCGGGCAAAAAAGGCTTCGAGCGCGTCCGCGCGCGGCAGATCAAAAAGCGTTTCCTCTTCCCCGCTTTCGTTTTCAAGATAGAAGCAAAAGGCGGGGGGATAGGGGGCGGCAAAGGCATAGGAAAGAAGATACCCATAGCCTCGCAAAAGGCGCTTTTCCTTTTCCTTTTGCTTTTTGTCGGTTGCTACCGATAAAAAGCGCAGAGTTAAAACGGTGCCGTCCGCATCCTTGCGCAAGGGCGCCTCTGCCAAAAGCTCGCCCTGAAGATCCGAGAGCGCGAAGGCGCATTTGGCGCGGCTTTGCGCCCCGTCGGCGGGGCGTGCGGGAAGGCGAGGCGGAAGGGCGGCGTCAAGATCGTTATAGTAGGCGGCGGCAAGGAGGACGAGTTCCTCCGCCGAAAGACGGAGGATTTTTTCTTTTTGCTCAAATTTCATGAAAAAATTCTCCTTTTTTTGAAAAAAGCCTTGCTTTTTCAAAAAAGATGTGTTATAATAGTCGGGCGACGAAACGGAGGCATAGCTCAGTCGGTTAGAGCACTTGCTTCACATGCAAGGGGTCATAGGTTCGAGTCCTATTGTCTCCACCACCGTTTCTTCGTGCAAATATTCGGAGGCATAGCTCAGTTGGTTAGAGTACTTGCTTGACATGCAAGGGGTCACTGGTTCGAGTCCAGTTGTCTCCACCAAACCTACACGAAGGTGTAGGTTTTTTCTTTGAAGGGAGGGAATCTTGTGACGAAAAGAAAGCTCTTTGGAACGGCGCTGCTCGTTTTGACCGCCTTTATCTGGGGGCTCGGCTTTCCGATGCAGTCTATGGCGCTTGCCCACGTCGGGGCGGCAACGCTTACCTGCGTGCGCAACGTGATCGCGGGATTCTTCTTGCTGCTGCTTATTCCCATCTTTGACAAAATCAATAAAGAGGGCGGACGGCGTCTTTTCCTCCGTACCGAAAAGGGTTTTCGACTCGGATTTACCAAGCGCGAGCTGACGGGGGGCGTGCTTTGCGGGCTTCTGCTCGGCACGGCAACCACCCTACAACAGCTCGGTCTTGCTACGGACGAAACGGATTCGGGAAAAGCGGCGTTTATCACCGCCCTTTATATGGTGATCGTCCCGCTGCTCGGTATGCTTCGCAAGCATTTCCCCACGCGACGCGTCTTCGTCGGCGTGGCGCTTGCGGTGATGGGCTCGTATTTTTTAACGGCAAACGTCGTCTTTACGGGAAATGGCATCGGCGGCGTCTTTTCTTCTCTTTTCCACAGCGGCTTTACCTTTGCCTACGGCGACCTTATGGTCCTCCTTTGTGCCTTCGTGTTTGCCTTGCACGTTTTTGTGATCGATTTGTTCTCCGAGAATACGGACGGGGTGAGAATGTCCTGCATTCAGTTTTTTGTCGCCTCGCTGATCACGCTTCCCTTTATGCTGATCGTGGAGGACGTCACCCTCTTTGCCCTTTTGGACGCGGCGCTTCCGATTTTGTATCTCGGTATTTTTTCCAGCGGCGTTGCCTATACGGGACAGATCATCGGGCAAAAATACGTCGAGGTCACGGTGGCAACCCTCATTCTTTCTCTCGAATCGGTGTTCGGTGCGCTGGGCGGTGCCGTTCTTTTAAACGAAACCAAAACGCCTCTCCAGCTGTTCGGGTGCGCAGTGGTGTTCGGCGCCGTCGTGCTGGTACAGCTACCCACCAAAAGCAAAAAATAACGCCCTGCGCGCTGTCAATCCGACAGCGCGTTTTTTTGTAGGATGGCGCGCAATTCTTCAAACGCTTCGGGCAGGGGCGCAGAAAAAGAAACACGCTCCTTGCTTGTCGGATGAACGAAGGAAATACGTTCGGCGTGCAGTGCCTGTCCGCCGAGCAGTGCGGCGTACTTTTTTTCAAACGCCGTGCCGCCTCCGCCGTAAACGGTGTCGCCAAGCAAAGGGTGCCCCTTTGCCGACATATGCACGCGAATCTGGTGGGTGCGTCCCGTTTCGAGGCGCAAAAGAAGCTCGCTGACGCTACCAAAGCGCGAGAGCACCTTATAGTGCGTGACGGCGCGCTTTGCACCGTGCGAGCCGTCGCGGATGACTGCCATCCGCTTGCGGTCCACGGGATGGCGACCGATGGGTAGGTCCACCGTCCCCTCGTCCTCGCGGAAGCCGCCCTGCACGAGCGCGCGATATTCGCGGTAAAGCGAGTGGTCCTCAAGCTGTGCGGCAAGCGCGCGGTGCGCGGCGTCGTTCTTGGCAACGACGAGCAGCCCCGTCGTGTCCTTGTCGATACGATGCACGATACCGGGACGCGCGACCCCGCCGATGCCCGAAAGGGAGTCCCCGCAGTGGTATAATAAGGCGTTGACGAGCGTGCCGCTCTCGTTTCCCGCGGCGGGATGCACGACCATCCCCTTGGGCTTGTTGATGACGAGAAGGTCGGCGTCCTCGTAAACGATATCGAGGGGGATGGACTCGGGCAAAAGTTCGTACTCCTTGACCTCGGGAAGGGTGATGCAAACGACGTCACCTGCCAGAAGGGGCGTTTTTTTGTTTGCCGTCTTTCCCGAAACGGTGACGGCGCCCTCCTCAATCAGGCGGACGGCGGCACTGCGGGAGAGGTCACTATGCGCGGCACAAAAGGCGTCAAGACGCACCCCTGCCTCTTCGGGCAAAACCACGAATTCTTCCATAAGGTCTCCTTTCAGCAAAAAAAGAGGAAACGGCGCGCTTCCTCTTTTTTGCGTTTTACGCCTTCTTTTTCTTGAAAAAAGGCAACAAAAGATGAACGACGAGCAACACAGCACCCACCGTTACAAAGCTGTCCGCCACGTTAAAAACGGCGAAATTGATGAGGGTAAAATCAATGAAATCCACGACGAAGCCGAGGAAAATACGGTCGATCATATTGCCGATGCCGCCGCTGACGATCAGCGCGAGCGCAACGCCCGCAAGGGCACCAATGGGCGGATAGGTACCGTCCTCGCGCTTGTCGGAAAGATACGACACGCCGCGAAAAAGGTACGCACCGAGCAAAAGGATGGCAATCGTAGAAAAGACGAGAAAGACCCATCTGTGGTCCTTGAGCATTCCGAACGCCGCGCCCGTATTCTCTACGTAGGTAAGATGAAGCACGCCGCGCCAAAGCGGAAGAGAGGGCTCCCCCTTCAAAAAAGCGACAGCGAGTGCCTTGGAGAGCTGGTCAAGCCCGATGCCAACGAGGATAACGAGGGCGTAAAGGATGCGCCGTTTGTTTTCTCCAGATATTTTTCGCATAGCGGTTTCTCCTTAGCCGTCAAACGGGATAACTGAGAGCGGGAAGCATCGCGCGCAAGAGTCCAAGCAGGAAAAAAGCGACAAGAAACGAGATGTCGATGGGAAATTCCTGCAACGCGGGAATCTTAAACAAAAGCGCACGCACAGGAAACACGATGGGTGCGGTCAAAACAGAAAGCACGACGCGCACCGTGCTATCCTCGGGAACGAACCACGAAAGGATCGCTTCGATCAGCATACACCAGTACATTAAGCCCAATGCAAGCTGTACGACCGAGGCAAGCAAATATAGAAGAAGCTCCACCTTAATTGTCCGTTACGGGCGCGGGGACGTGCGACTCGCTGACGTCCACGTTGCTGGGGGTGATCAGATAGGTGTTTTCCGTCACACGGCGCACCTGTCCGCCGATGGAGAAGGCAACGCCCGAGAGAAAATCGAGAATACGGATGCGCACGTCCTTGTTCGCGTCGTTCAGATCGAGCACGACGGTGCAACGGTCGAGCAGATGCTCGGCAACGGGCACGACGTCCTCGTACTTTTCGGAATGCACGACCTTTAAAGCAAGACTGCCACCGCCGATTCCCATACCGCCGAAGGGCATATCTGCCACAGGCTCGCTCTTTTCCTCTGCTTCGGGTACAGCCTCTAAGGTCTCTTCCTCAAGACCGCCCTCGTAAAAATCGTCTTCGTCTGCAAAATGACCCGTTTTCTTACCAAAAAAGTTCATATCGTTTTTTCCTTTCCATTTCCATTTTTTATTCTTCCGCAGCTTTGCGGTCTTTATTTACGAAACAAGGCGCGTCCGATGCGCACGACCGTCGCCCCTTCCTCGATGGCACACAAAAAGCTGTCGCTCATTCCCATCGAAAGCACGCCCTCGCCCTCGATCACGCCCCCGTCGAGCAAGCGGTGATAGAGCTTCGCCGTTTCGCGGAAAAAGGGACGGGCGTCCTCGGGGTCGACACAAACGGGTGCCATCGTCATCACACCGCCGAGGGAAAGATGGGGGAAGCCCTCTTTGACGGCGTAGGCAAACGCCTCCGCCTCCTCGGGCAGAACACCGCCCTTGGCTTCTTCCCTGCCGCTGTTGACCTCAAGAAGCACGCGCGTCACGACGCCGCGCTTTGCCGACTGCTTTTCGATCTCCTCGGCAAGGCGAAGCGAGTCAAGCGAATGCACGAGGGCAACCTTGCCCGCGATATACTTGACCTTGTTGGTCTGCAAGGAGCCGATGAGGTGCATCTCGGGGCGCTCCTCATCCGAAAAGAGGTCGTAGCGCTCGCAAAAGAGCGAGGTGCGGTTTTCCGCGATCGCACGCTGTCCGAAATCGCGCACCAGCGCAGAGACCTCCTCTGCCGTCGCGCTTTTGGTCACGGCAAGGAGCATAGGCTCGGCAACGCCCAGAGAAAACGCACGCGAAGCGCACTTCTCGCGAATGCTTGCAAGATTATCCCCGATATAGGCATACGGATGCATTGAAGCGCACTTCCTTTCCTCTTTATTATAACGATTATATCACACTTTCCTGTCGCTTTTCAAGGCTTTTTTGGGAAATCGAAAAAAAAGTTTTCTTTTTTTTGCTTTCTTTGCAAAAAAGAGGGATTTTTCCTTCGTTTGCTGTTGCAAAAAACGCCTCTTTGTGATAAAATAGAGGGGTAAGAAACGATAAAGAGAGGTGCGACTGTGAAAGAAAAAGATCTCCCCGCCGTGATGGCGCTTTCTTATCTCGGCGACGCGGTCTATTCCCTCTATATTCGCAAGGCACTCGTGCGGGCGGGAATTTCCCACGCGGGAGAGCTTAACCGCCTGTCGCTCCTTTTCGTGACGGCAGAGCGGCAAGCGCGGCGCGCCGAGCTTTTGCTTCCGCTTTTGACCGAGGAGGAGGCGGGCGTGTTTCACCGCGCCTTTAACCATAAGGGCTTACCCCGCCGTGCGCACGCAACGCATAAGGAATACCGCCTTGCCACGGGCTTTGAGGCAGTGCTCGGCGCCCTCTCCTATACGGGCGACGAGGAGCGGCTTGCCGCACTTCTTGCTTCGACCCACGGCGACTTAACCGAAAACATCAACAAAGAAAAGGAAGAGCAACCATGATCCAGAAAATCAAGGGAACGATGGATATTCTGCCCGATGAAACCCCGCTGTTTCGCTATATTGAGGGCATTATGCGTGAGGAAGCGCAAAAATTCGGCTTTGGCGAGATCCGCCTGCCCACCTTTGAGTTAACCGAGCTGTTCGTGCGCGGCGTGGGCGATACGACGGACGTCGTACAGAAGGAGATGTACACCTTCCGCGACGGCGACGACAGCATCACGCTCCGTCCCGAGGGAACGGCAGGCGTTGCGCGCGCCTTGATCGAGAATGGCAAATACGGCGACACGATGCCGCAAAAATATTACTATATTATGAGCTGCTTCCGTCACGAGAAGCCGCAGGCGGGCAGAACGCGCGAGTTCTTCCAGTTCGGCACCGAGATGTTCGGCGCGGACACCCCCGCGGCGGACGCGACCATCATCGCGCTTGCGGCGGCAGTTTTCCGCCGTCTGGGATTAAAAAACGTCAAGCTGCACCTCAACTCCATCGGATGCCCCGCTTGCCGTCCCGCCTTCCGCGGCGCGCTGACCGAGCATTTCTCCGCGCATACGGGTGAGCTTTGCGACACCTGCCGCGACCGTCTTTCCCGCAATCCTCTTCGTCTTCTCGACTGCAAGAGCCCCATCTGCTCCGCCATCGCTAAGAAGGCGCCCCGCACGGTGGACCATTTGTGTCCCGACTGTGCCGCACACTTCGATGCGCTTTGCAAGTGCCTTGACGCGATGGGCATCGACTACGTGGTGGATCCCTCTATCGTGCGCGGTCTTGACTACTACACCCGCACCGTGTTTGAGTTCGTTGCCGAGGGCATCGGCGCGCAGAGCACCGTTTGCGGCGGCGGCAGATACGACGGACTCGTGGAGTCGCTTGGCGGTCCCAAGCTCTCGGGCATCGGCTTCGGTATGGGCATCACGCGCGTGATCCTCGCGCTCGAGCAGGCAGGTCTTGCCACGATCGAGCCCGTTCGTCCCCGTCTGTATATCGCAACGCTGGGCGACGCCGCCGTCCCCGTAGCGCTTTCTTTGGCAGAGCGTCTGCGCGGCGAGGGTGCTTACGTGGAATGCGACGTGGTGGGCAGAAGCCTCAAAGCGCAGATGAAGTACGCCAACAAGCTGGGTGCGGATTACACGCTCATCCTCGGCGACAGTGAAATTGAAAGCGGCAAAGCCGCTCTGCGCGATATGAAGAACAGCGAGCAGAGCGAGGTCGATATCGCCAATTTCAAGCTTTAAGTAAACTTTTCTTTACAAATATCAAGAAGTGAGAGAATAGCGACCCTATTCTCTCCTTTTAGAAAGGACCCGTATGGCAAACCTACATCCGCAAAGAGAAGCCTTTCTCCCCGTTTGCGCCGCCGACGTGCGCGCGCGCGGCTGGGACGGCGTGGATTTCGTTTACGTCACGGGTGACGCTTACGTGGATCACCCGTCCTTTGGCGTCGCCATCATCTCCCGCGTCTTAGAGGCGGCGGGATACCGCGTCGCCATTCTCGCCCAGCCCGATTACCGCAGCACGGAGGATTTCCGCCGCTTTGGGCGTCCCCGCCTCGGCTTTCTCGTGAGCGCGGGCAACATCGACTCGATGGTGGCGCATTACACCGTTTCCAAAAAGAAGCGCACCTACGATTACTACTCCCCCGGCGGCAAGGCAGGGCTTCGTCCCGACCGCGCGGTGATCGTGTACTCTAACCGCATCCGTGAGGCGTACGGCGACGTTCCCATCATTCTCGGGGGCTTGGAGGCCTCGCTTCGCCGCTTTGCGCATTACGATTATTGGGACGACCGCGTACGGCGAAGCATTCTGATCGACAGCCGCGCGGACATTCTGACCTACGGTATGGGCGAAAACATTCTGCGCCGTCTTGCCGAGCTTCTTGACCGCGGCATTCCCGTGCGCAAGATCCGCGACGTGCGCGGATGCGTTTATCTTTGCAAGCGCGGGGAGAAGGTACATTTCCCCTTTGTGGAAACGGAGGATTACGACCTGCTCAAAACGGATAAGGCGGCGTATGCACGCGCCTTTTCTCTCGAATACCGCAACGCCGACGCCATCTCGGGCAAGGCGGTCGTGGAATATTACGGCGACAAGATGCTGGTGCAAAACCCGCCGATGCCCCCGCTTACGCGCGAGGAGCTTGACGCCGTCTATGCGCTTCCCTACGCGCGCGACTATCACCCCGATTACGAAAAGGACGGCGGCGTTCCCGCGATCGCCGAGGTCAAGTTTTCCATCGCGCACAACCGCGGCTGCTTTGGCGCCTGCAATTTCTGTGCGATTGCCTTTCACCAAGGGCGCACTGTCACCTCACGCAGTCACGACAGCGTGATCGAGGAAGCAAAAAAGATCACCGCGCTTCCCGATTTCAAGGGTTACATCCACGACGTGGGCGGTCCCACCGCCAACTTCCGCGAGGCGGCGTGCGACAAGCAAAAGACAGAGGGCGTTTGCCCCGCAAAAAAGTGTCTGGCGCCCAAGCCCTGCAAAAATCTCAAGGTGGATCACAGCGACTACGCAAAGCTCCTGCTTGATATTGAGGCGCTCCCCAAGATCAAAAAGGTATTCATCCGCTCGGGCATTCGCTTTGACTACCTGCTTCTTGACAAGGACGACAGCTTCTTCCGTCAGCTCGTTACACACCACGTGAGCGGACAGCTCAAGGTCGCCCCCGAGCATTGCTCGGGCGGTGTGCTCTCGCAGATGGGAAAGCCGGATATATCCGTCTACGAGCGCTTCCGCAAGGAATACTTCCGTCTTTCCGCCGAGGCGGGGCTTGAGCAATATCTCGTCCCGTATTTAATGTCCAGCCACCCCGGCTCGACGATGGACGACGCCATCCGCTTAGCGCTTTGGCTCAAAAAGTGGGGCTACGCGCCCGAGCAGGTACAGGATTTTTATCCGACCCCGGGTACCATCTCCACCACGATGTACTACACGGGCATCCACCCGCTGACGGGCGACGCGGTGTACGTGGCAAAGGATTACAAGGAAAAGCAGATGCAACGCGCGCTTTTGCAATATGCAAAGCCGCAAAACGCCCATCTCGTGCGCGAGGCGCTTCGCTATGCGCACCGCGAGGACCTGATCGGCAACGGCCCCGAATGTCTGGTGCGCCCCGCGCCCGCTTCTCACTTTGGCGGGCAGGCACCGTCGAAGGAAAAGCACCCCGAACGGGGCACTGACGCCAAAAAGGCCGACCGCGCGGGCGTAAAAAGATCCGCAAGCCGAGGAGGCAAGCACACCTCACACCTCCCTACGCGGAAGGGCGGTGCAACGCCCGCCCAAAAAGGGACGAAAAAAGGCGCAAAACCACGCGTCTCCTTCGGTGGAAAAGCCAAAAAGCAGGGAAAACGGACTTAATTCGCGGCAGAGAAATTTTACCAAAACCGATTAGCATCCGGGGCGAAAAATCCATTTTTCCCCATCCTTTAACTGCCTTTTTCGTGGGATTAAATGGGAAATTTGTGCAAATCGCACAGTTTTCTGTTTTTCCGAGTTTTCAACATTTTGAGGTGAAAACTGTGGAAAACGTTGTGGATAACTTTTGGGTTTTCCACACCCCAAACGGCTTTCAAAGCCTTTTTTCCCAAAAGTTTTCAACATTTTCAACATTTTAGATGTGGAAAAACTTTTTTAAAGCAAACGGCATTTTCTACACCTTCGCATCTTGACAAGGATTTTTACCATTTTTTTGCAACTATTTTCTATCCAAAAAAGGAAAATCGTAATGAACGAAAAAAATATGGATTTCGACACCCTTTTGCGCGAGGAGCCCATTGCGCGCGAGGAGATCTTCGACGGCAAGGTCTTGCACGTATTCCGCGATAAAATCGCCCTTCCGAACGGCAAGGAATCGATGCGCGAATACGCTCTGCACCGCGGTGCCGTCGCCGTTGTGGCGCTGGATGGCGAGGAGCGCGTGACGCTCGTGCGACAGTACCGCTACGCGGTAGGAAGAAGCACGCTTGAGATCCCTGCGGGCAAGCTCGAGGTCGGCGAGGACGACGTGATGGAAGCCGCAAGGCGCGAGCTTTCGGAAGAGATTGGCGCCACGGCGGGGAAAATGACGCCGCTTGGCGTTTATCTGTCCTCCCCTGCGATCCTGTCCGAGCGCATTTACTGTTTTCTCGCCGAGGATCTTACCTTTGGCGAATGCCATCCCGACGAGGACGAAAACCTTTTGCCCCTCACCCTTCCGCTTCGCGATGCCCTTGGAATGGTGCTTGACGGTGTGCTTGAGGATGGCAAAACGACCTTTGCTCTGCAAAAGGCGTACCTTTTGAAGCATCCCCCGAAATGATCCCGCTACAACCGCACGGCGTGCGAAGAAAGGAGAACCGTATGCAAGAACGCCACAGCCGTACCGCGCTTCTTTTGGGCGAAGACGCGATCGCGCGATTAAATGCTTCTCACGTTGCCGTGTTTGGACTTGGCGGCGTGGGGTCCTATCTTGTGGAGGCGCTTGCGCGCGCGGGCGTGGGAGAGCTCACGCTTATCGACAGCGACGCCTATACCGAAAGCAACCTCAACCGTCAGCTCTACGCGACGACCGCTACGATCGGGCAAAAGAAAACGGACGCCGCGCGCGAGCGCGTGCGCCTGATAGACCCCGCTATCACCGTGCATACGGTGGATGCCTTCGTTCTGCCCGAAACCGTCCCCACGCTTCCGCTTCGAGGGGTGTCGTATTTTGCCGATGCGATCGACACGGTCAGCGCCAAGATCGCGCTTGCCGTTTACGCCAAGGAAAGCGGTATTCCGATGATCAGCGCGATGGGCGCAGGCAATAAGCTTGACCCCACCGCCTTTCGCGTCACCACCATCGACAAGACCAAGGTCTGCCCGCTTTCGCGTGCCTTGCGCACCAAGCTGAAGGCACACGGTATTACCGACCTTAAGGTAGTCTATTCGGAAGAGGAGCCCGTCAAAACGGCACTCTTTGACGAGGCAAGCGGCAAGCCTATCCCCGCATCGTGCAGCTTCGTTCCCTCCGTCGTGGGACTGATCATGGCGGGCGAGATCATCAAGGATCTGACAAAATAAAACAAAGAAAGAAGGGGCGCGCTTATGAAAAAGCACGGCATCAGTTTCTTTTCCTGTATTCACTTTTTTCTCGTTTGGCTAGCTCTGTATTTGGACGCTGACGCGATCTTCCGCTACGCCCTGCGCACGGGAGTGCCCGCGCTTGCATCCCTGACAGCGATCTTGCTCTCCTGTCTGCTTCTCTACTCCCTCAGTCGCCTTTTGATTCGCTTTGAACACAAAAAGCAATTATACGAGGGTAAGAAAAGCACACGGGAAAAGATCTCCTTTCTTTTGCACCGCACGAAAACGAGGATCGCATTTCTCCTTTTTCTTTTTCTCCCCGTTCCCACGCCGATGTTTGCCACTTTGTTCGGCAATCTGTCGCCATTTTTGCTTTATCTCTCTTCAAGAGCCATCCTTCCGCTCTATCTCCTTGCCTTCGTGCTTGGCAGTGTGTCGGGACTATCCTATCGGGAGAAAAACGACGCCAAGGGCAAAAAGGCACCCTTTTTCTTCCCCTTTCGCGTGCTTTTCTTCGCTCTGCTTTACTTCGTGGGCGGTGTCGCACTTCCCTATTTTATTATGGTTTGCTTTTCGCTGCCCGGCATCGCACTGATGCTGATCACCAGCTCGCTTGGCAGCGCTCTGCTCGTGATACTTGGCACGCTATGGCTGGTCCGCATCCTTCGCGCCCTCTCCATTCGCCGTGCCTTTCTTGAAAAGCTGCAAGACGCTTGCAAAGAGGCAAAGCTCCCACTCCCCGAACTAAAACGCCCGATCCTTTCTCTCTTTCGTGGCGCACAGGGTACGCGCTTTACGCTGGTGACGGCAGGCGAGATCTATGAATGCAAGGTGTTTGGCACCTTCCGTCCGAACCTCATCCACCGCTTTTATGCAAACGGCACGGGCGCCCGCGTCCACGTGTTCGTTTTCCGTCCCTTCGCCCTGCGGACGACCTATTTCCGAAACTTAACGCAAGAGCGTCACGAGCTGTGGGAGAGCCGCTTTTCATACGGCTTTGAAGCTGAGGCGGGCATCAAAAAGATGGTCATCTTCAACCCCTGCTCCAAAATCGTGGACGGCAACAACGAGGGACACGGCTTTTCTCTTGACAACGGACTTTGTATCGGAGAATACAAGTTTTTTACCGCGTCCGGCTTTTGCAACGCCCTCGCACGCGGGTGCTTGGATAAGTAGATGCCTCATACAAACGAACAAACGAAAAAGGCAGGTTTCCCTGCCTTTTTCGTATTTAGATTTCCGAGAGCAATTTTTCTTTTATCTTAAGGAATTCGCCCTCTGTTATAACGCCTTCATCCAACAAAGCTTTAGCATTTTCAATTTTTGCTAAGACATCTTCCTCCTCTTTCTCGGAAAGTTCCAATATGATATTGATATCCTTCTCAAAATCTTCTTCCGAATAGTCGAAGTGCGCTTTATCCAAAACCTTTGCAAGCCGCTTGCCCATAGGAAGCATTGACGCAAGTGTTATGCCGCCGGATACAACTCCCCCCAAAATGGGAACAACCTTGGAAACACCCTTTCCGAACATCGATTTTGTGAGCTTGATACCAAAGAATTTGAGTGTAGCTCTAATTGCAGGAAAATAAAAGGTCTTCGTTAACGCCTTTTTAGGCAGTTGGTTCAATGCTTGTTTTGCCAGTGCCGCCGCCAAAACCTTAACTGTTGCATCCGCACCGGAAGCTCCTAACATTACGCCACAATACAAAATAAGTTGATTGTTTACGTGTTCATAGTTATCAGTAGCCTCACACCATAAATCTTTTTCCCCATACAAATAAACTAATTCTTGCGCCATTCTCAACGCTACCGCATAGAACTGTACGATGTCTGCGGGAAGCGTCGCAAGCACAGCCATTCCTCCGGGAAGCCCAGCCACCAAAGAGGCTGCAGATGAAACCGCAGTACGCTCTTTTATAATTCTACTCGCCTTTTTGGCTAACGCTTCACGGCTTTGCCCCGCATCCACCGGGCCTTTTTCAACGATACAAGCAATTTCTTCTTTGCTTAAATCCTTAAATTGCTCCTTCAAAAAAGCCTCTCTATTAACTTTAACACCCGGCATTTTTGTAACAGTCGCGATAACTGTTCCCAAATCAATCTTTTTCTCTTGCATTTCCGTTTTCTTCTCATTGCTCATGTCATTATCCTCCGTTTGAAAAAAATAAGTCAAAATGATTCCTGTTCCACGCCCTGCATCCCCATTTTTTCAATGAGGTCGCCAAGGCTTTTATCATACTGCGCGCGCGTGATGGCACCCGTCCCAAGAAAGGTGTCCAGCGTTTTCTTTTGCTGTAAGAAAAGCGCCTTTTTCTTTTCGTCGGGGCTTTCGCGTTGTTTTTTTGCTCCCCCGTCTGCATTTATAGCACGGCTTTGCTGTCGTCCGTCGTCCGAGGATCGCTCTTTGCCACCATATGTTTTCCAAAAATCTTCCACCGTACGCTCCTTTCTTTTCCAAGTATATAACGATCTCACGTAGATTCAAAAAACGTAATGAACGGAACCTTAAAAAATTCAGCCAGCTCTTGAATCGTATCGATCCTTGTGATGCCGTTATTGACATAGCGACTCACTGTTCGCAGATCCATCGGGTAGTCGAGTGCAAACTCCTCTTGGGACGAATAATATTCCTTGATCAGCTGTCTTAGTCTTTCGCCTGCGACAAGAGAGAACGATTTTTCCATCATTTCAATCGTCCTCCCCCTTTTTTATACCGGCGGCAACTCTATCCATCATACGACGCATAAAGTTTTTAACCTGGGGGCTCTCGGGTTGTGGGACGACAAGACCGTTTTGCGTGGGCGGCGCCGCCAATCGACTCAGCTTTTCCGCGTAGATGAAATCGTCACCCAGTTCGGCTTCCGTCTTCGGAACGTAGATTTGCTTCAAGGGACGGTAGCGCCCCAAGCGAAGCTCCTCGGGCACCATGGCATCCTCTTCGTCAACGACGTATTCATCGTCAGACCACGTATAGCTGCAACGAATGTTGCGGATCTGCATACAAAATTCGCGGATATTCTCCTTTGCTCTTGGAAAAACGTTTATATATCGTTGGGCAAGTGCAAAATCGTCAGCGAAGCGAGGGCATCGCCAAGGCTCAAAATCGCGTTTTCCAATTTTTACAAAGGACTCGTACCTCTCAAATCCTTCTTTTTTAAAGATCGGAAGCATCTGTAACACCTTATGATGGTACAAAAGCCCACCCGCTTTGGCAATATCCTGCGCTTCAAGCACCGTCGTAAGAAAATTATACTCGTTGATTTCTTCCGCACGCAAATCCAAGTGCCAGATCTTAAAGAATAGCTCCTTATGCCGTTCGACCAACAAGAGGAAGCTCTGCACCAAACCTTCCACCCGCTCAAACGGAACGAAATCCTGCTCACTGTGCAAAAATCTATCGATCGTCGCGTTGGGATGATACAAATGCGGGATTACACTATCGTATTGCTTGAGCGTTTGCAACAGCCTGTCTTTTATTTCTTCATCTGCGTACTTTTTGCAAAACCTTTGCCCGAAAATTGCGCTTAAAAGCCTTCCCTCTGCGGGGGACGTTCCGTAGGTGGCATAATAATTTGCCGTTCTGTATTCAAGCATTATGCGAAAAAAAGGAAATTTTTGAAACCAGAGGTTTGCCTTTTCTCTGTCTGCGCACAATATCACGTCCTTATCCAAACCAAGGATGCGACAAACACGGTTCAAGTTGTATTCATCCACTTTGCCTTGCGGAAAAACTCTGCGTCTGACCGGTCGGTCTTCGTCGTTATACGTCGTGAAGAAGAAGTCGTACGATATAGAGTACCGATCCATCACGTCTTCAATGAATTTTTGAATATTCTTTACCGTTGTCATCATAAGACCTCCCTCACGTGCAGCTAAAGCGCAAATGAACGGCGCTCTTGCTTCTGCTATCGCATTTGGCGGCAAGGCGCTTTCGTTTTTTCTTCGTTTTCTCTAATACGGCAATGCCACATTCTTTTTCAACGTACCGAATGTAAGACGGTATTTTTTCCATCGTGCGCATCAAAGCGCTGTCAAACCTTGCTTTGCTCGTGTCGAAGGCATCGTGGATCGTTACGCCTTTCATAAAGTACTCCTTGACGCCCTTGCGATAGCCTTGCGTGAACAAATAATGCTCGTCGTTGTTTAATACGAGGTAAAAAGACGTTTTCGCTTGTCCTGCACATTTGCAAATTACGTAGTTTCTCATTGGGAAATCACCTTTCTGTTCTTTGGTGATTTCATTATACACGATCGTTTCCGTTTCGTCTGCGACAGTTTTTGTCGTGCGACAGGTGATTTCGCATATGCTTGCCGTAATAAAACAAATCCTCACGTACAGTATAGCACAAAAATCAAGAAAAGTAAATATGAAAAAGCACCGTGCTTTCACACGGTGCTTTTGGTGCAATTATTCTGCGTCTGCGGGTGCCTCTGCGGGAGCTTCCTCTACTGCAACGGGAGTCTCCTCGACAGCGGGTAAACGAGAAAAAACAATTCATAATTGTTTTTCCGAAGTGCTTAACTGAAACAAGGAGTATGCAGAGCCGAGCAGGCGCAGGCAATAGCAGACGACTATGTTTCAGGTCACCGGCGAAAAAACAGTTGATAACTGTTTTTTTACGGATGTAACTGAAACAAGGAGTATGCAGAGCCGAGCAGGCGCAGGCGATAGCAGACGACTATGTTTCAGGAAGGGCGACCGCATGTCGCAGGATGATAAAAAGCACCGTGCTTTCACACGGTGCTTTTGCAGTTAAAGATTATTCTTCAACAGGTGCTTCGGGAGCTTCCTCTACTGCAACGGGAGTCTCCTCGACGGCGGGAGCGGCTTCTTCAGCCTTCTTAGCCTTCTTGGGAGCTGCCTTCTTAGCAGTCTTCTTAGCGGGCTTCTCCTCGACGACCTCTTCCTTTACTGCGGGAACCAGGCGGACGATTGCCATTTCAGCGGCGTCGCCACGGCGGGGACCGAGCTTCAGGATCTGGGTGTAGCCGCCTGCGAGCTTCGCATAGCCGGGAGCGATCTCGTCAAAGAGCTTTCTTGCTACCTGCCACTTGGTGATATATGCAAGTGCGCGGCGGTAAGCGGCGAGCTCCTGCGATTTGTCCTGAACCTTTGCCAGGGTGATCATGCTGTCTGCAATCGCAGCAACTTCTTTTGCACGAGTATATGTGGTTTCAATCTTTCCGTTCTCGAAAAGATAGGTAACCATGCCTCTCAGCATCGCCTTTCTCTGCGAACTGGTTCTGCCGAGTTTTCTATTTCCGGACATTTCCTTAAACCTCCTTTTAAAATTACTCCTCTACCGTCTTCAGGCTGAGACCCAAAGAGTGGAGCTTCTGCATAACTTCTTCGAGGGATTTTCTACCAAGGTTTCTTACCTTGATCATATCTTCCTCGGTCTTGCTGATCAAATCTTCGACGGTGTTGATGCCGGCGCGCTTCAAGCAGTTGAAGGAACGAACCGACAGGTCAAGCTCCTCAATGGTGATCTCAAGAACCTTACCCTTCTTATCCTCGGGTCTTTCCACGATGGTCTCCAGCGTCTTTGCCTCATCGGACATATTCACAAAGAGATTGAGATGATCATTCAGAATCTTGGCGCTCAGGGAGATTGCTTCCTTTGCGGCGATGGTACCGTTGGTCTTGACACACAGCGTCAGCTTGTCGTAGTCGGTGATGTTACCGCCGACACGCGCGTTCTCTACGCGGTACTCCACCTTGTACACGGGAGTAAAGATGGAGTCGGTAAAGATTCTGCCGATGGGTGCGCCGAAGCCACCTGCTGCATCCACGTACTTCTGCTTGTTCTTCTCGGAAGAAACGTAGCCACGGCCGTGGTCAAAGGTGATCTCCATATAAAAGTGTTCACCGTTCGAAACGGTTGCGATATGCTGCTCGGGATTCAAGATCTCAAGCTCTGCATCGGGCGTGATGTCACCTGCGGTAACCTCACAAGGACCGACAGCCTCAAGCACGACCGTCTTTGCGGCGGTGGTGTGAAGCTTTGCAATGATGCTCTTGACGTTGAGCACGATCTCGGGGCAGTCCTCCTTAACACCGGGGACGGACGAGATCTCGTGCAGAACGTCTCTGATATGAATTGCCGTTGCGGCATATCCGGGAAGAGAGCTGAGCAGAATGCGGCGAAGGGAGTTGCCAAGCGTCAGACCGTAGCCACGCTCAAGAGGCTCTACGACAAACTCGCCGTAGCTTCCGTCTTCGCTGATTTCTACTGCGGTAATATTGGGTTTCTCTATTGCAATCATTACTTACAAATCCTCCTATTCAATTCATAACTTTCAAGCGATCCCTAACCATAGGGAAAAGAACTGCCGTGAATACACATGCGAGTCCCCATAGGGGGTACCCGCCGATTGCCGTATTCACGCGGCGGAGGCGGGTATTACTTGGAATAGAGCTCGACGATCAGCTGCTCTTCGAAGTCGAAGTCGATGTCCTCTCTTGCGGGAAGAGTCAGAACCTTTGCAGAGAGAGCGGTCTTATCCACATCAAGCCACTTGGGCGTGATGGCGGACTGCATGGTCTCTGCCAGAGCCTTGATCTTAACGGAGTCGCGGCTGGACTCCTTAACGGCGATCACGTCACCTGCCTTAACGAGCAGAGAGGGGATGGTTACCTTCTTGCCGTTGAGGGTGAAGTGTGCGTGGAGAACGAGCTGACGCGCTTCCTTACGGCTGGAAGCCATACCCATTCTGTAAACAACGTTATCAAGACGGCTCTCGAGGATGATCAGAAGGTTCTCACCGGTGATGCCTTCCTTCTTCTCAGCCAGCTCATAATAGTGCTTGAACTGACCCTCAAGTACGCCGTAGTAACGGCGGGTCTTCTGCTTTTCACGGAGCTGCTTTCCGTATTCTTCTACCTTCTTGCGGGCTGCGCCATGCTGACCGGGAGCGGTGCTTCTGTGATCAAAAGCACACTTGCCGGAGGTGCATCTTTCGCCCTTCAGGAAAAGCTTCGTGCCTTCTCTGCGGCACAGTTTGCAGCTGGGGCCTGTATATCTTGCCATTTTTCTCTACCTCCTGTAATTATACGCGACGGCGCTTGGGGGGACGGCAACCATTGTGAGGAATGGGCGTGACGTCCTTGATGAGCGTGATGGAAAGACCTGCGGTAGCGAGTGCGCGGATCGCGGACTCTCTGCCTGCTCCGGGGCCTCTGACATACACTTCAACCGTCTTAAGACCGTGCTCCATAGCAAGCTTTGCAGCGTGCTCTGCAGCCATCTGTGCAGCGTAAGGAGTGGACTTTCTGGAGCCCTTGAAGCCGAGCTCACCAGCGGATGCCCAGGAAATTGCGTTTCCGGCAACGTCGGTGATGGTTACGAGGGTGTTGTTGAAGGTAGAACGGATGTGTGCCTGACCCTTTTCAATGTTCTTGCGCTCGCGGCGCTTCTTGGTAACAACCTTTTTCGTTACTGCCATTTCACTTACCCTCCTTACTTCTTCTTGTTAGCAATGGTCTTCTTGGGACCCTTGCGCGTTCTTGCGTTGGTCTTGGTTCTCTGACCGCGTACGGGCAGACCCTTGCGGTGTCTGATGCCGCGGTAGCAGCTGATTTCGTTCAGTCTCTTAATGTTAAGAGCAACTTCGCGGCGAAGATCACCCTCTACCTGGTAGGAGGTTTCGATCTCATCACGGAGCTTGGCAACCTCTGCCTCGGTCAGGTCCTTCGCACGGGTATCCGGATTGATGCCGGTTTTTTCGAGAATGTCGCGTGCGCTCTTTACGCCGATACCGTAAATATAGGTCAGAGCGTATTCGATGCGCTTGTTGTTCGGAATATCAACACCAGCTATACGAGCCATGTTATTTCACCCTTTCTTGTCATTTGACCGCCTTATGCGGCCGTACTTTTTGCTAAAATCTCAGCGAAAGCCGACGGGACTTAGCCCTGTCTCTGCTTGTGCTTGGGATTCTCGCAAATCACCATCACGTGGCCTTTTCTCTTGATGATTTTGCACTTTTCGCAAATCTTCTTGACGGAAGGCTTAACTTTCATTGTTTTATACCGTTCCTTTTCCGATTATTTTTTTCTCCAAGTGATGCGTCCCTTGCTGAGGTCGTAAGTCGAAACCTCAACCGTTACGGTATCACCGGGAAGAATTTTGATATAGTTCATGCGAAGCTTGCCGGAAATGTGGGCGGTTACGATGTAACCGTTCGGCAGCTTTACCTTGAAGGTGGCATTGGGAAGTGCTTCAACGACAACACCGTCTTCAAATTCAATCAGATCGTCTTTTGCCATGTTTTTCTCCTTGTTACTATAGCACTGCGTCAGCTGTCACCGACGTCGGTGAGGTTTTCCGGTCCGTTCGCGGTGATCGCGACGGTGTTTTCGTAATGCGCGGAAAGCGACCCGTCCGTGGTAACAACGGTCCAATCATTATCGAGCACTCTTACCGTGTGCCCTCCGGCATTGACCATTGGCTCAATCGCAATCGTCATTCCCGGATATAGCCGCACGCCTCTGCCTGCCGTTCCGAAATTCGGAACCTCGGGATCTTCGTGCAGTTCTGCGCCGACACCGTGCCCGACGTACTGTCTGACGACGGTATAGCCCGCGCTCGTGACACAATTCTCCACGGCACTGCCGATGTCACCGATCCTGCCCCCGACGACCGCCTTTTCCATACCGGCAAAGAAGGACGCCTTGGTCGTTTCGATCAGGCGGAGCGCCTCGTCGCTCACCCGTCCGACGGGAAAGGAGCGTGCGCTGTCGCCGTTGTACCCGCGATAGCAGGCACCGACATCGATTTTTACAATGTCACCCTCGCGAAGAATTCTCTTCTCAGTAGGGATGCCGTGAATGACTTCATCGTTGATGCTGATACAAGCACTGCCCGGAAAACCGCCGTACCCGAGGAAGGAGGGTCTTGCACCCTGCTTCTCGATGAAGGCGCGGATCTTCGTGTCGAGGAACTTGGTGGATACGCCCTCACGAACAAGCTCGTGCGCGTATGCCAGCGTCTCACCCGTGATCCGACAGGCAATCTTCATCAGCTTCAGCTGATCGGAATTTTTTACAATGACCATGTTTAGATTCCAAGTGCCGCCAAGGTCAGAGCGGTGGTGTCCTTGACATCCTCCTGCCCTGCCACCAGCTTGAGAATACCCTTCTTTTCGTAGTATTCCTTCAGCGGCTCGGTGGTGTTATGGTAAACTTCAAGACGACTCAATACGACCTCGGGAGCGTCGTCGCGGCGGATGGAAAGCGCGTTGCCGCACTTGTCGCAGTTTACGCCGTCCTTTGAAGGCAGGTACTTCGTATGATACGAAGCGCCACACTTATCGCAGACACGGCGGCCGCTCATTCTTTCTACGATCGCCTCATCGGCAACCTCAAGCGAAAGCACGAGATCGATCGCAACACCCATTTGGTCGAGTGCCTCAGCCTGAGGCACGGTGCGAGGAAATCCGTCGAGGATAAAGCCGCTTCTGCAGTCCTCCTTCGCAAGACGCTCCTTGATGATGCCGATCACGACCTCATCGGGAACGAGCGCGCCCGCGTCGATGAACTTCTTTGCGGCAAGTCCCATTTCGGTTCCTGCCTTTAAGGCTTCCCGGATAATGGCGCCGGTAGAGATCGTCGGGATCGAAAGCCGCTCCGAAACGATCTCTGCCTGGGTGCCTTTACCTGCACCGGGAGCTCCAAGGAAGATGATCTTCATATCCTTTTCCCTCCTTGTGCGAAGAATTACTTTAAGAAGCCCTTGTTGCTACGCATTGCGAGCTGTGCTTCCAGATCGCGTACCAGCTCAAGAGCAACACCGACAACGATGAGAAGCGAGGTTCCACCGAATGCGAATGCGCCCGTAAAGTAGGAAACGTAGCTTGCGGCGTTTGCCGCGTAGGTGGGATGGTTCGAAAGAACCGCCTTCACCAGGGGTTCCATGACGGTCGGTACGAGGATGATCGGAACGATCGCCACGATGCTGAGGAAGAATGCACCGATCAGGGTGATCTTCGACAGACTCTTTTTGATATACTCAGCCGTGGGAGCACCGGGGCGCTGACCAAGGATGGTACCGCCGTTCTTTTTCAGGTTGTTCGAAACCTCTACGGGATCAAAGGAGATCGTGGTGTAGAAGTAAGCGAACGCGATGATGAGAACGAACAAAAGGATAGGATAGATCCATCCGTCGCTGCGAAGAAGGTAGTTAAACTTCTCCCAGAAACCGGAAGCCTTATCCCAGCTATCTGCGCTCTTGACACCTGCAAAAGCCATGATCGTCGCGGGAAGCGAGATGATGGAGGAGGCGAAGATGACGGGCATAACACCCGACATATTGAGCTTGAGAGGCAGATTCTGACTCTGCCCGCCATACATTTTGCGGCCAACAACGCGCTTAGCGTACTGTACGGGGATGCGGCGCTCGGAGCCGGTGACATAGACACAGAACACCACCATTGCAAGAAGCAGTACAATATAGCCGATAGCGAATACGAGAGAGAGAGTGCCCCAAAGACCGGGATTGGTTCCTGCGAAGCCCTGGATGCACAGATCAACCAGACGGATGATCTTTGCAGGGAGTGCCGAGATGATGTTTGCGAAGAGGATCACGGAGATACCGTTGCCGATACCGTTTTCGTTAATCTTTTCGCCAAGCCACATCACGAGCGACGCGCCTGCGCAATAGCAAGAGATGATCGTAAATGCGCCGAGAACGGTCGTACCTTCTCCGACGATCATACCGCTATTCTTCATAAGGAAGTAGTAGCCGATTGCCGTAACGACTGCTAAAATCACGGTCGTGTAACGGGTCAGGTTGTTGATCTTCTTCTTTCCTTCCTCACCCTCCTGCGACCAACGCGCAAGAGCAGGGATCGCAACGGAAAGAAGCTGGATCACGATGGACGCCGTGATGTAGGGCGAGATACCCAGAGCAAACAGCGTCGCGACCTGAAGCGAGCCGCCCGAGAGCGTGTTCAGGTAATCGAGAATGGTACCGCCAAAGCTTTGCGCCCAGCCGGCAGCACTCACGAAGGGAACGGGGATTACCGTACCGATGCGGTACAGAAGCAGGACAATCAAGGTGTAGATGAGCTTTTTACGAAGGTCAATTACCTTCCACGCATTTCTCAGCGTCTGCAGCATATCAGATCACCTCGGTCTTTCCACCCTTAGCCTCGATCTTCTCTTTTGCGGTAGCCGAAAAGATTTGTGCTTTTACGGTGAGATTTTTAGAGAGTTCACCTCTGCCAAGAACCTTGACGCCGTCGCATACATCGTCAATTAAGCCGTAACTCAGGAGAGCGGCCTCGTCAACTACTGCGCCGTCTTCAAAAATGTTCAGAGCATCGACGTTGACAATTGCATAGCACTTGCCAAACTTGTTGTAAAAGCCTCTCTTGGGAAGCTTTCTGTAAAGCGGGATCTGGCCGCCTTCAAAGCCGGGACGGACACCGCCGCCGGAGCGTGCGTTCTGACCCTTATGACCCTTGCCCGCGGTCTTTCCGTTACCGGAACCGGGACCTCTACCCTTACGGTAGGAATCTCTTACAGAGCCCTCCGCAGGAGAAAGTTCATGGAGCTTCATTTGTTTTCCTCCTTCTTATTCCGATTAAACGGTTTCTACCTTAACAAGGTGACGAATAACACGGATCTGACCTGCGAGAGCGGCGTCGTTTGCAACAACGTTGCAGTCGCCGATCTTCTTCAGACCAAGAGCCTGTGCGGTTGCCTTCTGTGCGGGCTTTGCAGCGATAAGGCTTTTTACGAGAACAACTTTAACCTTTTCCATTTCGTCGTCCTCCTTACTTTACGTTCTCTGCGGAAATGCCGCGGAGTGCTGCAACTTCCTCAAGCGTGCGCAGCTCCTTCAGACCCTCGAACGTTGCCTTAACAACGTTGATGGGGTTCGAGGAACGGAGGCACTTTGCACGGATGTTCTTCACACCTGCAAGCTCAAGGATGGCACGGACCGTGCCGCCTGCGATAATACCGGTACCTTCTGCGGCAGGCTTCAAAAGAACCTTACCTGCGCCGTAAACGCCCATAACCTCGTGAGGAATGGTGTTACCGTTCAGCGATACCTTAATCATATTCTTCTTTGCGTCCTCAATACCCTTGCGGATCGCGTCGGGTACCTCAGATGCCTTTCCCAGACCAAAGCCAACGTGACCATCGCGGTCGCCGACAACCATCAGCGCTGCGAAGCGGGCGATACGGCCACCCTTCACGGTCTTGGAAACACGGTTCAGAACAACAAGCTTTTCTTCGAGTTCTACGCCTGCTGCATCAAACTTTTTTGCCATGTTTTTACTCCTTATCTTTTAATCCAAATTACTTTGGATGTGTGCAAACCGGATCAGAACTTTAAGCCGCCCTTGCGAGCGCCTTCAGCCAACTCCGACACACGTCCGTGATAGATATAGCCACCACGGTCGAATACGACGGTGGTGATGCCCTTTGCCAGTGCTCTCTCAGCGATCAGCTCGCCGATCTTAGCAGCTGCTGCCTTGTTGGAGCCGATTCCGTCGAAGGAAGCCTCGACGGTCGAAGCAGATACGAGGGTCACGCCGTTTTCATCATCAATGATCTGTGCGCTGATGTTGGCGTTCGAGCGATACACGGCAAGGCGGGGACGCTCTGCGGTACCGGAGATCTTGCTTCTGACTCTGATGTGTCTCTTCAGACGCTGTTTGTTGCTATCTGTTCTCTTAACCATTGTGTCTACTCCTTTCTAATTACTTACCGGCCTTACCAGCCTTGCGGCGGATACGCTCACCGGTGTACTTGATACCCTTACCAAGGTAGGGTTCGGGAGGTCTCTTGGAGCGGATCTGAGCCGCTACCTGACCGACTGCCTGCTTGTTGATGCCGCTGACAACGATGGTGGTGTTGTTGGGGCATGCGAAGCTGACGTTGTCGTCTTCCTCGAAGAAGACGGGGTGCGAATAACCGAGGTTGAGAACGAGCTTCTTGCCCTGCTTCTCTGCTCTGTAACCGACACCGTTGATCTCAAGGGTCTTGGAATAACCCTCGGTTACGCCGACCACCATGTTGTTGATGAGGGTACGGGTAAGACCGTGCAGAGAACGATTCTCTTTCTCATCGTCGGGGCGGCTTACCGTGAGGACGTTACCCTCTACCGCGATGGTGAGAGCCGCGCTGAACTGTTCCTTCAGCTCGCCCTTGGGGCCCTTGACAGTTACGAAGTTGCCTGCGTCAACCGTTACGGTTACGCCTGCGGGGATGGTAATGGGTGCTCTTCCGATTCTCGACATCTCTTTACCCTCCCTTACCAAACGAAGGCGAGAACTTCGCCGCCAACGTTTGCTTCTCTAGCTTTCTTATCGGTCATAATGCCCTTGGAAGTAGATACGATGGCGATGCCCAGACCGTTGAGAACGCGGGGCATCTCCTCGCAGCTTGCGTAGATACGAAGACCGGGCTTCGATACGCGGCGCAGGCCGTGAATGACCTTCTGCTTACCGGGAGCGTACTTAAGAGCAATGCGGATGATGCCCTGCTTGCCGTCCTCGATGACGTTGTAGGACTTGATGTAGCCCTCGCCCAGCAGGATCTCTGCGATTGCCTTCTTCATGTTGGATGCAGGAACGTCAACCGTTTCGTGCTTTGCGTCGTTTGCATTGCGGATACGGGTGAGCATATCTGCGATTACGTCTGAAATTTGCATTTTTTTATCCTCCTATATGCAAGTTCATAATCTTGCTGCCGCACTTTGTGCGACGGCTGACCGGTGGTAAAAGTCCTTGACTTTCCTGCCGGTAGAGAGAGAATTTTTTACCAGCTTGCCTTTCTTACTCCGGGGATCTCGCCCTTGTATGCGAGCTCACGGAAGCAGATACGGCAAATTCCGTACTTACGGAGGTAGGCGTGAGGTCTGCCGCAGATCTTGCAACGGTTGTACTCACGAGTAGAGAACTTCTGGGGTCTCTGCTGCTTCAGTTTCATAGAAGTCTTTGCCATTTTATTTTACCTCCCTATCTTACTTTGCAAAGGGAGCGCCCATCAGGGTGAGCAGCTCTTTTGCTTCTTCATCGGTGTTTGCGGTGGTGACGAAGATGATGTCCATACCGCGAACCTTTTCCACCTTATCGTACTCGATCTCGGGGAAAATGAGCTGTTCCTTCAAACCGAGTGCATAGTTGCCTCTGCCGTCGAAGGCGTTGGGATTGATACCCTTGAAGTCACGGACGCGGGGCAGCGCGAAGCTGAACAGCTTATCCATGAATTCGTACATACGCTCGCCGCGCAGCGTTACCTTTGCGCCGATCTTCATGCCCTCACGGAGCTTGAAGTTTGCAACCGACTTCTTAGCGAAGGTCGGAACAGCCTTCTGACCCGTGATGAGGGTGAGGTCTGCGATGATAGCGTCGATGACCTTGGAGTTCTCCTTAGCGTCGCCCGCGCCGACGTTGATAACGATCTTGTCGAACTTGGGGATCTGCATGGGGCTCTTGTAGCCAAACTTCGCCATCAGAGCGGGAGCAACTTCTTTTTTATACATTTCGCTGAATCTCGACATTTTCAATTACTCCCTTCTCTTAGATTTTCGCGCCGCACTTAGCGCAAACGCGAACTTTGATCTTCTTGCCGTCCTTCTCCTCGTAGGAGACCTTGGTACGGACACCCTTGTCGCACTTGGGGCAAACGAGCATAACCTTGGATGCGTACATAGCGCCCTCGGTCTTCACGATGCTCGAAACCTCGCCCTGACGGCGAGCCTTGCTGTGCTTGGATACGATGTTCGCGCCCTCGACCATTACCTTGCCCTCTTCGGGAGAGGTGGCAATAACCTTACCGCGAACGCCCTTGTCGTCGCCTGCGATGACTACAACAAGATCATCTTTTTTAATATGAAGCTTACTCATTGTTGTGTCCTCCTTACAGTACTTCGGGAGCAAGCGAAAGGATCTTGGTGAAGTCCTTATCGCGGAGCTCTCTTGCGATCGGGCCAAAAATACGGGTACCCTTGGGGTTGTTATCCTCTTTGATGATAACTGCTGCGTTCTCGTCGAACTTGATATAGGAGCCGTCTGCACGACGAACACCCTTCACGCTTCTGACAACGACAGCCTTTACAACGTCGCCCTTTTTCACGACACCGCCGGGAGCTGCCTTCTTAACGCAGGCAACCACCACGTCGCCAATGTTGGCGTAGCGGCGACCGGTACCACCGAGAACGCGAATGCACATAATTTCCTTCGCGCCGGTGTTGTCAGCGACTTTCATAAGTGTCTGCTGCTGAATCACTGGTTGTTTCCTCCTTGTTTCGGCAAGCTTTTTGACCTGCCTACTGTGATTATTGTGAAACGGTTACGTTACGAAGAATTACTTCGCCTTTTCGATGATCTCCACCAGTCTCCATCTCTTGGTCTTGGAGAGGGGTCTGGTCTCCATTACGGATACCTTATCGCCTACGGAGCAAACGTTCTGCTCGTCGTGTGCGTGGATCTTAATGGTACGCTTGATGATCTTGTTGTACTTGGGGTGACGAACGTGGTCTGCGATGGCAACGACGATGGTCTTATCCATCTTGTTGCTGACAACAGTACCGACTCTCACCTTTCTCAGGTTGCGTTCTACTGCCATGTTAATTCCTCCTTACGCATTCTTCTCACGAAGAACGGTCATAACACGCGCGATGTCATGCTTGACGTCCGCGATCTTGTGAGGATTGTCAAGCTGATTGATCGCAAGCTGGAAGCGGAGATTGAAGAGTTCCTTCTTCAGCTCGACGAGCTTTGCCTTGAGCTGCTCGCCGCTCATTTCTCTGAGTTCCTTTACTTTCACGGCTTAACCCTCCTGTCCCTGCGTTTCGCGCGTCACAAACTTACACTTGATAGGAAGCTTGTGCATTGCAAGACGCATTGCTTCTTTTGCAACGTCCTCGGCAACGCCGTCCATCTCGAACAGGATTCTGCCGGGCTTAACCACAGCGACCCAGTATTCGGGAGAACCCTTACCGGAACCCATTCGGGTCTCAGCAGGCTTCTCGGTTACGGGCTTGTCGGGGAAAATCTTGATCCAAACCTGACCGCCACGCTTGGTGTAACGGGTCATTGCGATACGGGCAGCCTCGATCTGGGTGCCGGTGATCCATGCAGGCTCGGTTGCTACAAGACCGTATGCACCGTTGGACAGCGTGTTACCACGCAGTGCCTTACCGGTCATACGACCGCGGTGGACACGTCTGTATTTTACTCTCTTAGGCATCAACATTAGCGGTTACCTCCCTCGGGTTTTCTGGGACCACGGAAGCCACCGTTGCGAGGACCTCTGCCTCCATCGCGGCGGCGATCGCCGTCACGGCGGGGAGGACGTCTGTCGGTGCGGTCGTTTCTTCTCTGAGCGTTTTCGTTCTCTGCAAGAACCTCGCCCTTGTAGATCCAAACCTTGATACCGATCTTACCGTAGGTGGTGTTTGCCTCCCAGAAGCCGTACTCGATGTCGGCTCTGATGGTCTGAAGCGGAATGGTGCCTTCGTGATAGTGCTCGGTGCGGGCGATCTCAGCGCCGCCAAGACGGCCGCCGCAGGAGATCTTGATACCCTTCGCACCAAGGCGCATCGTGTTACCGATTGCCTTCTTCATAGCACGACGGAAAGCAATTCTGTTTTCGAGCTGTGCTGCGATGTTCTCAGCAACGAGCTGTGCGTTGAGGTCGGGGTTCTTGATCTCGACAACGTTGACGACCACGGGGCGACCAACCATTGCCTCAAGCTCGGTGCGCAGCTTCTCGATCTCGGAGCCGCCGCGGCCGATTACCATACCCGGCTTTGCGCAGTGGATGAAGACGCGAACGCGCATTCTGTCGCGCTCGATCTCAAACTTGGGGACACCTGCAGACTGAAGCTTTGCCTTCAGATACTTTCTGATCTTGTAGTCGGACACAAGGGCATCGCCGAATTCCTCGTCCTTAACGAACCATCTGGAATCCCAATCCTTGATAACACCGACACGCAGGCCGTGAGGATTTACTTTCTGTCCCATTATTTAGTCCCCCTTTCTTTGACTACCAGCGTTACGTGGCTGGTTCTCTTTAAAATCTGGAATGCTCTACCCTGAGCTCTGGGCTGAATTCTCTTGAGCGTAGGGCCGGGGCATACGAAGCACTCTGCAACGTAAAGGTTCGAGGTATCCATACCCAGAGCCTTCTCTGCGTTCTTGTGCTCAGCGTTTGCAACAGCGCTCTTCAAGAGCTTTACAAGGTATTCGGATGCACGCTTGGGCGTGTTCTTGAGGATCGCCATAGCGGTATCGGTGTCCTTGCCTCTGATCAGATTCAGGACGATTTCAACTTTGCGGGGGGAGATGCGAACGTACTTCAGATACGCTCTGCCTTCGGGTGCGTTCTTTTCCGCAGCCTTTCTCTCTTCCAGCGCAATTCTCTTTTCTTTCTTCATTGTTTAGCTATGCCTCCTCTCGCCTTACTTGTTGGACGTCTTCGTGCCGGCGTGGCCCTTGAAGGTACGGGTCAGAGCAAACTCACCGAGCTTGTGTCCGACCATATCTTCCGTAACGTAAACCGGAACATGCTTTCTACCGTCGTGAACGGCGATCGTATGACCGACGAACTCAGGGAAGATCGTGGATGCACGAGACCAGGTCTTGAGGACTTTCTTCTCGCCCTTTTCGTTCATGGCAACGATTCTGTTATACAGCTTCTCTTCCACGAAGGGCGCTTTTTTCAAACTTCTACTCATTACTGTGTGCCTCCTTACTTGCTACCGCGACGCTTCACGATAAACTTATTCGTTCTCGCCTTCTTGCTTCTGGTCTTAAGACCAAGAGCGGGCTTGCCCCAAGGCGTACGAGGACCCGTGTGACCGATGGGCGCACGACCCTCACCACCACCGTGGGGGTGGTCAACAGGGTTCATAACGCTACCGCGGACGGTAGGACGAATACCCTTGTGACGGGTCTTACCTGCCTTACCGATCTTGATGGTGTCGTGCTCGATGTTACCGACCTGTCCGATCGTAGCCTTGCAGTCAAGACGGACGATGCGAACCTCGCCGGAAGGAAGACGAACCTGTGCTACGCCGTTTTCCTTAGCCATCAGCTGTGCCTGAGCACCAGCCGAGCGAGCAAGCTGACCACCCTTACCGGGATACAGCTCGATGTTGTGAATGACGGTACCTACGGGAATCGAGGAGATCGGCAGCGTGTTACCGGGCTTGATATCTGCCTCAGCGCCCGAGTAAACGACGTCGCCGTCCGTCAGACCTGCGGGAGCGATGATATAGCTCTTATCGCCGGCCTCGTCCTCGAGAAGGGCGATATATGCGGTACGGTTAGGGTCGTACTCGACACCGATGACCTTTGCAGCACCCGTTTCGCGGCGCTTGAAGTCAACGATTCTGTACTTTACCTTGTTGCCGCCGCCGTGATGGCGAACGGTGATCTTGCCGTAACTGTTACGACCCGCATGCTTCTTCTTGGTTTCGATCAGGCTCTTTTCGGGAGTGAACTTGGTCAGCTCTGCGAAAGAGGGGGTAACCATATTTCTGCGGGAAGGAGTTGTGGGCTTATAATTCATAGTAGCCATTCTTTGTTCCTCCTTAGCTCAGGCTCTCGAAGAATGCGATGCTCTTGGAGTCTTCCGTCAGGGTGACGATCGCCTTCTTCCATTCGCCGGTATAGCCCGCGTGAACACCAAGTCTCTTGGGCTTCTTCTTCATGGTGATGACGTTAACGTCAGCGACCTTAACGCCCTCAAACATTGCCTCGACCGCTGCTGCGATCTCGGGCTTGTTCGCATCCTTCGCTACCTTGAATACGTAGCGCTTTGCGGAGATCATGTCCATCGCCTTTTCGGTGATGACAGGCTTTAAAATGATATCAGAAAGGTTTCTCATTTTACATATACCTCCTGGATCTTTTCAGCCGCACCCTTTGCAAGAACCAGCTTATCGCAGTTCAGGATGTCGTAAACGTTGATGGAGTTATAGACAGTCGTCTTAACACCGGGGATGTTGTCGCAGCTCTTTACGACCTTCTCGTCAACTGCGGGAAGAACGATCAGAGTCTTCTTTGCGCCGCTGACGGCGTCAAGGAAAGCGACCATAGCCTTGGTGCTGTAGCTCTCTGCTACGATGCTGTCAACGATGACGAGGCTCTCCTCAGCAACCTTGCTGGTGAGTGCGCCGAACAGCGCTGCTCTCTTCATCTTCTTGTTGAGGCTCACGCGGTAGCTGCGGGGCTTGGGGCCGAGTGCGATACCACCGTGCGTCCACTGAGGAGAACGGGTCGAGCCCTGTCTTGCGTGGCCGGTACCCTTCTGCTTCCAGGGCTTCTTGCCGCCGCCCGAAACCTCGCTGCGAGTGAGCGTGGACTGCGTACCCTGTCTCTGGTTCAAAAGATATGCTCTTACTGCGGTGTGGAGGACGCTGGGATTTACTTCTGCACCGAAAATGACATCGGACAGAGCGATCTCGCCTACTTCCTTGCCCGCCATATCTACAACTTTCATGTTAGGCATTCGTATTTCCTCCTTCCGTTATGCTTTCACAGAATCACGGATGAAGACGATGCTTCCCTTAGCGCCGGGAACGGCACCCTTGACCGCGATAATGTTCTTTTCTGCGTCAACTTTAACTACTGCCAGGTTCAGGATGGTTACCTTCTCGTCACCCCAGTGACCAGCCATCTTCTTGTTCTTGAAGATGCGGGAAGGAGTGGAGTTCATACCCATCGAGCCGCCCGTACGGTGTACAGGACCCGTACCGTGGGACATTCTGAGCACTGCGAAATTCCATCTCTTGACAACGCCCGAATAACCGTGACCCTTGCTGGTTCCGGTGATGTCGACCTTCTCGCCTGCGGCGAAGGTATCGACGGAAACCACAGTGCCAACCTCGTACGCGCTCGTATCTGCCAAGCGGAACTCCTTGAGGTGTCTCTTGGGAGAGATACCTGCCTTCTTGAAGTGACCGAGCTGAGCCTTTGCCAGGTGCTTATCCTTAACGTCGCTGTATGCGAGCTGGACTGCATCGTAGCCATCGTTCTCAACCGTCTTCTTCTGCGCGACCACGCAAGGACCTGCTTCAATCAGGGTTACGGGGATCACGTTGCCGACCTCGTCGAAGATCTGGGTCATACCCAGCTTCTTACCGATCATGCCTTTTTTCATTTTTTCCTCCGTTCGTTATTGGTTGATGTGTTTGAATTTTCGGTTTCCCGATCACACCAACGTGACCACGGATCGTGGTTAAGTTTGGGTTCCTCTGCGGAATGAGGAGTTACGCCTTGATCTCGATCTCAACACCGGCGGGAAGCTCGAGGCTCATCAGGTCCTCGATGGTCTTCTGCTGGGGGTTCAGAATGTCGATCAGACGCTTGTGGGTACGGGTCTCGAACTGCTCACGGCTGTCCTTGTACTTGTGTACCGCACGAAGAATAGTGATGATCTCTTTGTCAGTGGGAAGGGGAATGGGACCCGATACCGCACCGCCGTTTCTCTTAGCAACTTCCACAACCTTTGCTGCCGCAGCATCGACGAGCGTGTGGTCGTAGCTCTTGAGCTTCACTCTGATTTTTTCCTTTGCCATTTTGTCTGCCTCCTTTTAGAATTCTTTCTCAGGGGGGCGATTGCCATTCACACGGCTCCGCGCGTTTCAAACCTCTACGAAAGTTATCCGGGAATCGCCTTTCCGCAAAGGCAGAACCCGGGATCGCGGTTTTGACGCAGGGGGCTAGTGTGTTTCGCCCGATTTGTCGGACATACTCCACGAAAATTACCCGCTTTTAGCGGCAACCTCTCGCTTCAACGCATATCAAGCCTTACTATTATAACGGATTTCTCGTAAAAAAGCAACCCCTTTGTCCGATTTATTTGTAAATTTTTATGAAAAAAATTCTCGAAATCCGCGGTTATTTTTTGGATATTTTGCACAAAGCCGCCTTTCTTTACATTTTATTCACATCTCTGCGGTACAATGGTTTTATCAAAGATGAAGAAGAGGATCTGTTATGAACTTCAAAGCAAAGAAAGTTTTCTTTACGGCGTTTGTCGCCACGCTTTTGTTCGTTATCTTAACGACGGGTGCGCGCACGTACGCGCTCCTTTCTCACTACACCCCCTCGCTCGGACATTTTGACGGGGGATTTTTTGCCGACGTTTTTCTTCCTTTAATATATATAGCAGCCGCCGTGGCGTTTTTGCTCTTCGGCGCGCTCTTCCGCGAGTCACTGACGGGCAGAGCGTACAAGACCACGCTCCCCACCCTCTTTGCCGCGGGCTTTGCCGCAATTGCCACCGTCGTGTGGCTCGTTTCCTTTGCGGGCGAGTTCTTTTCAGAGCCGCACATGCCCGTGCAAACGGTTTGCGGCATCCTTCTTTTGTGCTTTGGCGCCGTGAGTGCGGTATATCTCGTTCTCAACGCCCTTCCCCACCCGCCGCACGGTGCAACGCTACTAACGGGACTCGGCGCAGCGCTCTTCTGCCTCGCCTTTGCGTTCTACGCGTACTTTGACACCGCGTTCACGCTGAACAGCCCCATCAAGATCTTTGACCAGATCACCTTCGTCGTGCTCGTTCTCTTCTTTCTTGCCGAGGGTCGCTTCCGTCAGGGGACGATGCACGAGGCACTCTTCCTGCCCGTCTGTATGTGTGCCGTCACGCTTTGCGGCTCTGCCGCCGTGTCGGGTCTGATCTACAACGCGGTGGAGCAGCGCCCTCTCGTCGGCATCGTGATGCACGACTTCCTTTTGTTCGGACTCTTCCTTTACACCTTGACAAGGCTCCTCTCCTTCTGCCTGCCTACCTACTACACCTCGGAGGATCTTGCCGCCGCCATCGGGCGTCCCACTGCATTCGAGGCAGAGGAGATCCCGATCATTCCCGACGAAAAGGAGCCCTTCGCGCAAGAGCGTTTTAATTTTGACGCCAAGACCGATACCTTTGACATCACCCCCAAGAACGATGAGGAGAAAGAATGAAGAAAACACTCGTCATTGACGGAAACAGCATCCTCAACCGCGCCTTCTACGGCATCCGCCCCCTCTCGACCAAGGACGGCAAGCCCACGAACGCCATTTACGGAATGCTGAATATCGTGCTCAGGCACCTCGACGCCATCCGTCCCGACTTTGCCGCCGTTGCCTTTGATTTGAAGGCACCCAATTTCCGCAAACAAAAATATCCTTATTATAAAGAGGGGCGTCACGAAACGCCCCCCGATCTGCTCGCCCAATTTAACGACGCGAAGGAATGCTTGCGTCTGCTCGGCTTCCGCACCTTAGAGCTAGAGGGGTACGAGGCAGACGATATTCTCGGCACCGTTGCCGCGCTTGGCGACGCACGCGAGGACACGCACACCTACGTGCTGTCGGGCGACCGCGATCTGCTCCAGCTCATCAGCGACAAAACGACCGTGCTTCTCGCCTCGACGGGAGAAACGGTCTCCTTCGACCGCGACGCGTTTTTCACCAAGTACGGCATCGAGCCCTCCGAGTTCGTTGCGCTTAAAGCGCTGATGGGAGATTCCTCCGACCATATTTACGGCGTGCCCGGCATCGGAGAAAAAACGGCGACCAAGCTGATCGCGGAATTTCATTCCATCGATGGGCTATACGAGCATCTGGACGCGCCCTCCATTTCTAAGGGCGTGCGCGAAAAGCTCACGGCAGGTCGCTCGTATGCAGAAGAATCCCTGTTTCTCGCCACCATCTGCCGCGAGGTCCCGCTCGGCGTGACGCTCGAGGAGCTGTGCTATATGGGCGTATCCCCCGCGATGTACGACAAATGCGTGGCGCTCGAATTTACGGGACTGATCAAGAAGCTCTCGCTCACCCCATCCAAATGTCCTTGCGAGGCGGAGGGGACACAAAAAGAGAGCGCACCCGCCGCGCCCGCCGCTTCGTCCTGCAACGCCGACGAGCTGATCGCGCGTTTTCCCGCAGGATCGGCGCTCGCAGTCCTTCCCTCTCCCGACGGCTTTTTGTTCTCAAACGGCAAGGAGATCTTCAAAAGCACCTGCGCCCCCTCGGCGCTTTTCCCCCTCTTTGACGGCTCCCGCCGCGTCGTGACGCACGACGCCAAGCGGCTTTTACACGCCCTTCCCGATACGCCGCTCGTGCCGCGCGATCTTTTGCTGTACGGCTACGTGCTCAGCGGCGGGGACGGCAGCACGGACCTGTCCTCCCTTTCGCTTCGCTATCTCGGCGAAGCGCTCCCCGAGGACGATGGGGCTGTGACACTTCTTTTGCGCTTAGAAGAGGCGCTTTCGACAGAGATCGACGCCATCGGTGCCCGCGCGCTTTTAGACGAGGTCGAGCTTCCCCTTTGCCCCGTGCTTACGCGGATGGAGAAGGAGGGCTTCCGCATCGATACGGCGGCGCTCACCGCCTTTGGCGAGAGACTTGCCGCAGAGATCGTTTTGCTCACCGAAAACATCACGGCGCTTGCGGGGATGGATTTTAACATCAACTCGCCGAAGCAGCTCGCCGAGGTGCTGTTCGAGCATCTGGCGCTCCCCACCAAGGGACTTAAAAAGAACAAAAACGGCTACTCGACCGACGTCGATACGCTGAGCTCCTTGCGCTTTGCGCACCCCATCGTGGACGAGATCCTCACCTATCGCAAAATCACCAAGCTCTACTCCACCTACGCGCAAGGACTTTTAAAGGTGGCAGACGAGGAGGGCGTGATCCACACCGACTTCAAGCAAGCCCTGACTGCAACGGGACGCCTGTCCTCGGCGGAGCCGAACTTGCAGAACATTCCCATCCGCACCGCGCTTGGTAGAGAGCTGCGCCGCGTCTTTGTCCCCAAGGGAAAGGGGCGGGTGTTCGTGGATGCCGACTACTCGCAGATCGAGCTTCGCCTGCTCGCCGCCTTCTCGGGCGACGAAAATATGTGCGACGCCTTTCTCTCGGGCGTGGATATTCACCGCCGCACAGCCGCCGCCGTGTTTCGCGTCCCCGAGGGTGCCGTTCCCGACGAGCTTCGCAGTCGGGCGAAGGCGGTCAACTTCGGCATCGTGTACGGCATCAGCGCATATTCCCTTTCCGCGGACATTGGTGTCAGCGTTGCCGAGGCAAAGCGCTATATGGAAAGCTATTTTGCCGAGTTCCCGGGCATCAAGGCGTATCTTGACAAAACCGTCGCCGACGCGAAGGAGCAGGGCTACACGACGACGGTGCTCGGTCGCCGCCGCTATATTCCCGAGCTTTCCTCCCGCATCTACGCCCAGCGCTCCTTTGGCGAGCGCGTGGCGATGAACAGCCCCATCCAAGGCAGTGCCGCCGACGTCATCAAGGTCGCGATGGTGCGCGCCGACCGCCGCCTGTGCGAGGAGTGCAAGAGTGCGCGGCTCGTGATGCAGGTCCACGACGAGCTGATCGTGGAATGCGACGAGGGCGAGGCAGAGCGTGTCCGCACCATTCTGAAAGAAGAAATGGAGGGCGCCGTCCTGCTCGCCGTTCCTCTGACGGTGGCAACTGCCGTGGGCAAGAACTGGTTAGAGGCGGAGCATTAAAAAATATTTTAAAAAAATCGTCCAAGCCTATTGATTTTTGGAAAGTTATGTGTTATAATACAATTCGTCGATTTGTGTAACAAGATCGCATTATGCGACAGTATGGAATTATTTAGGAGGTAATTACTCATGGCAAAGTGCAGTGTTTGCGGTAAGGGCGTTGTATTCGGCAACACCGTCTCGCACTCCCACCGTAAGTGCAACAGAACCTGGAAGCCCAACATCCGCAAGGTAAAAGCAGTTGTAAACGGCACCAACAAGACCGTTTACGTTTGCTCCCGTTGCCTGCGTTCCGGCAAGGTTGAGCGCGCATAAGTGCTCTATAAAAGCCACCCATCACGGGTGGCTTTTATTTTTTTCTTCGTCCGCAAAAAACGTTTCGTAAAGAAGGAGCGTCAGAGCGGGAAAGAGCAACAGTCCTAAAAATCCGAACAGCCGCGCGCCCGCATAGAGCGATAACAGCGTAAGCAACGGATGCACGCCGTACGAGGCGCCAAGCAAGCGCGGCTCCGCAAACTGCCTGACGATGCTGATGGCGGCAAAAAGCACAAGAAGCCCGACCCCGAGTCCCTTGGCGCCCGAAAGCAGAGCGAAGACGCCCCACGGCACGAGCAGCATCCCCACGCCCAGCACGGGGAGAATATCAAACAGACAAAAGAGCGTGGCGAGAAGCAACGGGTAACGCACCCTGAGAAGCAGGAAGCCCAAAAGCAAAAAAACGAAGGCGATCAGAACGAGCGCCCCTTGCGCGCGCAACACGGACAAGGCGGCACGCGTGGCGGAGTCCTTGGCAAAGCGGAGCACGCCCTGCCACGCGCGGGGGATGCGCCGCAAGAGCGCCGCGTGGATGCGTTCCAAATCAAGGCAAAAGTACGCCGCAGCGATGGCACCCACCCCGAGCGTAAAAAGGAGCGAGGGAAGCTTGCCGCCCAGTGCGGCAACGGCGGCGGGCAGAGCGGAGAGAAGGGCGGAGATCGCATCTCCCCAGAAGGCGCCCTCGGCAAGACGCTCCCCGATCAAGGGAATTTTAAGGAGCATCGCCCGAAGGCGCTCAAGCAGTGCGCCCGCATCTCCGCCAAGTCCCCCCGCAAGTGCGGACAGCTCCCGCACGATGCCGCGCACGCCGAGCACGACGGCGAAAGACAGGAGCAAAAGGGATAAGATCACCAAAAGGAGCCGTGCCGCGCCCGTCGGGAGCCCGAGCTTTTTATGCAAAAAGGCGGCGGGGCGGCGCACCGCGACGGCGACCGCCCAGCCAAAGCCGAAGGGCAAAAGCACGCCTAGCGCATATCGGAGGATCAAATACAAGATTGCCCCGCCTCCAAGGATCGCCACACACCACGCACCAAACGCCCTTACGCGCTCATTCACACTTCCCCACCGCCCTTCTTTTTGTTTATTGTACGAAGGACGCGCAAAAAATATACAAAAAAAGGCAGTCCCCGCCCGCACCGTCTTAAAGGGCAAAGCAAGGACTGACCTTTTCTTTTTTTCTTTTATTCTTCTACCGTGACGCGCAGCATTTTCTGCTCGATCACAGGGCGGTCGGCGTAATCGGTCGGGGTCGCGGCGATCTCGTCCACGACGTCCATCCCCTCAACCACCTGACCGAATGCGGCGTAGGAGCCGTCGAGGTGGGGCGCATCCTCGTGCATAATAAAGAACTGCGAGGAGGCGGAGTTGGGCATCTGCGAGCGCGCCATCGAGATCACGCCGCGCGTGTGGCGCAGGGGGTTGTTCCAGCCGTTCATCGAAAACTCACCCTTGATGCGCTCCGAGGCGCCGCCCATACCCGTTCCCGTGGGGTCGCCGCCTTGGATCATAAAGCCGCGAATGACGCGGTGGAAGATAAGCCCGTCGTAGAACCCTTCCTTAACGAGCTTCAAAAAGTTCGCCGCGGTAATGGGGGCGGCGTCCTCGCGAAGCTCGATCTTGATTTTTTTACCGTTTTCCATTTCGATCACGATCATATACGTTTCCTGCCTTTCACAAATTGCATCTTTTTTCGGTGCGCCACTTGACCCCACTTCTGATTTTTGGTATAATAGAAGGTGGTGGAAAAGAGGGCGCTCTTCTATGATTATACCAGTCTTTTCCCCAAAAGTCAATCCCACGACACACAAGAAAGAGGTGATCTCTTGAAAATCTTACATATTGCAGACTGCCACCTCGATTCCGCGATGGAGAGCCATCTGCCCGCCCGCACCGCAAAAAGCAGGCGGCGCGAGCTTCTTCTGACCTTCTCCGACGTGATGGAAGGCGCGCGAAGCGAGGGCGTTTCTCTTGTGCTCATCGCGGGGGATCTTTTTGATACCGAGGTCCCCTCGGCAAGCGCGGTGCGCTACGTGCTCGACTGCATCGCATCGCACGCCGATATGACATTCTTATATATTGAAGGCAATCACGACGCGGGCGCGCTTGCCGCCTACGAGCTTCCCGACAATCTTCACCGCATCCCGAAAGGAACGGCGGAGGTCTTTCGCTTTGGGGACGTTTGCGTTTACGCCGCAGGCTATGCGACGCCCGGGAGCGTGATCGAGGCGTTCACACCCCAAAAAGAAAAAAAGAATATTTTCCTTTTGCACGGTACGCTCTCCACCTCCCGCTCCGACACGCGCGAGGAGATCATTCCGCACGCACTCTTTCGCGGAAAGCCCGTGGATTATTTGGCACTCGGACACTTCCACAGCTATACGCCGATGCGCCTTGAGGACGGCGGGCTTGCCTGCTATGCAGGAACGCCCGAGGGACGCGGCTTTGACGAAACGGGAAAATGCGGCGTTATCCTTTTTGACAGCGACACGCTGTGCGCCTCCTTCGTTCCGACCGCAAGGCGCCTGATCCACGACGTGCGCGTTGACGTGAGCGGTGCCGAGACCTTAAACGAGATCGAGCGCCGCGTGCGCGAGGCAATTGCAGAGATCCGTAAAGAGGATATGGTCACGCTCACACTCGTGGGCGAGATCGAGGACGTTCATCTCAAGCAGCCCGAGCAGATCCGACTTTTGCTCGATGGCAAGTTCTTTTTCTCTAAGCTCAAGGATGCCACGCGCTTGCGCCTGCGCCCCGAGGGCTACGAAAACGACGTTTCCCTGCGCGGCGAGTTCGTGCGCCGCGTGATGCAAAACGAGGCGCTTTCCGAGGAGGACAAGCAAAGGGTGTTAACCTTCGGACTGCGTGCGCTCGAGGGCGAGATGCCCGAGGAAGTGATTTATGAAAGCCGTGAGGGGGGACGCCGATGAAGCTCTTACACTGCCATATTGTAAACTTTGGTTGTCTTTCGGACGTTACCTTCCGTTTTGACGAGGGATTAAATCTTTTATACGCCGCAAACGGACAGGGCAAAAGCACCTTTGCCGTTTTTCTCAAAGCGATGCTCTACGGGCTTCCCCCCATCAACAAGCGCGCCTTGCAGGAAAGCGAAAGGCGGCGCTATATGCCCTGGCAGGGCGGCTCCTTCGGTGGCTCGCTTTGCTTTGAGGCAGAGGGCGAGGGCTACCGCCTCGAACGCTTTTTCGGAGAGAAGGAAAAGGAGGACCGCTTTGCACTCTACCATCTAGCAACGGGAAACCTTTCCGACCGTTACACGGAGAACGTGGGCGTCGAGCTGTTCGGCGTGGATGCCGAGGGGTTTGAGCGAAGCCTTTATATCTCCCAGCGTCTTCCCTTTGCGCCCCCCGACAACAACAGCATCCGCACGCGCCTTGGCACCCTTCTCGATGCGTCCGACGACCTCGGAAACTTTGAGCGGGCGGACAAGCTGCTTGACGATGCACGGCGCTTTTACAGCGTGCAAGGCGGTCGCGGTCTGATCGCAGAGCTTGCGGACGACGCACGCGAAAAGGCAAACGAGATCGCCGCCGCCAAAGCAGCGGAAGAGCGCGCCGCCGTACTGCGTGCGGAATGCGCCGCGCTCGAAGCAAAAAAAGTTGAACTTACCGAGCAATTAGAGGCGGTAAAGGTCAAGCGCACCGAGGCGGAAAAACGCCGCCGCTGGGAGGAGCAAAGCGCCCACTACCGCTCGCTTTGCGAGGCGCGTGACGCGGAAAAGACGGCACTTGCGCCGTTAGAAGAATTTTTCGCCCCCCACTTCCCTACCGACGAGGAGCTTCTTTCGGCGGATACCGCCGTGTCCGAGCTTAACACGCTTGCGGTACAGATCGACGGTGCCGCGCTGAGCGAAGAGGAAAAAACGTCGCTCTCTTCCCTTTCCTTGCGCTACGGCGTGCAGGGGGGCAGCGGTGCGTTTTTAGAAAAGCTGCGCGCTTCACACGCCCACTGGCATAAGAAAAAGGACGCGCTTGCCGCACTTCTCGCCAAGAAGGAAGCCAAAGAGGAAGCCGCCGCTTCCCGCCTTTGTGCGCGTTATCCCACGGAAGCTGAGCTGCTTGCCATCCGTGCCGCCAAGGAGGCGACCGAAGAAGCGCAGGCGGCGCTCTACGCGGGCACACCGAAGAGGGGCAAGATGTTGCCCATCTTCTCGTGCGCAAGCGCGGTGCTCTTTGCCGTTTTGGGCGTGCTTGGCGTTGCGCTTTCCGTCGTCCCGCTCGCCGTCTGCGGCTTTGCTCTGTGCGCGGGTGCGCTCGTGCTCTTGCTCTTCGCACTCTTTAAGACGCGCACGCAAAAAAGCCGCTTACCCGATGAATATCACGTACAAGCAGACCGACTGCTTTATTTGCTATCCCCCTTCGGCTATACCGATAAAAACGCCTTGCTTGCGGCGTCCCGCTTCCTTGACGATCTTACACGGTATGAGAGTGTCAGAGGGGAGCTTGCCGCGCTTTCCGAGGACATAGCCGCACTGGCGACGGAGGAGGCACAGGGGCGCGCCGTTCTGTTTGCCCTGCTTCCCGAGGGCACCGAGGACCCCGACGCCGCATTACAAAAAATCGAAGCCGAACTTTCGCTTTACGCCCATCTTACCCAAAAGGATGCCGCGTGCGCCGCGCAGAAAAAACGGCTTTGCGCGGAGCAAGAGCGTCTTTCCACCCAGCTCTCGCTCTTCCTTTCTCACTTCCCCGCGCTTGCCGCGCTCACACCGCGTGCGGCGCTGGATCAGATCAAGCAAAACGTCCTGCTTTGCCGTCAGAGGCTGCAAAGCTACAACGGCGCGCGCGGACGCGTGGACGAATTCCTCAGCACGACGCACTTTGATCCCGAAGCCTCGCCCCCGCCGTATCTCGGGGAGATCCACCTGATTCTCGAAGAGGAGCGGCAAACGGAGGCGGCTTTGCGTGAAACGGAGGCGGCGCTTTCCGTCAAAAAGAGCGACGGGGCGCGTCAAGAGGAGATCGCCGCGACGATTCCCACCCTACTTGCCCAGCGCGAGGCGCTTGAGCGGGATAAGGAAAACGCCGAGCACACGCTTTCCCTCATCCTTTTGACGAAATCCACCTTAAAGGAAGCCAAGGATGACCTTGCCACGCGCTATTTGCGGGATATGGAGATGCATTTTGACCGTTATTATCAAAAGCTGACGGAAAGCGCGGACGCCGAGCTGCCGAGCGACGGCTCCCGCATCTCAAGCTTTTCGATGGATGTCTCGCTCGCCCTCTCGGTCGAGAGGTACGGCGAGCGCCGCCCCGTGTCTGCACTCTCGCGCGGCGAATCCGATCTTGCGGCGTTCTGCGCCCGTCTTTCCCTGATGGAAGCGATCTTTACCGCCGAGACGCCCTTCTTGCTTCTCGACGACCCGTTCATCAATCTGGACGACGGCAATTACGCCAAGGCGTGCGCCCTTCTTGCGACGCTTGCGGAGCGCTTCCAGATCATCTATACCGTTTGCTCCGAGGCGCGCTTGCCCGCGAGCATTCCCTTAAAGACGCTCTCATAAAGAGCATCAAAAATGCCATCCCTCGCGGGATGGCATTTTCTTTTATTTTAGGCGTTATTCTTCCGTGAAGAAGATGGTCAGCGTCAGATGCTTTTCGCTGTACCACCAGGAGATACCGCCCGAAAGCAGCTTTTGCGCACGCTTGTTCTTGCCGTCCTCGGCAACGATGGCTTGCGCCTTTTGCATTGCCGTCTGCCAGCCGCGTCCCTTGAACAGATAATCCTGAACCATACGGAACACAGCAACGTCGCGGCAACGGAACATCACGCTGGGTCGCTCCTTCTCGAAGGGACGGGCGGTCGCCGCCTTGGCGAATGCCGCGGCGATCTGGTCCACGTCGTACGAGGTCAGGTAGCCGCCGTGGAAACGCGCATATTCGTGCTTCGTTGCGCGGAACTCCTCAAGTCCCACGAAGATATTGGGGTCGGGCATACGAACCTCTGCCTTTTCGCCAAGCAGGTTTTCCTTGGCGGGAACGCAGAAGTATTCATAGCCAACGACGTTCTTATAATCCTCACCCGTCTTGGTGTTGGAGTTGTCGCCCCAGGTTGCATCCAGGAAGTAGCACTGCTTGTCGATCTTAACGACGTTCCAAGAGTGCGTCTGGCTGACGACCTGACCGCAACAAATACCAACCGATTGCAACAGGTACTGCATCGCCACGGCGTAGCCCTGGCAAACGACCTTGCGCTCTACGAGAGCGCTGTGAAGCGAACGGAGCGTATCCTCGTCGCGCACGCTTCTGCCTGCACCGCCATCAAGTCCCACACCGTCGTAGTCGAGGTTGAGGATCAGGCGACGGTAGATGGTAAGCAGTGCGTCGTAGGGGCTCGTCTTGCGCGTGATGCCCTTGGTGAAGAATTTCACGCTGGCACGCAGCTCGCGTCTGTACTTCTGCACACGGGCAATGTCGATCTTGCCGTCACTGCCAAGGCAACGGAAGGAAAGCAAGAGGCTATTGACGTGACCCTTGCCGTCGTGGTTGTAGCGATAACCGTTCTCCACCCAAAAGAACTCGGGATAATCGTAAAGCACGAGGTAGTAGATCTTGTTGACCGTCGCAAGCGACATACCCTCACAAGGGATGGGCTGATCGCTGAAATCGGCGATCGCGCGGGCAAAACGGTTGTAAAGACGGATCTCGGGGTTGGTCTTTTCCTCTGCCTCGTAGGGGATGAGCTCCTCACCCGTTTTGAGCTTGGAGAGCTTGCCCTTCTTCTTGGGCTTTGCACCCGCATCCTCGGCACCCGTTTCTGCCACGTCCTCGGCGCCCTCGTCTGCCGCATCGCCGTCCTCGGCATCTGCGGGCAGAGCGTCCTCATCTGTGTCGTCATCGCTGGCTTGCTTGCCGCGCAAATAGCGCTTCCAGAAGCGCGGTACACGGTCGGGATCGTACAGAGCATCCGAGTTGTCGGTGCCGTTTTCGTCGTCGCCCGGCGTAGGAACGATTTCCTCGGGCTCCTCGGGAACGGAATTCTCCGCTACGTAGTCAAAGGAGGTCTTACCCTCTGCGCCGTCACCGACGTACGCCTTCATCTCGTCAAGGATAGGAGCCATCCAATCGGGGATCTGCTCACGCACGTAGGCGGCGCGCTCTGCGGCGCCGACGGTGTCAAGATAACGCAGCTCCTCAAAGTAAAGCTGTGCCTCTGCCGCAGGGGTCACGATATTGCCGTCGCGATGGTAAACTGCCATATACGCACGCAAAACGGCGGCGAATACGCTCTTCTCGGGAAGGTCGCATTCAATATCGACGCGTCTGTCCTCATAATGCAGACGGTAGAAGTACTCCGTCTGATCCTGTCCTTCCTCCAGCGAGAAGGGATCGGCAAGATCAAAGCTGACACCCTCGGGAAGGGGTACGAGCGGGAAGGCTTCCTTCCAATAGGCTTCCACTGCGCTCACCGTCTTTTCCAAAGCGTCCTCATCGCTGATGCTTTCCACCTGACAGTCAAAGCAGATGTAGCGGTTCTCGTCGTAGATCGCGTAGCGACCCGTCACGAGCGGCTTCTTACAGAAGGAGCAGTGCGTGGGCTTTTCGACCTCTTCCTCGTCCTCCAGCACACCGAACTCTCTTGCACAGTTGGCAAGGAGCGCGATGCTCTCATCCAGTGCATAAACCTCGGGAAGCGTGTCGCTACCGAAGTAGATGTAGTGCGCATCCCCCTCGGGAAGCGTGGGCTTGGATTTGAGCCAGATAAGGTAGTCGTAAATGTAGGAGAAGATCTCCTCCATAATGCGCGCACTGCCGTCGTACAGACGGTCGAGGATACCCACGTCCTCGTGCGCGTCGTTGATGATCAGAAATTCGCAGACGTTGTCCTTGGTACCCGAAGCGCCGTCTTCATCCTCACAGCAAAGCAGATAAGGATACAAGGATTCCACGCGGCTGTTAAAGTCGGTAGCCGCCTCACCCTTTTCCTTGGAAAGGGGCGTGCGGAGCACGGGACAGACCGCAACGCAACGGTAGGTCTCGGGGAACATCGTGCGCAGAAATTCGTTGAGCACAGCGGCAAGCAGGCGCCTGACGCCGTCGTCGCAGGGCTCGTTTGCCGTCAGGCGGACGGTCAAGACGCGTCCGTTGTCTAACTTTCTTGCCTGCTTCTTGATGACGCTGTCCGCAAGGCGGAAGTTACCGCCCACAAGATCCTTGAAGTTGAGCGTCTGGCTGTCTGCCATCAGTCGGTACGTACCGTACGTCTCGCCCAGGATGCTTGCGTTTTGTACGACCGTTTCGATCTTCAAAAGCTGTCCTGCGCTGTATTCCTTTTCGCCGTGCAGGAAATGCTCGTCGTCGTGACGGCGGCGCACCTCGTAATGGCGAAGGAATGCCGTATCAAGACAAGAGTTGTTGGTGATGTTCTCCTGTCTTAAATAAATGACGGTACGGTCATCCGAGATCTTCTCAATTTCATACTCGTGGTTGTCAAAAATGATGTATTGACCGGGAACGTACTGCTGATAAACGCGCTCGGGGAAGGTTTCCAGCGTGCCGATCACCGAGCCGTGCAGAACGAGCTCCACGCGGCGGTTGTTGGCAAGAAGCTTATCAAAGATGCGTTCAAGGCAAAGGAAGGTGATGCCGTTTTCGTTCTTCAACGTGTAGCCGTCCTTACGCTCGGGCTGGAGCACGATAAAGTAGGTATAAACGGGCTTCTTCGCCTTGGTATAGTAGGTAAGCGTTCCGTCGCTCTTTTCCTCTTCCGTCTTCTCGATGAGAGTGGAGTCGCTCATCAGCTCGCTGAGCACGTAAGCGACGCGGGCGGAAAGGTCGAAGGCGGGCGCACAGCCACGCTCCGTCATAATGGCATCCACCTTCTCGGTGAAGACGGAGAGCGGAATGCCGCTCGGGCTTGAGGTGGCTTCGCAAACGAGGCGCAGAAGGAGCAGCTTCTTGGTGTCTGCGTGCTCGGTCGCGCGGGGCTTGATCAGATCGGAGCGATTGACGTACAGCTCAACGCGGTCGCCGAAGTATTCGCGAAGCAGATAGGGACGGCTGAGAATATGCACGATCGAGGCTTCTCTGCCGTGGAAACGCGTGTACGCATAGATGGCGGCGGCAAGGTTGCAGCGGTCATCGGTGCAGATCATATAGTTGACGCGCGGCACCTTCTTATGGAACTCGTTGATCTCCACGTCGTGTGCTAGGAAGTTCTGCTTCTCGGCAGGCTTAAGGGGTACGCTCGTCAGAATACGGATGCCGTCCACGTCCGCGCTGTAAGCCGCTTCCGCGACGAGGCACTCGATCGTGGTCTCGCTCTGTCCGTTCTTGTTGTAAAGCGAGTTGCACTCACGGTTCCAAAGCATATAGGAAACGTTTTCGTTTTCCTCGGCGCTGTTGCAGTCCACGATCTCCTCGTCGATGCAGAAGAACTTGCGCAAGGACGCGGAGAAGCCCTGCAGGACGTCGCGCGAGAGGAAAAGGAAACGGATCTTTTGCTCGGTCGCCGAAAGCAGGCGGCACGCCATAATGGTGCAAAGGTAGCTGTTGAGATTCAAAATGCTGTCCGCATCCACGAAGACGGCGTTGCACACCTCTTCGAAGAAGGCGGGGTAGTTTTCAACCAGGTTATCCGTCGCAAAGTCCTCGGGAACACCCACGAGAACGTCCGCTTCGTTGACGTGATGCGAGTCGGCACTGTAAACGCGCCAGGTCTCCTCGCGCGTCACGCCCGTGATATCCGTCAGGCGGTTACCGATATACTGCTGCAGCTTCACGACCTGCGAGCGGTCGGAAACGATAAAGATCATTCTCTGTCCCGAAAGCAGGCGGATATAAGTATAGGTGATGATGTATTCGCCAAGCTGAGAATAGAAGGAGGAGCCGAAATACACGTGACGGTCGTTGAACACGGCGTCAAGACCGCTCATATAGCTCTGCACCACGCGTCCGTAGTTCTCTTTCATATAGGTGCCGATATACGTGAGGGCGTCCTGATAGACCTTGCTCGTCACGTGATACTCGGACATTTCCTTCGCATCCGTTGCGGGGAAGAAGCGGATGCTGTGATTCTTGGCAAAGCGGCGAAGAATATCGTTGCGCAGCTTGTCAAGCGCGATCTTCTTCTGCTGTTCGACCTCTTCGATCTCCTTCTCGTAGGTTTCCTCTACGGGCTCGATCTCCTTGCAAGGTGCGCGGAAGGTGTTGCAGATCTCCTGCAACAGCAAAAGCGACACGAAGGGATAGATGTAGGTCTTGATCGTCATCCAGTTGAGCACGCCGTAGAAGAACGAAGGAAGCGGGAAAAATACGGCGAGAAGCATCAAGAGGAACAAGATCGCGTAAAGGATCTCGACCAGATAGATAAAGAACTGGATCGCGGAAACTGCAGACGAAACGAAGCGCTTTGCGTGGTAGAAATCGGGACCCTCAAAGAACAGTCCCCAGAATTTCTGATACATACGGAAAAGAATGGGGTGTTCCTTCTTGAACTTCTCGTTCTTTGCCGTAACCACACGCTCGGTCGGCTTTTCGTCCTGTGCAGAGGGCTCCTCGTCCTCCTCGTCCGTCTTTTTCTTACGGCGGGGACGGAAGAAATAGGAGATGCGGCCGGGCTTCTTTTTCCGCTTTGCGGGCTTTTCGTCAGCCGTCGCTTCCTCCGCTTCCTTTTTCTTCTTTTTCTTTGCCTTCTTCTTGGTAAAGCCGAACAGCACGTTCAAGAAGCCCTTGACGATGGCTTTCAGGATAAGGAAGGCGTAAAGGGTGACGATGTTGAGAAGCAGCACGCGGAAGAGCACGTTGCTGTTGAACGCCACCGTGTCCGAGAATTTCTGCAAAAGGCTCGCGATAAAGGGAACGGAGGCGATCTTGATCGCCAGCGTAAAGATCGCGCTGTAAACGATGGCGATCGCCACGAATTCAAGGATGGTCAAGAGAATAAACGCCGCGTTCACACGGTTGTGAGGCGCGTCGTAGCGCAGCTTGCGGAAGGTGGAGAACTTGCGCAGCTTCATAGGAAGCGGCAAGAGGGGGAAGAACAGGAGCAAAAGCGATACGACGATAAATACGATCTTTAAAACCGTCATATTCTCATACCTCCCTCTCCAAAGATCTCTTCGATCACGTCAAGCGTAAAGACTTTATAAATACTGTTGGCACGGATGGACTCGCCGATGAGGAATTCGTCCTCGTCGAGCGCCACGTCCTCCGTCGCTCTGTGCGTGACCTGCATACTGTTGAGCATACCGAGAAGAACGTCGCGCAGGCATTCGAGCATCTCTCTGTGCTCCTCGATATGGCGATTGATCTCGCGGTTAGCATTGTGCAGGACCTCAAGCGTGTAAAGCTCGTAGTAGATCTGCTCCACGGCGGGCAGGTACAGCTCGTAGCGATGGCGCAGGGCAAGCATCGCCTCAGCGCGCTTGCAAAGGCACTTGGCATAGATGTCCGTCATTCTGATCTTCGCCGCCGTGATCTGCCGCATAAGAGGAATGATGTGGACGAAGGCTGAAAAAATGTACACGCCGCTGAAGATCGCGACGGCGATCGAAGCGAGCAGGATCGCGCCCACGCGGGAAAAATCCGTGCTCTGCAACACGACGTACGGAACGATCATCGCCACGAGAACGAGAAGCAGGCAAACGACGTGCGTGCGGAAATTCTTCGCAAGCATTGCCTTGGCGCGCAGGTAGCCGTCATAGACCTCGTTGGCGTCCTTCATCTCTTCCTCGTAATCGGTGCCCTTGTAGTCGGCGTTGATCGCGTGCTTCAAAATGGTGCGCATCGTCGATTTTTTCTTCTCGACCGCGTTTTCATATTCTAAACCCGAGGGGTACTTGTCCTGCTTTTTCGCGTCGCGGAGCATCATCTTGACGTCCTGCTCCGTCGTGTGGTTGCGGATCTTATCGCGCTCCGTTTTGTAAGCGCTCATATATTGGGTCAGCTTCTTGCGCTCGTCGTCGCTCTTCTCTCCCGCCTTGGTCGCGGCGTAGCGGCGGATCTCGGCAAACTGATCCTTGATGTCCTTCCCCTTGGCTTGGGAGCTGATCTCCGTCCGCTCTTCATCCGTCAGGGTGTCGCGGCAAATATCCGCAGACACGGAGGTGGGCGTTTCCAAGCGGTAGAAGCCGTTGGCTTTTCCGCTCTGACGGACGAGCTCAAGGGCGTTTTTCACCTTGCCGTATGCCTTTTGGATCACACGGAAGAACGCTTCCTTGTTCATCTTGGGGATGTCCAAAACGTCGTCGCTCTCCGTCGCGTCCTCAAACTTCATATCCTGCTCGTAAGCACGGATGAGGGCGAGCGACAAATTCAAGTTATCGAACGCGGCGCGGCTTTCAAGTCTTGCAGACGCCGCCTCCGCTACGTAGGTGCGCGAGCGGGCGCCGAAGGCGCGGTACGCGTTTACGTGGTTTTCGCCAAAATTGCGGTAGAAGGTGTCAAAGGTCACCGACTCTCCCGCCTTGGTATTCTTGCAGAAATCCTCGGCACGGAAGAAAAACTCCCCGTCGCGGTACGCGACCTTGAAGACGTCGTACACCTGCGCGGGCGTCTTCGTCTCGGTCGGCTCCTCTTCTTCCTGCTTTTTGGCTTTTGCGCGCGCAGATTTGGGGGCGCTTTCCTCCGCGTCCTTCTTCTCCTCGTCCACCTTGCCCGCCGCGCGCTCGATCTCCTCCTCGGAAAGCTCTAAAAGCTGGGCTAAGTGCATCTTCTCCGCCGCGTTTTCGCGGATGGTGTTCTTCTCGGTGTATTGAATATAGAACACCTCAAGCCCCTCAAAGCCGAGCTTGGCACGGCGAAGCGGCATATAAAGATGGTTATAAAGATATATTTCAATCAGCTTTCTGTAAATCGTCAGATATTCGCTGACCGGATTTTCTTCGGGAAACAGCGTCTTTTCAAACGCCAAAAAGTCAACGAGCACCACCACGCGGTATTCCTCCGCGGTCATAGGCTGTTGACGGCGAATGATCTCATCGGTGCAGTCCGCGACGGCAGAAAGTCCGCTGCGCATCCATTCGATCTTGTTATATCCGACAAGATCGAAAAGAATCTCACTCTTCAAAACCTTATTCTCAGACGTATTGATCACATAGGTTAACATCGGTTTCAACCCTTTCTTTGATCGGGCGTCCTTGCGGCGCCCCTTTGGGGGTCCCGATGCCCGTATAGGGCATCGGGAAATTTTTGGCGGACAACCCGCCGGGAATTATTCTTCGACAGGTGCCTCGGTTGCGGGCGCCTCGGTCGCGGGAGCATCCTCTGCGGGTGCCTTGCCGCCCTTGCTTGCCATCACACGGCTAACGCAAGCGTTCATGCGGTCTCTCTGGAAGGCGTTGAGGTCGAAGGGTCTCTTCTCCCACTTGCCCTTTGCGGGATCGGTCGAGGGGCTGATCTCCATAAAGCAGCCTGCACGGTTTGCAAACTGGAGCATCGTTCTTGCCACGTCGCCTGCGCTCTTTTCGGGCATATCGTCGTCGCAGTAAAGCTCGGCAATGAAGTAGTCAAGCTCCCACTGATAAACCTCTTGGAACTGGTCGTTCTCGCTGCTGACAACGCGCTCGCAGAGCTCCCAAAGCAGGTCGCTGACGACCTTGAGGATCTTCTCAGCGTCGTTGCAGTCGTAGCCGCCGCGGCTCTCTTCCTCGACCTTGATACGGTAAGCGAACTCGAACAGGCTCATATTCAGATCCTTCTTCATCACGGTCTGAGCGGAGCCGGAGCTATTCTCCATAATGGTCTCGAAGATGTTTTTACGGAACATACGCAGGTACTTGGTGGTGGTCAGCTTTGCCTTTGCGGCGGGGATCTCGTGTACAAAGCCCGTCTTGGGAAGGACCTTGAGCTGATCCTCCACGTTGCGGTCGAACTCTGCGCACCACTTTTCGATCTTGTCGTCCTGAGGACGCAGCCAAGCGATCAGTCCGAGCAGGTTGTTCTCGTCCACGAACTTGCCGTCGCCAACGATCTTATCGTTGCCGTAACGGAACGCCTTGTCGGAGTACTGCACGCTGAAGGTGATCTCGCCGTTCATAATGGCGTAAAGGAGCGCCTTGATCATCTTCTTGTCTGCCTCTGCCTCAAGGTCGGGGTTGATGAAGGGCAGGTAACCGCGCTTGTGCCAGTTAAAGCCAAGGTGCGGGAACATACTGTCGTTCTTCTGCTCCTCACCGATGCGGACTGCTTCCAGATAACGCTTGTAGTAGCCGTCCTCACCGCTCTTCTCGTTGACCTTCACGATGTCAACCGAGTTGACGCTCATCAGTGCGCGGCAGATGAAAATGGTGTTGCGCGGTACGGTGTCCTCAATGCGGACGAAGGACTCGGGGCACCATCTGGTGACCAAGTCGTCCGTGCAAGCGGCACTGATCGAAATGCCGAAGCGATCGGTATTCTTCTGCAGATATTCCTCAACGCTCTTGGGCGCGAGAACGACTGCCTGATTCTTATGCTGACCGCCCGTAGCGACCTGAAGGGCGGGCTTTGCCATTTCGTAAGCCGTCTGAACTGCCGTCTTACCTGCCTCATACTCGTGACCGCGGTTCTCCTCTGCGAGCACCTCAAAGACGTTTCTTGCACGCAGTGCGACGCAGTAGTCGGTCTTGGAAAGCTGTACGAGGTTTGCCTTCTTCATCGCGTCAAAGACGCCCGTAGCGTCAACACGCTCTTCCTCTGCGGCGTTGCCCTTCTTTGCGCAAGCCATCTTGTAGGAGATGCCGAACACGCTCTCGCCGGCAACGCTGTTGCCCTCGCGCTCGTCGGTCATGCTCTCTTCCATCAGAAGCTCGTAGTGGCGCTGACGCTGTGCGATGGACGCACCCACGTAAACGCAAGAGGTGTCGGCGTTCTTTGCCTTGTCCTCTTCCGCTCTCTTGACCTTATCGACAAGGCGGTCCTTCTGCTCAGCAAAACGGCCAAAGAAGGAACGGTAGCTCTCGATCAGAGCGTCGATGCGCTCGCCAAGCTTTTCGATCACGCGGCGCAAAAGCATCTCGCTCGCCTCGTTGTGGAGCTTGGTCAGAAGCATATCGGCATCCTTGAGAAGTGCCTCGCTGTCGGTTGCATAATCCGTCTTCTGGTTCTTGAAAGCGTCAGCAGCGGTATCGCCAAGCAGAGAGGTGAAACGCGATCTGCCGCCCTTAAGATAGAAGCTCTTGCTTGCCTTGCCGCCAAGACCCAGCGTATCGAGGTCTTCCGTGCAGGAAAGCAGGCTTGCGGGAAGCTTGCCGATCTCGTACGAGCCGACATCCTTCCACTCGCTGCCCGTCAGAGCGGAAAGCTCCTCTTGCAGCATCAGACGGAAGGTACAAAGCTGTACCATAGCGGCAACGGGATGGATGTAGAAGCCGTCACGCTGTAAAACGTTTCTTGCGAAGGAGAGCTTGAGGTTTGCCTCGGGGTCCTTCTTGGTATCGATGGGAAGGATGGCGTCGGTCGTAACGTCGATCTGGGTGTTGATCGCTTCTACGGCGTCGTGATAGTACTTGTTCATCGTGCTATACGCCTGGGAAGCATTGTCACAGATTGCCTGTGCCTTGCCCTCTTTCTCTGCTTTGCCGCCGAACAGACCGGGGTTCTCTACGGGGTCAAGGGATGCAATCTTGCCTGCTGCGGGCTTGTGATCGGGAACGAGGTCGGCAAGAGCCTCCTTGATGCCGTCCCAATACTCGGCAAGAATGCTGACCATTTCGATGCTGTCACCGCGCTCGACCTCGCGCATAACGGAGGAGCGGATCAGCTCGGTCACGTTGCAGGTCTCGGTGCGTGCCTCTGCCTTCTGGGCATCAGTAAAGAACTTCGCGTAGTCCTTGACGGTCATATGGAAGTCCTTGCGCATTTCCTTGGCAAGACGGCGTTTTTCCGCGATCTGGGCTTCGGTGGCGTTGTGCAGAGCAAGCCAAGCACCCTCGGCATCCGCCTGGGTCTTACGCCATGCAAAGTATTCCATCATCTCGTCGATAGGATACTGGATCTCCGAGGAGCCGATACCTGCGTACATGCAGTTGTGACCCGTTTCGTTGGCACGCTTCTTTTCCTCGTTGGACCAGATGGAATCAAGCTCGCCGCCTGCCTTGGTGCAGATGAGGGAGTACAGCGTGTTGGCAAGCGCCTCGTCGTGTGCGATGATAGAGGACACACCCGTGATCTTCTCCATCATACAAACACGCTCAAAGGGAGCTGCCTCGGGCGTATGGTATGCGGGATCCTGGGAATCGAACAGAACGCCAACGGGGCTGTCCTTCGTACCGATATGGAAGCGCACGGGCGTACGGCCTGCGCGTGCGAACTCGCCGCTGCCGTCGTCATAATTTGCGGAATTCAAGCCGTAAACGACCTGGTTGATGGCGTTGAGCTCACGAAGGATCGCATATGCGTTTGCATAGATGCTCGTGATATTCAGCGGATCGTTCTGCTTGCCCTCGTAGATATCGGGGCAGGCGAGCATTGCCTTTGCGTGAATGGTGGTCTTGGCACCGAAGATCTCACGGATGCGCTTCTTGACGTACAGCGTCAGCGGGATAAAGGAGCCCGAGCCCGTACCGCCTGCTAACGACGCGACGGTATAAACGTCGATCGAGATGGAGGGGGAGGACTTGTCAGCCAGCTTTTCGAGGGCGCTGTCAAGATTGTTTTTCTGTCTGCCTGCCATCGCGTTGAGGAACGCAAGGTAGGACTGCTTTCTCCACTGACCTGCGCCGATGGAGATGTTGTTGCTGTCAAACAGCGAGTCCTTGGGGAAAAAGTCATCCACGGAAGCACCGAGACGCTCACGGACCGTCTTAACGGTCACGTTGTCAGAAAGGGACACGATGGTCGCAGTATCGATGTTTTTCTCGTCTGCCGCGTTGGTATCCAATACGGCGGAAACGATGTTGACGTCGTCCTGCTTGCCCATTCTGAGAATTTTCTTTTGCAGCATATTGACTGCGCGGCTACCGGTACCACCGACGCCAAGAATGAGGACACTCTTCATTTTTCTTCTCCTTCAAGATATATATATTTTAATAATGAAAGCTTTTGATTGCGCGGTCACCCGAAAACGGGTCATACCTCGGCGGCATCGAGGGGAAGCTCGTCAGCTCTACCCTCGTCGGCTTCGCCCTCATCCACGCCCTCGCTCTTTGCTCTGTTTTTCGCAACGCGGTCAAGCGCGGAGATCCGCTTTTCGAGAAATTCCGAGAGATTGTAGTCCTTCTTTTCCCACTTCTTGCTGGGATCCTTGGAGGGAACGATCTCCATAAAGCTGTCTGCACGGTTTGCAAAGTGCAGCATCGTCTTCATCACAGCGACGCGGTCTGCCTCGTCCTCGGGCATATCCTCGTCAAAGTACATCTCAGCAATGAAGTAGTCGAGCTCCCACTCGTAAACCTCCTTGAACTGATCCTTGTCGCTGGAAATGACGCGCTCGCACATCTCCCAAAGCAGGTCGCTGACAACGCGCAAGATCTTCTCTGCGTCGTTACAGTCGTAGCCGTAATGCCCTTCCTCTTCCGTCTTGATGCGGTAAGCGAACTCGAAGATGTTCATGTTCAGCTTCTTTTTCAGCTTTGCATACTTCTTCTCGTCCTCGGCACTTCCCTTCTCCTTACCCGCCGTCTTGAAGAGGCTTTCAAAGACGTTGCGGCGGAGCATCTTCAGATACTTCGTCAGCGTCAGTGCCGTCTTCGCCTTGCCGATCTGGTGGACGAAGCCTGCGGAGGGCAGCGATGCAAGCTGCTCCTCGACCTCGCGGTCAAACGCCTCGCTCCAGCGCTCGATCTTATCGTCCTGCGGACGGAGCCAGGAGATCAGTCCGACGAGATTGTTGTCATCCACGAATCTGCCGTCACCCACGATCTTCTCTCCGTCGTAACGGAACGCGACGTCGCCGTATTCCTTCTTAAAGGAAAGCTCGCCGTTGAGAAGCGCGTAAAGGAGCGCCTTGACCATCTTCTTGTCCGCCTCGAGCTCGAGGTCGTGGTTGATGAGGGGCAAATAGCCGCGCTTGTGCCAGTTAAAGCCAAGGTGCGGCAGCTTGCTGTCGTCCGAATAGCCCGAGCCGTCCGCGCACTTGGAGCGGTCGGAGCCCGCCATTCTGACGGTTTCGAGATAATACTTATAGTAGCCGTCCTCAAGGTTCTTTTCGTTGACCTTGATGATGTCGATGGAGTCAACGCTCATCAGCGCACGGCAAATGTAGATGGTGTTGGCAGGAACGCTCTCCTCCTGACGGACGAGCGCCTTCTGGCACCATCTGCCGAGTAGGTCGTCCGTGCAGGCGCGCGCATCGCCGCCACCGACGGAAAGATCGAAGATATGGGTGTTCGCTTCGAGATATTCTTCCATCGCGTCGGGAACGAGGACGACTGCCTGTTCCTTCTGCATTCCGTTTTCGATCACGCGCAGAGCGGGCTTCGCCATCTCGTACGCGGTGATCATGATCTTCTTACCGACCTCGCTCTCTCTGCCCACGTTCTCGTCCGCGATGACCTCAAGCACCGTCTTGGAAGCGATCTCGTGGAAGTAGTCCGACTTGCGGATCGCCACCTTGTTCGCCTCGTACATTGCCGTAAAGACGCCCGTGGTATCCACCTTGATGTCGTCCTCGCCGCGGAAGCGCTTTGCGCACGCCATCTGATAGGAAATGGCAAAGACGCCGCGGCCTGCGATGTTGTTGCTCTCGGTCGTGCCCGACATGCTTTCCTCCAAGAGGCGCTCGTAGTGACGGCGGCGGCTCTCAACCGAGGCACCGACGTAGATGCAGGAGGTATCCGAGGAGCCCGTGCGCTCTACCTCGACGCGCTTGACGCGATCCGAAAGGCGAGCCTTCTGCTCGGTAAAGCGGCGGAAGAAGGAGCGATAGCTCTCGATCATCGTGTTGACGCGGTCAGCGATCACGCCGAGCACGCGTTTAAGGAGCATTTCGTACGCCTCGTTAGCAAGGCGGGTGAGGATCATATCGCCGTCCTTAAGGACTGCCGCACAGTCTGCCTCGTAATCCGTCTTCTGCTTGACGTACTCCTCCTTGCCCGACTCCGAAAGGATGGAGGCAAGACGGGTCCTGTCCTTTTTTAAGTAAGCGCTTCTGCTTGCTCTGCCGCCAAGACCGAGCGCCGAGAGGTCACTCGTGCATCCGAGCAGATTCATCGGAAGCTTGCCGACGTCGAAGGAGGAAAGATCCTTCCACTCGGCGGAATTCATCCCTGCGAGCGTATCCGCGATCGCAAGGCGAAGCGTACAAAGCTGCACCATCGCCGCTACGGGGTGAATGAAGCTGCCGTCGCGTGCGAGAACGTTCTGGGTGAAGGAAAGCCCGAGGTTTGCACAGGGATCCTTCTTGGTGTCAAGCGGAAGGATCGCGTCCGCGCAGACGTTGACCTGACTGCGGATGGTATCTACCGCCATCTGATAGTAGTCGTTCAAGCGCAGATAGACCTGCTCCGCATTGTCGCAGACCTGCTGTGCCGCGCTCTCCTTGGTGCTCTTGGAGGAAAAGATGCCGGGGCGCTGTACGGGATCCAGCGTCGCGATGCGCGACGCGATCGCCTTGTGGTCGGGGATCAGCGAGCGGAAGCTCTGCTGTAAGCGGTCCCAATACTCGGTAAAGACGTATTTGAGGGTTTCCGTGCCGTTTTCCTTTTCGTAGTAGCGGATCGCGGAATGCACGAGCTCGGTCACCGAGCTCGTTTCGGTGCGCTCCTCTGCCTTTTGCGCATCGAGGAAGAGCTTTGCGTAATCCTCGGTGGTCAGGTGGTATTCCTTGCGCATTTCCTTGGCAAGCTTGCGCTTTTCGGAGATCTGCGCTTCGGTGGCGTTGTGCAACACCAGCCACTCGCCCTCCGCGTCGTCGCGCGTCTTGCGCCAAGCGAAGTATTCAAGCAGCGTATCGACGGGGTATTGGATCTCCGAGGAGCCGATGCCCGCATACATACAGTTGTGACCCGTTTCACCCGCACGCTTCTTTTCCTCGTTGGACCAGATGCCGTCGAGCTCGCCGCCCGCCTTGGTGCAGATAAGCGAATACAGGATGTTTGCCATCGCCTCGTCGTGCGCGGCGACCGAGGTCACGTTGACGATCTTCTCCATCAGGCAAACGCGCTCAAAGGGCGCCGCCGTGGGAGAATGGTATTTTTTATCCTTGGAGTCGAAGAGCACGCCCACGGGGCTCTGCTCACTGCCGAGGCGGAAGGACACGGGCGTTCTGCCGCGACCCGCAACCTCGCCCTTGCCGCTGTCGTAATCCGCACCGTTAAGTCCGTAAACGACCTGGTTGATACCGTTGAGCTCACGCAGGATCGCATACGCGTTTGCGTAGATGCTCGTGATGTTCATACGGTCGCCGTTCTGCTTTGCCTCGTAAATATCGGGGCAGGCGAGCATCGCTCTGGCACGCACGGTGGCGTTCGGGAAGAGCTGACGCAAGCGCTTTTTGACGTACAGCGTCAGAGGGATAAAGGTACCCGAGCCCGTACCGCCCGCAAGCGAGGCGACGGTATAGATGTCGATCGAGAAATTCGACTGCGTCTGGTCCACCAGCTTTTGCAAGGCGTTATCCAACTCGTTGCGGCGAATGGCGTCGTTCATCGCGTTGAGGAACGCAAGATAGGACTGCTTTCTCCACTGCCCCGCACCGATGGAAAGATTGTTCTCGTCGTACTTGTGGTCGTTCGGGAACCACTCGTTGCACTGTGCGCCAAGACGGTTGCGCACCATACCCACCGTCGCATTCTCCGAAAGAGAAATGACGGAGGCGGCGTCGATATTCTTCTCATCTGCCGCATTGGTATCAAACACGATGGAAACGATCTTGGTCTCCTCGTTTTGTCCCATACGGGAGATCTTCTTTTGCAACAGATTGACGGCGCGGCTGCCGGTGCCGCCGACGCCAAGGATCAATATGCTTTTCATATCAAAATTCCTTTCTTATGCCGAAAAGGTTATCGCTTTTCGTACAAGCTCTTCTCGATAAAGACGTAAAGGTTGTCGTTTAAGATGGGGCCGCTCATCGTGCCAAGGCGGGAGAGCTTTGCCGCCTCGGTGGTCTGGTCGGTTGCCTCGACCCACATATTGTTCAGCTCCGCAGGCTCGTACCGAAGCGTGATACCGCCCTTGGGCTTGATGTTCGCAAACTTCTGGCGAACCTTGGGAACGATGGGGTTGTTGCCGTCACGGGTACGGATCTCCGCTTCCACGCAGGCACGCGTAGAGCGCATACGAAGTCCCGTCTCGGTGTAAAGAAGCGTGCCCACGGTGGTGGGGACGTCCTTCTGGCGGAAGCGCGGCAGAAGTCCTACGAAGGGGATCAGTCGTCCGAGCATCAGGTGCTCCTTCAGGCTGATGACCTTGATGATCCTGACGGTTTCCACCGCCTTGTGCCGTCCTTCCTTTGCGGAGAGCGACAGACGCACGAGCGCGCCCTGCGGCACACGCTTGACCTTCGTCTGGTCCTTGAAGGTGACCGCCACGATGATCAGCTGGATGATGTAAAGGTAAATGAGAATGCGGATGACGTACTGGAAGATGCTCGCGTTTGCAAGGGGAGCCGCCTTCATCGCCTCCACACCGCGATAGCTTGCCGTCATCTCGACGCGATCGCCCGAAACGAACATTGCAGTCAGGATGAAGGGTAAGAAGCCGCCCTGACACGAGCAGATGCGCGCGCGGATGGCGGGGGCGCCGTCCACCGTTTCCACCGTTTGCTCGGAGGCAAGCGGACCGATGGCGTTGATGAAGTCAAGCAGTCCGCCCGCAGGATTGGCGTTAACCGTCAGCGAGCCGTCGGCAAGCAGTGCCGCAAGCTCCTCCTCGGAGAGCGAAACGCCGTCACGCAGAACGCGGAAATAGATGGAGCCCTCGTTCTTGGAGAGGGAGAAGCGATTGATGGGGGCGGGCGTCTTTTCAAGGGGAACGATCTCATAGACCGTATCGGTCAGAGCGAGCTTGGCGCTTCCCTCTGCCGTTTCGACCGCGCTGCCCTTGTTGAAGACGACCTTCACCTTGAGCGCGTGCTCACCCACGCTGCCCGCGAGCGCGCCGAGCAGCTCCGCCGTGGGAACGATCGTAAGCACGTTGCCCGAAACGCTTGCCGCCGCGGTGAGATCCACCGTGCCTGCGGTCACCGTGTAGGTGATCTGCGAAAGACCGAAGGGGATCTCAATGTCGTTACCCGTTGCGGCGTCGGGCGCCGTCAGGCGGAAGGAGATGCCCTCGGTGTTGTCAATGATGCCAAAGAGCGTTTTGGAAAGCTCCGTCTTGTCGGGGGTGATGACGAGTCCCGAAGGATAGTACCCTACCGCAACGTCCAGCGTGCGGGGGTTGCCCTCCGCCGAGCGCACCGTGGCGCGAAGCTTAAAGGTGCCGTACGCCTCGCCGTCCAGAGCAAGCGTTGCCGCGAAGGTGCCGTCATCGCGCTTGATCACGCTGACGGGGATGGTGCTTCCGTCCTCACGCGTCGCCGTGACGGAGGGGCTGTAAGCGTTCAGCGCCGAAAGGCTGGTGATCAGGTTGCCGTCGTCAAACACCTTGAAGGTGGTGGTGTAGTTGTTGCCCGAGGTGACGGTTCCGCCGTCCTCGATGCGGAAGGAGGTCGGGTTGTCAAGCACCACGCAGGGGAAGGAAGCGTACAGGCTGTACGCGCCGTCCATCACGCTGACCGAAAGTCCGATCTCGTGGTTACCCGTTGCAAGAGAGAACGCTTCGCCGACGTCGTATGTTTTGGTGTTGTAGGACACGCGCGCCACCGTCGTGCCGAAAATGGCGTCGAGGTCCACCGTATTGCCCGTTCCCTGCTCCGTGATGATGTAGGACAGGCGGATCTTGTTCTTTTTCGTGAGGTTGCTGTTGATGTAAGCCGCATCCACCTCGATCCACGAGCCGTCCTTCTCACATTCCACGATGGGAGAAAGCGCAAGTGCAGGCTCAAGAAGGATGGAAACGGAGCTTTTCTCGATCGCCTCGTCCAGCGTCAAGGTGATGGTGCCGCCCGAGAAGGTTCCCGCAGAACGGGAAAGGATCGCGGTGAAGCCGCCCTTACCCGCCATTCCGGCAGGGGGCTGGAAGGACACGTTTTGAGAGGGGGTGAGCGTTTCCGTTCCGTACTTGGCGCTCGAAAAGCGCGCGTTGGTCTGGGTCGCCATCACCGTTACGCTTCTTAGGGCAAAGCCCACGCCATCCAGCGGAATGGTGACGGTACTGCCGTTGACCGTAAAATTCTCTAACGTGTATCTGCCCGTGATGCGGTTGGCGACCTGCTTCATCACGCCGCCGATGGCTGCGGAATCCTTCGCCTTGTAGGCAGAGAAATTCGCGCTGCTTGCGGAATAAGCGCTAAGGTCAAGAGCCTCGTCCGAGAAGCCGATGTAGATGCTTTGGAAAGAAGCGTACTTGGAAAGGTCGTCCTTGAAATAGCCGTCAAAGAGCACGGCGGGATCCTTGATCTCCTCGCCGGGGACGCCCTTGGGGTTGAAGGCACCGTCCGTCAGCACCAAAAGAAAGTAATCGTTTTTGCTGATCTCATCGGCGCCCGTTTCGGCAGTCGTTTTCATGCCCATATCTATCAGCTCCTGCAAAGCCACGCCAATGGTTTCCGAGGGCGTCTTGCCGGTGGGGGTCGCTGCCGAGAGGAAGGTAGCCCCTACGGTGAGAAAGATACGCTCGATCTCCTTGTTGCGATCCTCTGCGGCAAGATCGACCTCTACGTATTCTCCGTCCTTGTTGACGGCACCGCTGGTCTTGTTCATCGGAACGACACGGAGCGTATCGTTCTTGCCGAGCGTCGTCATCAGCGTTTGCAGAGCGTAGCGCGCGGTATTCCATTTTTCTCCCTGCATCGAGCCCGAGTTGTCGAAAAGGACCGAGACCACCTTGTTCTTGGTGTAAGAGGGGTCGGTGCCGTTCGATGCCGTCGCCGTCGTGACGGGGACCGTCAGAACGAGCAAAAGCACCGCGAGCAATACCGAGAGAATTTTCGTCGTCTTTTTCATCCGTGTTGTTTCCTTCCTGGGTGTAATTCACGTTGTAGTTTCGCGGTCCGCCCGAGGGGGGACCGTCCGTGACGCGTGCGGGGCGCACGGGCGCACATGCTTTATTTATTATAATATAATACTAGGGGATAAAATCCTATGTTACATTATATAATAATTCTTTCATAAAATCAACTGTTTTTTTCTCTTTTTTAATAATTTTGTCAAATTGACAAATTTCGCGCGCGTTTCTTGTATGTTTTGCCTACATTCTGCCGCGAAATAACCCAAATTTTTCCTCTATTTGTAAAGAATGGTTTACATTTTGCCGTTAACGGTTTTTTCATTTTTACCCCCGTTTCGCCCCGTTTTACTCGTTTTTTCTGCGACTTTCGAGGAAAAGGAAGGGTTTTCCCCGAAAGTTCCGTGCTCCGTCAACACGCCGAAAAAAGAAAAAAAGCAGACGAAAAGCCCGTGCCTTTAACAACGGTTTCGTCTGCTTTTTGGGGGATGGAGCCCCCGTTTTGAGGGTTCCGTATTTTGGAATTTTAACAAAAAATTAACATTATTCCATCGTATCCAGATCGTACGGCGTCGTCTGGTACACGAAATAGTTGAGCCAGTTGGAGTAGATCAAGTTAGCATGAGCGCGCCAGAGCACGAGCGGCGGGTTTTCGGGGTTGTCGCTCGGGAAATAGTTTTCGGGCACGCGAATGGCTTTCCCCTGCGAAAGGTCGCGGAAGAATTCCTTTGCTAAGGTATCGGGATCGTACTCCGAATGTCCCGTAATAAAGATCTGTCTGCCCTCCATCGCGCTGACGGCGTAAACGCCCGCTGCGGGAGAGGTGGAAAGCACGGTCAGTGCCTCGCACGCACGGATGTCCTCCTCGCGCACCTCGGTGTGGCGGGAGTGCGGCACGAAGAAGGTGTCGTCGAAGCCACGGAAGAGCATAGAGCGGCGGTCGCAAACGGTATGCGGGAACACGCCGAACATCTTTTCGGGAAGCGCATACTTGGGAATACCGTAGTGGTAATAGAGCGCCGCCTGCGCACCCCAGCAAATGTGGAAGGTGCTGTGGACGTTCTTTTTGCTCCACGCCATGATCTCACAAAGCTCGTCCCAGTATTCGACTTCTTCAAACGGCATCTGCTCAACGGGCGCACCCGTGATGATCAGACCGTCGAAGCGCTCGCTCTTGACGTCGTCGAATGTCTTATAGAAGGCGAGCAGGTGCTCCTTGGAGGTGTTTTTCGACTCGTGCGTTTTGGTATGCAGCAAGGTCAGCTCCACCTGAAGCGGGGTGTTACCGAGAAGACGGGAAAGCTGGGTTTCCGTGTCGATCTTGGTGGGCATCAGGTTCAGAAGCGCGATGCGAAGGGGGCGGATGTCCTGCGTCTGTGCGCGGGTCTCGGTCATCACGAAGATGTTTTCATCCGCTAAAACTTTGGTTGCGGGAAGCTCGTTCGGTATGCGAATGGGCATATCGGTCGCTCCTTTCGTTGATTTTTTTTGCGCGCGGGGCACGCCTATCACTCCGCGGAAGCGGAATACCACTGTCCGCCGCGCGGACAATACCACTCACCGTAGGTGAATACCACTCTGCCCGTGGCAGAATACCACTGTCCGCCACGCGGACAATATCACGCACCGTAGGTGAATACCACTCTGCCCGTGGCAGAATACCACTGTCCGCCGCGCGGACAATACCACTCACCGTAGGTGAATACCACTCTGCCCGTGGCAGAATACCGCTGTCCGCCGCGCGGACAATACCACTCACCGTAGGTGAATACCACTCTGCCCGTGGCAGAATACCACTGTCCGCCGCGCGGACAATACCACTCACCGTAGGTGAATATCACTCTGCCTATAGCAGAATACCACTGTCCGCCGCGCGGACAATATCACTCACCGTAGGTGAATACCACTCTGCCTATAGCAGAATACCACTGCCGCAAAGCGACAATAAAACTACTGCGCGGGCAGCTTATACGTTTGCGAGCGCCTGCTCGATATCCGCGATCAGGTCACGCGCGCTCTCAATACCGCAGGAGAAGCGGACGAGGTCGGGCGATACGCCAGCCGCAAGCAGCTCCGCGTCGCTCATCTGGCGATGCGTGGTGGATGCGGGGTGCAGGCAGCAAGAGCGGGCGTCGGCAACGTGGGTTTCGATTGCCGCGAGACGAAGTCCCGTCATAAACTTCTCTGCCGCTTCTCTGCCGCCCTTGACGCCAAAGCTGACGACGCCGCAGGTGCCGTTTGGCATATACTTTTTAGCAAGCGCGTAATCCTCGTCGTCGGGAAGCGAGGGGAATTTCACCCAAGCGATCTTCTCGTGCTTTGCAAGATACTCGGCAACGGCAAGACCGTTCTCATAATGGCGCTGCATACGCACGTGCAGGCTCTCCAGCCCAAGGTTGAGCATATACGCCGTCATCGGCGCGCAAACCGAGCCGAGGTCACGCATGATCTGCGCGGTCGCCTTCGTGATGAAGGCACCCTCCTTGCCGAAGCGCTCGGCGTAGGTGACACCGTGGTAGCTGTCATCGGGCGTGCAAAGACCGGGGAAACGCTCGGCGTGTGCCATCCAGTCAAACTTGCCCGCATCCACGATCGCACCGCCCACGCATCCGCCGTGACCGTCCATATACTTGGTGGTGGAGTGGGTCACGATATCAGCGCCCCACTCGATGGGACGGCAATGCACGGGGGTCGCAAAGGTGTTATCAATGATGAGCGGCACGCCCATCTCGTGTGCCACCGTCGCGAAGGTTTCAATGTCCAGCACGTTGAGCGCGGGGTTGGCGATGGTCTCGCCAAAGAGCGCCTTGGTGTTGGGGCGGAACGCCGCACGAAGCTCGTCGGCAGTCGCGTTGGGCTTGACGAAGGTGAAGTCAATGCCCATCTTCTTCATCGTGACCGAGAAGAGGTTAAAGGTACCGCCGTAGATGGCAGAGGACGCCACCACGTGGTCGCCGCAGTTAGCAAGATTAAAAACGGCGTAGAAGTTTGCCGCCTGACCCGAGGAGGTCAGCATCGCCGCGCTACCGCCCTCCATCTCACAGATCTTTGCCGCGACGGTGTCGCAGGTGGGGTTCTGCAAGCGGGAGTAGAAATAGCCCGACGCTTCCAGGTCAAAGAGCTTGCCCATATCCTCGCCCGTATCGTACTTGAAGGTGGTGCTTTGGATGATGGGGATCTGACGAGGCTCACCGTTGCCGGGGGTGTAGCCACCCTGCACGCAACGCGTTTCAATATCAAAGTTTTTCATTTTCGTTTTTCTCCTTTTGCTTTAAATGTAAACTATTGTTTGCATAAAAGCAACCTTAAGTTTGCATTTTAAGAGGAAAGCAAGGCTGTTTGGATTTCAAACAGCCTTGTCGTTTTCAATTAGACCTCGACTCTCCAGCCGAAGGGATCGGGGCGCTTGCCCCACTGAATGCCCGTGATCTCGTCGTACAGCTTCTGCGTCAGCTCGCCGATCTCACCGCCGCCGATCTGCATCACGTCATTCATATAACGGAGCTTACCGACAGGCGAAACGACTGCCGCCGTACCCGTACCGAAGACCTCCTCGAGCGTACCGTCCTTGGCGGCGGCAACCAGCTCGTCCACCGAGATGCGGCGCTCCTCGACCTCGTATCCCCAAGCGCGGCAAAGCGTCAGCACGGAGTTACGGGTGACACCGGGAAGAATACTGCCGTTGAGCATAGGCGTTACGACCTTGCCCGCGATCTTGAAGAAGATGTTCATCGCGCCAACCTCTTCAATGTACTTTCTTTCCACACCGTCCAACCACAAGACCTGCGAATAACCATCGTCGTGTGCCTTGACCTGTGCGATAAGGGACGCGGCGTAGTTACCGCCCGTCTTAGCAAAGCCCATACCGCCCTTGACGGCACGGACGTACTCGTCCTCGATCCAGATGCCAACAGGGGCAAGACCGCTTGCGTAGTACGCACCCGAGGGAGAAACGATGACGAGGAACAGATAATTTTTAGAGGGCGCAACACCCAGGAAATCGTCCGTTGCGATCACGAAGGGACGAATATAAAGCGAGGTGCCGGGATCGGTGGGGATCCAATCCTGCTCTACCTCAACGAGAGCGCGGACCGCCTCCACGAAATCCTCCTCGGGGATGTTGGGGATGCAAAGACGGTCGTTAGACTGGTTCGCGCGCTTTGCGTTCATATCGGGGCGGAACAGGTAGACCTTGTCGTCCTCACCCTTGTACGCTTTCAGCCCCTCGAACATCTCCTGACCGTAGTGGAACACCATCGAGGCGGGAGAGAGCGAAAGGTTCTGATAAGGCACGATGCGGGGATCGTACCAGCCCTTGCCCTCGGTATAGTTCATCACGAACATATGGTCGGTAAAGATATGACCGAAGCCGAGCTTCTCGCCCTTTGCAGGCTTTGCCTTGGGGGCGGTGGTCTTTTCAATTCTGATGTTTAACATCTGTTTTTCCTTCTTTCTTTATCCCGCACCGAGGCGGGGAAATCCATAGTGAAAAGTGATTCGGTTATTCTGCGTAGTTGTAGCCCGTTTCGATCGCCTTGAGGTTGATCTCAAGCAGATCGGCGTGCTTTGCGGAAACGACCTTGGAGAGCGCCTCGCGGATGCCATCAAAGGACACCATACCCGTTTCCTTGATGAGCTTGCCCACCATGATCATATTGGCGAGCGTGGGGAAGCCTGCTTCCTTGGCAAGACGGGTCGCGGGAATGTAGTACGCATCCACGTCCGTGCGCTCTACCTTGCGCTCAATGAGCGTGGAGTCCACGAAGATCTTGCCGCCTGCGACGGTCGCATCCTCGTATTTGTCAAGCGAGGGCAGGTTCATTACCATCAGAACGTCGGGGTTGGACACGATGGGAGAGCCGACGGGCTCGTCGCTGATGATGACGGAGCAGTTCGCCGTACCGCCGCGCATTTCGGGACCGTAGGAGGGGAGCCAGCTGAGCTGCTTGCCCTCAAGGAGTCCCTTGTAAGCGAGGAACTTACCTGCGAACAGGACGCCCTGTCCGCCGAAGCCTGCAATCAAAAGGTTGGTCGTCTTCATGCCTTCTCCTCCGTTTCTGCCGTCTTATCGCGATATACGCCGAGAGGATAATAGGGGATCATCTTCTCGTCAACCCATTCGAGCGCCTTTTCGGGCGTCATACCCCAGTTGGTGGGGCAGGAGGAAACGACCTCGATGAGCGAGAAGCCACGGCCCTCGACCTGGTTCTTGAACGCCTTGAGGATCGCCTTCTTTGCCGCCTTCACGTTCTTGACGTTGTTCACGGCAACGCGCTCAATATAGGTAGGACCGTCGAGTGCGGAAAGCAGCTCGGCAACCTTGACGGGATAGCCCGTCAGCTTGACGTCGCGTCCGTAGGGCGAGGTCTGGGTGACCTGACCGGGGAGCGAGGTGGGTGCCATCTGACCGCCCGTCATACCGTAGATCGCGTTGTTGACGAAGATGATGGTGATGTTCTCGTTTCTTGCCGCCGCGTGTACGGTTTCCGCCATACCGATGGAGGCAAGGTCGCCGTCACCCTGATAGGTGAAGACGATATTCTCGGGGCGCGCGCGCTTGATGCCCGTCGCAACGGCGGGGGCTCTGCCGTGTGCCGCCTCGATCATATCACAGGTAAAATAGTCGTATGCCATAACGGCACAGCCGACGGGAGCAACGCCGATGGCGCGGCCTTCAATGCCCAGCTCGTCGATCGCCTCGGCAACCAGACGGTGAATGATACCGTGCGTGCATCCGGGGCAGTAGTGGAAGGGGACGTTTGCCAAAGATTTGGGTTTTTCAAATACAACGCTCATCGCTTATACTCCTTTCGTCATATTCTCGATCGCACCAAGCACCTCTTCGGGCGTGGGGATCATACCGCCTGCGCGGTTGCAAAGCAGAACGGGCTTCTGCGAGCGGGTCGCAAGCTCGACGTCCTCGATCATCTGACCCATCGAGAGCTCGACCGAGAGGAACGCCTTGACCGTCTTTGCCGCCTCGGCAAGGGGTGCCTTGGGGAAGGGCCACAGGGTGATCGGACGGATCATACCCACGCGGATGCCCTTGGCACGTGCCGCGATGACGGCGTTCTTTGCCACGCGTGCGGCAATACCGAAGGCAACCACGCAATATTCTGCGTCCTCCATCAAGTAGGACTCGTACATCGTTTCGGTCTCTTCGATCTTGCGGTAACGCTCGTAGCGTGCAAAGTTGACCTCCTCGAGCTTTTCGGGCTTGAGGTAGAGAGAGTTGACGACGTTGTGGGGACGCTCGCACTTGGTGCCGCTGAGCGCCCAGGGCTTTTCAAAGGTCTTGCTTTCGCCCGAGGGAAGCTCCACGGGCTCCATCATCTGACCCATCGTACCGTCGGCAAGGATCATCGCGGGCATACGGTATTCGTCTGCCTTCTCAAAGCCGAGAACGGTCAGGTCAGCCATCTCCTGCACGGAGGCGGGAGCGTAAACGAGCAGATGGTAGTCACCGTGACCGCCACCGCGCGTTGCCTGGAAATAGTCCGACTGGGAGGGCTGGATGCCGCCAAGACCGGGGCCGCCGCGCTGTACGTTGACGATGAGCGCGGGAAGGTCGCTGCCTGCGATATAGGAGATACCCTCTGCCTTGAGGGAAATTCCGGGGCTGGAGGAGGAGGTCATCACGCGGAAGCCTGCGCCTGCAACGCCGTAAACCATATTGATCGCGGAGACCTCACTCTCCGCCTGAAGGAACACGCCGCCGATCTTGGGCATACGCTTTGCCATATACGCGGCGATCTCCGTTTGAGGGGTGATGGGGTAACCGAAGTAATGACGGCATCCCGCAAGGATCGCCGCCTCGGCAATTGCCTCGTTACCCTTCATAAGTACCTTGTTTGCCATATGTGCCTCCTTATTTCTCTACGCGGATGACGCAGTCGGGACACATCGTCGCGCAGAATGCGCAGCCAATGCACTTGCTCTCGTCCGTCATCTCGGCAGGAGAATGTCCTTTCTTGTTGATCTTGTCCTTTGCGATCACGAGGATCTTCTTGGGGCAGGCGTTCACACAAAGTCCGCAGCCCTTGCAAAGGTCGGTGTCAAATGTCACTTTTGCCATTTTTTTGTCCGTCCTTTTATGTTATTTTCTTCTGTAATACGAGGGGAAAGCTCTCAGAGAGCGAGGGCGCCAAGGATACGGGTGCCGCCGTAAAGAGGATGGGAAGCCCCGTGAGCGCCGATAGGCGCCCTGCCTCCGCCTCCTTGGCGAGAATATCCTGTGCGGTCGTTTCTTCTCCGAGATTTGAATTGTGTACGATGGCGGTAAAGGGGATCCCTCCTGCCGTCTCGATCTCCCGCATCACCTCAATAGCATCCTCTGCCGTCGGGGTCAAAGGACGATAGAAGTTCGCAACGAAGATCATCTCGTAGTTCCCTTCCTCGAGGATGGCGGGGGTATACCTGCCCAGTGCCAGTGCGCCGCGGTCGTCGCCGCCCACGTCAAGCACGGCGTAGCGGTCGCGGTTCTGCGTCAGAGCGTACAGCTCCGCAGGCAACGCGGGCAGGTCCACGTTGGTGTTGGCGTATGCCGAGGAGATCAGCGCGACGCCCGCACGGGCGAGGTCCTCTGCGCTGTCCTTGGTGCGGAAATAGGGATTGACGATATCAAGGTCCGCAATGGTGACGGGAAGCCCCGCCTCTGCCATTTTTAGGGCGTAGTTGACCGCGATATTCGTTTTTCCGCTTCCGTAATGCCCTGCAAAGAGGGTCACGCGTTTTGGATTCATTTTCATATCTTACAGCTTATTGCGAATGATCTTGCCGCTCGTCGTCTTGGGAAGCTCCTCACGGAACACGACGATACGGGGGTACTTGTAGGGCGCCGTCTTTTGCTTGACGTAGTCCTGAATTTCCTTTTTGAGGTCGTCACTCGGCTCGGTTCCCTTGGTCAAGACGATGGACGCCTTCACGACCTGTCCGCGCACGGGGTCGGGAGCGGCGGAAACGCCGCACTCAAGCACGTAAGGAAGCTCCATAATGACGTTCTCGATCTCAAACGGACCGATGCGGTAGCCCGAGGACTTGATCACGTCGTCGATGCGTCCGACGTACCAATAGAAGCCGTCCTCATCGCGCCACGCCACGTCACCCGTGTGATACATTCCGTCGTGCCAAGCCTCGCGCGTCTTTTCCTCGTCGCGGTAGTAGCCCGTAAACAGACCGCAAGGGGCGCCGTTTTCGGTGTGGACGACGATCTCGCCCGATTCACCGATGCCAACGCTCTTACCGTCGGGATCCACGATATCCACGTCGTAAAGGGGTACGGGCTTACCCATCGCGCCGATCTTGTAGGAGTCACCGCGCAAATTACCGATCATAAGCGTGCCCTCGGACTGACCGAAGCCCTCCATAATTTTAAGACCCGTGAGCTTTTCAAGCTGACGGAAGACCTCGGGGTTGAGTGCCTCGCCCGCGATGGTCGCACGCTCGACCGAGGACATATCGTAGCGCGTCAGGTCCTCCTTGATGAGCATACGGTACATCGTGGGAGGTGCGCAGAAGGTGGTGATATGGTACTTGGCGAACAGGGGCAGAATATCTGCGGCGTGGAAGCGATCAAAGTCGTACACGAAGGTCGCACCCTCAGCCATCCACTGACCGTAGAGCTTGCCCCACAGCGCCTTTGCCCAGCCCGTATCCGAGATGGTCAAGTGCAAGCCGCTCGGGTTGACGCCGTGCCAGTATTTTGCGGTTAAGAAGTGACCGAGCGCGTACTTGTAGTTATGCGCCGCGATCTTGGGGTAGCCCGTCGTGCCCGAGGTGAAGAACATTAACATCAGATCCTCGCCGCAGGGGGCGTTTTCGGGCTTGGTATAATGAGAGCTGTAAAGGGTATATTCCTCGTCGAAATCGCGCCAGCCCTCTTTTTTGCCGCCGACGATGAGCTTGTTCTTGATGGAGGGAGAGCTTGCACAAGCGATCTCTGCCTCATCCACCGTGCCGTCGTCTGCGGTGCATACGATGGTATTGACACCCGCCGCCTCAAAGCGGTACGCAAAGTCCTTCGCTTTGAGCTGGTTGGTTGCGGGGATCATCACCGCGCCCAGCTTATGTAAGGCGATCGCGGCGAACCAGAACTGATAATGACGCTTCAAGACCAGCATCACGCGGTCGCCCCGCTCAATGCCCAGCGACTTAAAGTAGTTGGCGCACTGATTGGACGCGCGGCTGATGTCGCGGAAGGTAAAGCGGCGCTCGGTCTTGTTTTTGTCGAGGTGCAGCATCGCGAGCTTATCGGGCTTGCTTGCGGCAAGCGCGTCCACCACGTCAAAGGCGAAGTTGAACTCGTTTTCGTTTTTGAAGGAGATCTTGCGAAGCACGCCGCGCTCGTCCTCCTCGGTATCCACCCACTTCTCATAGACGCGGGGACCGTCCTCGGTGACCGTTTCCTTGCGGCGCACCGTTTCCTGTACGGTCTTGGTGGGCTCAAGCTCGGGGATGGGCTCGCCCGAGGGGTTCAGCACCATCGCGTAGAAGGTGCAGTCCTTGCCGCCCGTCGCAATCATACCGTGAGGGGTACTACTATCGTAATAAATGCTGTCGCCCGCGTGAAGCACGACCTTGTGGTTGCCCACCTGGACGCAAAGCGAGCCCGTGAGCACGATATCGCACTCCTGACCGTCGTGCGTGGTGACTTCAATGGGCTTTGCCTCTGCCTCGGCGCTGTATGCGGCGTGTACGAGAAGGGGCTCGGCAATACGGTTACGGAATGCCGAGGCAAGGTTATAATACACCATACCGTGCGCCTGCTCGATACGCTGACCCTCACCCGCGCGGGTGACGGTGTAGGCGGCAAGGCGGGGGCTCGTACCCTCAATAATATCCGTAACGTCCACGTTGAACGCCTGTGCGCAACGGTAGATAAACGCGAAGTTTAAGTCGCTCTCTCCGCGCTCACAAGCCGTGTACTCGGCTTCGCTGACACCCGTTTTTCTCGCCATCTCACGCACGGTGAGCTGTTCGATCTCGCGAAGCTCGCGAATACGGGCAGCCATTTCCTTGATCTTCGCATCAAGGCTCTTGATCTGATCGTTCATAGTTCCTCCGTTTTCCGAGGGGGAAAAAGAATAAAACAAAAGCCCGCCTCAAAGACATAAAATACTTTGAGACGAGCTATAATTTCTTATATCCCGCGGTACCACTCAAATTGCGCCAATGACGGCGCCACTCTCGGACTCCTATAAGTCCTATGCCTTTACGCAGCAATCACGGAGAGGTTCTACGGCTTTCGCTTTCTTCCTCTCGGCTCGGAAGCTACAAGCGAAAGCACGTCACCGCCGACTCGCACCAACCGTCGGTTCTCTGATGGCGCCGTTTGCTCAGCCCTCTTCGTCATCGCCTTTTATTCTTTTATGGTAACAGTATAGCAAGTCTTTCGGTATTTGTCAAGTGTTTTTTTAAATTTTCTTCTTTAATATTATAGTAATATTAGGAGCTCTTACAGCTTGCTATGAATGATCTTGCCGCTGATGGTCTTGGGGAGCTCGTCGCGGAACACCACGATTCTGGGATATTTGTAGGGAGCGGTGTGCGTTTTGACGTACTCTTGGATCTCCTTCTTCAGCTCCTCGCTCGGCTCGGTTCCCTTGGTCAAGACGATCGACGCCTTGACGACCTGACCGCGCACCTCGTCGGGCGCGGCGGAAACGCCGCATTCAAGAACGTAAGGAAGCTCCATGATCACGTTTTCGATCTCAAACGGACCGATGCGGTAGCCCGAGGACTTGATGACGTCGTCGATACGGCTCACGTAATAGAAGTAGCCGTCCTCGTCACGCCACGCCACGTCGCCCGTATGGTACATCCCGTCGTGCCAGACCTCCTTCGTGCGCTCCTCATCCTTGTAATAACCAAGGAAAAGTCCGCAAGGGACACTCTTGTCGGTGCGCACGACGATCTCGCCGTTTTCACCGATGCCAACGCTGTTGCCGTCCGCATCCACGACGTCGATATCGTAAAGCGGCATCGCCTTACCCATCGAGCCCGAGCGGGGTGTCGTGCCTGCCATATTACCGATGGTCAGCGTGGTCTCGGTCTGTCCGAAGCCCTCCATAATGGAAAGTCCCGTCGCCTTCTTAAACTGCGTAAAGACCTCGGGGTTGAGTGCCTCGCCCGCCGTCGTTGCGTGGCGGATAGAGGAAAGATCGTATCCCGAAAGATCCTCCTTGATGAGCATACGGTACATCGTGGGAGGTGCGCAGAAGGTGGTGATGCGGTATTTTGCAAAGAGGGGCAGGATATCGGCGGCATGGAAGCGATCGAAGTCGTAGGTAAAGACCGCGCCCTCTGCCATCCACTGACCGTAGAGCTTGCCCCAAAGTGCCTTGCCCCAGCCCGTTTCGGAGATGGTTAAGTGCAAGTCGGTAGGACGGACGTCGTGCCAATAGCGCGCCGTGGGAAAATGACCGAGCGCATACTTAAAGCTGTGTGCCGCGATCTTGGGGTAGCCCGTCGTGCCCGAGGTAAAGAACATAAGCATCGGGTCGGAACCGCAAGCGGTGTCCTCGGTGCGGTGGAAATGCGTGCTGAAGAGTGCATACTCCTCGTCGAAATCGTGCCAGCCCTCACGCGAGCCGCCCACGAGGATCTTGGTCGTGAGCGAGGGGGACTCTGCCGCCGCAAGATCGACCTCACACGAGGTCTTATCCGTCGCGGTGCAAAGGATCGCCTTGACGTCGGCGGCGCCGAAGCGGTAGGCGAAGTCGTGGGCTTTGAGCTGATTGGTCGCGGGGATCGCTACGGCGCCCAGCTTGTGCAGACCGAGGATCGCGAACCAGAACTGATAGTGACGCTTTAAGACCAGCATCACGCGGTCGCCCTTGCCGATGCCAAGAGATTTAAAGTAGTTGGCGGCACGGGCGCTCTCACGCTTGAGGTCACGGAAGGTGAAGCGGCGCTCGACCTTGTTCGCATCCAGGTGAAGCATCGCGAGCTTGTCGGGATACTTGTCGGCAAGGGCGTCCACCGTATCAAAGGCAAAGTTGTATTTTTCTTCGTTCTCAAAGGCGATATCCGTCAAAACGCCGCGCTCATCCTCGGTGCATTTGATGAAATTGCTGATCAGCAACTTCTCCCGCTTGCCCGATGCGGCGATGCTCTCGACGAGCTTTTCCTCGTCCGCCTCGTCTTCTCCGGGAAGCACGACGGCGCAGAATATGCACTCCTTGCCGCCAACGGCGATCATACCGTGGGGGGTGCCGCTCTCGTAATAGATGCTGTCGCCCTCTTCAAGCACGACGGTGTGCTCACCGACCTGCACCTTGAGCGAGCCCGAGATGACAAGGTCAAACTCCTGACCGCCGTGCGTGGTCAAATGGATCGGCTTGTTTTGCAGCGCCTCCGAATACTCGTAGCGCACGTAGTAGGGCTCCGCGATCTTGCCGCGGAAGTTGGGGGCGAGATGGGAGATCTCGATGCCGTCCTCCTTCGCCGTCAGCTGTCCCTTGCCCCGACGCGTCACGGTGTAAGAGGAAAGCTTTGCGCTGCGTCCCTCAAGCAAGTCGCTCATCTCTACGCCGAAGGCGAGAGCGCATTTATGAATGAACGTAAAGGGAAGATCCACGCCTCCCTCTTCATAAAGCAGGTATTTTGCCTCCTCTACGTCCGTTTTTTCCGCCATTTGTGCAGTCGAAAACCCAAGAATTTCACGCAGGTCGCGAATGCGGGCGGCAACCTCCATCAAAGAATTTTTCGTGTCCTTCATTTTGTGTTTTCTCCTTTCAAAAGTGTTTTAATGAAAAACAAAAGATCCGTCCCAAAGATTTCTTTGAGACGGATCATAAAAAACTATCCGCGGTACCACTCAAATTGCGCCGTAGCGCCACTTTATGAGCTCTAACAAGCTCTGTGCTTTTACGCAGCCATACGGAGAACCTTACTTGCGCACGCTTTCAGACTCTCAGCTCGGAAGGGATAAGACATTCGGCACGCACACCGTCGGATTTCCACCGTCACCGACTCTCTGGGGGAGGCTTTTGCCGCGTCCGTCTTCGTCACAGCCTTTAAAATTATGTAGAAATTATAGCATCCCTTTTTCCTTTTGTCAAGGGGTTTGGGGGGATTTTTTTATATTTTTTCTTATTTTTTTGCGACCTGTGCCGCGATGCGCGCCACCGTTTCGTTCATTTCGTCCATATGAGCAAGAATATCCTTTGCAAGCACGAGCTGGCAACGGGTGCGCACGAGATTGTGTCCCTCGTACAGGCATTTGAAATAGGTGTCGCCCACGAGGTAGTCATCAAGGAAGCGCACCGCGCTCTCTGCTGTCAGCACGAAAGCACCCAGCGCCAGCGTCGCGATCTCATTTTCGGTCAGGGCGTCTGCCACCTCGCTAAGGAAGCCCTCCGCGAAAGCGGTAAAGCGCTCCATCGAGAAGTGCACGAGAGAAAGATCCTTTTCGTCCTCTGCCGCAAGATTGGCGGCGAAGCGGATGGCGTCGCCGAAATCGTACGCCACGAGTCCCGGCATTACGGTATCAAGGTCGATGACCGTCTTTGCCTCGCCCGTTTTGGTATCGAAAAGAACGTTGTTGATCTTGGTGTCGTTGTGCGTCACGCGGAGCGGAAGGGCGCCCTCGTCGATCAGCTCGCAAAGGCGCTCCGCCGTCTTACGGAAGGCGGCGATCTGCTCGATCTCTGCCTTTACCTCGGAAACGCGCCCGCAGGGATCCTCTTCCACGTGCTGAAAAAGAAGTGCCAAGCGCGCACGGGTGTCGTGAAAGCCCGCGATGGTCTCGTAAAGCGACGCGGCGTCAAAATCCGCAAGCTGATTTTGGAAGTTGCCGAACGCCTTGCCTGCAGAGCGAAGCTTGTCAAGATCGCTGCAATCGTTGAAGGTCTCGCTGTCGGGAACAAACTCGTAGGCGCGCCAAACGGCGTCACCCTCCACGACGAAGTTCGCACCGTCCGCAGTATGAAGAAAATGCATCACGCCGTCGCGGCTCTTCCCTGCCACCTCAAGCTTTTTTGCAATATGCGCGGTCACACGCTCGATGTTTTGCATAATTTCCGCAGGCTTTTTGAAAACGAAGATGTTGATGCGCTGTACGATATAGCGCCCGTTTTCGGTATGCACGTCGTAGGTCTGGTTGATATTACCGTTTCCGATCTTATCGATCGCCGTGACCGCATCGGATACACCGAAAATTTTCACGAGTCTTGCAATGGTTTCCTTCATAGGTTACTCCTCCGAAAAGCCGAACAGTCGGCAAGCGTTCTGGTAATCAATGAGCTTTCGCTCGTCCTCGGTCAGCCCCAGCGCGTCAAGCCGCGCGATCTCGTTTTCGACGTTCCACATCGGGTAGTCAGTGGCGAAAAGCACGCGCTGTGCGCCGAAGGTGCGGATCATTCTCCTCGCCTCGTCGTCCGACAGAGCGTACAGCGAGGAGGAGGTATCTACGTAAAAATTGGGATAGGGTGAGAGCGCCTTTACGGCGTCCTCCCACACCGACCAGCCGCCGAAATGCGCGCCGATCACCGTAAGCTCGGTATAGATAGAGAGGATGGGCGCCAAGCGGTTGGGGTTTGAGAAGTCGTAGCGGTGGTCGCCGCAGTGTAAGAGGACGGGAAGGCGTCCCTCGCACAGCTCGTAAATTTTAAGACAGCGGTAATCGTCGATCTTGAAGCGCTGAAAATCGGGATGCAGCTTGACGCCGCGAAGCCCGAGCGCGACGATCTCGTCGATGTCGGCACGCAGGGTGGGGCTGTCGGGATGCACCGTACCCAGTCCCACGAAGCGCCCGCCGCTCGCCGCGACGCTTTCCGCAATAAAGCGGTTGATGCTCCCCACCTGATGCGGGGTGGTAGCAACCGAGAAGATGACGCCGTGCGTCACGCCCGCGCGCTCTTGCACCGAAACG
>JAFTIH010000026.1 GCA_017456985.1 Clostridia bacterium | reverse complement strand
TTAGTTCTGAAACCGCTGACAAAATAGCACAGTCATCTATGATAGTCATTGACGGAACATTTATTGCAATGCTGGTATCGGTGTTGTTTGTGGTCTTTGGAGCTATAATACTTATCAAAACAATGAAACATAAGTAGGAGGTTTCAATGAAAAAGTTATCAACAATATTTGCAGCACTTGCAATATTACTTACAAACATTATGTGCGTTGTGGTAACCTATAACTGCACAGTTCTTCGATATGCACCCGGTAATAGCGCACCTTGGGATGTAGGACTACTTTTTGCTATCCCATTCGTAATTGGAATAATTGTTTGTTCCATTGTTTCACACATTGCAAAGAAAAAAGGCAAATAATCTGAATCAAACAAATTCCAATTTGTCGAGCAGAACAATATTTTTCTCCAAAAGATAAATTGGATTTAACCGTTATAAAAAGCCAAAAAGCAACCCACGGTTTACTTTTTGCCGTTTTTGAAGGATGAAAACGGATTTCTTCCCCACTCAACCAACGGTGTGTTGCTTTTCGGGATGGCGGGCGTTATACTGATAGTGAAAGGAGGTCGCCAATGGATCAAGTAAAAATCGGACGGTTTATCGCCGAGTGCAGAAAAAAAGCTGATCTAACGCAAATGCAGTTGGCAGAAAAGCTGAACATCACCGACCGCGCGGTATCCAAGTGGGAAACGGGCAGAGCGATGCCCGACTCTTCCATTATGCTCGCGCTGTGTGATATTCTCGGTATCAGTGTAACGGATTTACTTTGTGGGGAGGTAGTAAGTATGGAAAACAACAACAAAGAACTGGAAACCAAATTATTAGAATCGCTGAGGGAGAAGGAGAAAGCCGACAGGCGTCTGCTCCGTATGGAGATCGTCACGGGCATTCTATGCCTTCCCGTCTTGCTTGGATGCGTTTTGCTTGCAGAATTGCTCGCGCTGCCCGAGTGGCAGAAAGTGCTGATCGTGTTAGGCGGGCTTTTGCCCCTTTTGATCGCGACGCCGTTTATGATCCGCATCGAGCAGGTCGCGGGTTATTACGAGTGCGCACACTGTAAGGCGCGCCACGTACCCAAATACAGCAGCGTATTCGGGGCGATGCACTTCGGTCGCACGCGCTATATGAAGTGTCCCTCGTGCGGCAAGCGCTCGTGGCAAAAGAAATTCACGACGAAGGAATAAACGAAAAACCGCTCTGCTAGTGCAGGGCGGTTTTTATCGTGAGAAAAAAGAGCGTTTTTCTCGGTTACAGGTACGAGGTCACGATGGCGTGGGCGCGGACGCCGATGAAAAAGTGCTTGCCCGCGTGCGTGACGGGGACAGCGTAGGGGGGAGCGGCGCACACGTTGGCGAGCGCCCTGCCGTCGAGGCGCAGAAGCGCGCCGTTTCGCTGGGCGTAGAGGGTGATGGTGCCATCGACGACGGCGGGGAGAAGCTTGTCGGTGCCGTCGAGCGCAACGAGTGCTTCGGGGGCGGCGAAGTGCAAAAGGTCGATGCTTTCCGCCTGATACGCCTTGCCTTCTGCGGTAAAGTAGATGGTGGGAGTCGCGCCCGAGAGGAGCGTAACGGAGGTGATCGTGCGGTTATTTACACCCGCGATCTCAATATCAAGCCCCGTTTTTTGGTAGGAAAAGCCGTCCTCGGATACCGCGCAGGAGAGCGAGGTGCCGCCCTCGTATTTGACGATATAGTAAAGATAATATCTTCCCTCGTGGCAAAGGAGAGAGGCGTCGCGGATATCATCCTCGCGAACGTTGTCGATGGGAAGGGCAATGGGCGCGCCGTGGAAGGTCTTTCCGTCATCCGAGAAGAGGGCGCACAGCTTATGCGCACCCCGTCCGTCCTTAGCGCGTCCGCCGTGGCGCTCGTCAAGATAAAAGAGGTGCAAGCGTCCCTCTACGACGGTGGGCAGAGGGCGCAAAACGCCGTAATCCGTTCCCACGGGGCGATAGCCGTCGATGCGGTCGGCAAGGTTCTCGACGATGGCGGACTCGCTCATCGCGTGGTACTCGTATCCCGCTTCAAAGTGCATAAAGGAGCCTGCGTGCACGGTGGCGCCGAGGTAATCGAGGGGGGTAAAAAAGAAGTCCTCGTCAAGAAGGACGCCGCCGACGTACAGCCCCACGCGGGCGTAGCCTGCGGTGAGGATGACCTCTTTTTTCCGCGCGTCCGTACCGAGGAGGGTCGCGACTCTGCCGTCCGGGTAGCACAGCGTTGCTAAGACGTCATCCCCCGAAAGGGAGAGCGAGAGGACCGTTTTTTCTTTCTTTTGCAAAATGACGTCCCCATCCATCAGGTCCACGACGAGCAAAAAACGGCTCGTGGGCGCTTCGGTAAGGGTGACGGTGGTGTTTTTCGCGATCCGCATAGGGCTACCTTCTTTCTGTGTGTTCCTCGATAGTATAGCATTTTTTTGTTTTTTTGTCAACCGCCGTCCTTGACAATTTTCTCTTTTTATGATATACTGCAAGCTGAGATTGTATTTTTGTTTTTTGAAAGGACACTGTATGACGTTTGCCCTGTTCGCGGAGGAGGTTCTTTGGCATACTGCCAAGGAGGTCTTACTTCTGCTTCCCTTTTTGTTTTTAACCTATTTATTTATGGAATTTCTCGAGCACCGCGCAGGCGACGGGATGAAGCGCACGATACAGCGTGCAGGACGCTTCGGTCCCTTCTTCGGCAGTGTTCTCGGCATCGTGCCGCAATGCGGCTTTTCCGCCGCGGCGTCGGGGCTTTACGCGGGACGCGTGATCTCGCTCGGCACGCTGATCGCGGTATTTCTTTCCACCTCGGACGAGATGCTTCCCATTCTCGTTTCCTCGGGCGCTCCCGCGCTTCTGATCGTCAAGCTTCTTGCTATCAAGGTCCTCGTGGGTATGGCGGCGGGCTTTATCCTTGATTTAGTGCTTCGCCTTTTGCACAAGGACGTTTGCCGCGAGCATCACGAGCATCACGACCACATTCACGAGCTGTGCGAGCACGAGGGGTGCGATTGCGAGGCGGACGGTATTTTGAAAAGCGCCCTCAAGCACACGCTGCACATTGCGTTTTTTATGCTTTTGATCGTGTTTTTGCTCAACCTTGGGCTGTTCTTCCTCGGTCACGACACGCTCTCCGCCCTCTTTACGAAAATTCCCGTTCTCGGGCATCTGCTTGCGGGAGTCGTGGGACTCATCCCCAACTGCGCGTCCAGCGTCCTCATCACCAAGCTGTACCTTGAAGGACTCATCTCGGCGGGATGTATGATGTCGGGACTTCTCGTGGGGGCGGGCATCGGCACGCTGGTGCTTCTTCGCACCTATCATCCGCGCCGCCGCGCGCTTGGCATCATCGGACTTCTTTACGCGATCGGTACCGTTTCGGGAATGCTTCTCGACCTCGTTGGTATCGGTGCAATACTTTAAAAACGGAGGATTTTGTGATGGAAGAGCTTCACACCGTAACACTTGCGCGCATCATTGACGAATTTTCGCTCGAAACGATGCATCTGCCCGATCTTCCCGAAAACATTCTCATTTCGAACAAGCACGTCAACCGTCCCGGGCTTCCGCTCGTGGGCTTTTACGACCACTTTGAGGAAACGCGCGTAGAGCTGATCGGCAACGCGGAGCATATTTATTTGAAAAATTTCTCGTCCGAGGAGCGCCGCGACCATCTTGAAAACTTTTTCGCGCACAAGCCTGCGTGTTTAATCTTTACCTCGGATCTCGACGTTTTCCCCGAAGCGATCCAAGCGGCGGAAAAGCACGGCATTCCGCTTCTTCGCACCAAGGAGCGCACGAGTGATTTTATGGCGGCGCTGATCGCGTTTTTGAGCGTACAGCTTGCCCCCCGTATCACCCGTCACGGCGTGCTTGTCGAAATTTACGGCGAGGGCGTTCTGCTTCTCGGCGACAGCGGCATCGGTAAGAGCGAAACGGCGATCGAGCTTGTCAAGCGCGGACACCGCTTGGTTGCGGACGACGCGGTGGATATTAAGCGCGTGTCCAGCAAGACGCTGGTGGGCGAGGCACCCGAGATCATCCGTCACTACGTAGAGCTTCGCGGCATCGGCATCGTCGACGTGCGCAGACTGTTCGGTATGGGCGGCGTCGGTATGACGGCGAAGATCGACCTGGTGATCAACCTTGAGCATTGGGTGCAGGGCAAGATGTACGACCGCGTGGGACTTGAAAACGAGTTCGTGGATCTGCTCGGCATCAAGATCCCCGCCATCACCATTCCCGTTTGCCCCGGCAGAAACCTGGCGATCATCCTTGAGATCGCGGCGATGAACCACCGTCAGAAGAAGATGGGGTACAACACCGCTGAGGAATTCAACAACCGTCTGATGCAACAGATGGGTATTCCGTTAGAATAAGGGCGTGTTCTCTTTATCAAAGAACACGCGATGAATTGCAGCCTTGCGGTTGCGTGAATTGACACTGCGTGTCATGAATTGCGGCATACCGCATAAATTGCCCTACTGGCATAATAGAAAAGCCTTCGCTTGAGGTGAACCCCTTTCACTTCACAAGAAGGCTTTTTCTTTTTTCTAATATTTCGGGCGGGCGGCGCATATAGTGGGGTGTCAAATAACAGAAAAAAGAGAGGAAACGCTATGGCATTCTTTGAAAACCGCGTACAAAAAGATCTTTTTGGCGAGACGGTCGTCGCCGACACCACCGAGGAGTTCATTCTGCCCGATTATATGCCTGAGATCGGGCGCGTGCTTCGTCTTTGCAGTACCCTGTTGCCCGATGAGCCTTATCTTGGTACGGAGGGTGCGGAGTTTTCGGGGCGGATCGAATACCGTCTTTTATACAGCGACGGCGAGGGGCGATTGACCGAGGCGCCGCTTGAAGGACGCTATCGCTACCGCGCGGGTGCCGAGGGCGGCGAGTGCGCCTTCACCGAGGAGGTGCTGGAGGGGGTGAGCCTGCGCCCGACGGCACCGAGAAAGCTTTCCGTCCGCGCCCGCGTGGTGGCGCGCCCGCACGTGATGAAGACCGAGGCGCTCGGGGTTTCGCCCGAGGCGCTGATGCCAGAGCAGGTTTGCGAGGTCATTCGCCGCGAGCAATCCGTGGTGCGCACCCTTCCCGTGTTCGTCCCGTCGCTTCGCTCGGAGGGGCAGTTCACTCTGGAAGAGGAGGACGCCCGGGACCTTGCGCTCGTTTCGGCGTCCGCATCCGTGCTTCCCGAGCGCGCCGAGGCACACGACGGCTACGTTTCCGTCTATGGCAAGCTCGTTTGCCTTTGTGTGCTTAAAAAGGAGGGTGAGACGCCCTTCACGAGAAGCTACTCTCTTCCCTTTGAAGAGGAGCTGACGGCGTCCAACGCGTGCGCGGGGGACCTCGTGACGGTGCGCGGAGCCTGCCCCTCGCCTACGGTGACGCTTGAGGAAGCGGGCGGCGGTATGCTTCTTTCCATCGACACGGAGTATTCCCTTTCCTGCCTTTTGCACCGCAACGAGAGCACGTCGCTTCTTTGCGACCTGTACGCACATGGTGCAAGCTACTCGCTTTCGCGCAAAAGCGTCGTGGGAGAGAGCCTTTTGGGGGCATATACGGGCAACTTTACCGTATCGGGAGAGCTTCCGCTTCCCGCCGACTTTGCAAGCGAGGGGCGCGTTTTGATACCAAGTTTCACCGTCAAGGAGAGCACGCCGCTCGTGGATGGCGGGCGTGCCGTGGTGGAGGGAGTGCTGGGCGTATCCCTTCTTGCACTTGGCGCGGACGCTTGCGACCGCACCGAGCTTTCTATGCCCATACGCCTTGAGCTTCCGCTTGGCTGCTCGCTTTGCGATGGGGACCGCATTTTATGCGCCCTCTCGCCCGTGGGCGGCACGGTGAGCGCATCAGGCGGAAACGTGCGTCTTTCGACCGAGCTTTCCGTTTCCGCTACGGCGAAGCGCCCCTTCTCGGCATCCATTCCCGTTGCCGCCGTCAAAGGAGAGTATACGCCGCTTCCCGAGGGGACGCTTCTCGCTTATTACCCTACGGAGGAGGATTCTCTCTTCTCGATCGGCAAGCGCTACGGTGTGCCGCTTGCGCTTTTAGCAAAGCAAAACGGCATCCCCGACGCGGGGGATGCCGAATGGGAGAACCCGAAGCTTCTCGACGGATATTCGTATCTTTTGATCGGTTAACGCCCTTGGGCTATACCGCTTTGTAAGGCCGTCTTTCTTTGGGGTCTTAAAAAGGAATCGTCCGTCAGCTTTCGTACGCCACGTCGCCCGAAAGGGAGACCTTGGCGCTGTCCTCGGAGATATAGGTGAGGGGGTCTACCTGCTTCCCTTCAAAGGTCATTTCAAAGTGAAGGTGCGCTTCCTCTGCGCTTTCGATCAGGGCGCCATCGCCCACGGTTGCGATCTTTTGTCCTGCCGTGACGGTGGCGCCTTTTTGGATGCCCTCGGCAAGGTCGGTCGCAAGGTTCTTATAGATGCTGACGACGCCGTTGCCGTGATCGATAGAAAGACACTCGCCCATTAAGGGGTCGCTCCAAACGAGCGAAACGGTGCCGCGCGCGGTAGCGAAGACGTCCGCACCTGCCTCGGTGGCGATGTCAATGCCCTCGTGGACGCGGAAGTCGCCCATCGTGGCGGAATAGACGGGAAGCGAATCGTCGTGGCGCTTGCTCACCGCGCCCGTCGCGGGTGCGAGGTAGGTGTCGGGCGTCGTTTCCGTTTCCTTGTCGGGCTCCTTGCCGTCGTCGGGTGTGGGAGTAGGCGTGGGCGTCTGCTCTGTGGGCGGCTGTTCGGTGGGAAGCTTGGTCTCGTCCTTGCCGAGTGCGGCGACCAGTCCGATGATGAGGGCGCTGAAGATCAGCACGCCCACCACGGCAAGATAGAGAATGCGTGTGGTCTTTTCGTTTTTAGGGTTGTTTTTTTCCATAGTTTGAGGTTCCTTTCCGTTTTCTGCCCTTATTTTTGACAGTTTTTCTTGTTTTATGCAGAAAGGAATCCACATCTTTACCGATCAAAAAAACGACTTGATCGTATCCTTCATATCGGGCTTTGCTTTTCGGTATTCACGGGGGGAGACGTCTGCTAGCTTTTTGAACACGTGATTAAAGCTTCTGATGCTTTTGAATCCGCATTCCTCGGCTATTTTTGTCACCGTCATTTCCGTTTTGAGAAGCATGGCACACGCCTCGTTAAAGCGATATACGTTGAGGTAATCGTTAAAGCTCATAGAAAAAATGCGGTTAAAAATCCTGGAAAAATACACGTATTCATATCCGAAATATTCTGCGATATCGGAAAGTGAGAGATCTTTTTTGTAGTTTTTTTCAATGTATTCCACGATCTTTCCCATAAGCGACGCGTGCTTGCCTTCGCTCTTATGGAGCGTAACCTGACGCAAATATTCGCTACACAGCGCATACAAGCAGGATTTGATCAGGAAAACGTCCGAAATTTCTTCTCGAATGAGGTGTTTGGAAAGAAGTTGCATAACGCTGTCGGAGCAACGGAACGAAAAATCGGAGCCGGTCTTTCCGTTTGCATATTCCTTGAACGCATAAATAAAATCCTCGGAAAACACGCCAATCCAAATTTTCCCCTCTCCATTTGACCGAATTGAGTGGATCTCGTTGGACAAGCAGAACGCGAAATCGCCCTGACATAGAATTTTGGTTCTGCCGTTAACGCTGCAAACTGCCTCACCCTCCATCACGTAAATGACCTCGTGATTTTTGTGAAAATGCAAGCCGCAAACAAAATCGTCATAAATACGAACATTGTACGCATAATTGCCTACCGAGTTTTGCATTTGGTGAAAAGGAATCACGATTTCCTCCTAAAAAGACAAATTATTGCCATAATTATACAACAAGCAACTTGTTTTGTCAAGGTTTTTTTGCTACAATAAATTAGTGTCAAACTGCGTATGACGAGGCTTTTTTAGCCGAACAGCGCAAAACGGCAAGCCAAAAACATTTGGTAAAGAAACAAATATAATAAAGTTACTATCACAAAGGAGTATTCTTATGGAAATCTTACGCAATATTCCGAGAGCGGAGCATCCCCGTCCCGATGCGATGCGCGAGTGCTGGCTTAACCTCAACGGCGAGTGGGAGTTCGAGATCGACAACGCCGTGGTAGGGCTTGACAAGCACTACGAGCGGCGCGCGGCGCTTGACGAGAAGATCACGGTTCCCTTCTCTCCCGAGAGCGCGCTTTCGGGCTTGGGCTATACTGATTTTATGAATGCGGTGTGCTATCGCCGCACCTTTACGCTCCCCGAGGGCTTTGCGGGCAAGCGTACGTTTTTGCACTTTGGCGCTTGCGATTACGAAACGACCGTGTTTGTGAACGAAAAAAAGGTGGGCACGCACAAGGGCGGCTACACCTCGTTTTCCTTTGATATTACCGACGCGCTCGCAGAGGGCGAGAACGTGCTTTTCGTCTACGCCTTTGACGACGTGCGCTCGGGACGGCAGTTTGCGGGCAAGCAGTCCCCTGCCTTCACCCCTTCGGGATGCCTTTACACCCGCACGACGGGCATTTGGCAGACGGTGTGGCTTGAAGCGCGCGCGGCGGCACACGTTTCGTCGTACCGTGCATTCCCCAACATCCACACCCCGTCCGTAGGGCTTCAAGTGCTCGTGTCCCCCGCATCGCTCGGCGGTACGCTGACGGTGACGGCATCCTACGAGGGCAAGGTGATGGGCAAGGCGTGCTCGGTGATCGCATCGACGGCGGTAAGCGTTGATATCGTGCTTGCCGAGGCGCATTTGTGGGAGCCGGGAGAGGGGCGTCTGTACGACCTTGCTTTTACCGTAGAAAAGGACGGCGCGCGCGACGAGATGCAGGGCTATTTCGGGCTTCGCGAGGTAGCGCTTACCAAGGAAAAGGGCTTACAAATCAACGGCAAAACGATTTTCGGTCGCTTCGTGCTTGACCAAGGCTATTACCCCGACGGCATCATCACCGCCCCCTCGGACGAAGATCTTGTGCGTGATATCGAGGTCTCTATGGCTTGCGGCTTTAACGGGGCAAGGCTTCATCAAAAGGTGTTTGAAGTGCGCTATCTCTATCACGCCGACCGCCTTGGCTATATGGTTTGGGGTGAGGCGGGCAACTGGGGCTTTGATTACACCACCTTTGACAACCTGCAAAACTTCTTGCCCGAGTGGCTGGAAGAGGTGGAGCGCGACTTCTCGCACCCCGCGATCATCGGTTGGTGCCCCTTCAACGAAACGTGGGATAAAAATGGCAAGGACTATCGCGGTCACAGTAACGCACTGATCGACCTCGTTTACGACGCGACCAAGGCGATGGACAAGACGCGTCCCGTGGTAGCGAACAGCGGTTCCCTTCCCACCAACCGCACGGACGTGCACGACGTGCACGATTACGAGCAGGACCCCACCGTCTTCCGCACGCATTACGAGCGTCTTGCAGAGGGTGTATGCCTTGATACGCTCGCACGCCGTTTCCCGACCCGCCAGGTGACGAAATCCTATCTGCCCGTGTTCGTGAGCGAGTACGGCGGCATCGGTTGGGTGATGAGCGACGACGAAACCGCGTGGGGCTACGGTGAGAGTGTCAAGACGGAAGAGGAATACTTCGCGCGTCTTGAGGGACTGACAGATGCTTTGCTTGAAAACGAGCAGATCTTTGCCCTTTGCTACACGCAGTTAACCGACGTGGAGCACGAGCAAAACGGCATTATGACCTACGATAGACGAATGAAGTTCCCCGCTGAAAAATATCGCCGCATCTTCACAAAGAAGGCGGCAATCGAGAAATAAAGAGAAAGAACCGCTCAGCACTGCTGAGCGGTTCTTTTTGCTATGCGCTACGCGTACAGCACGTGCGAGAAAAAACTCTCTGCGAGGCAGAGCGTTTTTTGGTGGCGTTACCGCAGACGGCAATGCGTCAAACGGGAAGCTTGATGACGATCTTTCTGACGGGGACACTGTCGGTGTAGGAAAGTCCCGGAGCGTGGGCATCGCCCGGAAACAGAACGCAAAAGACGCCTGCGGTGAGGGCAACGTCCTGAAGCTTTTCCTCCTCGATCGTGAAAAACTCGACGTCCGATTCTTTATCGTAGGGGCGCGTTTGCTCGGCGGGCGTACCGCAGAGGATGCGCTCAATGCCCTCTGAAAGAAGCTGGATATCGATATAGGCGCGGTGGTTTTCGTACTCGATGGGTACGTTTTCGTTCGTTGCGTAGGACTGAAAGACGGCGTAGGCACCGCCGTCAAGCTCGTACCTTCCATCCTCCGCTTCATCGATGACGAGCTTTTGTACCGCGATGAGTGAGGGCAGAAGCTGCGGGTGGAGCGCGGCGTAGCGCGCACCGTTTTCAAGGATATCGACGATCATATTTTTTCCTTTCTTTTTTACGCCTCATCCACCGCAAGCGGTCCCCCTTCCCCCTCCGGGGAAGGCTATTTTCGATCAAGCATTTTGGAAAAGGCGAGAGGCGTTATGTATCCGAACAAGATTATCATAAGTAATTTTTATGGATCCATCGTTTCCAGCGCCGTTTTTACGACGAGGAAATTATTGGTTAAGATGGTGTCGATGCCCATTTTGCGGTACGCCTTGGCTTCCTCGGGATCGTCGGCGTAAAAGACGTTACACTTGATGCCGTGAGCGTGGGCTTTATCGATCATTTCCTGATTGAAATAGGGCTTAAAGAGCTGAACCTTCTCCGCGCCGAGGGCAATGGCGCGATCGACGATCTCATAGGGACGGTTTCCGTCGTGTCCGACGCAGACGGCGATATCGGGGGCGAGTGCCTTGACCTTGGCGATCTTCTTGTCACTTGTGGTCATAAAGTAGGCACGGTCGGCACAGTCGTACTTGCGGAGCAGGGCGACGATCTCTTCCATACGGTCGTCCTCGTACTCCATATCCCAGATCTTCACGTGGATATTCATCACGGCGAGCGAGGAAAATTTCTTTAAAATATCCTCAAACGTGGCGATGCGGAGCCCTGCAAGTCCCGCATCAACGTGGGCGCCGAAGTCAAGCTTTTTTAGCTCCTCGTAATCGTGGTCGAAGACGTACCCCTCGCCGTTTGAGGTGCGCTCGAGTGTCCAGTCGTGGGTGGAAACGAGCACGCCGTCGCGCGTTGCCCAAAGGTCAAACTCGATCTCCTCGGCGCCCAGCGCGATCGCCGCGCCGTAGGCGGGCAGAGAGTTTTCGGGCAGAACGGCGGAAAAGCCGCGGTGGGCGCAAAGGCGGGGATAGGGCATATCCTTTTCGGAAAGGCAGACGGCGCTACCGCCTGCGCGGTAGTTCCACGGGGTCCTGCCGATCTCGATATACTCGTAATGTGCGGCGGGTGCTCTGCCGTAGCCTGCGGGCTTGTAATATTTGTCCTTGGGGTCGAAATCCGCGGTGGCGAGTCCGAATTTACCGTAGAGGTTTGCAAGCACCTTGCCGCGCGGCGAAACGATCATCGAGGCGCCGCAGACGTCACTGTCCTCGGCAAAGCTGACCGAGGCACGCACGACGTAGGCGTTGGTGTTATAGGCGAGGTGACGGCACATAATTTCGAGCGCGTCGTGGGTGTCGCTTCTTTGCAAGGAGCAGCCGATGACGACGTCCACGTTCTTGCGGGCAATCTTGGGGAAGGCTTCATAGAAGTAGAAGTCGTAGCAGGTGAGGAAGGCGTAGCGTACGCCGTCAAGGTCGAGCACGTAGGGCTCGCTATACTGTTCGGTATAGTGATAGGCGACGTCGATCTTCTTTTCAAGGGGTGGGATGTGGCGCTTATAGTACTTTCCGACGACGGCACCCGCGCGGTTGATGGCGAAGGTGGTGTTGCGGTACTCGCCGTCAACGAAATCAAGGGCGTTGACGAACAAAACGGCATCGCACCGCACGGCAGTCTCCTTGCACGCCGCCATAAGCGGATCAAAATACTTTTGATGATAAAAAAGAGTATCCTCTGCGGTGGCAGTCGCACAGGGGACGTCGCTATACTCGGGAAGGACGATGAGGTCCATCTCGGGGGTACACTTTTTTAATAAATCGAGCTTATAAGCAAAAAGCTCGTCGCTTTTTTTTAGGTCAAGCGAATAGGGGGGCTGGATGACGCAGGCTTTCATTTTTTTAGCGCTCCTTACGTTCGGTTTTCTGCCTTTATTGTAGCACTTTTTTCCTTATGTGTCAAGAAGAATTTCTCTTGCTTCTCGCCGCGGGCTTTGACAATTTCTCTTGACATTTTTCATCTTTTTTTGCGTATTTTTTTGCTCGTTTTGGGGCAAAAACAGGGCCATTTTTGAGTTTTGCAACCACAGGTTGCGAAAAAACTTACCTTTGGTTGCTTGCTTTTTCCGTCACCCTCTGCTATAATGGTAATATCTATTACATAGTGTGAGGAGTCAAGTATGACGATCGGACAAAAAATCACCCATCTGCGCACCGCCTTGGGGATCTCCCAAGAGGCTCTTGCCGAGCGACTCGGCGTTTCCAGACAATCCGTTTCCAAGTGGGAGATGGATACCGCGCTTCCTCAAATTGACAAAATTCTTTTGCTTTGCGAGCTGTTCAGCGTTTCCGCCGACGCACTTCTTCGCGACGAGGTCGATCTTGCGCGCAAAAGCACCGAGGGCGGCGGCAAATATTTCGGCACGGACGGCTTCCGCGGTGAGGCAAACGTGTCGCTGACCTCGATGCAGGCGTACAAGGTTGGGCGCTTCCTCGGCTGGTACTATGCGTCGGCGCTTTCGGGATGCACCAAGACGGGCTACCGCCCGCGCATCGTTATCGGCAAGGACACCCGCCGCTCGAGCTATATGTTAGAGTATTCCATCGTGGCGGGCATCACCGCGTCGGGTGCGGACGCGTATATGCTCCACGTGACGACGACGCCCAGCGTGTCCTACGTGACGCGCCAGGACGAATTTGATTGCGGTATTATGATCACCGCATCGCACAATCCTTTCTATGACAACGGCATCAAGGTCATCAACACGCACGGCGAGAAGCTAGACGACGCAACGACGGCGCTGATCGAGGCGTATCTTGACGGCGACCTTGCCGCGCTTGGCGTTTCGGGCGAGGATCTGCCGCTCGCGCAGAAGGCGAAGATCGGTTGCATTCACGACTACGTGTCGGGACGAAACCGCTATATCGGTTATCTCATTTCGGTAGCGTCCAACTCCTATAAAAAATTAAAGATCGGTCTTGACTGCGCGAACGGCGCGTCTTGGAATATCGCCTCGGCGGTCTTCGGGGCGCTGGGCGCACAGATCACCGTGATCGGCAACGAGCCCGACGGCATCAACGTCAACGAGAACTGCGGCTCGACGCACATTGAAAAATTACAGGCGCTCGTTAGGGAAAAGCATTTAGACCTCGGCTTTGCCTTCGACGGCGACTGCGACCGCTGTATCGCGGTGGATGAGAACGGCAACGTGGTGGACGGCGACGCCATCATCTACATTCTCGCCAAGCGCTTAAAGAGCCGCGGCATTCTCAAGGACGACACGGTCGTGGCGACGGTGATGTCCAACAGCGGCTTCGTGGCGAGCCTCGCCCGCGTGGGCATTAAGTGCGCCGAGACCAAGGTGGGCGACCGCTTCGTGTATGAGTGTATGCAGGAAAACGGTTATGCGCTGGGCGGTGAAAGCTCGGGACATATCATTCTCAAAAAGTACGCCACGACGGGTGACGGACTTCTCACCGCGATTATGATCGCGGAGGAGGTTTGCGACACCAAGTCCTCGCTGGCGAAGCTCGCTTCCCCCATTACCTTCTATCCGCAATACACCGAAAACGTGCGCGTGCGCAATAAGGCGGCGGTGCTTGCCGACCGCGCGGTGCTCTCGGCAAAGGACGCCGTTGCCGCCCGTATCGGCACCGAGGGGCGCGTGCTGTTGCGCGAAAGCGGCACGGAGCCCGTGGTGCGTGTGATGATCGAATGCACGAGCCACGAGGACTGCGTGGCGTATGCCCGCGAAATCGTCAAGGCGATCGCAGAAGGAGGACACACGCTTGGATAAGCTTGTAAAGACGAAGGAGCTGTTTGCTTCCTTCCCCGCTCCGATCGCGCCACTGCTTGCGGACACGACCTATCCGTGGGAGGCGCTTCCCCGCTTGAAGGACTATTTGTGGGCGCTCGTCAAGGCGGGCATTGAGGGCTATACGGAGATCGCCGAGGGCGTGCTCGTGGGCGAGGGGGTCAAGATCTACCCGACCGCAACGATCGAGCCGCCCGCCGTCATCGGCGCGCACACCGAATTGCGCCCCGGGGCATTCATCCGCGGGAGCTTTTTCTGCGGCGAGGGATGCGTGCTTGGCAATTCTTCGGAATATAAAAACTGCATACTACTTGACAAAGTGCAAACACCGCATTATAATTATGTAGGAGATTCGGTGCTCGGCAACCGTGCGCATACGGGTGCGGGGACCATCTGCTCCAACTTTAAGGCAGACGGCAAGAACGTGGTCGTTCACGGCGAGGAGGATTACCCGACGGGGCTTCGCAAGCTCGGCGGCATTCTCGGAGACGGTGCCGACGTCGGCTGCGGCGCGGTGATCAACCCGGGTACGGTGATCGGGATGCGCACGTCCGTCTATCCCTTGACGGCGTTGCGCGGTGTCTATCCTGCGGACTGCATCGTCAAGCGCGCGGATCTGGTCATCAAACGAAAATAAATTTACGAGGAGTTTTGGTTATGGAATTCATTCAGGTAAAAACTTACGACGAGCTCAGCACGAGGGCTGCCGCTATTATCGCGGCACAGGTTGTTTTGAAGGCTGACTCGGTGCTTGGTCTTGCGACAGGCTCTTCCCCCGTGGGTACCTACCGCAAGCTTGCGGAAAAATACGAGGCGGGCGAGGTGGATTTCTCGCGCGTTCGCTCGGTCAACCTTGACGAGTACGTGGGGCTTGACGGCGAGAACGATCAGAGCTATCGCTACTTTATGAATACCAATCTCTTTGATCATATCAACATCGACAAGGCAAACACCCGCGTTCCCAACGGTCTTGCGACGGATCTTGCTGCGGAATGTGCCGCGCACGACGCGCACATCGAGGCGTTAGGCGGCATTGATCTACAGCTTCTCGGCATCGGTCCCAACGGTCACATCGCATTCAACGAGCCCGACAGCGTTTTCACCGCTCCCACGCACGTAGTGGAGCTTGAGGAGTCCACCATCGAGGCAAACTCCCGCTTCTTTGCGAGCCGCGACGAGGTTCCCACCCGCGCGCTGACGATGGGCATCGGAGCGATTATGAAGGCACGTCGCGTGCTTCTCGTTGCCAACGGTCCGAAAAAGAAGGACACCGTACAGCGTGCGTTCTTCGGTCCCATCACGCCCGAGGTTCCCGCGTCCATCTTACAGCTTCACCCCAACGTGACCGTAATTTATAGCGAAGAATAATACGAAAGCGGTTGTCACCAGACAACCGCTTTTTTGTAAAAAACCGCTTGCAAAAAACGCCCTTTCGGGCGTTTTTTTGTTTAGTAAGTAATTGCAAGCGATTCCTTGACGGTGAGCGCTTCAAAGGAAAGACGGTTATCCTCTTGCGTAAAGGGAACCGCTTTGCCGTCGACGGTGAGCGTACGCACCGTCTTATCCTTGGGCGCGCCGTAGGAAGAGAGCGCAAGCGTGCCTTCCGTAAGCGTGAAGCCTGCCGCCCTATCGGTCTGCCCGTAAATGCCCCAGCCCGTGCCGAGGAAGAAGGGGGCGCGGAAGTCGCCCCCCTCTACGGGAGAGAAGCCGACGTATCCGTGCGCAAGGTCAAAGGTAAAGCCGCTGAAAATGGGCAAGAGGGCGAAGGACGCCATTGCGCGGGCGTAGTTGCTGCCGCACTCCATTTCGTTGTAGGGGTTGCGCTTTTCTCCGTCGTAGCGGTCGCGGATGGCGCGGACGATGGAAAGCCCCTTCTCGGTTTCGCCCTCACTGATAAGGAGTCCTGCGAGTGCGTACTCAAAGCCCGTCATACATTCCCCCTCGTAGGGGACGGGAATCGACGGACGCTTTGCCCCCTCGGGGTAGTCGCAAATGACGGCGCCCGCCTCATCGTTCAGCGCGAACAGACGCCACATATTGGCGAAATCGGCAAGACGCGGCTTGAAGTTGTTTTCGTAAACGCTTGCAAGCGCGATCTTGCGCTGATGGGGATCGTAAATATCGCCAAGCCCGCAAAGGTGCGCGTGCCACTGGGCAAGCATCTGGTCGATCACGGAGCCTTCCCCGACCTGATACTTGATTTCTCCCGCCTCTTCGTTCCAATAATTCGGCACGTCGTATTTTTCGATATAGCCGTGATCCGCAAGATCAAGCTTTTGGATAAAATACTTGCCGTTGAAGAGCTCCGTCTTCATAAAGTCGTAGCCCTTTGCAAAGAGCGCCTCGTATTCGGCTTTTGCCGCGGTGTCGCCGAGGTACTCTGCCATCAGCGAGGCGGCGCGAAGCGCGGCGAGGTACATACCCTCAAGCCACGAGGAGGGACCGTAAAGCTCCATATCCAGCGTATGGTGCTGCCTGCCCTCAAGCACGCCGTCGCGGTCGCGGTCCCAGCAGTCGGGATTTTCCTCGCTCCACGCATAGGCAAGGCACGCTTTGATGCGTTCCCAGTTCGCGCGGATAAAGGAGTCGTCGCCCGTGATCTTAAAGTCACGGTAAATTTTGATAACGGTACCCATCTGTCCGTCCACGCAGGGGCGGTAGCTGCTATTTTCATACCCTCTGCCAAGCGGCAAGAAGGTGCGGAAATGCATTTTTCCGTTTTCTTCGATATCGTAGCGCACCTCGGTTTCGCGGAGCGTGCGTTCAAGGTCGGGGAACAAAAAGCAAAGCGCGTAAGCGTAGTTCCACACGTGGGTGCAGCTTCCCTCGCAAGAGCCCGCCTTCTCGTGGACGCCCTCCCAGCCCCAGAACGTGCCGTCTTCAAGACGGAGCACCGTGGGACTTTTAAGCACGGACACCGTGCCAAGGATAGCGTCCTTGACCGACTCGTCAAGCGTTGCCCCCATCACCGCGTCCGAAAAGGCGCGGGAGCGGCGAGAGAGCTCATCATAATTCTTGATGGCGTATTTTGCCGTGTCCGCGGCGTGTGCAAAGCGCGTCGCGTAATAGTTCTTCCAAGCAACGTCCTTCCCCGCTTCGTCCTTGTAGGGCGACCAGGTGTTGATGCACTTGGGAATGCTCCATGCAAGGATAAAGCGCACGGTGCCCTCGGTATGGGGCTGAAGGGTGATTGCCTTTGCGAGCGTGCCGTGATCGTTTTTGGCGGGCGTATCGTACGTACGCGGTGCAAAATCGCCGTGCAGAAGCTCGTTCCAATAGGTGGTAATGGGGTCAAGCCACTCGCCGCGATACCAATACGCCTGCGCACAGGTGTCCTCGGTCTTTTCCGTTAAGAGCGCCAGCTCCCCGTACGCCACGTCATCCTCGGACACGCCTGCGTGACGGTGCGTAAGAATGGAGAAGCCGTCCTCGTGCTGAACGATGCTCTCGCCCGATGCGAAGGGATTCGCAAGCGCAAAGGCGACGGTATAGCGGATGCGCTCGTCCCCGTTCAAAAACCGCACCGCAAAGAAGGCGGCGGGGAGAGAGGAGTTTTCCGCATCCAAGGGGATCAGGGGGTTAAACGCCGTCAAGACCACGTCGGCGGGAAAGTCCGCGTCGGAAAAGGTGATGGTAGCGAAGGGATATTCTCCTTCGAAGCTTGCCTTCTCAAAATGGGGAAAGCCTGCCATCGTATTGCGGTTGGGACCGTAGCCGAAGCCGTTGTAGGTCGTTTGCGAATACTTGCCCATAAGACTGTGCGTATAGGCAGACTGCAGGATCTTAACGACGACTCTACCGTCGGGATATTCGGCGCGGACGGCGATATGCGTAGCGCCGTTAAGGCTTCCCTTGTCGGGCGTGTTGAAGATCTCCCAATCCACAAGGTGACCGTTTCCCGCAAGACCGATCGAGCCCGTGCCGATGCCGCCTATGGGAAAGGAGATCTGTTCGAGGCGTTTTCCTTCGTATTTCATAGAGCGCTCCTCTTCTTTTTTCAAGCTTTCCTATATTTTAACATTTAGGGCAAGAAAAAGCAACGGTTTTCTTCACTTTTTCTATGACGTTTTTTTCGGTTTTCTCTTTACAAATCCGAATTTATCGTTTATAATAAAGAAGGAGGGCGGGCATATGAATACGATTTATCAAAATATCCTTTTAGAGCTTCCCGAGGGCAAGCACTTAACGGCAGAGCGGCATACGGCAAACTTCAATCTGCCGCCCCACTGGCATACCTTTTTCGAGATCGAGATCATTCTCTCGGGCAAGGGGCGCTGTTATTTAAACGATGACGAATACGATATTGAAAAAACGAAGATGTTTTTGCTCACGCCCACGGATTTTCACCATTATGAGATAGGCGGATCGGTGTCCATTCTGAACGTGTCCTTTGATGAGACCGTCTGCTCGGAGGAGGATCTTTCGCATCTTATCTTTTCCGACGTCAAGCGCGCCGTGACCGAGGACGAAGAGGAATACGGGCGCACCGTTGCGGCGGCAGAGCTTTTGCGGGACGAATACGAAAGGGGGGGCGACTGTCAAAAGAAGCTTTTGTCCTATCTTTTGCATCGCATTTTCCGTGCAAGCGGACCGCTTGAAAAAAAGACGATCGAATCGGGCGACTTTCCCGAGATCGGACAGGCGCTGATGTATATGCACACGCATTTCAAGGAAAATATCACCCTGTCCTCTCTTTCGGCGCGCTTTGGCTATCATCCGACCTATTTCAGCGAGCTTTTCCACCGTGCGACGGGCGAGACCTTTCTCGATACGCTGACGGGGATGCGGATGACGCACGCGGCTTCCCTTCTTGAAAGCGGCTTCCGCGTGTCAGACACCTGCCACTTAGCGGGTTTTGGCTCCATCTCCAACTTTACGGAACTCTTTAAGCGCCGCTTCGGCGAGACGCCCAGTGCCTACCGTGCCGCCCGTGCGGGACGCACGATGAAGCTTTCGGATTTCGAGGACAAGAAGCAAAAATAAAAGGGCTTGCAGAGAAGAAGCCGTCCCAAGCGGACGCGCCAGGCTCTGCAAGCTCTTTTTTTATGCGTTTTTGTGGATCACAGATCGCGGAAGTTTGCGATGCGATGGAAGGTGGAATAATTCGAGTTATGGAAATCGTCCGCACCGTTCATCGAGGTACGGCAAAGATAAATGATATTCTCACCCTCAATCTCAAAGCAAACGTATTGGAAGCCCGTATGCGCGACGTCGCCCTCGGTATAATCCAAAAGGTCCGTCACGACCTCAAAAGCACGAAGATCGCGCGAGCGCATCAAGGAGAGGATACAACGAAGCCACGGAGCGTTATCACTCGGGTAGCGCGAGGCGATCGTATAATAATAGCCCGAGCGCTCGTCATACTTGATCATAAACTTTGAGAAATTAGCACGGGGAAAATCAATGAGATGCGAGTAGGCAAGCGGCGCCTCGGGATCGCGCTTATCGATCTCATAAGCGAGCACCTTGCTGTGTAATTTCCCTTGAATACCAAAGCGCATTACGTCAAAAAAGCTACCGTCGGGTCCTACGACGGGCGTCCCCTCAATGGTCATCGTGTTGGAGGGCAAGTCTGCAAGCTCGGGGGCAAAGTTGTCGAAGCGGCGCGGCGCGGTGAAGGACCAATTTTCGACAGCAAGCAGGTCGGCGTCCTCGGGGACGGAGGCAACCATCGCGGCGTGACCGTATTCGTCGTTACACCAAGTGCCGTATTCCATCGTGAAATAGAGGCGTCCGTTGAAGCGGCAAAGGTTTTGGGGATTTTTATGAACGCCAGCATTCCCTTTTTTGCCGTTTGAGCCGTGAAAGAGTGTAACGGGGGGATCAAAGGTTTTGCCGCCGTCGGGGGACTTACCGATCAAAAGGTCGCCGTATTCGGTAGAGCAGGCAAGCATATAAACGTCGCCCTTGTGCAAAAAGAGCTGTCCCCAAAAGCAAGGCGTAAGCTCACAAAGATAGTACCAGCTTTCCCCGTCGTCATCCGAGCGAAAAATAATAGTAAGGTTTTGCGGATGCTCGGCAGCATACACGTCCATGGAGGCAAGCAAATATCCATCGGGGTGGCGCAAAAGCGAGGGGGAGCAAAGAAAACGCCCCGAAAAGCGGTACGCATCGTCCTCGGGATGCAGATAGTTGACGACCCGTCCCTCTGCCTCACCGCAGCGCGCGAGACGCACGCGGCTTTGCTTTTCGCCCGCTCTTACGTAAAACTCATACTCCCTTCCCTCTTCAAGACCCGTGATGGTATAAGCGCACGCGTCCGTCGTAGCAACGAGGGAAAAATTCTCCTTGCCTCGCGCGCGCAGATAGATCTCGTAGGGAGCTTTTTCTTCCAGCCATTCAAAATGGATCGCGGTCTTTGCGGGAACAACCCGACAAATATACGGTTCGCCCACAAGCGTGAAGGGCGGGCGGTAGGGGCTATAGCTCCAAGAGATGGCACCTTTCATAGCAAATACTCCTTTATTTATTTACAAAACTCTTCTTCAAGGCGGTCCGTGATCGCTTTGAGCTGACGCACGCATCCCATCTGATACTCGGTAAGCGGGGCGCAGTCGGGCTTACGGGCGATCTGCTCGGTCGGGATGCCGCAAAGCGTCATATGATATTTTGCGCTCATCGGATAGGGCAAGCCGTTTTCAATAAAGCCGAGCGTGCCGAGCAAATCACCGAGGCGACGGGCGCGCTCGGGGTCACTTACAGCCAGCTCCCGAAGGCGGGCGTAAAGACGGGGGTGATAATTGCACATAATGCCGCAATAGCCGTCACCGCCGCCCGTCATCGTTTCATAGAGCGTCTGGCAGTTGGCGTTGAGCAGACGGAAGGCACTTCCTTCCAACTGCTTTTTTCGGGCGAGGAGCGTCGCGGCATCGCAACAGGTGTCCTTCATATAATCAAATCTTCCCACGTCAAGGCAGAAATCGAAAATTTTGGGCGTCACGAGGCGCTTGTAGGGGTAGGGGCATTCATAAAGTCCAAGCCTTGCGTCTTGGGGCAAGCGCTCGATAAGGCGGCGGCAATTCTCGATAAAGACGTCGTCCCCCTCGTTCTTCGCATCAAGGCGGTTGGTGATCAGGACAAGGGCGTCCGTGCCCGATCTCCAAATGGCGTTCAGCTCCTCTGCCTGCCCTTCGAGGCTGTCCGAAACGTGTCCCGAAGAAACGACGGTGAAGGGGCGCCCGTGCTTTTTTTCAAGCTCCTTGGCGCGACGGTAAACGAGCGTGTTGAGCTTCACGCGCTCTTCCAGCGAAAGATAAAAGATCTCACTCGATTGGCAGACGGAAAAAATGCCGTCGATGCCGCTATCAAAATAAAAATCTACGTACCGCAATGCGGTTTCGTAATCCACACTTCCGTCCGTGCAGAACGGGGTGATCATGGTCGTAAGCATTTGCATAAAGATATCCCTCCTTTTTCTTCATTATACGAGGTGCGCCCCGTGCGGTCAATATGCGCGACCGACATTTTTTTATGTTTTCGGGACATTCTATTGCAAAACAGCTCACGGTGTGATATACTTTTTTCATAGAAAACTGTTTTCGAGGTCAGATGTGGATATTTTATTCAACCAAACGAAAGCATTAGAGAATACGGAAAGCGACTTGTTTTCCGCCTTGTCGCTCACGGACTGCTACGTAAAGCGCAGTACCGTTTCCGAGGATCTGGCGAGCGCTACGAAAAAAAGACATCATCACACGCATTTTGAAATTCATATGGTGAGCGAGGGAGAGCAGGTCTATGAGATCAAGGGCAAGGCGCTCCGCATTTTTGCGGGAGAGTTTTTGCTGATCGCGCCCGCCGTCAGCCATTGCGTATTGGAAAGCGCAGCGGGCACCCGCAAATACGCCTTGACCTTTTGCACCAACGTCGCTCCCGTGCCGCCGTACTTGACGGGAAAAACACCGAGCTCCGCACTTGCCTGCATCGACGCGATCTGCCACGAGAAGCACGCCGACGCGCCCCTCTCGGAGAGCGTTATTGCATTGCGCGCCGCCGAGTGCGTGCTCCATTTTCTGCGTCTTTGCGCCGCTCTCCCCGAAAAGAAAGAACGCGCCCTAGAGCGTGACGCGCGCGTTGCGCTGGCAAAATCGTATATCGACGACAACGTCTGTTCTCCCATCACGGTGGGCGAGCTTGCCGCTTACGTATATTTGAGTCCCAAACAGCTTGAGAGGTTGTTTTTGCGGGAGGAGGGTGTCAGCGTTGCGGCGTACGTGCGCGCACGGCGCACGCAGGAGAGTGAGCGGCTTCTTGCCGACGGAACCCTCTCCATCAGGCAGATCAGCGAACAATTGGGATTTCCGAACGAATACTATTTTAACGCGTTTTTTAAAAAGCAAAACGGGATGACGCCGGGGGCATATCGCAAAAGCGTGATCCTATCGCAGTAACAAAAAAGGGCTTGCAGAGAAGGAAGCCGTCCCAAGCGGACGCGCCAGGCTCTGCAAGCTCTTTTTTATGCGTTTTTGTGGTATTTGAGCAGCCGCTCGCGGTTTTGCCTTGCGCATTCGCGGATGAAATCGAAATCGGCACCCGCAAAGAGCATCTCGGCACCGAAGGAGCACCAGTGAGCGATCACCTCGTCCGTAAAGCCGCCTGCGGCGATGGCGACCGTCTTTCCCCGCGCGTGCAGGCGGCGGATGACGTCGCGGATGACGGCGCTGATCGGCTCGGAAAAATGCTCTCCGAGCATCCCGTACGAGCCTGCAAGGTCGTTGGCGCCGATGATGAAGCCGTCGATATAGGGATTTTCCATAATCTCGTCAAGGTTCTCTACGGCATCCTTGTGCTCGATCTGGATCAAGCGGCAAAGCTCGTTTTGGTTTTTCGCCGTATAGACGAAGGGGTCGGTGAGCCCGTAGTCGCTCGCGTTCATCGGACCGAAGCCGCGGTTGCCGTAGGGCGGGTACATCGTGGAGGCGATCACGCGGTCGGCTTCTTCGCGCGTTCTCACCATCGGGAAAATGATGCCGTCAACGCCCATCTCGAGGATGCGCTTGGTGGCGGTCAGGTCATCCTGCGGTGCGCGCACGACGACGGGCGTGCCCGTGCCCTTGACGGTCATCACGTGGGCAAGCAGGGTTTCGTTTGACATATAGCTGTGCTCGGTATCCACCCAAATGAGGTCATACCCCGACAGTCCCGCGATACGGGAGATGCTGATGTCGGTCAGCTGGATATACATACCGATGAGCTTTTCTTTGTTTTGCATTCTTTCCTTTAACGTCATACGAATCACCTCACGACCATCTTACCACGCCGTGCGTATGCCGTCAATTTCAGAGAGGGACATTTCCTTGCAAAAATCGGACATTTTTTTCAAAAAAAGGATTGCATTTGCGCGCGCGCGGCGGTATAATAGGGGCGAAAATGAAAGAAGGAGAGCGAAATGAACATCGTTTCCTATACCGCGGAGCGCGCCGTCACGCTTCGCCGTCTTAGTGTCCCCGAGGTGGGGGGATTGCGCTTTTTGTGGCTTGAATTTCTCAGCGAGCGGGAGCTTGAGGGCGGAATGAAGCATCTTTCGCACGCCCACGGCTTTTATGAGGTGCATTTTATGCTTTCGGGGCGCGTGCGCTACACCGTCGGAGAAAAGGTCTTCTCTGCCGCGGCGGGGGAAGCTCTCTTTTTGCCGCCCGCGGTGCCGCACAAGTATCTTGACAGCGCGGGCGAGCCACTCAAAATGACCATCGCCTTTTCCTTCGACGGCACGGGGGGCAGCTCGTTTTTGGATGGGGCGGAGGCAGGCGTCGTGCTCCTTGGCGAGGCGCTCGGCGGCTATGCGGACGCACTTTTGCGGCTGGGGGAACGGCGGGACGTTTTTGCGCCCCACCTGATTGGCGGGAAGATGCTTGAGGTGCTATTGATGCTCTTTGACGCGATGGCACTCACGCCCCCCGCGCGCCCGCAAACGAACGAGGACGCGCGCCTGACGGCGGCAAAGGAATTTATTGAGCAGAACATCCACCGTCCTCTCGGCTGTGAGGACGTGGCGGGGGCTTGCTTTTTATCCTCCAAGCAGCTCGGCAGGCTCTTTCAAAAGGAGATGGGGTGCTCGCTTTCGGACTATATCACAGCGCAAAAGCTCTCCTACGCGCGGCGGCTTTTGCGGATGAGCGAAAGAAGCATCAAGGAGATCGGACTTCTGCTCGGCTTTGAAAACGAGAGTGGATTTACCTCGTTTTTCAAGCGTCATATGGGGGTGGCACCCGGCGTTTACCGTAAGGAAGCAAAATGATGTCCAAAAAGTGCAAGGAATTGTCCGAATGAATGCTTGTTTCTCCTCAAATCGCGTGGTATGATGAAGACAAGGCAAACCTGCGAAAGGAGCTTTTTATGAGCTATTTATCCGTTAAGCGCGAGGGCTATACCGTCCATTTCGAGGAGCCGACGCGTTACGTTGACAACCAAAGCCGTGGGCGAAGCGGTCATATGTCGCACGCGCTCGCACGCTTCTCTCCCACCTCCTTTATCGATTTCAATTCCAACTGCTCGGCAAAGCGCTGGGAGGGGCATTCTCCTTACGGATGGATCGAGTATCGCACGTCGGGCGACGCGGGCAAGACGTACTCGCCTGTAAAAAAGCTTCCCTATTCCGTGGAAAGCTTTGAGGACGGCATTTATATGATCTCGGTCGAAAAGGCGGTCGTTTGCGATGACGGCACGCTTGTGGCGTTTTGTCTGCGCAACGAGGGCACCAACCTCGGCTGCTGCACGCCCTGGCACACGCCTACGGTCATCCGCAGCACGGACGGCGGTGAAACGTGGAGCGAGCCCGTCGAATATTCGCCTCTTGCAGGCAGGACCTACGACGCGCGCATCTATCGGGGTGACATCTACGTGATGCACCACCCCTATCCCGAATTTCTCGGCACGGCACCCGAACACAGCTACCGTCTTTATAAGAGCACGGACAACGGCAAAAGCTTCAAAGAGGTTTCGGTCATCGGTCTTCCCTACGAGCGACGTGGGTACGGTGCGATAATTTTTGACGCGGACGGCAAGCTGCACGCGTACGCCTACAACGAGCAGGCGGAAACGGAAATGGATCACGCAGTGAGCGAGGATCTTGGGGAAACCTGGACGCTCTTTCCGCCCTGTCACTTAAACGAGGGCATCCGCAACCCGCAGATCGGTTATCTTGATGGGGTGTATATTCTGCACGGAAGAGCAGCGCAGGAAAAAGGCTTCGTGTTCTACACCTCGACCGATGCGACGAGCTGGGATGCGGGAACCTTCCTACACGATACAAAGGGACTTTGCTTTTATTCGAACAACCTGAACCTCACGGATGAGCAGGGCGATTTCCTGCTCGTGCAATACTCCATCAGCTACGACGGACCGAGGGTCAACGTCAACCACGTGGTTTTGCGTGTGGAAAAATAAAAGAGAAAAAAACGCTTCCGAAACGGAAGCGTTTTTTTGTGTGCAGGGTGAGATTTTATACAGGTGCTTGACATGATAAAACCATCTGCATTGCAAAATCGGAAAAATGGAAATGTTTTTGATTAAAAAGAACATTGACTTTTCCTTGTTACCCTCGTACAATAGGAGTAACGAAAAAAAAGAGGTGTCCTTATGTCCCGTGAAAACCGCCGCGCCGCCGGGATCATTCTGATCGCGTGGCTCGCTTACTTAATTTCTTATATCGGTCGCTCGGACTACAGCGCGTGTCTGCTTACCATTATTGAGGAAACGGGCTTTTCCCGTGCGGCGGCAGGATCGGTTTCCTCCGCCTTTGCCCTGTGTAACGCCTTCGGGCAGCTGGTGAGCGGCTTTGCGATGAAAAAGCTTGACGCAAAAAAGGTGATTGCCATCGAGCTATTTGCGGTCGCCTTCATCAATTTTCTGTTTCCCGAAGCAACGAGCATTCCCGTGATGGCAGTTTTGTGGGGTGTAAACGGATTTCTGCAATCCACCCTTCTTTGCGGCGTGACGCAGATCTTCGCCGAGACGTTAAAAGAGCCGCGCCTGTCACGCGGCGCGGTTGCGATGAACACCATCGGTGCCGTCGGCGGGCTTTTCAACTACGTGTTTGCGTATTTTATGATTCGGTATCTCTGCTGGCAGTCTGTCTTTTTCACGGTTTCCGTCCTGCTTCTTTTGCTCGGGATCGTATGGTGCGTATGGATGCCGCGCCTCACCAAGCGCAAAGAAAAAAGCACGCCTGCCCCGACGCCCGCGGCAGAAAAGGCGACGCCGAGCAGGACGCCGCTGTTCAAGCAGCTTTTCGCACACGGTACTGTTTTCGTGATTGCGGGCGCAGGCTGCGTGGGGCTTTTGCGCGAGAGCGTGTCCCTTTGGATCCCTTCGTTTGTCAACGACGTCTTTGCTCTTGGCGAGAGCACGTCCATCATCGTGACCGTTTTCGTTCCCTGCATGCAAATTACAGGAGCGATCTTAGGCGGCAGGCTGGGACGGAGCGCCGCTAATTTACAATTTCTTTCCGCAGGCGCGTTCGCCTTGTCGGGAGTCTGCCTTTTGACGATCATGCTTTGCGGCAGTGCGTCTCTCATTTTAACGCTCATCCTGTTTGTCATCAACGCCGTTTCCATGACCGCCGCACTGACCTTTTTGCTCAGTCTGTTCCCCATTCGCCACTTTGCGCGCACAGAGGTAGCATTGCTTGTGGGCATCATCAATTTTTCCGTTCACGCAGGAGATTTTCTCTCCTCCTTCAGCATTGGTCTGCTCTCCGAGCAGCTCGGCTGGGGCGCGACCTTTACCGCGCTCGGCGCGATCGCCCTCTTGGCATCCTTACTTTTGCTTACGGGCGGATATTTTTATCGAAAGGAAGTAAAAAAGCGTGCCGAAGCATGAATTTACAGGCGAAAGCTTTCGCATCGTACACACCATTGAGGAGCACGGACCTCACCCAAGTACCCCTTTTGACTATTATGATGACACCTTTGCCGTAACCATCTTGCTGCAAGGGGAAGCGATCTGCTCCGTCGAGGGAACCGCTTACGCGCTCGCACCGGGAGATTTGGTGATCCTATCCCCCGATGAGATCCGCTCCTTCTGCTTTATGGGCGATGGCGTACACGAGCGGCTGTCCGTTTACTTTTCCCAAGCCATTCTATCCGCGCTATGGGACAGTGAGCTTCCGCTTCTGACGGTGTTCGGCGCACACCCGGCAGGAGTGGGAAACTGCATCACGCACGAGGAATACCCTGTCGATGCGATGCGATTGATTCTCAATGATCTTTGCGCGCTTGCCGATGAAACAAACAAGATCACAATGCGGGCATCCCGTATTCAGTTATCCATTCTCTCTCTTCTCTTTTTGCTGTATGACGCGCGGCGCGTGTCGGAGGGCGGCGCAGGCGTGGAAAGGGATCCCGCCGTGCAAAACATCTGCCGTTATGTGACGGCACATTTGAAAGAAAAACTGACACTCTCTCATCTGCAACGGGTGCTTTTGGTGAGCCGTTATCAGCTTACCGTAGCATTTGCCCGCGCGACAGGAATGTCCCTTTCGCAATATATCTTGCACAAGCGTCTTTCACACGCGGTAGCGGCCGTGCGGAAGGGCGTGCCACTTGAAAAAGCGGCCGAGGATGCGGGCTTTGGCAGTTATTCCTATTTCTTCAAGGCATTTCACCGCCACTACGGCACCTCACCGCGTACCTATTTCACAGGGAAACGATGACAAAAAGAGCAAACACGGCTTGTGTTTGCTCTTTCGCTTTTTTATGATTTTGCAAGTGAGGCGAGATAGGCGTCCATCCGCGCGTTTGCGTCGGGGTGGTCGAGGATATCGTCGAGCGTCACGCCCGCAAGCTCTCTGCGAAGTCCCTCTTCAAGCGGTATAAGGTCGTCTTGCGTTTCGCCCATTAAGGCGAGGATCTTGGTGTTATCCACCACGCGGTTATACATACGGTCGTAGTCGAGCTGCTGGCGGCAATAGACGTTGCCGCTGCCCCAAAGCGCAAGGAAGGTTTCGTTATCCACGGTGACGTAGTCAAGACCGCCGATCCTCCTATACATCTCGGCGATCTCGCGCCAGGTGTGGTGCTCGGCGGTGGCAACGGTGTAGGTCTCGCCCATCGCCTTTTCGTTGAAGAGCACGGCGTCAAGCATTCTCGCGACATCGCCTGCCCAGCTCATCGTTGCCTGCTTATCCATAACGCCCTCGGGGAGCACGAGCTTTTTGCCTTCGAGCATACGACGTACAACGATCTCAGCCTCCAGCGTAACGAGCTGGAAGCGGCGCTTGGAATAGGTGATGGCGGGGCGCACGATGGAGAAATTCTTTTTGCCCGAGGCGCGGAGCATATCCTCCTCCTTTGCCTTGTAGATGCAGTATTCTCTATCATCCACAAAGGTGTCGGGGCGCTCACGGTCGTAAACGCGGGGCGAGGTCTCCACGATGGGGGTATCGTAGGAATACACGCGGTAGGTGGAGAGGAAGATGTAATGCGACACACTCGAAAGATAGGCGTCCATAAAGGGCTCAAACATTTCGGTGGTGGGATAGGACATAAAGTCGACGACGCCGTCGTAGCCCTTCGCAAGCTCGGCACGGATAAAGTCGATATCGTGGCCATTTGCCTTGACGTAGGTGAGGTTTTCGCGGTCAGAAACGGCGTCCTCCAGCGTCACGCCCGTGACGGTGTAGCCCTTAGCTAAAAGAATGGGGACGAGGTAGGTTCCCATAGCGCCCGTAGCGCCGATGACGAGTACGTTTTTCATAGTTGTTTCTCCTTCTTATTCGTAATAGTCAAGGATGGCTTTTGCTTCCGCAATCGGCGGCTGTGCAACCTCCTCCTTATGCTCGGTGCACAGGTAAAGGGAGCAGCCGAGGACGGGACCGAACACGCGGTGCTTTCTCTGGCGCTCGCCAACGACGAGATAGAGGAAGGGGATACCCGTCTGCTTTAAGAGTGCGAGAGAGCGGAAGGCTTCGTCCTCCTCCGCCTCGGTGTTGGCGACGGTGACGATCTTGGAGACGTCCGCACCGCGCGCGACGTGCTCGCGTGCAAAGGTAAGCACCGCCTCACTCGTGAAGGGGGCGAGGGCGTGCGAGGAGATGAGAACCTCCTTACCCATCGCGTGCAAGCGGTCGATCAGGGCCTTTTGCTTGGCGATGGCCTCCTTGTCATAGGTTAACTCAAACTCGGCAGAAGCGAACATATCGCCGGGAATGTCGATGATGGTCGCACCGAGTTCGGCTAACATGATCATCTCTTCGGCAAGCTCATCCCAGGTCTTTTCTTCCTTGTTGGCTCGCATATAGTTGGTGGCGTACACAGGCAGGTCATCCATCTCGGCAAAGACCTCGGCAAGAGATTCGCGCGTGCGCATTTCGGGCTCCATCGACTCAAGCTGGAAGCCGTAAGCATCGGCACCCTGTGCGCGCAGGCTTTTGATCTCGGCAAGAAGCTCCGCCTTGGTGGTAGAGCGAAGCATGCCCACGAGCATAGGCTTTTGGGTATGTAAAAACGTTTTCATTAGGAAAACTCCTTTCTTTTGCTTTCCCCCTTATTATAACGGCGCGCGCGTGCCGCCGCAATAGAAAAAACGATAAATATTTGATGTTTTTGATACATTTTTTTAATAAATACTTGCTTTTCATTGCATCAAATGATAAAATGGTCAAAAAGAAAAAAGGAGCCGCTATGAACGAAAAAGAAGAAAAAGGGCTTGTGCGCGCGATCAAGCCCGTATCGGTAAACGAAATTATGCTCGTGCGCTCCCCGAAGGGACGGCGGCAGCTGTTTCGGGACCGTCCGTGTTATGGAATTTCCTTTTGCACCGAGGGGAGCTTAACCTATACGCACGAGGGCGTGAGCTACACCTCCTCCCCCGACTGTGCTATTTTGTTGCCCGAGGGGGCGACCTACCTCTTGGAGGGCAAGGTGGCGGGTGTGTTTCCGCTGGTGAATTTTAAGTGTCACGGCACGCCCTTTACCAAGCACACGGTCATCCCGATTGCCTCCGTCGCGCCTTATCTTGAGGATTTTGAGCGCTTGCGCGCGCTTGCGGTGGGCGAGGACAACGAGCAGGAAAAATTAAGCGTGCTTTACCATATTCTTTTTCGGCTTTCAAGAGAGGGCGAGAGCTCACTTCTCTCCCCTGCAGTGCGCGAGATCGAGGAGCATTTTGCGGACAAGGCGCTCTCCAACGGCTCGCTTGCCGCGCTTTGCCACGTCAGCGAGGTATATTTCAGGCGGCTTTTTGTGGCGCGCTTCGGCACGACGCCCAAGCAGTACATCTTACGCTTGCGCCTCAATCGCGCCAAGCAAATGCTCTCGGAGGGCGGTTGCAGTGTGGGAGAGGTTGCCGAGGGATGCGGCTTTGGCAGTCTTTATCACTTCTGCCGTACCTTTCACGAGGCGGTGGGCGTGACGCCCGGCGAATACGCCAAGGAAAACCGCATTTTCCGTATTTAAGAAACCGGTGCGTCGCGCGTTGACAAATCGCGCGACGGGTGGTATAATAAGGGTGATATCAAACACGTAAAGGAGCAAGCCATTATGAGTAGCTTTGAAAACCTTCGAATTGTAGATAATTTTTATCAGACCTCGCTGTTTTTCCCGATGCCCACCGTCATCATCTCGACGCTGTGCGAAGACGGCACGACGAATCTCGGTCCGTATTCTCTCGTTCAGCCCTACTACGTGGCGGGTAAGGATTATTACGCAATGCTTCTTTGTTGCCGCAACTCCTCCAACACCGCGCAAAACATTCTGCGCAACGGCAAATGCACGTTAAACTTCATCGACGACAAGCCTGCCACCTTCAAGGAGGCGGTCAAGCTGTCGTGGCCGGGGGATAAGCCTTCCGAAAAGATGCCGAAGTGTAAATTCAAGCTTGAAAAAAGCCTGCTTGAGGAAGAAACGAAAGAAGCCCGCCCGATGGTGCTGACGGATGCGATTGAGGCAATCGAATGCACCTGGATGCGCGAGCTTGACGGCGCAGATAAAGATGCGGCAGGCGAGCTTAACGGCTATGAGCCGCCGTATCACGATTTCAACGGCATTACCTCCAAGTTCGGTGCGCATTTCATTCTGCGCGTAGATAAGATCTTAATGAAGAAGAAGTACGCCGACGCCATCATCAACGGCGTACGCGCCAAGGACTTCCCCGCTCTGCCTGTGGATTACGGCTACCGCGACAGCAAGAACTTCTGGTTCCACAGAAAGCGCAGAATGCGCGCGGAGCTGTTACAGATGCGCAAGGCGTCGCTCGAATCGGTGCGCTATGCCGCCGACCGCGCGGATGACGTGGTGAAGTTTACGGACGAGGCACTTTTGACGGTGCTGGGCGTGCCGCGCGTATTTCTCCCTCTCGTGCTCAAGGGATGCGTCGCGTGGGCAAAGGAAAACTGTGTGACGCTCATCACCGCGGAGCATATGCAGATCATCAACGACAAGCGCGCCAAGGAAAAGGAAAAGAACAAAAAATAAGCGAGGGGACGAAATGAAAAACGCGAACACTCGGGGAGCGCTTTTTATCAAAGAGTGCGAGGGGGTTTTCCGTCTTAAAGTTCCCTTTGACGACCTCTATACCTCGGTGTTTCTGATGCAAACAGACGAGGGCGCTGTCCTCGTAGACTGCGGCACGACGCGCTCGGATGTGGAGGAGCTTTTGCTCCCTGCGCTTGCGGCGCACGGGGTTACGGAAAAGATGCTTTTCGGCATCCTTCTTTCCCATCGTCACGACGATCACGCGGGCGGGCTTCCCTTTTTGCTTGCACACTTCCCCACGCTTCGCGTACTCGCCGAGGGGGCGCGTCTTCCCGACGGCATTGAGCGCTATGCGCTCGCAGGGCATACGGCAGACTCGGTCGGGGTGTTAGACACACGCACGGGAACGCTCGTCACGGGCGACGGGCTACAGTTTGACGGGGTGACGCACTATCCGCGCACCGTCAGGGACGAGGCGGGCTATTTTAGAACGCTTGATCGGATCGAAGCGGATGCGCGCGTTGAGCATATGCTTTTTTCTCACGCCTACGACCCGTGGCAAAAGGACAGCGTCCACGGACGGGCAGAGGTGCTTGCGGCAGTGGCACTTTGCCGAAAGCTTATGAAATAAAAATATTCCATCGAACGCGCCGTTCGCCACGTTGAGGCAATGATGTTAGCGAAAAAGGGCTGAGCGACATCAAAAAATAGTCCCCCACGAAACGCACGTACCGTGCGCCGCGGGGGATCTTTTTTTATTCAATGCATCCATCAAAAAAACAGTTTGACGACCGTATAGACCAGCAAAGCGCCTATGACTGCCCAGGATACGTACTTGACGAATCCCGTTCCCTTTTTCGTTGCAAGGGAGGCGCCAATATAGCTGCCGACGATGTTTGCCACGGCACACGGAATCGCGATGGCATAAATAATATCTCCGTGGATGATGTAGGTAATCATAGAGGTAAGGTTGGATACCACGACGATCAGCTTTCCGTTGCCGCCGCCCACGCGAAGATCGTATTTCATCATCAAGGCGAACAAAAGCACCGCGATCGTTCCGCCACCGGGACCAAAAAATCCGTCGTAAAGACCAAGCAAAAATCCCACGCCAAGGCAGAGCAGTACCGTCTTGTGCGACAGCTTCACGCGCAGGACCGTATATTGATCTATTTTGATTCGATAGGAGCAAACCGTCAACAGGATGACGAAGCACATCGCCGCAATAATGATGATGTTTTTCACCTCATCTTGGAGCGTGAGCATAATTTGCGTGGATAAGTAAGAGCCGAGCATAGCGGCGAGCGCGGCGGGCAATGCGGTTTTCATATCGACCATGCGGCTGGAAGCATATTTCGCCAAGGATGCACTCGTGCCAAGAAAGCTTTGCATCTTATTACAAGCATATGCCGACGAGATCGGCAGACCCGCAATCAAATACGAAGGCAATGCGATCAAGCCGCCGCCGCCCGAGATCCCATCAATGACGCCCGCCACCAAAAGCATGGGGCATAAAAACAAAAGTTGTTGCCAAAGTTCCATAAAAATGCTCTTTTCTTTGCAGTTTTACTTGATTATAGCACGGCTTTGTGATATAATCAAATATATATGTTAAATGCAACTTATAACTTTTTATTATAAATGGTGAGGGATTATGTTCAAAAAAGCACGATACGTACTGACGGTCTATCAGCTGGGAAGCTTTACCAAGGTGGCAGAGGCGCTTTATGTTTCTCAGCCCTGCCTGAGTGCGGCGATCAAGCAGATCGAAGCCGAAATGGGAGCGCGTTTATTTGACAGAAGCACTTCCTCCGTGCGTCCGACCCCCGTGGGCTTGGAATACATAAAAACGGCGCAGCAGATCGTGGCGTTAGAGGACGAATTCGCTTTAAAAATGCACGACGTCAACGCTCTTTTATCAGGTAGGATCCGCATCGGTGGCTCTAACTACGTATGCTCCTATATTCTCCCGACGGTCATTGAATTTTTTTCAAGATCCTACCCCCACGTGACCGTTGAGCTGACGGAAGAGCATTCCTTCCGTCTTGCCGAGATGCTGCAAAAGGGCGAGCTTGATATTACCATAGACAGCTTTGACCGCGACCCTGAAAGGTGCGTATATACGCCCCTTTTTGCGGAGAAGATCTTGCTTGCCGTGCCTCAAAATTCAAAAAGCAACGAAGGGATCAAAAGGCATTCGGCAAGCCCTGAGGATTTGTATTTACAAAGCAAAAACGCCGATACCCTTACAGCGGTTTCCATAGAGCATTTTAAAAATGAAAAATTCATCCTTCTGAAGCCCGAAAACAGCATGTACGATCACGCCGTACGCATTTTTAAGAAGAACGGCATAACGCCGCCCGTAGGACTTTTGCTCGATCAGTTATCCACCTCGTTTTCTCTTTGTGCACAAGGCGGCGGATGTGCCTTCGTAACCGACACGATGTTCAAATATCATAAATTTGACAATTCCATTCTCTTATATAACGTGGACGACTGTGAATTCCGAAGCTTTGGCGTAGCATATAGAAAGGAACCGTACACCGCCAGGGTCATTAAGGAATTCGTCCGAATTGCAAAAGAGTGCATTCGGTAATGAGCCGCCAAAAGCAAAAGGCAATATCAAACCGTTTTTACTTTCGGAATGATATTGCCTTGTTCTTTTAGCCCTTGCTTCTATCAAAAATTTCTGCGTCGGCGAGAGGGCCCGTTGCGATCTTTCGTGGTTCCTCGCACCAGACGTTATCGTTCATCATGCACGCTTCCATCGCTTCGATCAGCTGCAAGGAGCCATCGTGAAAGAGTCCGTCATAATCGGTGTTAAGGAAGGTTTCGAGGATGTCGATAGCTTCCCACTCACCGATGGTTTTGCCGCCCATGCAAAGGATATTGGCATCGTTGTGACGGCGCGTCATTCTGGCGAGGTAGGTGCTGTTGACAAGTGCGGCGCGCACGCCCTTGAACTTGTTTGCCGCGATAGAAATACCGATGCCCGAGCCGCAGATCAACAGGCCGCATCTTGCCTCACCCGACTGCACCGCCCTAGCGACTCTTGCCGCAAAGAAGGGGTAGCGCGTCGCTTCGATGTCGGGATCGTTCTCTGCCCCGCAATCCACGTAAGGGATGCCTTTTCCCTCCAGATAGGCGATACACTGCATTTTAAGACCGTAGCCTGCCGTATCGCATCCGATATAAACCTTTTTCTCGTCCATTTTCTATTCTCCTTTTCATAGGCAAGAGAGAATCGTACGAACTCGGTTTTAAAGGGCAAATATCCGTATCATGCTTCGATATTTTTTCTTGCAATATCCGCATATTGCTGCAAAAAAATATCTCGCCGATCCTAAATATTTGCTCCTTAAAAACTCGTAAGACTCTCAAGCCTTAATTTTATGATGATTTTGGTGCTTGGCGAACGTCGCCAAGTGTGGACTTTGCAAGTGAGTCAAGTGCCAAAAGCGCTGAAAATTCAGGCTTGAGAGCGAGTTCGTACGATTCTCTCTTGCCTAAAATCAAGGGATACCGTCTTTATCTTATCGTAAAAAAACGAAAAAAGGAATTGACAAAACGCAAAAATATGGGTATAATGATGTAAAAAAGCGCAGGAGGAGAAGGATGAACAGCTTGTTTCGTACAGACGTTTACCGAGGCATCCATATTGCCAACCAAAATCGCTTTCCCACTCCTATCAAGCATCCCTCACGTACCCTTTCGGAGCACATTATCTCCTACGTTTGCCGCGGCGGGTGGGTACTTACCGTAAACGGTGAGCGCATTTGTGCCACAGCGGACTGCATCTTTATCCAACCTGCAAACGTACCGCACATAGGACTTGAAAAATGCGTACCCGATACGCACACGCTGTTTGTACACTTTGACACCGCACCCGAGGACCGCACCCCCTGCACAGAGGATGACGTGCGCGAGGGCTTTTTATCCTTGCCGCACTTATTACACGTTCAAAGCCGCCCCGAGGTGAAGAAACTGCTTTTGCAGATCATCGAGGAGCATACAAAAGGAAACGCCGTCAAGGCGTCCGCGTATCTGAATATTTTGCTTGCAGAGCTTTCGGAGTGCAGCGAAAGCGACGGCTCTCGTGAGTCCCTCTATCGGGGCATCAAGCAGATGATCGATGCCGCGCCCGACAAGAATTTTTCCAATTTGGAGATTGCCTCCCGCCTTGGTGTCAGCGTCCGCTATGCCGAAACGGTGTTCAAGGAGCAAGCGAAAACAACCATTCACCGATACCAGCTGTCCTGCAAGCTCCAAAAGGCGCGTTTTTTCCTTGAATACTATCCCTCTATGACGATCGTGGAGATCGCGCTGTCGCTCGGTTTTTATGACGAATATCATTTTAGCCGCTGCTTCAAAAAGGAGCTTGGGCTATCGCCCACCGCATATAGGAACACCCACCGCAAGACGATCGACAGAGTTTTATAAAAAGGCAATATCAAACCGTTTTTCGGAATGATATTGCCTTTTTTATTTTGCATTCGTTTGATGATTTAACATGTTTTCGATAAAAATCCCATATCCCGAGGTGGGGTCGCCGACCATCACGTGGGTGACGGCGCCCACGAGCTTGCCGTTTTATGATAATCAAGCGAAGCCGAGTCTGTGCTTGCACAAGCGAGCGAGCGCAGATTGCTCCGCGGTGGCTCGTCAAAAGACGAGCGGAGTGCATCGCACCAAGCGGTAACGCTTGCACCGCAAAGGAGTATTATGGGGGAGCCCGACAGGTGTGTGGTGGGGTAAGGACAACACAATTTTTTATCAGAATTGAACCTGTTTAGAGCGCCGATTGTGTATCCGTAGGATCACCGTTGATTGCCAGATCGTACTCCTGTGACCAATCAAGGCCTCTGTAATCCGCCGCTCTTTCATCCTTCTCGATGAAATCCATCAAAAGGTCAAGCATCTCTTTCGACCAAGTGTTTTTGTCGATTTGCGCCGTGGTGAATTTGTTTTGGCTGATCATTTCAAAGCCGAACAAGTCTTTCACCTGCGTTTTTGCAGCGCCGCCGACAACCTCCTCGACAAGGTGCGAGGGAATGAATAGAACTCCTCCACCTGCTCCAAAAACGACATCTCCGGGAAGACAAACGGCGTTTCCTATTCTCGTTGTGGTATTATAGCCGGTCATAATGAAATCGCGAATGGGTGTTGGATCGATTCCACGATAGTAGACCTGCGTGTTTTCTACCTTGTGCATCTGCTCCGTGTCGCGAATTCCTCCCCAAACAACTGCACCGCCGTTCTCGTTTTTGGTTTTGTTTTTGAGCGCAGTCGTCAGATTTCCACCGAGGAACGTACCTTTGTATATTTTGTCATACATATCAATAACGGGAACATCGTATTCTATGAGATTATCGATGACCCACTGATTATATGTGCCACTGCGCCCCTCGCTTCTTCCGAGTTCCTTGGTAAATGCGTCAAGGTCCGGGCGGTATGGGCAATAGGTGGCGGTAACGGCACGCCCTATCAGCTTTCTGCCGTCGGTATGTAGGGTTTGAAGCCTTCCCTCGAATTGACTTTCATAGCCCTTGACAAATATGGGCTTCCACACTTCTTCAAGTGTGAGCGTACGGAGCGCCTTTAAGTATTTTTCATCGACCTTAGGTCGCCCGTCGGGTAAGCGCTCCCCTTTCCACATAGGTGTTAATGCGATTATTTCATCTCTGTCATTAAAATGCATAATACCCTTCCTTTACAGTGTGATTTCGATGCTTGCGTCGGCATTTTTGTCGAGTGCGAATTCCTTGGTTACGGTGACGCCGTCAAGTGTGATCTCGGCTTCGTACGTGCCGAAGAATCCACGGAAAGCAGCCGTTCCGTTCGCATCACAGTGAAGCTCTTCTTCGGTATGCCAGGTTTTCCCGAGTAGCTCCTTGATCTTGAAATATGCGGGCTTCGGCGACATATCAAAGCGTAAAAGTCCACCGTAATAATAATTTTCACCCAGGGTCATATCTCCCTGCGACGCCTTGATCTTTTCGGGATCGGGATCCCAAAAATGCGCATACCCGTCGACGAGATTCCAATAGACGATCTGTTCCACGGCGGGATGTGAGAACCAGATCGAATAGAGGTGCTCGATAAGCTGTGCCTGAATTGCCTCGTCCTCTGCCTCCCATGAATAAGCGGGGATGGTCACCTCTGTGACCTGCAGGGGCTTGCCGAGTCCGGAATAAAGGTCCATATGCTTGTAAAGACATTCGGGGTTTAGCGTTTTTCTTGATCTGGTATATAAATCCTCTCGTTTTTGGAAGAGATGATATTGCATACCGATCGCGTCGATACGTGCCCCCTTGAGCATTGCAGCCTCCGTATAGGCGTAATATCCGTCGGTTGCGCGACAGTTACCCTCCCAGGAAGCGCCCGTTATGTCATTGATGACGAGGCGGTTGTTCGGGAAATATTTTTCGGCAAGCGCAAAGCACCATCTTACGTAATCGGGATCATCGTAAAAAGCAGTCCTTCCTTTGGGCCACCCCATCTCGTTAGTCACTTCGATCGTGGGGATCTTATCTGCGTATCTCTCGGAGATCTCGGCGTATCTGCGCTCGAGCTCGCTCTTGACTTCTTCTGTGCTTGCACCGTATAGCCATTTCGGAAAGAACTGCTCGTATGCCAGCGCGTGCTCACGCGGTTCAATGCCGTGCTTTTCGCAAAACTCGATGCACAGATCGATCGGCGGACGGCGGTACACCTTAGGGCTGTCCTTCGCATATCTCGGCTTGCCGCGCTCGGGCTCTAAGCTATCCCAATAGAAGGGAAGCGTTGCCATATTGAAAACGTCGGCAAAGCATTTCTGATATTTTTCGTTCTTTTCGGGCGTTTCCAGCTCGTCCAGCATAAAAATATTGGCACCGAATCGAAAGGCGTGCGATTTCTGTTTGATACAAACGGTGGCGTTGTCGAGCGGTCTGCCGTCTGCACGTCTGACGGTTAATACACAATCCCCCTTGCGATATTTTTCAATATTTTCTTTTACGGTTGTTTCCAAAAAAATCTTTTGTTCTTCGAAAAGCTCAAGTAAGTTTTCACCGCTTGACATATTAAATCTCCTTTTATTCCCTTATTTCAAAGAAAGGCCGCCGTCAATAACGATCTCGCTACCTGTGATATACGCGCCCTCGTCAGAGCAAAGCAACAGCACCGCGGGCGAGATGTCGGACGGTAATCCAAACCGACCGCAGGGGATTTTGGCAACAACTGCAGCCTTTTTTTGCGGATCGCTGCATACGTCCTCATTTCGAGGCGTTTCAATCGCGCCGGGGCATACGTTGTTGACCGTGATGCCGTAGGACGCCAAAATAGGTGCAAAATTTCTAACCAGCTTGAATTGCGCGGCTTTGGTTGCTCCGTAGACCGAAAGCTCGGGATGCTGGTTATACTGATTCACGCTTCCTAGCGCAACGATCCGTCCCCAACCTTTTGCCTTCATACCCTCGGCATACTTCTTCATCAACAGATAGCTTGCGCGCACGTTGCAATTCATCTGCTCCTCGTATTCTTCGAGGGTAAACTCGTCCCACTTCCTTTTGTACTGAATAGAAGCGTTCAAAACGAGGATATCTACATCCCCGGTTTTTTCGTATAGCGCGTCGATTTCCTCCACGAAGAGAAGATTGGCAAGCACCGGAGTGCTTCCTTTTATCTTGTTACTTGCGCTCACGCATTTTTGGACGTTGCTTGCACCGTGAATATATACGGTAGCACCATGCTCAGCAAGCATACGGGCTATTTCAAATCCTATGCCTTGCGTGGAGCCCGTTACGAGGGCTCTTTTTCCTGTAAGATCAAACATTTTTTAACATTTCCTTTACTGAATATTCTACGTTATGCTTCATTTCAAAGCCGCACGAAATTCGGGATAGGTATTTTTGCGGATCCTCTGTATTGCTTTCAAACATTCCGTAATGCGTGGGAATTCCAACACGCGGAGCAATAATTTTAGTCAGCTTGATTGCTTCGGTAACGGTCATGTTGCCAAGCTTGCCATTGATACATACAAACATAAGGTCGATATTTCGTTTTGAAAGCTCACACAGGCGCTCATGATACTCGGTGTCACCCGAAAAATAAAGCGTAAGACCACCATGCTCCACGACAAGTCCGATGGCGGGCACCGAGTGGTCGGCAAATACGGCAGTAAGATTAAAATTGCCGACTTGATAAACCGCGCCTTCGTCAAACGGAATGTAGCTCGTAACTCCACACTCCATGAGAGTATTCCTCGCGTGCGTAGGTGCAAGGAATAGCATATTTTCCTTTTTCATAAAAGGAATAGCATCAATATCTACATGGTCTAGGTGATTGTGCGTGCAAACGACAACATCGCTTTTCAGCTCCTCGGGGGGGAAGGGCGCTTCCACCATTCTCCCGCGCTGTGCCACTCGGTCAACGACGTTTGAAAGGTAAGGATCCATGCAAATCTCGGTTTCTCCGTCACTGAGAAGGTAACCGTTTTGACCGATCCAACGAATAGAAAGGTCTTTCATAATCAACTCCATTCTCTGTCGTTTGCCCACTCATTATCCCACGCGGTCGTGGGCTCCCATTGTCCGGGATAGTCCTCGTGTATATGTTCTGCAATCAGTTCCTCGTTTAAGCTTTCGATGCCAAGACCCGGCGTGTTTGGAACCTCTACAAAGCCGTTGTTGAAAAGCGGATTTGCGATGCCGTTTGCAAGATCGTTCCACCAAGGAACATCAACCGAGTGAAACTCCACCGCTAGCACGTTTTGAATTGCCGCTGCCGTGTGGATCGCTGCCATACAAGCGATCGGGCTTTCTGCCATGTGGATCGCCATGCCGATGCCGTACTGCTCACACATGTCGCCAAGCTTCTTTGTTTCGAGTGCACCGCCGATAGACAAAAGATCGGGGTGCGCGATAGAAATTCCGTGCTTCTCGAAAAGCGGCTTAAAGCCCTCGGCAAGATAAATATCTTCACCCGTTGCAAGAGGCACATGGCAGCTCTCTGCAATTCTGACGTAATGATCGGTCATATGCCAGGGCTGAATGTCCTCTACCCAGGCGATGTTGTATTTTTCAAGGCGCTTGAGGAATTTTATGCAGTCCTCCATAGAAACGTGACCGAAATGGTCGATCGCGAGCGGAACCTCGTAGCCCACCACGCCTCTGACCTGCTTTACGTAATCTTCTAGATAGTCCATTCCTTTTTCGGTTGTGTGAATTCCCGTTGCATAGTGCGGAATGGTAAAGATCTCATAATTCTTTCCTCTCATCAGCGAGCGGTCGATCGACCCCGACTGATGCTGTATTGCCTTAGATGAATACCTTTGCATATCCTCAAGCATCCCAAGCGGCGCATTTAGGCATCCGGGCTCATCATAAAGAAGCTCAATGCCAAGGTCCATCTTTACGATCGAGAAGCCCATATCGATCCGCTTTTGAATCGCTTTTCCCATATCGGCGCCGGTATGCTTGCCATCCACGTCGGTATCACCGTAAACCCTTACTTTGTCACGGAATTTTCCGCCAAGCATCTGCCAAAGAGGAACGCCCCACGCCTTGCCTGCAAGATCCCAAAGGGCAATCTCTATTCCCGAAACACCACCGCCTTGTCTTGAAGGACCTCCGAATTGCCTGATGCGACGAAACAACTTGTCCACATTACAAGGATTTTCACCAACCAGGCGCGATTTCAGCATCAAAGCATATGTTGCGCTTGATGCATCGCGAACCTCACCGTAACCAACAAGCCCCTGATTGGTGTAGATCTTAATCAGAGGGCAGTGCTTAGGTGCCCCGCTGATATTCGCTACCCGAATGTCCGTTATTTTTAGTTCAGATGGACTCGAGCAAATGTTTACGTTTTCGGATATCATTTCATTGATTGCCATATTTCCCTCCATTTTTTTATTGACAAATTTAATTCATTCTACTATAATTATAATTGTCAAGCATCGAGAACGCAACAATAATATTATTATATTTATCCACTATTTTACGATAACACGAGGAAAAAAAGGTGAGAACAAAAGAATACTCTCTCAATCAGGATTCCGGATCGGTATGTATCCGTTCCTATCATTCCATCCTTTCCCCGCAAAGGCGTGCATATAATGCTCATCATCACACGCAGTGCGAGCTTTCTGTTTTTCTTAAAGGCGAAGGGATCTACACCGTAGGAAAAAATAAATACAAATTCCGCGCGGGCGATGTCTTTCTCTTTGGTTCTGACGAGGAGCATTGTATTACGGAGATTTTTGAGGATATGGAGCTCCTGAATCTGCAATTTGAACCTTATGTTTTATGGGAAACCTCTGATACGATGGAGCTGATGCCCCTATTCCATTCCCGTAATGCCCAATTTGTAAACCTTTATTCGGATAACGACGGCACCGTCCGTGCCGCGCTATTGGCGATCGAGGATGAACTGCGTGAGCGGCGCCCCTGCTTTTTCGTGATGGTAAGGTGTTTTCTATTTTCAGCCCTTTCCGCTATCCTGCGAAATCACCCCGGTGTAGAATGTCAAAAGTCTATTAAGGCAACAGATAACTTGACGCAAAGCATTAAGCTATCTGTTGACTATATTCAAAATAATTTTGAGCGAAGGCTGACGCTGGAGGAGCTTGCACGGGTCGCTTGTCTTTCTCCAAGCTATTTTTCATATGTTTTTAAGAAGCTTAACGGCGTATCTCCTTGGAAATACATCAATATAAAAAGGGTAGAAAAGGCAATCGGGATTTTAAAAACAGAGAATGTGACGAAGCTTGAGATTGCGGAGCGTTGCGGATTTTCAAGCTCTTCTAATTTTTATAAAATCTTTTTTGCAATCACAGGTAAAACCCCGAGCGACTACACAAGCAGGAGATAAACAAAGGCAATATCAAACATAATGGCTTGATATTGCCTTTTTTGCAGGCGGGGAGACCCCGCCCCCTACAATTTTGTTGTTACGATGCCTTTGCCATCGGCATTTGTGGCAAAACGAATATGATTTGACACTTTGTGTCATGAATTGATGCTCCGCATCATGATTTGAAATCTTATGATTTCATGAATTGAATTGCCTATATCCTTAATGCGCCTTGGCGCAATTCATGCCCGAAGGACAATTCATGTGCTTTAGCTCAATTCATGCCGTAGGCAATTCATTGCGAGTGATTTCGCTCGCATTCAGCATATTTTCAATAAAAATCCCATATCCCGCCGTGGGGTCGCTGATCATCACGTGGGTGATGGCGCCCACGAGCTTGCCGTTTTATGATAATCAAGAGACGCCGAGTCGACAAGCTTGCTTGTCAGCGAGCAAGCGCAGATTGCTCCGCGAGCGCTCCGAAAACGGAGCGAAGCACGAAGTGCAGCCGCGAAGCGGCGAAGCTCGCAAGGAGTATGGGGGAGCCCGACAGGTGTGTGGTCAAGTAGGGACAACAGATTTTTACAATAAAAAAGTTTTGTTAATTTTTATTTTGTTAATTGTGCTCACCGATTTTTATAGCGCCGCGCAGCCTCATAAGTGTCAATCTGTTTCTTACCATCGGAGAGTAATCTAACAGTTTTGTTGATATAACATCATCAAGCCCTATATCCGACAGTTGCGATTTTACTCCGAATTTTAAATATACGTTTCTTAAAAACTCAATTTCGGGGAGCTTTTCTATTTCCTCACAAAGCTCATTCCAATGCGCTCTAAGTGCTGACGAGGTAACGCTTATTGCGGCATCGTGTTCGTTTTCTTTTAGAATTTCCTCTGTCATAGTCTCTCCAAATACGTTAACTATCGTTTGTCTGTTGAATTCCGTGTAATCAAGAAATGAAATTTTGGATGCCGTTGCAAGTCTTTTATATTCTTCGATTGCCAAGAGCGTCCCCACTCCCACCTTTTCGCCGTGGAGCGCGTTTGAGGATATATCAAGCCCGACAGGAGCCATTTCTATAAGATGCGAGATGTGATGTTCAGCACCCGAGGCGGGACGAGAGTTTCCTATCATTTGCATAGCGAGTCCGGAAAGAAGCAAGCCATACATAAGCCTTTCGTATGCCTGCGGCTTCCCTTCTATAATGCCGTCAACCGATTCTAATACCGACTGAGTTGCCTCAAACGTAATTTGTGCAATCCTGTCACAATAAAATTCATTCGTAAGTATATTCGCAATTTTCCAATCGGTGAGCGCGATATATTTTCCTATCATATCGCCAAACCCGGAGCGAGTCAATCTGATTGGAGCATTCATAAAAACGTCCGTATCGGCAATAACGATTTTGGGCGCGACAGCGGTCAAAGTTTTCTTACAGCCGTTCCATGTCATCGCCGCAACGGACGAGCAAAAGCCGTCGACGCTTGCCGCTGTCGGACACGAAACGAATTCCGCTTTTTTTATATAAGCGCAATATCGCGTTATGTCATGTATCGTTCCGGAACCAATGGCTATCAGTACCTCGGCGCATGACGGCAATTTTTCCATCAAAAGAGATACACCGTGCTCGTTTGCGTGAAGATCGGTCGGATCAAGAATGATATCTAAATCAACGCTTGGATGTCTGTCCGCGGTAGCCGCGTATGTATTCTCATCGTATACGGCAACGGTGTATCCTTGTATTCCGTACTTTGACAAATAACCGGAAAGATTTTTTAAACAACCGCTTTCTATCATTGCAAACTCGGTTTCCATTCGGTGCTCTTTGCCGCACCTGCATATTCCATTATATTGTAAGCTGTCGATGGTCATTGATGATCTCCTTGTCCGTAATACGCGTTTTCGCCGTGCTTTCTGAAATAATGCTTGTCCGCCAATTCTTGTTGGAAGGTTGCTTGATGATTCAGCGTTAGCGTGTGCCAAGCCATCATAGCGACCTCCTCCAAAACGATTGCATTTTTTACCGCATCGTAAGCATTTTTTCCCCAAGTGAAAGGTCCGTGAGAATTGACGATGACTCCGGGAATGGCAATGGGATCTAAGCTCTGAAATCTCTCAATAATCACATTTCCTGTTTCTTTTTCGTAATTGCCGGCAATTTCCTCGGCAGTCATTTTTCTTGTGCAGGGAATGTTACCGTAAAAGGTATCGGCGTGTGTTGTTCCTAACATAGGGATTTCTTTGCCTGCCTGTGCAAAAATTGTCGCCCATCTGGAATGTGTGTGCACAACGGCGTTTATATTTGTA
>JAFTIH010000025.1 GCA_017456985.1 Clostridia bacterium | reverse complement strand
ATCGCGCCTGCCGCCGCGAGCTGAACGACGGTCTTGTCGACCGCGCCGATGTCGGTGATCTTCTTATTCATGAGGATCACGCTTGCGTAAAGCACCGCCGCACCGAGACCCAAGAGAATGCCGAGCGTGTTTTGCGTGCCTGCGCCCGTGTCGGGAAGCCCCGAGACCAGGACGATGCCCATCACCGCAAGCAGCACGCAAGCGAGATCTTTTGCCGTCATACGCTCCTTGAGGAGGATGGGGGCTGCAAGAATGACGATCACGGGTGCCATGTAGTAGCAGAGCGTTGCGGTGGCAATGGTGGTGTATCGATAGGACTCGAAGAGCAGGATCCAGTTAAAGCCGATGCAGATGCCCGAAATGAGGAGCATGACCGCGTTTTTGCGGATCGCCGCGCGATCGAGCCTCTGTCTCTTGCACGCAAGCAGGATCAAAAGAAACAGCGTGCCGATCAACCCTCTCGCCATGGCGATCATGGAGGAGGGGAGATCGATGTACTTTCGGAAGATGCCGACCGTTCCGAATATCACCATCGCCGCCGTCAGCCCGATGATGCCCTTATTTGATTGCTTTTCTGTGTTGTTCATTCTGTTTCTTGCTCCTTTCTAAAACTTTAACGGGGGTTTTCCCCACACCCTTTTTTTCGTGGAAAACTTTTGAAAAAGTTTTCCACACCTTTCAAAACTTTCCCAAAGGGGAAAGTTTAATAGATTTGTCAGTCTGTACCCCCTATCGTCAGTGCGGGATGCAGACTTTGCGGCAACGTGCCGCTACGAATACTCGCTTTTCGTACAGTGCAAACAACCGCCCCGACCATTCCGTCCATGCGTCATCTTGAGCGGAGGACACAGAATTTGCGTTTTCATACGAGTCTGTTTTGCAATGTCCGAAGTCGAAGTTTTGCGCAGTTTGGTACAAACGGAGCAAAACCACGAGGCGGTACGCCGAAGTGAGATCTACAAGCGAGTTTTGCCATACCTTTTCATGGGAAAGTAACATTCATTTGGTAAGACAGCAAGACTCTATTGTAGATCCCGCTTCGATGCTTCGCATCTTGCGCTTTCGCTCCATTCGTCCCTCATTGCGCGAAAGTTCGACTGCGAGCATTGCACAGAAGATTTTTTACCATCTTTAAATTCCGCGCTCTCCGCTCAGGATGACGCATAAGAGGGGTGTCTGTACAAATAAAATCATCGTGGTAACTGTTTGCACCGCACGAAAAGCGAGTGTTTAAAGCGGGCTTGCCCGCCGCACCGCACCAAAATTGCCTCCCTTGTGTAAGGGGAGGTGGCATTTTCGCAAGAAAATGACGGAGGGGTTGTATGAGCCGCTGCTTGCGGATATCATAAGGGAAACGAAGGCGGCACGGGGGTTCCGTGCCGCCTTCGGGGTCTTACTTAAACAGGTCAGGGGAAGGGAGAACCTTCGTTTGGAGATAGATCTCGTAGGCGTCACAGATCTTTTTGACGTCGTCGCCAAACGCGACCTGGTTGCCGTGATCGAGCCAAAGGATCTTGTTGCACATTGCGCGTACCTGCGCGATGGAGTGCGAAACGAGAATGGTGGTCGCGCCTCCGTTGATGATCGCCTTCATCTTTGCCTCACTCTTGGCACGGAAGGCTCCGTCACCGACCGAGAGGACCTCGTCCAAAATCAGAATGTCGGGATTGACGAGCGACGCGATGGAAAACGCGAGACGTGCCTTCATTCCCGAGGAGAGATGCTTGAACGCTCTGTCCTGATACTCCTCCAATTCCGAGAACTTGATGATGTCGTCGTAGGTGGCTTTCATAAATTTTTTGGTATAGCCGAGCATTGCGCCGCGCAAATAGGTGTTCTCGCGGACGGTCAATTCGCCGTCAAAGCCCGAGCCAAGCTCGAGAAGCGCCGCAATCTTGCCGTTACATTCCACCACGCCCTCCGTGGGGACCATAATGCCCGAGACCGCCTTGAGCAGGGTGGATTTTCCCGCACCGTTGGTACCGATGATACCGAGCATATCTCCGCGGTAGATGGCGAAGTTGACGTTGCGGTCAGCCCAGAACTCGTTGATCTTGTAATTGCGGGTGATCTTACGGAGCAAAAACTCCTTGATGCCGATCTCCTTGAAGTCGCCGCTGACGTAGCGGATGGAGACGTTGGAGCAGGAAAGAATGGGAGTCTTTTCGGTGTTGATGGTGATGGTGTTCTTGACTTTCTTCATTGCCTTGCTCCTTTCTTACACGTAATAGAGGAATTTATGATTCTTCTTTTTGTAGATCAGCGCGCCGATCGTGAAGAAGACGAGCGCATATCCTATGCAAAGGAGCGTGTGCCACAGGGGCGGGAGCACGCCGTCAATGACCGCGATACGGAAATATTTGATATAAACGAATACGGGGTTGATATAGAAAACCTTTTCGAGCGCGCCAAATCCGGAGGTATCGTAGAAGATCGCGGACATATACATCAAAAGCTGGGTGAAAACGCTCCAAAGGTACTGAATGTCACGGAAGAACATATACATTGCCGAGAGGATCAGACCCATACCGATGTTGAACACGATCAAGCAGAGGATGGGAATGATCAGCGAAAACATGGAGACCTTGAACACGATGCCGTCGATGAGGCAGAATACCAAAAAGACGAGGAAGGTCAGACCGAAGTTGATCAGCGAGGTGATGGTACGGGAGAAAAGAAAGAGATACTTTGGTACGTTGATCTTGGAGAAGATCGCGGCGTTGTTCATCAGTGCGCCCATACCGCCGTTGGTGGCATCGCTGAAGAAGTTAAAGACGATATTACCGCAGAAGAGGTAGGTGGTGTAATGCGCGATGGTGGAGCCGAAGAAGTGAGTAAACACCAGGCGCATGACGAGCAGGGAAAGCAGGGGGGAGAGCACACTCCAGATCATGCCGAGGTACGTGCGCTTGTATTTTTGCTTGAAATCGCGTTTTACGAGCTCGGAAAAGAGAAAACCGTATTCCTTCAGTTTCGTGAACATTAAGCGGTACTCCTTGTAAAAAAATTTTGTCTATCGGTTGCGCGGATGTCATTCTTAATTATTATACCATTAAAAAAGTAATTTGTAAAGGCACATTTACAATTATTTTTTTCATGTTGCGTAAATTTTTGAGAAAAAGCGCAAAAACGGCAAAAAATCAAGATAATTAAATTTAGCGTCTGCAAACAATGCGACACTTACACCTCATCCGTCAGCCGACAAGCGGCTGAGAGGGCTTTTCCAGTGGGAAACTAACTTTGGTGCCCATTTTGGGTGGGGGTACCAAAATGGTCGCGGCAGCGATGCTGACAGGTTGTGTACAAAACAAAAAGGTCTGTACGCCACACTAACGATGGGGGTACAGACTGACTAATCTATTATACTTTCCCCTTTGGGAAAGTTGTGAAAGGTGTGGAAATCTTTTTCAAATGTTTTCCACGAAAAAAAGGGTGTGGGGGTCCTTTTTCCAAAAAGTT